>CAZCNF010000001.1:0-155442 GCA_964500135.1 uncultured Porphyrobacter sp.
AACACGTGACCCCATCATTACGAATGATGTGCTCTACCAACTGAGCTAAAGCGGCGCTCTCAATTCCGGCCCATAGGGGCACCGCAGCCGTGCCGCAATGCCCTCTAGCGCCGCAAGGAGGTGGAGGCCCGAGCCGGAATCGAACCGGCGTGCAAGGATTTGCAGTCCTCTGCGTAACCACTCCGCCATCGGGCCTCGACCCGCACTCTCGCACGGGAAGCGGCGCCCTAGCGATTCATCGCCGTGATGGCAATCGCATTGATACCTTCCGTAACGTCACACTGGACGCAGCACATCAAACCAGACAGGGAATCTGACATGAGCGCATTGACCATGATCGAACCCATCACCGGCCAGCAGGGCGAACTCAGGCTCCCCGATGCCGAACACTGGATGCAAGGCCGCACGCTTTACGGGGGTGCCTCAGCGCTGATTGCCTACACCCAGGCCATCCGTGCCTTTCCAGACCTTCCTCCTCTGCGCGCGGCACAGATCGGGTTCGTGGCCCCGATTGGCGACACAGTGGAACTGAGCGCCCAGATCGTGCGTCAGGGCCGCAACGTGACACAGCTGCGGAGTGAAATCCATTGCGGAGGTCAGCTAGCCCTTACTGCCTTCTGGCTGTTTGCAGAGCCGCGCACGGCCAACGCCGTGCATGCGGCTGAGCCGCTTGTCGATGCCCCCCCGGCCCCCGACCAGTGCGAGGTGGTGGGCGCAGACAAAGGGCCCAGCTTCATAAGCCGCAATTTCGAGCTGCGCCGGGCGCAGCAGACCAGTGGACCCGGTGCGCCTGTCGTGCGCCGCTGGGCCCGCCTGATTGCCAGCGAAGGTCTCGATCCGGTCAGCACGCTGGTGCTGATGGGCGACGTGATGCCTCCAGGCGCGATGCGGGCCATGCAGCGGCAGGGCCCGATCAGCTCGATCAACTGGAGCTTCAACCTGCTCGATATTGCCCCCGTCACCGAAGGCGGCTGGTGGCTATCAGAGAACGCGAGCCAGCACGCTGACGACGGCTATTCGTCGGAACGGCTGCGGCTGTGGAACAGCGCTGGCAAGCAGGTCATGGAAGGGATGCAATCGGTCGCGATTTTCGGCTGACCGGCGCAGCCAGTTTGCTGATCAGAGATCCTGGAAACGGGGCCTGCGTTTCTCCATGCCTGCCATCACCGCTTCGACCTGATTCTTCGAGCGCATGATCGCGTGCTGCTCGATGCTTTCCTCGAGCAAAATCGCATCTGTTCCGCGTTCAACCATGGCCGAGTGGAGGCGTTTGGCCGCCCGGATCGCGTGCGGATTGCGGTTGACGATCTCGCTGGCAATGGCCGTGGCTCGAGCGATGGGGTCCGTGTCGACATGGGTGGCCAGGCCCAGCGCCTGCGCCTCGGCCCCGCTGAATTCGCGATTGGTATAGACGAGTTCCCGCAGCACATCGTCGCGTATCAGCCCGCGCCACAGCGCATAGCCCCCCATGTCGGGCACGAGCCCCCACTTCAGTTCCATGATCGACATGCGGGTCTCGGGATGAACGATGCGGATGTCGGCTCCGCTCGCGATCTGCAGGCCTCCGCCGAAGCATACACCATGTACCGCCGCGATGACCGGGACCGGAAGCTTGCGCCACAACAACGCCGCCTGCTGCGGTCGGTTGGCATTGCCATAAGTGCGCTCGGTCAGCGGCGGCTCGTCCGGTGCAGGCGAGCGGGCAAAGTTGGAAAGGTCGAGCCCGGCGCAGAATGCGCGCCCTTCTCCCGCCAGCACCACCACGCGCAGCCCCTTCATGTTGTGCAGCTTGCGCCCTGCGGCGATGATGGCCTCGAACATGGCGTGATCCAGCGCATTGAGCTTGTCCGGCCGATTGAAGCGCACCTGCGCCACGCCGTCCTCGCTTAGTTCAATCGAGATCCGCTCACTGTCCTGCATGTCGTGCCAGCCCGTTTCCTGTCGCTGCAATGGCGGCAGGTTGGCCTATGTGGTCCCTTGTGTCCAGCTATCGCGATTGAGAGGCGCTACCCACACGGTGAAACCGGAAGGTGCTTGGGCCAGGTGGCGCGTCGAGCAGGTAGCCCCCCTCGCGATGGGTCACCAGCATGTTGCCAAGTCCGAATTGGTCAAGCTTGCTGCGAAGCCGAGCCACGTGAACCGCCAGACTGTTTGTACCCGGGTCTTGCTCGATCCGCCACACCTCGGCGAGCAACTGCTGGCGCGATAGCCGCTCGCCGGGGCTTTGGGCCAGCCGCCACAAGAGTTCGAACTCGCGCGGGTGGAGATGAAGCCAGCAATCCTCCACCCGGCCATCGCGGTGAAACAGATCCAACGTGACATCGCCGACTTCGATGAAGCGCGAGATCATTTCTTCGCCGCGAGGCCAGGGATGTTGCCCCCTTTCGATGTTCATAGCCTTCCCCCTGCCCGCATCGAGTAGACCTTCTCGCGGGTCACAATCAGATGATCGAGCAATTCGATACCCAGCTCGCGACTGATTGCAGCGAGCCTTTGAGTGGCTGCGACATCGTGCATGCTTGGACGGCAATTGCCGGATGGATGGTTATGCGCCACGATCATGGCTTGCGCATCAAGCGCCAAGGCACGAGCGAACAAGTCGCGCAGCCGGATCGCAAGATGGGCCGAACTGCCAGCAGCAAGGCAGCAATCGTCGAGATAGCCTCGCCGGGCATCGAGAAAGATGGCGTGGAAGCGCTCTCCACCATCAGTCGCTGATGCGAACACATGCTGGAGATAGGACAGCATACTGGCGAGCTGAGCCGTCCGGGCGCGCCCGGCCAGTGCCCGCGGCGGTGGTTCGCCAGTTGCGATCATGACCCGCTGAAGCTGCGCGAAAGAAGCTGTTGCCATGCCGCCGCACCGTTGCCTTCTCGCCAGTCGCGATAGGGGCCATTCAATCGCGTGCGGCGGACATGTAGAACAACACCGCCCGCCAACAGGCCCAGCTGAAAATAGCCCGGAAAGAAGGCCAGGACAGCATAGGAGATAGCGCTGATCTGGTCCGACAATTCCCGGGCCACATGGGCCAGCACTGCCAGCACCTGGAGCGACGCAATCAGTAACGGGTAAAGCCGGTTGGCGTGAACGGCGACCAGGACGAAACAGGCGAGCGCGAGAAGGTCGCTCGCCGCGTAGATGGTGCTCAGCGCATCGCCGCGAAAGGAGCCCAGGCTGGAAATGGAAAGGGCGGTGTCCAGCCCCTTGAAGATGACGATCCAAGCCACGGCAATGCCGCGTTCGGGGCCGCCTCCCCAAACGAAAGCCGCGACGCAGATCAGCCACGCTGCCAGCGACTGCACTTCATCGCGGTATTCAAGGATCAGACCAAGCATCGCCTTTGGCCGCAACTCATGCGTGAGTGGCAACCCGCTCCTCTCGCGGTTCGTCCGCGACGGCCGCGGCTTCAATCACGGTCTTGACCCCCGGATCCTCGGCTGCCTTCACCTCCGCAACCTTGCTGAGCTCTTCATGGACACGTAGCAGGCTGGTCGACATTGCCATTGCCTGCTGCTCGGCCTGGTTGAGGCGCATCAAGGCGCGCTGGCCTGTATCAACCTCGACCGCCGGGTTCTGCCGGGCGGCCAGCATCGCCTGCTTCAGCTTCGCGAAGGCGATCATCGATTCATCGGCCAGGGCTTCAGCCTCACGCATCAGCTTCTTGATATTGTGCGCATCGCGCAGAATTCGGTCATCCATCGGTGGTCTCCGCACTCGCCGGGCTCAACCGGCGAGCGTCAGGTCTTCCACGGGCACGTACGCCTTGCCGTCCAACGCCTCGCTCAGCGACATGGCCGCAGTGACGGCCAGAACCAGCGCCGCCAGCATGCCGAAGGCGATGCCGACGATGGCCGCGAGGCGAATCAGGACGGCATGTTCGCCGTCGAGCAACCCGGGGACGATGCGAGGCTCACTGGCGACTTGCCAAGGCGTGTGCCCGCTTAGCGGCATCACATCGCTCAACACGATCTCGCCCGCATCGACCCGAGGCGGGTTTGGTCCCGAATTGGCAGCAGGCGCGATCTGACTTTTCCTGTATTCAGGATCGCTCAAGGATATGGCGGCTAGTTCAACCGACATGCTGTCTGGGTCTTCGCCCGTGCCGAATTCGTGGCGATAGCACTCGACCAGCTCGTTAAGGCTGTCGACCCGATAGAAATCCTTAAGGGCGCGGATATGCTGGTTGATCCGGGTTTCCGACACACCCAGTTCCACCGCAATCACCTTGATCGGCACGCGACGGTCGATTCGTTGCAGCACGGCTTGCTGACGTTTGGTCAGCTTCCGCCCGGCAGCAGTCACCATCGATCACTCCAACTAAGTAAAATCACGTAATCAGTTAGCACAAGTTGATGGCAATGACTCGGATTTTTGGAGTGTGGGCAATACAGCTTGTCGAAGATCCCGTCTAAGCGGCCGAACTGTTCACCCCAACGCTGGCAAGATACCGGCGAATATTGCGCGCCGCTTGCCGCAGCCGTTGCTCATTTTCGACCATCGCGATTCGCACGAACCCTTCGCCTTCCTCGCCATATCCCACACCTGGCGCCACCGCGACCTTGGCGTGGGTCAGCAATTGCTTGGAAAATTCGAGGCTGCCAAGATGGCGAAGGGCGGGCGGCAACGGCGCCCAGGCGAACATCGAAGCACGCGGAGCAGGGATTTCCCACCCGGCGCGGCCAAACGCCTCGACCATGACATCGCGGCGTTTGTGATAGAGCAGGCGGTTGCTTTCGACGATGTCCTGCGGGCCGTTGAGCGCAGCGCAGGCTGCCGCCTGGATCGGCGTGAAGGCGCCATAATCGAGATAGCTCTTGACCCGGGTCATGGCAGCAATCAACTGCGGGTTGCCGACCGCGAACCCCATCCGCCAGCCGGCCATCGAATAGGTCTTCGACATGCTGGTGAATTCGATCGCGACGTCCTTTGCACCCTTGACCTGCATGATCGATGGCGTCGGGTTGCCGTCGAAATAGAGCTCCGAATAGGCAAGGTCGGAAAGGATCCACACCTTGTTCTCGCGGGCCCAGGCGACCAGCCGCTCGTAAAATGCCAGATCGACGACTTCTGCAGTCGGATTGGACGGGTAGTTGACCACGAGCATGCTCGGGCGCGGAACGGTGAATGCCATCGCCCGCTCCAGGCTCCGGAAGTAATTCTCGTCGGGGGTGGTGGGAACCGAACGGATCGTTGCCCCGGCGAGGATGAACCCGAAGGTATGGATGGGATAGGAGGGATTGGGAGCCAGCACCACATCGCCCGGCTCCGTAATCGCCGTGGCAAGGCTGGCCAGCCCTTCCTTCGAGCCCATGGTGACCACCACTTCGCGTTCGGGATCAAGCTCCACCCCGAACCGGCGGGAATAGTAATTGGCTTGGGCCCGGCGCAGCCCGGGAATGCCCTTGGACTGCGAATAGCCGTGCGCATCGGGTTTCTGTGCCACCTCGCACAGCTTGTCTATCACATGCTGCGGCGGCGGCAGGTCCGGATTGCCCATACCCAGGTCGATGATATCCTCACCCGCCGCGCGTGCCGCCGCCCGCATCGCGTTTACTTCCGCAATGACATAGGGTGGCAAGCGCTTCATGCGGTAGAATTCGGTATTCATCGGGGGCCTTCCTTGTTGCCGGGCGGCTTAGCCCGGGGCGGTGCGTTCGCTTCTAAGCGAATAGCCATCGCACTGATATGACATTATCGCTATTCTGCAATGCAACATCGATAAAGGGGACTCTTCCTGCCATGACCAAAAGCGGCAGCGACCGAAGCGAGCACGAAAGCGAGCCCTTCAGCGCCTTTTTCGACATGCAGGGTGAAGCCATGCGCGAGATGATGGGGCAATTCCTGCCGGGCAGCGCGATTGGCGACTGGTCGAAGCTGGGCCTATCGGGGTCGGACGCGCAAGCCTTTGCCGAGGTCGCGCGCGAGATCCAGGCAATGTGGTTCGAATTCATGGCCGAGCGCGCGCAAGGCGCGGAATCCGGCGCTAATCCATTCGATCCGGCCCAGTGGCTGACGCTGGCGCAGGGCATGGCCCGGCAGCTGCCGCAGGCGCCGCTGGATGCCGCTCAGAAGTTCGCCAGCGACACGATGGACTTATGGCAAGGCGTGCTGGGCAGCTTCATGCGCGGCATGGGCGGCAAGGACGTGCCCGAAGCCGATGCTTTACCGCGCAAGGACCGGCGTTTCGCAGCCGAAGAATGGCGGGCGCATCCCGCCTTCGCCCTGCTCCATCAGACCTATCTGATGATGGCCGAATATTTCATCGGGGCAGCCAAGAACGTGAAAGGGATTGCCCCGGAAAAGCGCCAGCAGCTCGAATTCGCCACGACCGCGCTGATCGAAGCGATGAGCCCCGATAACTTCATCCTCACCAATCCGGTCGTCCTCAAGCGCACGGTCGAAACCAAGGGGCAGAACCTGCTGAAGGGTATGCGCCATCTGATCAACGATCTGAAGCGCGGCCAGCTGACCCACACCGATGCTGCCGCATTCGAACTGGGCGTGAACCTGGCGGCGACCCCGGGCAAGGTGGTGCACGAGACCCCACTATACCAGCTGGTGCAGTATAGCCCAACGACCGCCGAGGTGCTGGAAGTGCCGCTGGTGATCTTCCCGCCATGGATCAACCGCTTCTACATTCTCGACCTGACGCCCAAGAAAAGCTTCATCAAATGGGCTGTCGACCAGGGTATCACCGTGTTCATTGTCAGCTGGAAATCGGCCGATGCCAGCATGAAGGACGTGGTGTGGGACGACTATATCCGTGCCCAGATCGACGCGATCGACACTGTCCGGGCCCGGCTGAGAGTGGCTGCGGTGCATACCATCGGCTATTGCGTGGCGGGCACGACGCTGGCGGCCACGCTGGCGGTGCTGGCACGGCGCGGCGAGGCCAACAAGGTAAAGAGTGCGACCTTCTTCACCGCGCAGGTCGATTTCGAGAAGGCCGGCGACCTCAAGCATTTCATCGACGACAGCCAGCTCGAGCTGATCAAGAGCTTGTCGAGCGAGGGCTATCTCGATGGGCGCTACCTTGCCGCTACGTTCAACTCGCTGCGCGGCAAGGACCTGATCTGGAACTACGTGGTCAACAATTACCTGCTGGGGGAAGATTATCCGGCTTTCGACCTGCTCCACTGGAACGGCGACGTTACCAACCTGCCGAGCAAGTGGCACGCCGATTACCTGCGCGATCTCTATCGCGACAACCGGCTGGTCGTGCCGAATGCGCTTGCGGCTGACGGAACCCCGATCGATCTGACGCTGGTGGAAACGCCCAGCTATGTCCAGGCGGGCCGCGAAGACCATATCGCCCCTGCTGAGAGCGTGTGGCGGATCACTGAGCATTTCCGCGGGCCGCTCACCTTCCTGCTGGCCGGTTCGGGGCACATCGCCGGCGTGGTGAACCCGCCTTCCGCCGGAAAGTACCAGTATTGGACCGGCGACAGCAACGCCGCTTCGCTCAGGGATTTCGTTGCCGGTGCAACGGAACATCCCGGCAGCTGGTGGCCGCACTGGCTAGCCTGGCTTGAGCAGCAGGCGAGCGCAAAAGTCTCCGCCACCGGCAAGCGCCAGCCCGGCGGAAAAGGTGATCCCGTGATCGAGGACGCGCCAGGGCGCTATGTAAAATCTCGCTAATGCACTGAGGATCAATGACTAAGTCGTTTTTTGTGCAGTGCACAAAAATAGCTTGACTTCGCGCTTGCAATGCCTATTTTGTGCGTTGCAACATAACGCGAGGTTACCATGGCCGACGAAGCCAAAGCAAAGATCGATGCCGCCGCCGAAAAGGCTTATGCCGAAGCGGCCGCCAAGACTGCGACCGAAGTCACCGCTGCCAAGCCTGCTGCTCCGAAGGCGGCCGTGAAGAAGGTTGTGGCCAAGAAGGCAATCGCCAAGACCGCTGCCCCCAAGAAGGTTGTGAAGAAGCCGGTCGCGAAGAAGATTGCGGCCAAGAAGGCTGCCCCCAAGAAGACTGTCAAGGCCGGCGCGAAGGTTGCCGCGCCGCTCAAGCCCATTATTCAAATCAAGGACAAGATCATGGCCACTGCCAAGACCACCGATTTCACCGCGACCGCGAAGGAAGCCTTCGCTGAAGCGCAGACCCGCGCCAAGACCGCATTCGCCAAGACCGGCGAACTGGCTACGGAAGTGACCGAGTTCAACAAGGGCAATCTCGAAGCTGTCGTCGCTTCGGGCAAGATTCTCTTTGCTGGCATGCAGGACCTCGGCCGCGACCAGGTCGAAGCGACCAAGGCCGCTGTCGAAACCGTCACCGCCGACTTCAAGAAGCTCGCCGCAGTCAAGTCGCCGACCGAACTGTTCCAGCTGCAGGGCGAACTCGCCCGTCGCAATTTCGACGCCGCCGTCTCGTTCGGCTCAAAGAACACTGAAGCGCTGGTCAAGCTTTACAACGATGCCTTCGCGCCGCTTTCGAGCCGCATGAGCCTCGCTGCCGAGAAGATCAAGCAGGCTGCCTAAGCCGCAAGGCGCGAACGGATTTCTTGCCAGGGTCTCTCCTCTCCCTACCTGGCAGATAGCCGAGGGCCGGTTGGACCAATGGTCTGGCCGGCCCTTTCCTTTGCGCTGCGAGATCAATGAGTCCGCGGCTGCGCAATGCGTTAACCCCAGCGGGTTAAGGACGGCAACATCCGGTCTTGCGATTATGGCAGGCGATACGATATTGCGTTTCCACATGTCCCAGTGCGATCCCCATTGCAGCGCCCTCGTCGCGCCTTTCACCCCGTTCGTCGTGGTCGCGGCCGGGGAAGACAGCGGCGAACCTGGCAACGCCAATGAAGTGGGGATCGCCACCAAGACCAAGACACGCCCCAAAAAGCCCAGCCAGTATAAGGTGCTGATGCTGAACGACGATTACACCCCGATGGAATTCGTGGTGATGGTTCTGAAGCGTTTCTTCGGCATGGACCTGGAGCAGGCCACACGGGTCATGCTGCATGTCCACCAGAAGGGAGTGGGCGTGTGCGGTATCTTCCCCTACGAAGTGGCAGAAACCAAGGTCACCCAGGTGATGGATTTCGCACGCCAGAACCAGCATCCCCTGCAATGCACGTTGGAAAAGGCCTGACGTCGGCGAAAATTGCCGCTAGGACAGGAGCTATCAAGCCCTAGCTAGCGAACCTTGCCACCACGTGCTCAGCTTTCTCCCCAGCATAGATCGCTACATTCTGCGCCTGGTGGTGTTCCCCATGCTAGGCGTGTTCGCATTGGCAGCCTCGCTGCTGATGCTCGACAAGATGCTGCGGCTGTTCGATTTCGTGGCGGTAGAAGGTGGCCCTGTGTCGGTCGTCTTCAAGATGCTGGGAGCGCTGATCCCCGAATATGCCAGCTTGGCCATTCCGCTCGGGCTACTGCTGGGCGTGCTGCTGGCGTTCCGGCGCCTCGCCGTCTCCAGCGAACTCGACGTCCTGCGCGCGGTCGGGCTGGGTTATGGCCGATTGTTGCGCGTGCCCTATCTGGTCACGCTGGTGCTGGTGGCAGTCAACATCGCGCTGGTATTCTACGTCCAGCCGATCAGTCGCTATTACTACGAGCAGATGGAATATGAGCTGCGGTCGGGCGCGCTGGGCGCGTCAATCAAGGTCGGCGAGTTCACCACCCTTAAGGACCGGATGGCGCTGCGGATCGAGCAGAGCGAGGACGAAGGCCGCCAGCTCAATGGCATCTTCGCCCGGGTCGCGAACTCCAAAGGAGAGGTGCTTTCCATCTCGGCGCGCGAAGGGGCCTTCCTGGCCACCAGCGACAGCCCCGATACCATCATCCTGCGGCTGACCGACGGGACGATCGTCCAGGACACCGGCGGCAACACTCCGCGCGTGCTGAGTTTCACCCGGCATGATTTGCCGATCGATCTGCCCCGGATCGAGGAGTTCCGCGAACGGGGCGATGCCGAACGCGAGTACATCCTGCCCGAACTGTTGCGGATCGGCTGGAGCGACCGCGCACCAGAGGCCAAGCGTGACGCCAGCCAGGCCAGCTTCAATTTCCGCCTCGTCGAAGTGGTCATGATGCTGCTGATGCCGCTGCTGGCCGTCTCGCTGGCCGTCCCCCCCAAGCGCTCGACCAGTGCCCTCGGGGTTTTCGTATCGATCATCATGGTCGTCTCGTACCACAAGGTGAACCAGTATGGCGCAGATGTCGCGGCGCTGGGGCGGATCGATCCGATCCTTGCGCTATGGGGGCCATTCGTGGTGTTCGCGGCCCTGATCCTCTGGATGTACCACCGCGTGGCCCATGTTCCGGGCGGGCAAGCCATCGGCGCACTCGAAACTGCCACAAGCAAGCTTGGCAAGCGCTTGCGCAAGCTGTTCAGGCGGCGGCGCTCGCGCCAGGTGGCAGCACTCGAACCGGTGCCGGCGGAATAGGATTGCCCGGCCATGCAGCTCGAATTCTTCCCGTCGCGCACGCTCACACTCTACCTCGCGCGCATGTTTGTAGTGCGGATCGTGGCGGTGCTGGTCATGCTCGTGCTGGTGCTGATGATGCTCGACTTGCTGTCAACCAGCGGAAAGATCCTGGCGGCACCAGGCAATGGCCAGGGCGAGCTGCTGACCTATGTCATGTTGCGGATTCCACAGCTTATTGCGCGTTTCCTGCCCTATTCGGTACTGCTGGCGACGATCATCACGCTCGTCACGCTTAACCAGAACAGCGAAGTGGTGGCGATGAAGGCAGCCGGGCTGTCCGCGCACCAGGTGCTTGCGCCGCTTCTGCTGGCAGCCCTGGCAGTATCGGTGATCAGCTTTGCCTTCAACGAACGGGTGGTGACCCGATCCAGCGCCACCCTCAAGGCATGGGAAGCTGCGGATTATGGCCAGGTGCCCGTCGAATCTGGCACGCGCGCCAATATCTACCTGACCGACGGAGCCAACGTGCTGACAGCCTCCAGCTTGACCGGATCGGGCCGCGATATCCGCATGCGCGACGTCACATGGTATGCACGAAGCGACAGCGGCATGATCCTCCAGCAGGTGCGCGCGCAACAGGCCACTTATGCCGGCCCGGGCTGGCGGCTGGAGCAGGCCGTCAGGTTCGATGTCGGCACGGCAGAAACCGAGCGCTTGCCCGACATCGTCGTCGGGCGCGAATTGACACCCGACAAGATCGAACTCGACACCATCGATCCGGACACCCAGCCGTTCTGGCAGCTGTCGGAGTCGATCGCGGCTTATGAAGCGGTTGGCCGCCGCACTGCCGAACTGCGCGCCAAATGGTGGCACAAGCTGTCAGGGCCGCTCGCCGCTTTCCTCATGCCGTTGCTGGGAGCGGTCGCTGCCTTTGGCCTCGCGCGATCGGGCCAGTTGTTTCTACGCGCGATCATCGGGATGGCACTGGGCTTTGCCTATTTCGTGATCGAGAACGCTTCGTTGGCGATGGGTAATTTCGGGGGCTATCCGCCACTGCTGGCGGCCTGGGCCCCCTTTTTCCTGTTCCTGATGGTGGGAGAGACGGTGCTGATCCGCACCGAAGAATAGCACAGCGCTACTCAGGCTGCGGGCTGACGACCCATCGTGCTCTTGGCGATCCGCGCCACCAGCGCCAGCATGCCCGGGTGGTTGGCGCCGTCATAGGTGGATCCACCGCCCAGGGCCGCCTTCAGCCGCCGATGTGCTTCGGGCAAGTCGTGATAGGGCATCGAGGGCATGAGGTGATGCAGCGCGTGATAACGCAGCCCGACCGGCGCCCAGATTTCCGCGACGAGGCCGGGCGGCGGCACGTTCACGCTGTCGAGGAACTGCGCTGTCACCGTCATCGGCTCGCCATCGTTCTCCCACAGATGAGCCACGAGAGTGCGCAACTGGTTGAGAACAGCAGTGAGCGACACGATCGCAAGGCCGATCAGCAACGGGCGCCAGCCGATGAACTGCGGGCTGGCGAGCACCGCCCAGGCCCACACAAAGCCGCCCAACTCCTGCCAGAACACCCGCCTACCAAGTACTTCGTCGGGCGCCTTGCGGCGGAATTCGGGATTGATCATCAGCGCCGAAGCACGTTCCCACACCAGCCGGCGCAGCGGCGGGACCAGCGCCCCCAGCGGGACCAGCACGGCAAAGCGCAGCAGCAGACCAATCGGGGCCAGGACGGCCACCAGCACGAAACCAGGCAGGCTCCACGGTTTCATCAGTGCCAGCGGCAGGTATTCGGGATCTTCCACCGTGCCATATTGCGTGCGCTTGTGATGCAGCGTGTGGACGCCTTCGTACATGAAGCTGGGCACCAGCATGGGAATGCCTACGAGCACATTCCACGCCGTGCGAAAGCCGGGCAAGGCATCGCGGTGGATATGGGTCAGCTCGTGGATGAACATGAGCGCGCGATAGAGCGCAAGCGCCGAAACCACGCCCAGCAAGGCCGCCAGCGGCACACTGCTGACCAGGATTGCCCCGGCCATGGCGCCATAGCCCAGCAGTGCCGAACCCAGCATGTCGGACCAGTAAAAGCCCGCCCGCGCCTCGCCCAGGCCCTTGGTCAGATCGCGCGCGGCGCGCAGCATGTCCTTGTCATCAGTATCGATGAACTGGACACGGGTGGCCGGCGCGCGGTTGACAGGCGCGGTGGCAGCAGGATCGAGGGTCTGTTCCATGGGTGTGATCTGTCTCGTGAGAGGCCCTTACCCCAGAAATGGCGCAAAGGACAAACAAGTCCTCTCTACCAGTGTAATCGACTGGCTTGCTTGACTTGCCGCAAAATGCCCGCACTGGATTGAAGCAAGGCTGAACAGGAATGACGGCGTGAACGAACAGCAAGTGGTGATCGAAACGGTATCAGGCAAGCGCGGGCGCGGCGAGTTCGTCGATCTCGGACGCACGTTCGCCGCACGCGAGCCGCACAGCGTGCCGCAATTGCGCGGCGAGCAGATGGAACTGGTCGATCCGGAGAAGAACCCGTTCTTCGGCCATGCTCGCGCGCAGTTCTTCATCGCCAGGCGCGATGGCAAGGCAGTGGGCCGGATATCCGCGCATATCGACGAACTGGCGTTGGCAATGCCGCCCGAACAAGGTTTCGGCCCCGGCACCGGCATGTTTGGCTATTTCGATGCGGAGGATGAATTCACCGCTCATGCCTTGCTTCACGCGGCCGAGGATTGGTTGCAAGACCAGAACATGTCCCGCATGCTCGGCCCGATCTCGCTGTCGATCTGGGAAGAACCCGGCCTGCTGGTGCAGGGACAGGATCATGCGCCGATGATCATGATGGGCCACCACCCCGCGCATTATCGCGGCTGGATCGAGAAATTCGGGCTGGTCCCGGTCAAGTCGCTGCTTACCTATGATCTGGACGTTTCGAAGGAGTTTCCCCCCCTGATCCAGCGGATCGTTGCCTCTGGCGAGCGCAACGAGCGGATCAAGGTGCGCCCGGTCGACAAGAGCCGCTGGGATCAGGAAGCGGCGACGGTGCTGGGGATCCTCAACGATGCCTGGTCCGGCAATTGGGGCTTCGTGCCCTTTACGCCCGCAGAAGTGGCCTATGCCGGCAAGAAGTTGCGGCCGATCATCCGCGAAGACCTGAACATGGTGGCCGAATTGGATGGTGAGCCGGTCGCCTTCATGCTGACGTTCCCCGACATCAATCAGGCGCTCAAGGAAATCGGCGGAAAGCTGTTCCCTTTCGGCTGGGTGCGAATGCTGCGCTGGCTGCGATTTCCGCAGGGTGCGGGGATGCGGGTGCCGCTGATGGGCGTGAAGAAGGAACTGCACAATTCGCGGGTAGCCAGCCAGCTTGCCTTCATGATGATCAGCCAGATCCGCCGCAACGCCGATCGGGTCTATGGCTCCAAGCGGGGCGAGATCGGCTGGATTCTCGACGACAACCAGGGAATGGTCGCCATCGCCGATGCCATCGGCAGCAAGATCAACCGGGAATATCTGGTTTTCGGCAAACCGATCGGCTGACCCGCGGGACAAGGCAGAAAGCGCGGTATTGTTGAAAAAAGGCCTCCGTCCTTGCGGACGAAGGCCTTCGGGATCGTATCACCAGCCGCTTGGACGGGAGGGGGGTCTCGGCGGTGATATTGCCAGAATGAGCCAGATTGCTTGCGGTTCCCGGCACCGGAAAAATTTTTTGGCAGTGGGTTCGCCTGGTCGATTTGGACGGGGATGCCGCTCCCGGCCTAGATGCAACCGGCACCGCAATAGACATTCCCGCGGCCTTTGCTATCGCCCCGCCAGCGGAACCGAAGCCGGACGGTTTCGTTCTACAGGATGGACCGCACGGGAAGGGATTCCATGTCACTCAGCACGCAATTGGCAGCTCATCTTCCCTACCTGCGCCGCTATGCCCGCGCGCTGACCGGCTCGCAGAGCAGCGGTGACAGCTACGTGCGGGCGACGCTGGAGGCTGCGGTCGCCGACGCCGGGCTTAAGGCAAGTCTCAGCGAAGGCCGCGTTGCGCTGTACCGGGCCTTCACCGACCTTTGGTCCGGCAAGGCCGCCGAAAGCGCGGACGCATTGCAGCCCGCGTCGGGCCGTGAAAGCGCAGCACAGGCTGCGCTCAGGACCGTGACTCCCCTGAACCGGCAAGCGTTGCTGCTTACGACGCTGGAAGGGTTCGAACCGGTGCAGGCGGGCGCGATCCTTGGCCTTCCCGCTGCCGAGGTCGAACGGCTGGTTGCCGAAGCCATCGAGGAAATCGACCGCGAGGCCGCTACCAGCGTCCTGATCATCGAAGACGAGCCGCTGATTGCCATGCAGCTCGAAGATCTGGTGACCTCGCTCGGCCACAAGGTGTTCGCCACCGCTGCGACGCGCAGTCAGGCGCGAGATGCCGTGGCGGCTGCGCTACCCGGGCTGGTTCTGGCCGACATCCAGCTGGCCGACGGCTCGTCGGGCCTCGACGCGGTGGACGACATCCTGTCGATCGCCGAAGTGCCGGTGATCTTCATTACCGCATATCCCGAACGCCTGCTAACCGGTGACCGGCCCGAGCCCACCTATCTGGTGACCAAGCCGTTTCAGGAGCGCACTGTGCGCACAACGATCAGCCAGGCGCTGTTCTTCCGGTCGAATGCCGCCACGGCTTGAGGAGAAATCCCGGTTCCGGCTCAGTCTGAAAGGCGGTCGAGCCGTTCGCGGATCCTGAATTCCCCGCGTGCCCGCACTGGCACTCTGAGGGTGCAACTCACGCCCACTTGATCGAATTCCAGTGCCACCGGCTGGCGCAGTTCATGCGCCACGATCTTCTGGATCAGCTGGGTGCCGAAGCCCGCCTTGCGTTCCGCGCTTACCGGAGGGCCATCACGCTCTTGCCAGCGCACTAGGACCAGTTCGGCGCTTTCGCGCTCCCAGCTTATGCTGACTCGCCCGCCCGGTTGGCTCAGCGCGCCGTATTTGGCGGCATTGGTGGTGAGTTCGTGGATGGCGAGGCCAAGTGACAGCGCATCGTTGGGAGCAAGTTCGATCGCCGGCCCCTCTATGTGGATATGGGCCTCGCCGCCAGTGTAGGGCGCCAGCTCGGCCTCGATCACCGACCGCACCGGCGTGGTGCCCCAGTCCGATTGCGTCAACAGATCGTGGGTCGCGGACAGCGCCCGCACGCGCCCTTCGAGCCCGTCGGCAAACTCGTCCAGATCGGTCGTCCGCCGGCGCGTTAGCGAGATGATCGAGAGGATGCTGGCCAAGGTATTCTTCACGCGATGGTTGAGTTCGCGGGTCAGCGAATTGCGGATCGAGTTCTGTTCTTCGAAGAAGGCCAGTGACGCGGCGTCCTCGATTGCCTGCCGGGTCAGAAGCCGCGCCAGCATCATCAGCAAGCTCGCCAGCGCCAGTCCGAACAGCAAGGTCGCCATGGACAGCGGGGACAGGCTGTCGACGCGGGCCGATTCGATCTCGATCGTGAGCGGTCGATAGGCCAGCAGGATCTGGCGCGCGATGCGTTCACCCGATGGTGCTGCCGGGGCGTGCTCGGCCAGCAGGTGTTCGCGCCCGATGGGGCCATCATAAAGGCGCACGCCCAAACTGCGCTGCGCCAGCACGCTCATGGTCGAATCGAGGAAGTATTTCGCGTCGAACACCGAGAACACGAAACCCTCGAGCCTGCGTCCGCCCGGTTGATCGGCAAACACCGGCATGAAGATCAGGAAGCCGCTGGTGTCTCGTTCGCCAACCCTCAGCAGGTCAAGCTTGCCGGTGGCGGTCGGGCGCGCGAGGCGCACGGCTTCGTCCATTGCCGAGCGGCGCACCGGCTCGGAATAGAGATCGGCACCCAAGGCCCGGCGGCTGCGCGCAGTCTCCGGCTTAAAGAAGGTGACGGGCACGGCCAGATCCTGGTCGGCATCGGCCAAGCGGCGCACCTTGAAAGGTCCGTTACGCTCGGCCTGGAGCCTGCGCTCGAACGCCGCGATTTCGTTCACCGGCACAGCCTGTGCCCAGCCTAGTCCTTCGGCACCGAGCGATTCGCCTTCGAACTGCAACTCGCTGGCAAAGCGGCGGAACAAGGGAAGATCGGCACCGTCTGTGGTTGCAAACAGGGCTGCTCCTGCCCGCAGATAGGCCACTGTCGTATTGCCTCTGCGGTCAAGCGCGGACGCCACCGATTGGGCCACCTCGCGCATCACCGCCCGTTCGCGCTGCCGCTCGCCGGCTTCGATCGCAAGCACGCTCGAGCCGGTGATGAGCGCCACCGCCACAAAGATCGTCAGCGGGACGGCACGCGGGAAGCGCGCGAGGATCCGTCCTGCCCGACCGCGGGCAGCCTTCTCGATCCGCGCTTCGGCTGCTCCCTGCATAGTGTGGCGGCGCCCTCCCCCTGTGCTTGCAATGGGAACCATACAGTAGCACTATCGTTCCCTTAGAGCGCTGCCCGATGCTTGATCCATGCAGCGCAACGGGGCGGGAAGGACTAGGCGCGGCAGGCGATGGCAGCGGACCGGCAAAATTCTGGCAAGTCGGCTGCGCCCGGTGATCGCGGTTCACAAAAGGTCGCGCCAGCCAAGCCGGATTGGGCCGACGGGCTGCGCGCGCTGTACGATTCGGTCGTGCACGAGCCGCTGCCCGACAGTTTCATGGACTTGCTCGACAAACTGGATGACCCTCCGGCAAGCGATCCCCGCTGATGGCGGAGCCTTCGCAGAATTCCGACCAGCGGGATGGTTTCAAGCGCGAGCTGACGGCGGTGATCCCGCATTTGCGGGCCTTTGCCCGCGGCTTGTGCGGGCGACCCGACATGGCCGACGATCTGGTCCAGGAAACGCTGCTCAAGGCCTGGGCCGCGCAAGACCGGTTCGAGCCGGGCACTTCGATGCGGGCGTGGACCTTCGTGATCCTGCGCAATGCCTATCTCACCGACATGCGGCGCAACCGCTTTCGCGGCGAATATGACGAATCGCTGGCAGAGCGGATCCTCACCGCGCCTGCCGGGCAGGAGCAACCCATCCACCTGGCGGACCTGCAGCGGGCCCTGCAAAGCCTGCCGGCCGAACGGCGCGAGGCCTTGTTGCTGGTGGGCGCCGGTGGATTTTCCTACGAGGAAGCGGCCACGATTTGCGGCTGCGCGGTCGGCACGATCAAGAGCCGCGTGGGCCGCGCACGCGCCGCGCTCAGCGCCATGCTGGAAGACGGCACGCTGCCGCAGCGTTCGCCGAGGGATACGGCGGCACATCGCGCCATCCTGGAAGAACTTGACCAGGTGGCCGCCCGCCACGAGGAAGCGGCGGGCAGCTGAGCCCTGCGGGCGCCAGTGCCGGGCCTATTCGCGGTGAGAGCGATCCACGGTGCTGGTCACCGCGACATTCATCGTGACATTGCCCAAGGTGCGCATCACGTCGGGCAGCATCTCGACTGCGACGAGCAGCGCCAGCGGCTCGATCGGCACGCCCATTGCCATCGCGATCGGCCCCACGGAGACAACAAAGCTGAGCGTTCCGGGCAAGGACACCGAACTGAGCGAGACGAGAAAGGCCACCGCCACCCCCGCTGCCACCGCCCACACCGCCAGCGGCGTTCCGGTGAGATAGGCGACATAGAGCGCCACGCCCATGTTCATGGCGGGGCTGGTGGCGCGGAAGATCGCAACGGCGAGCGGCAACACGAAGTCGGCGGTCGCTTCGCGCACGTCGAGCCGCCGCGCGGCCGCAAGCATGGCTGGCAAGCTGGCAAGCGAGGACTGGGTCGAGATCGCCACCGCATGCACTGGCACCAACGCGCGCGCGAAATCGGCCAGCCTACGGCCCCCGGCCGTCACCGCCAGCACATAGGCCGCCAGCATCACCACCAGGCCCGCCGCGCTCACCACCAAGATGTAGTGGGCAAGCGCACCGATCGCATCGGCGCCGGTCTTCGCACCCAGCGACACGGCCAGGCCGAACACGCCGATCGGCGCCAGCATCAGCACCCAGCCCACGATCACCATCATCGCCATCGCCAGCCCTTCGAACACCAGCCCAAGCTGGCGCCTGGGCGGCTCGGCTATGCGCGTGGCGGCGAGCGCCAGCATGGCCGTGAACACCACCACCGGCAGCATCGCGCCGCCGGCGGCCGCGGCAAAGATATTGTCCGGGAACATGGCTGACAGCACGTCGAAGAACCCGGGGATCTCGCCCGCATCGGCTGCTCCGCCGCTCAGCGCGGCGGCCGCCCGCGCCGGGATCGGGAACAGTTCGAGCAGCGTGGGGATCAGCAGCCCCGACATGGTTCCGCTGGCAAGCAGGATCGCCAGAAACAGGAACACCGCCCGCCGCGCCAGCGCCCCGCCCCCGGCCGCCGCCAGCGTTTGCGAGATCCCGGTAAACACCAGGCCGATCACCAGCGGCAGGATGGTGAGCTTGAGTACGGTGAGCCATAGATCGCCGACCCGTTCGGCCGCAATGACCCAGTCGGCCACCGCAAGATTGCCCTGTACCAGGATGCCGATCGCAATGCCCAGCACCAGGCCGGCGAAGGTCAGCAAGGCAGGCACCTTGATTTCAGGGAACGCGCTCGGTCCCGCTGCATCATTCATCGACTAAATCCTTCGCTCAGGTCTGACCGCGCGTGACATTGCGCCCGGCACGCGGCATGACAAATCCGTTATTCGCAACGTGCTACAAGGTAAGGCATGGGACGCAAGTTCTTCGGTACTGACGGGATCAGGGGGCGCACCAATCAGGGCGTGATGACCGCCGCGATGGCGATGCGCGTGGGCCAGGCCGCCGGCGCGCATTTCCTGCGCGGTGACCATCGGCACCGCGTGGTGATTGGCAAGGATACCCGCCTGTCGGGCTACATGATGGAAAATGCCCTGGTCGCAGGCTTCACCAGCGTGGGCATGGACGTGATCCTGACGGGCCCCCTGCCCACCCCCGCGATTGCCCTGCTCACCCGCGAAATGCGGGCCGATATGGGTGTGATGATTTCGGCCAGCCACAATCTCTACGAAGACAACGGCATCAAGCTGTTCGGGCCGGACGGGTTCAAGCTGTCGGACGAGGACGAGCTGGCGATCGAGCGGCTGATCGAGGCTGAACCGGTTTTGGCCGAGCCTGCGCGGATCGGCCGCGCGCGCCGGGTCGATGACGCGGCGGGGCGCTACATCCACGCCGTCAAGCAATCGGTGGCCGCGGAGATTAGCTTTGACGGGCTGAAAGTGGTGATCGACTGCGCCAATGGAGCAGCCTACCAGGTGGCGCCTACCGCGATCTGGGAACTGGGCGCCGAAGTGATCCCGATCGGGGTCAGCCCCAATGGGCTCAATATCAACGCCGGGGTTGGCTCGACCGCGATTGAGGCCCTGCAGGCCAAGGTCGTCGAGACCGGAGCGCATGTCGGGCTGGCGCTCGACGGCGATGCCGACCGGCTGATCGTGGTCGACGAGCAGGGCCGCAAGGTCGATGGCGACCAGCTGATGGCGCTGATCGCCACGCGGATGCTCGAGAAGGGCACGTTGCGCGGCGGCGGCGTGGTGGCGACGGTGATGTCAAACCTTGGCCTTGAGCGCTATCTCACCGGGCTGGGCCTCACGCTCGAGCGGACCAAGGTGGGTGACCGCTACGTGCTCGAGCGGATGAAGGAAGGCGGCTTCAACCTGGGCGGCGAACAATCGGGCCATATGATCCTGCTCGATCATGCCACCACCGGCGACGGCACGGTGGCCGCACTGCGCGTGCTCGCGGGCCTGGTGCGCAGCGGCAAGCCGGCCAGCGAATTGCTGCATTTGTTCGATCCTGTGCCGCAGCTGCTCAAGAACGTGCATTTCGCAGGCGGCGCGCCGTTGGAGGACGCACGGGTCAAGGCGGCAATCGCCGAGGCGGAAGCGGAACTCGCCGGCAAGGGGCGGCTGGTGATCCGCCCATCCGGTACTGAACCGGTCATCCGGGTCATGGCCGAGGGCGACGATGCCGCACAGGTCGAAGCCGTGGTTGGCCGCATCTGCGCGGCAGTGCAGGAGGCTGGCTGATGCTGGAGATGCGCCCCGATTGCGAGCGCTGCGGCACGGACCTGCCCGCCGAGGCACCCGGCGCCTTCATCTGCAGCTTTGAATGCACCTTCTGCGCCGACTGTGCCGAGGCGCTGGATGATCGCTGCCCCAATTGCGGCGGCGAGCTGATGGACCGGCCGACCCGGGCAAAGAAGCTGCACGAGCGCTTCCCGCCCTCGACCGAGCGCAAGCACAGGTCATGAGCGCCAAGGTGCCGCCGCGCATCCTTAGCATCGCCGGATCGGACAGTTCGGGCGGCGCAGGGATCCAGGCCGACATCAAGACCATCGCCATGCTGGGCGGCTATGCGATGACCGCGATCACCGCCGCGACCGCGCAGAACACCGTGGGCGTGCAGGCGATCACTCCGCTTTCGGGCAGCTTCGTCGCGCAGCAAATCGCCTCGTGCATCACCGACATCGGGGTCGATGCGGTCAAGATCGGCATGTTGCACGATGCCGATATCATCGCGCATGTCGCCACCGCGCTCGAGATGTTGCCGCCCGAAGTGCCGGTGGTGCTCGACCCGGTGATGATCGCCACTTCGGGGGATCCGCTGATCGCGCCCCATGCCATCGCCGCGCTTGAGGCGCGGCTGTTCCCGCGCGCCACCGTGCTCACCCCCAACCTGCCCGAACTCGAGCATATGACCGGTCGCCGCCTGCCCGATAGCGGCTTGATGGAGGATGCCGCCGCCGATCTCGCTCGCCGCCATGGCGTGCACGTGCTGGCCAAGGGCGGCCATACCGATGATGCGCAGGTGATCGACCTGCTGGTTTCGCCCGATGGCAAGGCGCTGCTCTATCGCCATGCCCGGCTCGACACGCGCCACACCCATGGCACAGGCTGCACACTCTCGGCCGCGATCGCCACCCTGCTTGGCCACGGCCAGCCACTCGATCATGCGATCACCCTGGCCCGCAACTTCGTGTGGCGCGCGATCCAGGCCGCGCCCGGCTTTGGCGCAGGCAATGGCCCGCTGGGACACCAGGCGGTGCGCGCCGGCTAAGCCAGCTCGCTCAGCGCAACGTCAGCATTCGAGGTTGTAGAACTCGCCGATATAGCACCACGCGTCTTCGGCCGTTTCGCACCATCGGAACAGGTCGAGATCGGCACGGTTGATCGTGCCTTCCTCCACCAGTGCCTCGAAATTGATCACCCGGCTCCAGAACTCGCGCCCGAACAGCACCACCGGTATCGGCTTCATCTTGCCGGTCTGGATCAGGGTGAGCAGC
Source organism: uncultured Porphyrobacter sp. (assembly GCA_964500135.1). Lineage (GTDB taxonomy): Bacteria > Pseudomonadota > Alphaproteobacteria > Sphingomonadales > Sphingomonadaceae > Erythrobacter. The sequence continues at coordinate 21,645 of CAZCNF010000001.1, forward strand.
TCGAGGAATTCGTCGAGCGTGCCGAACCCGCCGGGGAACACCGCAACCGCCCGCGCGCGCAGCAGGAAATGCATCTTGCGCAGCGCGAAATAGTGGAACTGGAAGCTGAGATGCGGGGTGACATATTCGTTGGGGAACTGTTCGTGCGGCAGCGCGATGTTGAGCCCGATCGATTCCGCTCCCGCATCGCTCGCCCCGCGATTGGCCGCTTCCATGATCGAGGGGCCACCGCCCGAGCAGATCACGAACTGGCGCTGACCCTCTTCCACGATGCCCAGCTCGCTCACCATCCGCGCCAGGCGATAGGCCTCGGTGTAATACTTCGCGTTCGCCGCCAGCCGCTCGGCGATCGGGCGGCGTTCCTCGTCCGCTTCGGCCACCAGCTGCGCCGCCTGGTCAGGCGAGGGAATCCGCGCCGAGCCATACATCACCAGGGTCGATCCGATTCCGGCTTCCTCGAGCAGCATCTCGGGCTTGAGCAGTTCGAGCTGGAAACGCACCGGACGCAACTCGTCACGCAGCAGGAAATCGGTGTCGGCATAGGCCAGGCGATAGGCCGGATCGCGCGTTTGCGGAGTGCCGGGCAGCTTGCCTTCGAGGAAGGCGGCCTCCTGGCTGGCGTGGTAGAACTTGTGGTCGACCAGCGGGTGTTCTTCGGATTTCTTGTTCATGCCCTGCCAACTAGGGTGCGAGGCAGTGATGGGCAAGCGGCTTGGCGCGGGCGGCACATGGCGCAACCTTGGCACGCAGCGCTGGCGCAAGGAACGCTCTCCCGGCTTTCCCCGTACAGTCGCGAAGGACGCCCGCTTCTAGCAAGTCTTGAGCGAGGGAACTGGATGCCCCGTGAGGATTCGAACCTCAATAGACGGAGTCAGAGTCCGTAGTCTTACCGTTAGACGACGGGGCACCACTGTGCAGCGAGAGAGGCGCTGCGGCGGGCCAACAGGGTTGGCCCCGGAAGGTGCGTGCATCTAGTTTCCGCGCGCGCCAAGGTCAAGGCCTCTTGCCCCCGTTCGCGCCCCGCATTCCGGCCCGCGCTTGCCCCGCGCGTCGCCCTGCGCTAACCAGAATTCAGGTCCCCGTGCGCGAGACGCGACGGGAGGAAAGAAAGTATTGAATATGGCGGATTTTTCTCCGCCGGACGGTAACAAAAGGGCAGGCAGTAAAAAGGGCGGCAAGTCCGGCAAGGTAGCCGATTTTCGCTACAAGCGCCCCGCCAAGCCCGGCGACGACAGGCCTTCGCACGGCGCTGCCGCGCGTGGCAGGGGTTCGGCCCCTTCGGCCGATACCAAGCCCCGCGCCAAGGCTGCGAATCGTGCCAGACCCGGCAAATCGGCTACCAGTTGGAGCGCCCGGCCGGGCCAGGCCTATGCCGCGCTTGACCTTGGCACCAACAATTGCCGCCTGCTGATCGCCCGCCCGGCGGGCGACAGCTTCACCGTGATCGATGCCTTCAGCCGCGTGGTGAAGCTCGGGGAAGGCCTGGCGCATACCGGGCGGCTGAGCGATGCGGCGATGGAGCGCACGCTGCAGGCGCTGTCGGTCTGCGCCGAAAAGCTGCGCCGCCGCAATGTCTATCTCGCCCGCTCGGTCGCCACTGAAGCGTGCCGCCGGGCTGCCAACGGCGCCGAATTCATTGCCCGCGTGCGCGAGCAGACCGGTATCGCGCTCGACATCATCAGCGCCGAGGAAGAGGCACGACTGGCGGTGCTGGGGTGCCAGATCCTGCTCGAACCCGGCGAGGGTCCGGCGGTGATCTTCGACATCGGCGGCGGATCGACCGAACTGGTGCTGCTCGAACAGGGCAGCGGCGTGCCCGAAATGCGAGACTGGCTGAGCGTGCCGTGGGGCGTCGTCTCGCTGACCGACACTGTGGGCCGGGTCGAAGGCGACGCGGCGCAGCGGCGCCAGCGCTATGCCGAGATGCGCCAGCTGGTACGCAGCAGCTTTGCCGGCTTTGCCGAGCGGATCGCACCTTCGGCGCGGCAGGGCGAGCTCCGGCTGCTGGGAACCAGCGGTACAGTGACGACGCTGGCCAGTCTCCACCTCGAGCTGCCGCAATATGATCGCAGCGCGGTCGACGGGCTGATCGTTCCGGCGCAATCGATGCGCGGGATCACCGAGCGGCTGGCGGGCATGTCGCCTGAGGAACGCAGCGCCGTGCCCTGCATCGGGCGCGACCGGGCCGAACTGGTGGTGGCGGGCTGTGCAATCCTCGATTCGATCCTCGACATCTGGCCTGCGACACGCCTTGGCGTGGCCGACCGCGGCATCCGCGAAGGCATCTTGCGCAGCCTGATGGCGCATGAGCTGGCGCACCCGCATCCGCTGCACGAAAACCGCCCGGCCTGGCCCGCGCGCGATGCCTCGCCGGGCCTCGCGAAATGAGCCGATCCGGTCGCGATCCCGACAAGCGGGTGCGCAACACCCGCGGACGCAGCGCGTCGTCCACGCGCTGGCTCGAACGCCAGCTCAACGATCCCTATGTGCGGCAGGCCAAGGCCGAAGGCTATCGCAGCCGCGCGGCCTACAAGCTGGCCGAGCTCGACGAGCGCTTCGGGCTGATCCGCGGCGCGAAGCGGGTGGTCGACCTGGGCATTGCGCCGGGCGGCTGGAGCCAGGTGGTACGCAAGCTGGCGCCCAAGGCGGTAGTGGTGGGCATCGACCTGTTGCCGACCGAGCCGATCGAAGGCGTGACGATCTTGCAGATGGATTTCATGGACGATTCCGCGCCGGCAGCGCTGGAACAGGCGCTGGGCGGCAAGGCCGATCTGATCTTGTCCGACATGGCCGCCAACACCGTCGGCCACAAGCAGACCGATCATTTGCGCACTATGGGGCTGGTCGAGGCTGCGGCGTGGTTTGCGGTCGAGAACCTGGCCGAAGGCGGCGCCTTCGTGGCCAAGGTGCTGGCGGGCGGGACCGACAGCGATCTGCTGGCGCTGCTAAAGACGCATTTCAAGACAGTGAAGCACGCCAAGCCCCCGGCCAGCCGCAAGGGCTCGTCCGAATGGTATGTGGTGGCGCAGGGCTTCAAGGGCCGCAGCGAATAGGCCTGTAGCTGTAGTAAAAAGGGCCGCGCGGTTCCCCACGCGGCCCCTTACATCCTAACCGGTTTGCGAGATCAGGCGCCAGCTTCGGCCGCGGCCGGAGCGGTGGCTTCACCTTCGGCTTGGGCTGCGCCTTCGGCAGCCGCAGCATCGCCTTCAGCGGCAGCTTCCGGTGCGGCGGCCGGAGCCGGACGAGCAGGCGCGCCACCCATGCTTTCCATGTAAACCATCAGCGCCGCACGGTCTTCCGCACTGCTGAGGCCGGCAAAGCTCATCTTGGTGCCATCGGCAAAAGCGCGCGGGTTCTTCAGCCACGCATCCATGTTCTCCCAGGTCCATTCGCCACCGTGGCCCGACAGCGCGGGGCTGTAGGCATAGCCGGCGGCATGCGCGCCGATCTTGGTGCCCATCACGGCGAAAAGATTGGGGCCGATGCCATTGGCGCCGCCTTGTTCGATCGTGTGGCAGGCCGAACACTTGGCAAAGACCTTCGCGCCCGCTTCGGCAGTAGCCGACGCCAGCAGCGTGCCGAGGTCAGGGGCCGCACCTGCGTCTCCACCTTCGGCTTCCACGCCCTGGATTACATAGCCCAGCTTTTCCGGACGCTCCGGCTTGTCGGCATGGAAATATTTGCCGCTGAGCACGGAAAGGCCCAGCGCGATAATACCCGAAAACAGGACCCAGCCAGCGATGGTGTTGAAACGATTGTCCATGATCAAAACGTGTCCGCGCACTTACCCCAGGAAATTTGCCCGCCGCTCTAGTCGGCACTTGGCGCCATAGCAAGGCCGATCGCCGCACTATCTGTTGCAAGCCGCGCAAGCGGGCTTGCGGCGCATCGCTGCGGCGGATAGCAGCGCTGGCGATGCACAGCTTTCCCACCCCGGCGCTCGCAATGGTCGAGCAGATGCGCGAATCGGCGGCCGCCGAACCCGGACGTGCGATCGCCTTCCAGGGGTCGCCCGGGGCGAACAGCCACCGCGCGGCCATGGAGGCCTGCCCCGAATGCCTGCCGCTGCCGTGCTTCAGCTTCGAAGACGCGCTCGATGCGGTAAAGGCGGGTCGCGCCGGCTGCGCGATCATCCCGATCGAGAACTCGCAGCACGGGCGGGTAGCCGACATCCATTTCCTGCTGCCGGAAAGCGGGCTGAAGATCGTGGGCGAGTATTTCATGCCGATCCACCATGCGCTGATGGGCGTGGGCAAGGGACCCTATAGCGCCGCCTACAGCCACCCGCAGGCGCTCGGGCAGTCACGGCACTATCTACGCCAGCGCGGGATCGTGCCGCTAAGCTATGCTGACACCGCCGGCGCCGCAGCCTTCGTGGCGGAGAAAGGCGATCCAACACTAGCGGCGATCGCGCCTGCCATCGCAGCCGAATTGTACGGGCTCGAAATCGCCGAGCGCAATGTCGAGGATGCGCCCGACAACATGACCCGCTTCGTCATTTGCGCGCGCGAGGCAATCGATCCGGCGACGCTGGCGGGCGAGCCCGCGATCACCACCTTCGTGTTCGAGGTCAAGAACATCCCGGCCGCGCTTTACAAGGCGATGGGCGGGTTTGCCACCAACGGCGTCAACATGACCAAGCTCGAAAGCTATCAGCGCGGCACCAGCTTTGCCGCCACCATGTTCTATGCCGACATCATCGGTGCGCCCGGCGATCCGGCGGTTGACCGCGCGCTGGAGGAACTGGCCTTCCACAGCAAGGCTCTGACGATCCTCGGCAGCTATCGGCAGGCGCGCCCGCGCGGCTGATCCCGCCGCACCCTGATCGAAATTCTTCACTGTGGAGAGGCGGTTGCGCCCTGCCGCGCCGCATGCCACCTTGCTGCCGATGGCGGTGGCACAAGGTCAGACTTCGGTGGGCGATGCCTCGGCCGGCAGCTGGGAACAGCTGCGCGCCGCCGAGGACATCCAGTTCGCTCCTGTCGAGATGCCGCCTGCGCCCCCGCGCGAGCCGACCTGGCTCGACCGGCTGCTGCGCTGGCTGGCCGATACATTCGGCGACCTGTTCGGCGGCGCGCTGGGCAATTCCTGGCCGGTGCTGCGCTGGGTCCTGCTGGCGGCGGCGATCGCAGCTGTCCTTTACGCCCTGTGGCGGATTTTCGACCCGATGATGCGACGCAAGCCCGCGTTGGGCGAGGCGAGGCGCGAAAGCGACTGGCGCCCCGATCGCGCCGCCGCGGAAGCCTTGCTCGAGGATGCTGACCGGTTGGCCGCCGAAGGCCGGTTCGACGAAGCGACGCACCTGCTGCTGCAGCGCAGCGTCAGCCAGATTGCCCGGGTGCGGCCGGATTGGGTGCCGCCCTCCTCCACCGCGCGCGAGCTGGCGCGGCTGCCAGCCTTGCCCGACCCGGCGCGGCTGGCCTTCGGCGAGATCGCTCTGCAGGTCGAACGTAGCCTGTTCGCGCTGCGCCAGCTGCAACGCAGCGACTGGGAAACGGCCCGCGCAGCCTATGCCCGCTTTGCGCTGGTGCGCCTTGACGGGGCGGGCGCATGAACGCGGGGCGCACCGCCTCGCCCTTCAGCGCCAGGGCGGCGCTGGCGATCGTGCTGGTCGGCTTCCTGTCCTTTGTCGCGCTACTCTATTTCATCGCGATCGGCGACACGGGCGGCAGCGCCAACGACGGCGGAGGGCATGCCGCGGCCAATGGCCTCAACGGCTATTCCGGGCTCGTACGGCTGCTTGAACTCGAAGGACACGAAGTCACGATTTCGCGCTCGCCCGGCACCTATGACACGCCCGACCTGCTGGTGCTGACCCCGCCGATCTACCAGGACCCAGAAAAACTGGGCGAACTGCTGACCGAGCGCAAATACATCGGCCCCACGCTGGTGATCCTGCCCAAATGGTACGCCACCCGGTTTCCACGGGAGCTTCCGCCGACAATGGAAGGCAAGGTCGGGGATGGTTGGGTGCAACTGGTCGACATCACGCAGCCGACTTGGACCAGGGACCTGCCGGACCCCTATTCCTTCGTCTTTCCTGCAGAATGGCAGGGGGCACAGGCCGCAGCAGCCATGCGCGCGATGACGCGCCAGCCAGACAAGCGAGCTGCCGGTGGCCTCGCTTGGCAAGGGCTTGGTTTGTCCGGTCGTCTGCCCGATGCTCGCAGCATCTGGGCAACGCCCGGAAAGGGTCAGGACGCGCTCGTCACCGACAGCCAGGGGCATGCCCTCGCACTCGATGTGATCGGTGAGGAGGGCAGCGAGTTCTATGAAGAGGCGTTCAGCGCCACCTTCGTGATCGAGCCCGACCTCGTGAACAATTACGGGCTAGCCGATCGGCAGCGGGCGGCCCTGGCAATCGAGCTGGTGCGCACCGCCAACTATGATGACGACAAACGCGGCATCACCTTTGATCTGACCCTGAACGGTCTTGGCGCTGGGCAGAACCTGCTCACACTGGCCTTTCGCCCGCCGTTCCTGGCGGCCACGCTGTGCCTACTGCTGGCCTTGCTGGTGGTCGGGTGGCGGGCGTTCCGCCGGTTCGGGCCACCGATCGCCGATGCCCCGGCGAGCGCATTCGGCAAGAGCCGGCTGATCGCCAATGGCGCGGGGCTCGTCCTGCGCGCTCGCCGTTTGCAGCTGCTGACCGCGCCCTATGCCGACCTGGCAGCGCGACGGCTGGCCAAGCGGCTGGGGCTGGTCCGCGCAGAGCCAGCGGCGATCGACGCGGCGCTGGCGCAGGCCCTGCCCGATGAAGAACCCTTTACGTCGCGTGCCGAGACCTTGCGGCACGCCCGCCGACCGGCGGAAATACTGAGCGCTGCCGAGCACCTTTTTGACCTTGAGAGGAAACTGACCCGATGAGCGACCCCGCCCCCCTGACGCTGGACGCGCTGCGCGAGCTGGCGAGCGCGATCCGAGCTGAAGTGAGCAAGGCGATCGTCGGCCAGGCCGAGATGATCGACCAGTTGCTGATCGCATTGGTGAGCCAGGGCCATGTCCTGCTGGAAGGCCCGCCGGGGACCGCCAAGACATTCCTGGCGCAAAGCTTTGCGGCCACCTTGGGCCTCGATTTCGGTCGCATCCAGTTTACCCCCGATCTGCTGCCGGGCGACATCCTGGGATCGAACCTGTTCAATTTCCAGACCAGCCAGTTCACGCTTACACGCGGGCCGATCTTCTGCGAGCTGCTGCTCGCAGACGAGATCAACCGCACGCCGCCCAAGACTCAGGCCGCGTTGCTGGAAGCGATGCAGGAGCGGCGGGTCACGCTTGATGGCGAAACCCATGCCCTGCCCGATCGCTTCATGGTGATTGCCACGCAGAACCCGATCGAGAACCAGGGCGTCTATCCCCTGCCCGAAGCGCAGCTCGACAGGTTCCTGTTCAAGCTCCTGGTGCCCTATCCGGCCGAAGCCGAGGAAGCAGCAATCGTTGCCCGATACGGCCAGCACCAGGGGCCGCCGCGGCCGGCCGAACTGGGCGTGAAGGCGGTGGCCGATGCCGCCTTGCTTGCCCGTGCCGGCAAGGCGCTCGAAAGTGTGACTGCCGCGCAGGAGATCATCGATTATGTCGTGCGGCTGGTGCGCGCCACGCGCCAGCATGCCGATCTGGTCGTGGGCGCAAGTCCGCGTTCTGCGGTGTTGCTCGCGCATGCCGCAAGGGCGCGCGCCGCGCTTGACGGTCGCGGCTATGTCATTCCTGACGATGTCAAGGCGCTGGCCGTGCCCGTGTTGCGCCACCGCTTGACGCTCAGCCCCGCGGCCGAGATCGAGGGCCGCGACATCGAGGCGCTGGTGGCTGAACTGGTTGCCGCGACTGAGGCTCCGCGCTGAGCCGATGCGCCCCCGGCTTCCCTTCGTACCGACTGCGACAACCGCCTGGCTGGCGGCATTGGCGGCGCCGCTGGCGCTGGTAATCGCAGCCAGCGCACCTGGGGCCTGGGTGGTCGCTCCGGTGGCAGCTGCTGCGTTGCTGCTGCTGGTCATGCTCGACGCGGCGATGGCAGGGCGGGTCATGACGTGGGATATCACCGCCCCTGCCGATGCTGAAGTGGGCGAGCCGCTGACGATGTTCATAACCGCGCGCTTCGATGGCGCTCCATTGCTGCGGCGGATCGAGGCCGCGCTCGAATTCGATCCCAGGCTGGGCAGCGAGGGCCGCAGCGTCGTGGCGCTCGCTCGCGCCGGCAGCGGCGGGACCGGCGACTTCGCTGCAGCTGCCAAAAGTGCCCCTTTGCGCCGCGGGGTCGGCGCGATTACCCGGGCCTGGCTGCGCTGGCAGGGGCCGCTCGGCCTTGGCGCACGGCAGGCGCAGCGCGAGCTTGACCTGACGGTGCGCGTCTGGCCCGACCTGTCGCCAGTGCGCAGCCGCGATCTGCAGACCTTCCTGCGCGATGCCCAACTGGGCATGATCGCGCGGCGGCTGCGCGGCGAAGGCAGCCAGTTCGAAGCGTTGAGCGAGTACCAGGCGGGCATGGACCGGCGCTGGATCGACTGGAAGGCCAGCGCACGCCATACGCGGCTCTATGCCCGCGAGAACGAGGCTGAACGCAACAACCAGATCGTGTTCGCCTTCGACTGCGGACAGGCGATGTGCGAGCCGGTCGATGGTTTGCCGCGGATCGACCGGGCCGTGTCGGCCGCGCTCACTTGCGCCTATGTCGCGCTGAGGGGTGGAGACCGGGCCGCGCTCTATGGCTTTGCCCGGCAGCCCGGACTGATGACTCCGTTCATTGCCGAAACGCGGGCGTTCCACCGGCTACAAAGTGCCGCCGCCGCATTCGACTATCACGCTGCCGAAGCCAATTTCACGCTGGGGCTGGCCCATCTCACCAGCCGGCTTAAGCGCCGCTCGTTGGTGGTGCTGTTTTCCGACTTCACCGACCCGACTGCAGCCGAACTGATGGTGGAAAGCCTCGGCCGATTGGTGCGCCATCACCTGGTGCTGTTCGTGACGATTGCGGACAGCGAAATCGAGCATTTCATCGAAGCCGCGCCGACCGACCTCGCCACACTGGCGCGCAGCGTCACCGCCGACACGCTGGCGCGCCAGCGTGCACTAGTGCTCGAACGATTGCGGCGGCTTGGCGTCGATGTGGTCGAAGCGCCATGGGACCAGGTCGGGCCACGCCTGATCGATCGCTACTTCTCGATCAAACGGCACGAGGCGATCGGGTGAAGGCGCCGCTGATCGCCCGCTGGCTGGGCCGGGGCGCGGTCGAAGCCCTGCCCGATGCCGACAGCGCCATGCTGCGTTCGGACCGGTTCCGGCTCGAACGCGAAGTCGACTGGCGCCGACTGGACGAGATCGTGACGCGGATGGAACGCGGTTCGCTGCGCCGCATCGGCGACGAAGACCTGCTGGCGCTTCCCGCGCTCTATCGCACCGCCGCCTCCAGCCTGGCGGTGGCGCGCGAAACCTCGCTCGATGCGGCAACGCTCGGCTATCTCGAAGCGCTAGTGCAGCGCGCCTGGTTCCAGGTCTACGGCCCGCGTACCGGGCTGTGGGGTTGGTTGCGCGGATTCCTGCTGGGCGGCTGGAGCCGGGCGGTGCGCGAAATCTGGCTCGACCTGTGCATCGCGTTGGCAGTGATGATAATCGGCACATTGGCCGGATGGCTGCTGGTCGCACGTGACAGCGACTGGTTCTATGCACTGGTGCCGATGGACATGTCGGGGCCGCGTGCGCCGGGCGCCAGTCGGAAGCAATTGCTGGAGTCGCTGGGCACGGAGAAGACCTCGGACGGCCTGTCGATCTTTGCCGCTTCGCTGTTCAGCAACAATGCCGGTGTGGCGATCCTGGCCTTTGCGCTCGGATTTGCCTTCGGCATCCCCTCGCTGATGCTGCTGATGCACAATATGGCGCTGCTGGGCGCGATGCTGTGGCTGTTCGCCGGACAAGGCCTGACACTGGAGTTCGCCGCCTGGCTCAGCGTGCATGGCACCACAGAGCTGTTCGCGATCCTGCTGGCGGGCGCGGCGGGGCTACATATCGGGCGTTCGATGGCATTCCCGGGCGATCGCTCGGTGCTGGCAGCGGCGCAAGCCAGCGGGCGCCGCGCGGCAGTGGTGATGACCGGAGTGGTGCTGATGCTGGTGCTCGCGGCTTTGCTGGAAGCCTTTCCGCGCCAGCTCGTTGCTGCAAGCGCCGATCGTATGGTGATCGGGGGCAGCATGCTGGTGCTGTGGTTGGTCTATTTCTTCGCCTATCGCCCGCGTCCGGTTGAAGGCGATGGAGGCCCGCGATGAACCAGCCGCCGTCGATCGGTCGCGGGGCCGACCCCTTGCTGCGGCGCCACCGCCAGCTGATCACGCCCGAAGGCGTGGCGCTTTCGTTCACCGTCGCCTCGCGCGGGGCGCGGATCGGTGCGCTGTTGCTCGATTTCGTGATCATGTTCCTTGCCAGCCTGCTGGGCATGCTGGTGCTGTTCTGGACGCTGGGCGGGCTGGTTGAGCAGCTTTTCAGCGGCGGTAATGACGGCCAGGCTGGCGGAGCGGCCGAGCTGGTGGTGGTGTTGCTGGTGATCTTCGCTTTCCTCGCGCGCTATGGCTATTTCCTGGCGTTCGAGCTGGGGCCGCGCGGCGCAACCCCGGGAAAGCGCCTGATCGGGATCCGGGTAGCGTCGCGCGACGGGGGCAGGCTCACGGCCGAAGCGGTAATTGCGCGCAACCTGCTGCGCGATATCGAGCTGTTCCTGCCGCTGGCCTTTATCCAGATTGCGCCCACCGGCGCGGCGGGCAGTGCCGGGATCGCTGGGCTGATCTGGTTCATGATCTTCATGGCCTTTCCGTTCTTCAACCGCGACGCAATGCGGGCGGGCGACGTGATCGCGGGCACATGGGTGGTCGAAGCCCCGCGCGCCCGGCTCGCGGCAACGCTATCGACCCAGGGCGGCGCGACGGGAGCAAGCGAACTGACCGGCGTGCGCTATCGCTTCGGCGATGCCGAGCTCGCGGTCTATGGCGAGCAGGAGTTGCAGGCGCTCGAGCGCGTGCTGCGCGAAGACCGCGCTGAAGCGATCACGGCGGTGCATGCCGCGATCTGCCGCAAGATCGGCTGGGAACCGGGCGACGGCGACGAACGCGCCTTCCTCGAAGCCTTTTATGCGCAGTTGCGCGCAAGGCTCGAAACCAACATGCGATTTGGCAAGCGCAAGAAGGACAAGTTCTCGTGACGACGTACCGGATCATGCCCGACAATCTGACTGATCCCCGCGTGCTCGACCTGCTGCGCCTGCACCTTGACGAGATGTGCAGCTGGTCGCCGCCCGAATCCGTCCATGCCTTGCCGCCGGAGAAGTTGCGCGCCGACGACGTGTCCTTTTTTGCGGCATGGGATGATGCACAGCTTGCGGCGGTTGGCGCCCTCAAACACCTGGATGAGCGCCGGGGCGAGCTCAAATCGATGCGGGCGGCACCGGAGTATCGCGGCAAGGGCGCGGGACAGGCAATCCTGCGGCACTTGCTGTCGGAGGCACAGACGCGGGGATACCGCTGGCTGGGGCTCGAAACCGGCCGCCCCGCGCCCTTCCAGCCAGCACAGGCGCTCTACCGCAAGCACGGCTTTGCCGAATGCGCGCCTTTCGGCAGCTATGTGGCAGACGGGTTCAGCCTGTGCATGGAGAAGCACTTGTGAATCCCGCCGCGCCCCGCACCGCACTGGCCGGGCAGTCGCGGGTCATTGCCTAATGGTCTGGCGCTGAGGTCGACGAGGATTCACCGCCGAAGATCGCCACTTCGTTGATCCCGCTACTTGTCGCTCGGCCGCGATACATCCCGCTGGTGTTGAAGCTAAACAGGGCTTCGCCGGTCGGCGTCACCAGAATCACACCGCCATCGCCACCCAGTTGCTTGACTTCATCCATCACCGCATCGGCCACCGCTTGCGGGGCCTCGTCACCAAGCCGCAACCGCGCGCAGATTTCATGCGCCACGCCCACCCGGATGAAATACTCGCCCCAGCCAGTGGCCGAGACGGCACAGCTGCGATTGTCGGCATAGGTGCCTGCCCCGATCACCGGCGCATCGCCGATCCGGCCCCAGCGTTTGCCGGTCATCCCCCCGGTCGAGGTACCTGCAGCCAGATTGCCGTCCTGGTCCATCGCCACCGCGCCGACTGTGCCGAACTTGAGATCGACATCGAGCGCGGAGAGATCCGCCTCGGCCTTCATCTTTTCCAACGCCCGGCGGCGCGGCTCGGTGGCAAACCATTCGGGCGGCGCAGTCTCGATCCCGCGCCTGGCGGCGAATTCTTCCGCGCCCTTCCCGCTCAGGAAGACGTGCCGACCATCCTGCCGAACTGCTTCAGCCAGCCGGATCGGGTTCCTGATCGACTTGACCCCGGTCACCGCCCCGGCGCTGCGGTCGCGCCCGTCCATGATCGCGGCATCGAGTTCGTTCTCCCCTTCCCAGTTGAACACCGCACCGCGCCCGGCGTTGAAGCGCGGTTCATCCTCCAACATCACGATCGCGGCCTGGATCGCCTCCATCGCGCTGCCGCCGCGCTTGAGCACGGCTGCGCCCGCATCAAGCGCCTGTCGCAGGGCAGCCTCATACTCTCGCTCAAGCTCCGGCGTCATTTGCGCGCGTTCCAGCGTGCCGGCACCGCCGTGAATGGCGATCGACCAATCCTCGGCCAGCGAAGGTGCAGAAATAGTCATGAGCAGGGCGAACAGCGAAAGCCTTAAATGTGTCATCGCGATCGCATACCACACCGTTCGGCGAGCGGGAGGGGCAATCGCCTGCGTCCTATCGATTTCACCCATCGCGGCGCACTTAACAGCTAGCGCTGAAGGAGGTAGAGCCCCGGCATGATCCTGCGCCCTGCCACACCCGCCGATGTTCCCGCCCTCGCCAAAATCGGGCAAGACAGTTTTGTCGCGACCTTCGGGCGCCTCTATCGTCCTGAGGATCTCGCCGCCTTTCTCGACGAAGCGCACTCGGAAGACGCGGTTCTGGGCGAGGTCACGAACCCGCATTGCACCTATCGCCTGGCCGAAATCGGGGGCGAACTGGTCGGCTATTGCAAGATGCGCCACCCCAGCGGCTATGACGGCCATTCCAATGCGCGCAATCCGATTGCGCTGGCGCAGCTTTACACCGCGCCCGGCCGGACCGGAGAAGGCATCGGCGCGGCCTTGATGGATTGGGCGATCGATCACGCCAGACAGCGCGGCTGCGATGCGATCCAGCTGTCGGTCTATGCCGAGAACTTCGGGGCGCAGCGGTTTTACCAGCGCTATGGCTTTGCCAAGATCGCCGACATCACCTTCACCGTCGGCGAACATGTCGACCCTGAATTCCTGTTTGAACTTAACCTTGAAAGGGAGACTGCCGCATGAGCACTTTTGGCGCGCAATCAACGGCAGACGAGGTGCTGGCCGGGCATGATCTTTCCGGCCGGACCGTATTCGTGACTGGCGGCGCATCCGGTATCGGGCAGGAAACGGCGCGGGCCATGGCAGCCCGCGGCGCGCATGTGGTGATCGCCGCACGCGACGCGGCCAAGCTTGAGGCTGCGGCCGCCGAGATCCGCCAAGCGACCGGCAGCGACAAGGTCGAGACGATCCTGCTCGATCTGGCCTCGCTGGCCAGCATACGCGCCTGTGCCGCCGAAACCAAGGCGCGCCTGGCGAAGGTCGACCTGCTGATCAACAATGCCGGGGTGATGGCCTGCCCACTCGGCCGCACGGCCGATGGCTTCGAATTGCAGTTCGGCACCAACCATCTTGGCCATTTCGTGCTGACCAAGCATCTGCTTTCATTGCTGGAAGGCGAGAGCGGCGGACGGATCGTCAATCTGTCCAGTCGCGCGCACCACATGGACGAAGTCCATTTCGACGATCCGAACTACCATCATCGCGATTACGACAAATGGCAGAGCTATGGCCAGTCGAAGACCGCCAACGTGCTATTCAGCGTGGCACTGGACCAGCGGCTCAAGCCCAAGGGAATCGACGTGCTGGCGGTACATCCCGGCGGGATCATGACCAATCTGGGCCGCCACCTGACCGAGGAAGACCGTACCGCGCTGATGGCGCGGGTCACCGCATCGGATCGCAGCTTCTCATGGAAAACGGTGGAACAGGGTGCTGCCACCAGTTGCTGGGCCGCGACCGCACCCGAGCTGGCGGGCCATGGCGGAGTCTATTGCGAGGATTGCCACGTGGCACCGGTTGACGACCAGTCAGCCGATGGCGGCGTGCGCAGCTATGCGATCGACCCGGACAAGGCCGAGCGGCTGTGGGCGCTGAGCGAAGAACTGGTCGGGGAGACCTTCACAGCCTGATCTGCAGCCGCAGCGTCACGCCGCTAGGCCGGCAATCAGACCATCGTTCAGCCAGCGGCCAAGCATCGCACCGGCGCGCATTGCGGCCGCTTCCGCTGCCTCGATCGATGGGTCACCGCCCGACAGAGCTTGGCAAAGCTCGCCAAACGTCATTCCGGCCAGCATGGCGGTGAAGGCCCGTCCCTCTTCGACTTCGCGCAGGATAAAGGTCGCCCGCTCGCCCTCGCGCCACACCAGCAGTGCATGCGGTTCGGCCAGCAACCTATCAGGATAGTCCAATGCGTCCTGCGCCAGCGCGCGCCAAATGGCCGGCAGGTCATGTGCGACTTCGCGCGTGCTGGCGCCGGGGGCGAACTCCAGCTTGAGCGCCGCCCATTGCTCCTCGTCAAACCCTGCGGTCGCCTCGGCAAAGCCGGCCGCGTCGACCGGGTTGCAGTCTAGCGCGGTGAAAGCCTTCAGCATCGTCCATTCGAGCCAGGCCAGTTCGGCCACTTCCGGATCGTTGGCGAACAAATCGGCACAGGTTTCAGCAAAGCCCGCGCCAGCTGCATCCAGGGTCCAGCTGGACGGCGGATGCAGGATCACATGATGCGCAGCTGCAGCGCGAAACGCCTCTTCGCCTACCCAGCGCTCGGTCTTCTCGTATGTGTCCCGCAGCGCTTCGATCAGCGCCGCGCGATAGTTGCCGCGATAGACTTCCATGCCCGCAGCCTGCCTCGCGCCCCATCCCGCCGGATGCGGCGCCCCCTCGTCCAGCACCTGCGCCATGAAGGCTGCTTGCCGCTGTGCCAAGCGGGGTGCAGCGATCATGCCACAGCCTCGGCAGGATCAGCCCCGGCAAACTCGCGCGCCCTATCGAGTTCCTGGAGCAGTTCGGGCAGCGGCGGAATCCGGTCGTCACGCTCGATCATGGTCGCGACCGGTTGCGCGATCATGCCCATCGCTTGCGCATACAGCGCCCACACCTCGTCGCAGACTTCACGATCATGCGTGTCGATCACGATCTCGCCGGGCATGTGTCCGGCGAGATGGATCTGGCGCACGCGCTCAAGCGGCAGGCCCGCCAAATAGTCGCGGGCGCTGAAGCCATGGTTGCAGGCACTGACATGGATGTTGTTCACGTCGAGCAATAGGTAGCACCCGGTGCGGCGCGCCATTTCGCCGAGGAATTCCCATTCCGTCAGCTCGTCTTCGGGGAATGTGAGGTAGCTCGAAGGGTTCTCGAACACCATCGCACGGCCAATATGGTCCTGCGCCTGCCGAATGTTCGCGCACACCACCTCGAGCGCCTCTTCAGTCAGTGGCAAGGGGAGCAGGTCGTGGCTGTTGTGCGCGCTGGTGCGGGTCCAGCACAAATGGTCAGAAACCCAGAGCGGATCGACCCGGCGATCGAGCCGCTTGAGCCGGTCGAGATAGGCCCGGTCAAGCCCCTCCGCCGAACCGACCGAAAGCGAAACGCCGTGCAGCGCGACAGGGTGCTTTTCGCGCACCTGGTCGAGGATCCGGAGCGGGCGCCCGCCATCGACCATGTAGTTCTCGCTGATCACCTCGACAAAATCGACGGCGACTTCGCCTTCGAGGAAGTCGGCATAGTGACCAGTGCGCAGGCCAAGCCCGAATCCGGCAAAGGGGGCAATCTGATCGATCATTGCTGGTGCAGTTCGAACTGGCGATGGCCCGGCACCCCGCCGAGGGGGCTTGGGGAAGAGGGGACAGAGTGCCGGGCCATCATTCCGTGAGGCAGTCGATCAGCCGATATCGCCGATCGTGCCGCCCTTGGTCAGGCATTCGCCAGCCTTCATCGCCTTGAAGCCGTGGCCTTTGCAGGCGTTCTGGCCCTTGCAGGCGTTCTCGCTGGTCGCGCAATCCGAATTGCCCTTGCACGAATGCACGCCATAACAATGCACTGTATCGTCGGCGGCGATCGCCTTGCCACTGCTGCCGGCCGGGGGTTCGGCGCCAAAAGCGGCAGCAGAAGACAGTGCGATGGCGCCAGCGAGGGCTGCTAGCGCGGTCTTGCGGGTTTCGATTTTCATGTATCTCTCCATCCAAAAGCGGCTCGTCCGAGACCGGACATCAGTGAGTTCGCGGGATCGGGCCTTCCGGTTACCGGTCTGCGCTCAAGAAAGGTGCTGTAACCTGCGGCTACCGGGCACCGAACCAGCGGTCAGTTCCGGCCATCACGCCAGGAGCTGAATGCCCCACAACTGAAATTCGGAGAGCCCCATGAGCACCAAGACGATCGCACAATTCGCTGGCATGGCCATGACGGCCGGCATCGCCGCCGGCCTCGCTTCCACCCCCGCCATGGCGCAGAAGCAGCCGATGGAAAAATGCTACGGTATCTCCAAGGCCGGACAGAATGATTGCGCCGCCGGGCCCGGCACCAGCTGCGCCGGCACCTCGACCCGCGACTATCAGGGCGATGCCTGGAAACTCGTCGCCAAGGGCACTTGCGTGAAGACCGATACGCCCAAAGGAAAAGGCTCGTTGAGCCCGATTAAGCGCTGAACAGGAGCTGCTCGGGGGGATCGGACGATGCGAAATCTGGTTGCCGTATATGGACGTCTGGTCGGGTTTGCTTCAGGCAGATTTGGCGAGGCCCTGGCACTCCTGGTCACGCGCGTAGCGCTGGCCGGGATATTCTGGCGATCGGGTCGGACCAAGGTGGTTGAAGGCAGCTGGCTAACGATCAGCGACACCACCCACTTCCTGTTCGAGAGCGACTATTCCGGAGTTCCGCTTCCTCCCGCCCTGGCCGCGCCGATGGCAACCTATGCCGAGCATCTGTTTCCGATCCTGCTGGTGCTGGGCCTTGCCACGCGCATTTCGGCGCTGGCACTGATCGGCATGACGCTGGTAATCCAGTTCTTCGTCTATCCCGAGGCCTGGTGGAGCGTGCACCTGATTTGGGTGGCGCTGGCGGGCGTGCTGGTGTCGCGTGGCGCCGGATTGTTGTCACTCGACGCGGGCCTTGCCAAACTGCGCGAGCCATGATCGCCGATGAGGCCACCCTTGCCCGCCTGATGGCGGCATCGCAGCGCGGCGAGAAACCCGCCTATCGCGTGTTGTTGGCCGAATCGGGCATGTGGCTGGAGCGGTACTTCCGTCGACGCGTACCCCCGCACGAACTCGACGACCTGGTACAGGATGTATTGCTGGCGCTGCATGCCAAGCGCTCGAGCTATGATCCGGCCCGGCCGTTCCTGCCTTGGCTGGCGGCGATCGCGCGCTATCGCTGGGTCGATCATCTGCGCAAGGTCTACCGGCATGAAGCGGACCTGCTTGAGGAGGGAGACGCTTCGGTCGACAGTGATGAAGACATTGTCGAAGCCCGGGTCAGTCTCGAGCGGCTGTTCGTTCACCTGCCCGAACGGCAGGTCGAAGTGATCGAGTTGGTCAAGATCGAAGGCCGTTCGATCCAGGAAGCGGCGGCCATTACCGGCCAGAGCGAGAGCCTGGTCAAAGTGAATATTCATCGCGGACTCAAACGATTGTCCGCACTTATTGAGAAGGCTGATTAACTATGAACCGGAACCGCGACCACTTGATCGCCGGTCTGACCGAGCAGCTCGCGCCTGTCCGCGCGATCCGGATGCGCGACGGGATCGCTATGGTGACTGCCACCGCGCTGGCGACACTGACCGGCGTGGAAGTGGTCGAAGGGCTGTGGCGCGGCATACTTGCCGGCGAGGCCACGCCCTTCTTCTGGGTCACCAGCGGGCTTTTGCTGGTGCTGGGCCTGTCTGCCTGCGGCGCGGTGATCGCGATGGCGTCTCCGGGCGTCGGCAACCGCCATGATGCGCCCAGATGGGCCAGCGCCATGCTGGCTGTACTGCCAATTGCTGCCGTCCTCAGTGCATTGCCGCATCGCGGCGCGGCAAATGCGATCATGGCCGATGCGCATGCGGGCCACTGCGTCACAGCTTCGCTGGTCGCCACGCTCGGAGCCTTCGCCGCGCTGGTCATCTGGCTGCGGCGCGGTGCGCCGGTCTCGCTGGCTCAGGCGGGATGGTTCACCGGCATCGGGGCGGGCGCGCTAGGCACTCTCACCTATGGCTTGTCCTGCCCGGTCGATACCATCGGGCACCTTGGCGTCTGGCATGTGACACCGGTGGTGATTGCGGCGATCGCGGGCCGATTGGTGGTTCCGCGCCTCGTGCGCTGGTAGCTACAACCAGCGCAGCCGCCAGAAGATCGCCAGGATGATCGCAGTGGCGAGGGCGCAGGCACCCACCACGCCCCAGAAAGCCCAGGGCTCGTCAGCATAGGGAATGCCCACCACATTGCTGCCCAGCAAGCCCGTGAGAAACGTGAGCGGCAGGAACACGCCCGCCATTACCCCCAATTTATAGGTCGCCTCTTGCGAGATGGCCTGCGCACGGGCGCGCAGCTCGTCCTGCAGCACCACCGCGCTTTCCTTGCTGATGTTGATGTCGTCGAGATGGCGCCGCAGCCGCGCGATCGCTTCCACCATTTCTCGCCGATCATGGGCTTCGAACCAGTCCGGAGCATCCCGGCCGATATGTTCGAGCGCCTCATGCTGCGGCGAAAGGTGGCGCTGCAGCGCCAGGCAATCGCGCCGGATCCGCGATATCTCTCCAGCCGTTTCCTGCATGCCTTGCATGCCGTCTTCGGCATCGATCCGGTCAATCGTCTGGTTGATCTCCACCACCGCATCGCTGAGGTGATCGATCATCAGTTTCACGATCTGCGTCACCATGGCACCCGCATCGCGCGGACCTGCACCGCAATCGACCTGGTCGCGCACCTCGTTGGGGCTTTGCTGCGGCAGGCGGCGCAGGGTGAGGATACGCTTGCCGTCGCTCCACAGCTGCATCGAAATCATGTCCTCCGGCTCGGCACCCGGGTTGAAATTGAGGTCGCGCAGCGTCGCGACGAGTGCTTCTCCTTCGCGGAACGCGCGCGGCCTGGTCTGGTCCGAAGTCAGCAATTCAGCGGTAGGTCCCGGAATTGCAAAGGTCTGCGCGAGCCATTCGCGCACCCCCGGCCAGGTGCGGGTAAGGTGCAGCCACAGTACTTCGCCGGCGGACCCTGGCTGCCAGCGGCATGCCTCGTCCCAGCCGATCTCGCGCCCCCCGCCCTTGCCATCGAGCACGCGCCCGAACAGCAGTGCGCCCGAAACTTCGCTTTCCCCAGTTCGATCCATCGATCCACCATGGCGCAATGAACCAAGCTTGTCATGTCATTGCCCCGTCTCGCGAGCGCGCCTATATGCGGGACATGTCTTCAGTTCGTCCCTGGCGCGAGATCATGCGCCGCAAGAGCCGTCAGATCATGGTGGGCAATGTACCGGTCGGCGGCGATGCGCCGATCACGGTGCAGACCATGACCAACACCCCCACCGAGGACGCCGTGGCGACGATCGACCAGATCCGTCGCTGCGAAGAGGCGGGGGCGGATATCATCCGCGTGTCCTGCCCCACCGAAGAGGCGACGGCGGCTTTCGGCAAGATCACCAGGGCTGCGCGGGTGCCGATTGTCGCGGACATCCATTTCCACTACAAGCGCGCGCTCGAAGCGGCCGATGCAGGCGCAGCCTGCCTGCGGATCAACCCCGGTAACATCGGATCGTCCGAACGCGTGGCAGAGGTCGTGCGCGCGGCCAAGGCCAATGGCTGCGCGATCCGCATCGGCGTCAATGCCGGCAGCCTCGAAAAGGACCTGCTGGAGAAATACGGCGAGCCCTGCCCCGAGGCGCTGATCGAGAGCGCGCTCGACCATATCAAGCTGCTGCAGGATAACGATTTTCACGAATACAAGGTCGCGGTGAAGGCCAGCGACGTATTTCTGGCCGTGGCAGCCTATCACGGGCTGGCCGATGCAGTGGACTGCCCGCTGCATCTGGGCATTACCGAGGCCGGCGGGTTGATCGGCGGTACGGTCAAATCCTCGATCGGGATCGGCTCGCTGCTGTGGGCGGGGATCGGCGACACCATCCGTGTCTCGCTCTCGGCCGAGCCAGAGCAGGAAGTGAAGGTCGGTTTCGAGATCCTAAAGGCGCTGGGCCTGCGCACGCGTGGCGTCCGCATCGTGTCGTGCCCGAGTTGTTCGCGTCAGGGTTTTGACGTGATCCGCACCGTGGAGGCGCTCGAAAAGCGGCTGGAGCATATCAAGACTCCGATGAGCCTCTCCGTGCTGGGCTGCGTGGTCAATGGCCCCGGCGAAGCGCGCGAGACCGACATCGGCCTCACCGGCGGCGGTGCGGGCAAGCACATGGTCTACCTGCGCGGAGTGACCGACCACCATGTGCAGAGCGAGGCCATGCTGGACCACATCGTGGCTCTGGTGGAGCAGAAAGCGGCAGAGATCGACGCTGGCGAGGCGGTGGCGTTCGATCCGCACGCAGTCCCGGCGCACTAACGCCGGGTCGCCATGATCGCAGCACTGGCCCTTGCCCTCGCGCTGGCGATGGATGCCTTCGCCGTGGCGCTGACTCAAGGCGCGCGCTTCCGGCATGACTGGCGCAGCGTGGCTGCGATCGCCCTTGCCTTCGGCCTGTTCCAGGGCGGCATGCCGCTGCTCGGATGGCAGCTCGGCAGCCTGGCGCTCCCGTTTGTCGAGGCATGGGACCACTGGATCGCGGGCGGGCTGCTCGCCTTCCTCGGCATCCAGATGATCTGGATCGGCGAAGCGGACGGCGATGGCCCGCCGAAGCTGTCCGGCCTGGCGCTGCTGACGGCCGCGGTCGCGACCAGCATCGACGCCTTTGCCGCCGGCATCACCCTGCCCACGCTGGGCGTTCCGCCTCTGGCGTCCTGCGCGCTAATTGCAGTGGTAACTTCAGCCCTGTCGGCCTTGGCGATCGAGCTTGGCCAGCGCGCCGGCGACCGGTTCGGACGCCATGCCGAAGTTGCCGGCGGCGTGGTGTTGATCGCCTTGGGAGCCAAGATCGCGTTCGAGCACGTCTTCGCCGGCTGACATGCTGCACGTGGTGCACCATCCCGATTACATGGCGCCCCGCCCGGGGCGCGGCAGTTTCCGTTTCGACAAGTATTACCTCGTGATGGAGGCGCTGCGCCAAAGCGATGCGCCGGTCACCGAGCACGCGCCCGAGCCGATGCCGCGCGCATGGTTGGAGGCGGTGCATTGCCCGACCTATGTCGACGAGGTGCTGCGTGCAGCGGTGCCGCGCGAGAAGGAGCGCCGGATCGGCTTTCCGGTGACCGAGCGGATCGCCTCGCGCGTGCGCCATACCAATGGCGGGACCTGGCTGGCGACGCAACTGGCCCTACGCCATGGCTATGCCGCCAATTCGGCCGCCGGCAGCCACCATGCGCTGCATGACACCGGTGCCGGTTACTGTGTGTTCAACGACCT
The DNA here is from genome assembly GCA_964500135.1 of uncultured Porphyrobacter sp. Taxonomy (GTDB): domain Bacteria; phylum Pseudomonadota; class Alphaproteobacteria; order Sphingomonadales; family Sphingomonadaceae; genus Erythrobacter. The sequence goes on from CAZCNF010000001.1 coordinate 43,278, forward strand.
CGCGGTCGCCGCCAACCGCCTGATTGCCGAACACGATGCGCGCCGCATCCTGATCGTCGATCTCGATGTCCACCAGGGTGACGGCACTGCCAGCCTGACCGCCGGGCGCGAGGACATCTTCACGCTCTCGCTCCACGCCGAGAAGAACTTCCCCGTGCGCAAGGCGCGCTCGAACCGCGACGTCGCCTTGCCTGACGGGCTGGACGACGCTGGCTACCTGGAGCAGCTGGCGCGCCATCTGCCTGAAGTTCTGGCTGAATTCGCGCCTGACCTGGTGCTCTATCAGGCCGGGGTCGATCCGCATATGGAAGACCGGCTGGGCCGACTGGCACTGACCGATGCCGGGCTGGAAGCGCGCGACCGCTTCGTGATCCGCGAGGCGCGTCGGCGCGGCATTCCCGTCGCCAGTGCACTTGGCGGCGGCTATGGCGACGACCAGTACGCCGTTGCCATGCGCCACGCGCGGTCGATGCTGGCCATGGCGGACGAGAACCTGCTGGTGGACGCGGCAGCCGAATAGGCTATCGTCGGGCTGCGGTCGCTCCGTATAGCTCGAATCGGGAGTTTGCCCGCATGGCGCAATTCGAAACCGACTATCTGATCGTCGGCGCAGGCGCCGTCGGACTTGCCTTCGCCGATACGCTGATCGACGAAGACCCCGATTGCCACATCACCATCGTCGACAAGCATGCACGGCCGGGTGGCCACTGGAATGACGCCTATTCCTTCGTGAAACTGCACCAGCCGAGCGCCACTTATGGTGTCAATTCGATGGAACTGTGCCCCAACCGGGTCGATCTGCACGGCCACAACAAGGGCATGTATCCACTAGCGAGCCAGTCCGAGATCCTGGCCTATTACGAGCGGTTGATGAACGACCGGCTGATCCCAAGCGGGCGGGTGCGTTATGTTCCGTTGGCCGAATATCGCGAAGGGCACCGCATCCGTTCGATCTTTTCGGGCAAAGAGGCCCCGGTGACGGTCCGCCGCAAGCTGGTTGACGCGACCTGGTTCCAGACCTCGGTTCCTTCGACTCACAAGCCAGGTTTCGAGATCGGCGAAGGCGCGCGCCTCGCCATCCCTGGCGATCTGCCCAAGCTGTGGCGCGAGGCTGGCAATCTGCCCGATCATTACATGGTGCTGGGCGGCGGCAAGACCGCGATGGACACGGTGGTATGGCTGATCGAAGCGGGCGTCGATCCAGACCGGATCGGCTGGGTCAGGCCGCGCGATTCCTGGATGTTCAACCGCCGCTTCCTGCAACCCGCCCACGCCGCGCTGGATGGATTGCTCGATTATCAGGAGGCGCTGGTGCTGGCCGCGGCCTCATCCAGCAGCGGCGATGAAATGTTCGCGAAGCTGGGTGAGCAACAGATCGCGCTGCGGATCGATCCCACGGTCACGCCCAGCATGTTCCATTATGCCGTCATCTCAGAAGGCGAGATCGACATGCTGCGGCAAGTTCGGCAGGTTTATCGCCATGGGCGCGTGTCGCGGATCGAGCGCGGCCGCATGCTGTTCGGCGAGCATCCCGAGCAGGTTGCTGCAGACACTCTCTTCATCGATTGCACCGCCACCGCCGTGCCATTCTCGCAGCGCAAGGATACAAAGCCGTTCTTCGACGGCAATCGGATCACGCTGCAACTGGCGATGGTGCCATTCGTGCCCTACAGCGCCGCCCTCGCAGCGTTCCTGGAAGCCAATTTCGACACCGACGAGGAAAAAAACGCGCTTGCGCCGTCAGCGCCGCTGACCGACACCACTGCCACCTATCCCTACGCGGTGATGGCCAATCTGGTCAGCACCGGCCTGCTGGGACAGAACCCCAAGACCAATGCCTTCAACGCCCACAGCCGCCTGCATCCGACAGGCCCGGAAATCGCCAGGCTGATCGCGCAGGGCAGCCCCAAGCTGGCGCGATTGCAGGAAGTGGGCAAGACCATCGCCGAGAACATGCCCGGAGTGATCCGGCTTGGCATGCAGGCGCAGGCCTTGCACGAAGCGACGTAATCCCTATTCACGGGAACATAAGAGTTGCATTATACATTCCGGTGACATGAACCGACGCGAACTGATCAAGGGCGGATTGATCGCTGGCGCCGCGCTCGCCACCCCTGCACGTGCCTTTGCCACGCCGCAGAAGGGTTCGCTGCGCGACCGCGAGTTGTTCGCGATCGCCAAGCGCGAGCTGGACCGTGCCGGCAATGCCATCTGGAAACGCGACATTGTCGGCATCGCCGATTTCGGGCTCCATTCGGCCGAACGCCGGTTCCATTTCGTCAATCTCGAGCGCGAGGAAGTGCAGAGCTATCACGTCAGCCATGGCACTGGGTCCGATCCGGAGCATGACGGTTTCCTGAAGCGCTATTCGAATGCCGAGGGTTCCCTCGCCACCAGCCGCGGCGCCTATGTGACCTGGGAATGGTACCAGGGTCGCTATGGCACCTCGGTGCGGCTGGGCGGGCTCGATCCGACCAACGAGGCGGCGCTGCGCCGCTACATCGTGATGCACCGCGCCGATTATGCCGAACCGCAGCAGATCGAGCGGTTCGGGCGGCTGGGCCGTTCGAACGGCTGCTTCGCGATGGGCACTGAACAGTTCCGCATTGCGCTGATGAACCTTTCGGGCGGGCGGTTGCTGTTTGCCGACAGCCTGGGCCTGGCCCAGGTTGGCGAGCGGCTGGCCGCGAACTCGATCGAACTGCTGCAGCCCGGCCGGCCGCTGGCGATGCAGCGCTACAATCCAGGCAGCTACTGAGTTTGCCCTATAAGCCGTCTTTCGGCTTGGAATACTTGCCTGCCGGCCCCGCTTTTCAGGCCATTCCTGTAAGCAGTATAATTGCGGGCTTCATCGGGACCAGCATGGTCTCCGTGTTGTATTTCCTTGCTTATCTGCTCGATCAGATTGGCAGTGGCCAATTTGCCTTGAGCCTGGAGGGCATGTTCGTTTTCCTAGTGGGTATTGGCCTGGCGATTACTGTCGGTACCATTGGCGGGACATTCATCACCGCATGGTACATCGCGATTTTCGGATTACCTGTCGCTTTGCTCCTCAGGAACAGGTTACGCAGTGGTCTCGGGTTGGTGCTGGCGATTGCGACCGCAATTGCCGCGGCATACTTTGCCAGTTTGACAGTGTCCTTTTCCGGCAAGCCTGTATGGGAACCCTCCGTTCTGGTCCTCTGCTTCGCCATTCCGGCGGGCCTGATTTATCGTCGAAACATTATCGCGCTGTCGGATGAGCTCGAAGCCGATTAGGCCGCGTCCTGCAGGTCGTCCTCGATCACGATGATCTCTTCATCGGTCGTGCGCCCGCGGTTCTGCACGCGCGGCTGATCCAGGCTGGCGAGCACCGGCGCGTCACGCTCGTAGAGGTCACCGAAGGTCGCAAGCTGGCCATCGATGTCGGTCGCCATGGTGAAATAGGTGATGTAAACCGGCAGCCGCTTCTGGATCGGGACCAGCTTGTACTTGCCCGCCGTCGCGATCTCGACCGCTTCCTCCTTGGTCGCGCCCTTGCCGAGAATCGCCATGGTGATCGCCAGTTCGAGCGCGCGTTCGGTGCGGATGCAGCCGTGGCTCAGCGCGCGCTGCTCCTGCGCGAACAGATGGCGCGAAGGCGTATCATGCAGGAAGATCGCATGCTCGTTGGGCATTTCGAGCTTCATCCGGCCCAGCGAATTGCCCGGGCCTGGCTGCTGGACCACCGTGATCCAGCCATTCGCCCCCTTGGTCGCCTTGTAACCATTGGCCTTCGCCCAGGCGGGGTTGCCCAGCACCTTGGCGCCCAGACCCTCGCCCTTCACGATCGATTGCGGCACGGTCCAGGTGGGGTTGAACACCACCCCTTCGACCACTTCGGCCAGCTGCGGGGTAGCAGTGCGGCCCGGCTTGCCCACGATCGTACGATAGGTGCTGATGATCTTGTCGTTCACCGTCAGGCGCAGCTGGAATTCGGGCACGTTGGTAATGAGATACTGGCTGCCAAGATCGCGCGCGAGCCAGCGCCAGCGATCCATGTTGGCGCGGATCAGCTTGCGCTTGGCCGGATCGTTCGTTGCCGCCAGTGCGCGGCGCAGCTGCGCATAGTCGGGGTGAGTCGGATTGAGCGCAGCCAGCGCGCCGGCAATATCGCCGCTCGCCAGCGCGTCGCGCATCACCTCGCCCGAGCGGAACAGGTCGCGATCGGGATCGATCACGAACCATTGCTTGCGCGCGTCCATAGGCGTGCGGCCATCACGCAGGTCCTCGACCAACCACACGAAGGCACGGCTCGCCACTTCATTGAGCGCGTCGGAGGGGCCCCGGCCAATCTCGGCCAGCAGTTCCTCAAGCTGGTAGTCCTTCGGATCGAGCCCTTCTGACCCGATGCCGCGAATCACCATCGCCAGTGCCGAGGCCTGCTCGGGGGTCCAGGTCTGCACCAGCGGCACAGCTTCGCCGTTGAATTCGCCCTGGACCTGCGGGTCAGAGACCATCCGCGGGAAAGCCTCTTCCATACTGCGCGGGGCTTCGGCGGGCCGGGCCTGCAGCTCGGTCCGCGCCGGGGCAGTTTGCTTTGCGGCCTGCGCAAGCAGATCCTCGGGCGCAGCCTGCTGCGCCGCGAGCGGACCCGCCACGCACACGGCAGCCCCTGCTGCCAACAGCCACTTGCCCGGTCGCGAATTCATTCTCTGTCTCAACCCTTTGGCGCGCTGCAGCGCGCTGTAACGATAACAAGCACAACCCTAGTGCTTCTCGTTCGCACTATCAATCGCCGCAGCTTTCCCACGCCTGAATCATAAGCCTGTGATGACGCTGTCACGTGCGCGATTTATGCCGACCTGATGAACGACCGGCGCCACATCTTCCTGCCCATGGCGATGGCCTTGCTCGGCATCGGGCTGCTCTCGTTGATGGATGCCTACATGAAGGTCGCGTCGCTGGCGCTGGGGGCCTACACCGCCTCGCTCCTGCGCGCGCTGCTCGCCTTTGCCTTCATCACGCCGGTCTGGATCGCCGGCGGCGGGCGCTGGCCGACGCGTGAGGTGCTCCATATCCACGTGCTGCGCGGCGCGGTAGGATCGCTGATGGCGCTGAGCTTCTTCTACGCGCTGACCAAGCTGCCGCTGGCCGAAACCATCGCGATCTCGTTCATCGCGCCGGTCATTTCGCTATACCTCGCTGCCGCCATGCTGGGCGAGGAGATCCGCCGCGAGGCAGTGTGGGGTGCGGTTCTGGGCTTTGCCGGCACATTGGTGATCGTGGCCGGGCGCCTGGGTGGCGAGGGCCAGTTCAACAACGAGATCCTGCTCGGCCTGGCGGCGATTACGGTGTCAGCGCTCCTCTATGCCTGGAACCTGGTGCTGCAGCGGCGCCAGGCGTTGGTGGCCCGCCCGGCCGAAGTAACGACCTTTTACATGGGCACCGCCTCGCTGGTCTATCTGGTGGCGGCGCCCTGGCTGTTCCAGGCTCCCGCCATCGGCGACATGAGCGATGTCGTCATTTCCGCAGTGCTGAGCGTGGGGGGGGCACTGACCATGTCGTGGGCCTATGCCAGGGCCGAAGCGCAGGTGCTGGTTCCGCTCGAGTATTCGGGCTTCCTGTGGGCCGCATTGTTCGGCTGGCTCTACTTCCGCGAAGCGGTGACCGCGAGCACGCTGGCGGGCGCGGCGCTGATCGTGATCGGCTGCTGGATCGCGACCCGGACCCGGCCCGAGCAAAGCGCGATTTAGGCCGGGCTCCACCGCCCCGCCCCCTTGACCTCGCGCGCGCGAGGGAGCAGGTGGCGCGGCAGATTTCCGGCCCGCCTGCCCTCCCGGTGCGGCCGATCCTAAGACGCGATGAAAGGACCCCTGATGACCCAGGTCGGCAAGGACACGCTCGGCACTCGTTCCACTCTCACTGTCGGCGGGAAGGACTACGCCTATTATTCGCTCAAGAAGGCAGCGGAAAAGCTGGGTGATGTGTCGCGCCTGCCATTCAGCATGAAGGTGCTGCTGGAGAACCTGCTGCGGTTCGAGGATGGCGGCTTCACGGTCTCCACCGACCATGTGAAGGCAGTGATCGACTGGCAGCACAACCCGAGGGAATCGACCGAGGAAATCCAGTACCGGCCTGCACGCGTGCTGCTGCAGGACTTCACCGGCGTGCCGTGCGTGGTGGACCTGGCGGCAATGCGCGACGCGATCGCGAAGCTGGGCGGCGATACCAGCAGGATCAACCCGCTGGTTCCGGTGAACCTGGTGATCGACCACTCAGTGATGGTTGACGAGTTCGGTCATCCCAAGGCCTTCGAACAGAACGTCGAGATCGAATACCATCGCAACATGGAGCGCTACGACTTCCTCAAGTGGGGCTCGAAGTCGCTCAACAATTTCTATGCCGTGCCGCCGGGCACCGGGATCTGCCACCAGGTGAACCTCGAGTATATCGCCCAGGCGGTGTGGACCAGCCAGGACCAGAGCGGCGCGACCGTAGCCTACCCTGACACTTGCGTCGGTACCGACAGCCACACCACCATGATCAATGGCCTGGGCGTGCTGGGCTGGGGCGTAGGCGGGATCGAGGCGGAAGCGGCCATGCTGGGCCAGCCAGTCTCGATGCTGATCCCCGAAGTGGTCGGATTCAAGCTCACCGGCAAGCTGGCCGAAGGCGTCACCGCGACCGATCTGGTGCTGACTTGCACCAATATGCTGCGCAAGCACGGCGTGGTGGGCCGCTTCGTCGAATACTACGGTCCGGGCCTGGCCTCACTAAGCTTGGCCGATCGTGCCACGCTGGCAAATATGGCGCCCGAGTATGGCGCGACCTGCGGTTTCTTCGGTATCGATGACAAGACGCTCGATTACCTGCGCTTGACCGGCCGCGAGGAGAGCCAGATCGCACTGGTCGAAGCCTATGCCCGGGAACAGGGCTTCTGGCTCGACCCGCATGGGCCGGACCCGGTGTTCTCTTCAACGCTTGAGCTCGACATGGGCACCGTCGTTCCCTCGCTGGCCGGCCCGAAGCGTCCGCAGGATCGGGTCAATCTGACGGAGGTGGATGATGTCTTCGCCAAGGACATGGCCGAAACCTACAAGAAGGCGAACGCGCGCGTGCCGGTGCAGGGCAAGTCGTTCGACATCGGCGATGGCGACGTGATGATCGCTGCCATCACCAGCTGCACCAACACCAGCAACCCCGGCGTGCTGGTCGCCGCCGGGCTCGTCGCCAAGAAGGCAGACGAACTGGGCCTCAAACCCAAGCCGTGGGTAAAGACCAGCCTGGCGCCCGGCTCGCAGGTTGTGACCGATTATCTCGAGAAGGCCGGCCTCCAGTCGCATCTCGACAACATCGGGTTCAACCTCGTCGGTTATGGCTGTACCACCTGCATCGGCAATTCCGGCCCGCTGGCTGAACCGATCAGCAAGGCGATCAACGACAATGGCTTGGTCGCCGCTGCAGTAATCTCGGGCAACCGCAATTTCGAAGGTCGCGTGTCGCCTGATGTGCGCGCCAATTTCCTGGCCTCGCCTCCACTGGTCGTTGCCTATGCGCTCAAGGGCACGGTGATCGAGGATTTCGTCAACACTCCCATCGGCACGGGCAATGACGGCCAGGACGTGTTCCTGAAGGACATTTGGCCCAGCAACGAGGAAGTGACCGCCACCATGAACGCCTGCGTCACGCGCGAGATGTTCCAGGCGCGCTATGCCGACGTCTACCAGGGTGACGAGCACTGGCAGGCGATCGACGTCACCGGCAGCGAAACCTACCAGTGGCGGGCCGGCAGCACCTATGTCGCCAATCCGCCCTATTTCGAAGGCATGACAATGACCCCGGCCCCGGTGCAGGACATCGTCGATGCCAAGCCATTGCTGATCCTGGGCGATTCGATCACAACCGACCACATCAGCCCGGCCGGCAACATCAAGGCCGACAGCCCGGCCGGCCAGTGGCTGATGGAGCACCAGGTCGCCAAGGCGGATTTCAATTCCTATGGCGCGCGCCGCGGCCATCACGAAGTGATGATGCGCGGCACATTCGCCAATATCCGCATCCGCAACGAAATGGTTCCCGGGATCGAAGGAGGGATGAGCCGCTACAACGGCGAAGTCATGCCGGTCTATGACGTTGCGATGAAGCACAAGGCCGACGGCACGCCGATGGTGGTGATCGCGGGCAAGGAATACGGCACGGGTTCCAGCCGCGACTGGGCCGCCAAGGGTACCAACCTCCTGGGCGTGCGTGCGGTGATCGTCGAAAGCTTCGAGCGCATCCACCGCTCGAACCTGGTCGGAATGGGCGTGCTGCCGCTGCAGTTCAAGGACGGCGAGACCCGCGAGACGCTGGGCCTGGATGGCGACTGCACCTACACGATCCTGGGCGTGGGCGAACTCAAGCCGCGCCAGAATGTAGAAGTGCAGGTTACGCGCGCCGATGGCAGCCGCTTCAGCTTCACCGCGCTGTGCCGGATCGATACCGCCAATGAAGTCGAGTATTTCATGAACGGCGGCATCCTGCACTACGTGCTGCGTAAGCTCGCGGCCGGCTGAACCGGTATCCCCAAAAGAGAGGGCGGCATCACCCGGAGGTGAGCCGCCCTTTGACCAGGGAATGGGCCCGCGGTCGAAGCAGGGAGACTGGCGCTTCGAAGCGGGACTTGTCTTTGCCGGCTCCACGGGTCGCAAGGGAGCAGGCCAGTTGCAAGCGGGTACCGGGCGGCTGCAGCATCAACCCCCCGTTGGAGCTGCAGCCGCCGCGACGATCGGGCCAGGAGCCCTTTCGCTTGCCCGCGATCAAACACCAGGGGCCGATTCGTCTCAACGGCGTTAACCATGAACGAGCCGCGACGGAGCCCCACCCAGGGCCAATTCCTACCAAGCCTGCGAGCCCGCGTCCCAAAGCGGGACCTGTGCGCGCGCGGCCCTTAACGAACCACGCCTATTTGCCTTCGCCGAACAGCCCGCCCTGCGAATCGCCGGGGGCCTTGCGTGGCGGCTCAAGCTCCATATGCGCCCAGCCCGCGTCGTTCAGCATCCGCCCGCGCGCGGAGCGCGCGATCAGGCCGAGCTGGATCAGATAAGGCTCGATCACGTCTTCCACCGTGTCGCGCGGTTCGGCGAGGCCCGCCGCCAGCGTCTCCACCCCCACCGGCCCGCCCTTGTAGGTAGTGGCGATCATCGCGAGATAGCGCCGGTCCATGGCATCGAGCCCCAGCCGGTCGATCTCCAGCCGGGTCAATGCGTCGTCCGCGATCGCGCGGGTGACGGTGCCCTGCCCCGCCACATGGGCGAAATCGCGCACCCGCCGCAGCAGCCGCCCGGCCACCCGCGGCGTGCCGCGCGACCGGCGGGCAATCTCGCGCGCGCCATCCTGGTCGATATCGAGACCCAAGAGGCGCGCACCCCGCGTCACCACCAGTTCGAGCTCGGCATGGGTGTAGAAATTGAGACGCACCGGGATGCCGAAGCGGTCGCGCAGCGGCGTCGTCAGCAGGCCCTGCCGCGTGGTCGCACCAATCAGCGTGAAGGGCGGCAGGTCGATCCGCACGCTGCGCGCCGAAGGCCCCTCGCCGATGATGATATCGAGCGCGCGGTCCTCCATCGCGGGATAGAGGATTTCCTCTACCACCGGATTGAGCCGGTGGATCTCGTCGATGAACAGCACGTCGTGTGGTTCAAGATTGGTCAGCAGCGCGGCGAGGTCGCCCGCCTTGGCGATCACCGGCCCGCTGGTGGCGCGAAAGCCCACGCCCAGTTCCTTCGCCACGATTTGCGCCAGCGTGGTCTTGCCAAGGCCGGGCGGGCCGAAGAACAGCGTGTGGTCCATCGCCTCGGCGCGGCTGCGCGCGCTTTCGATGAAGACGCGCAGATTGTCACGCGCAGCCTCCTGTCCGATGAACTCGGCGAGCGACTTCGGGCGCAGCGCCGCGTCCGGGTCGTCAGGTTGTCGCTGGGGCGAATGGAGGGGAATGGGGTCGGTCATGTCAGTTCTGCATCCCCATCACCCCGCCGCCCGTTTCAGCGCCACGCGGATCAGTTCGCCGGTCGGCGCGCTGTCGCCCAGTTCGTCCACCGCGCGGGCCACGGCCTGTGCGGCCACCGCAGGCTTGAAGCCGAGATTCTCGAGCGCGCTGGCGGCATCGGCGCTGGCGCTGCCCGCCGCAGCCATGCTGCCCGCCGCGACGCCGGGAACACCGCCGCCCGGCAACGCACCCGCCCGGTCCTTCAGCTCGTTGACGATCCTTCCCGCCAGCTTCGGCCCCACGCCCTGCGCGCGCGCCACCATCGCCGCATCGCCGCGCCCGCAGGCCTCGCGCAGTTCGCCCGGCGACAGCGCCGAAAGGATCGCCAGGCCCACCTTGCTGCCGACGCCCTGCACCTGTGTGAGCAGCCGGAACCAGTCGCGCTCGGCCGCGTCGGCAAAGCCCAGAAGGCGCATGTCGTTCTCGCTCACCTGCAGATCGGTATAGACGGTGCAACCCTCGCCCTTCTCGCCCAGCGCGGAGAGCGTTTTGGCCGAGCAATGGACCAGATAGCCCACGCCCTGCACGTCGATCACCGCCCAGTCGGCGCCGGTTTCGTCAAGCAGGCCCTTCAGCTTCGCAATCATGGTTTGTTCTTGAAGCAGTTGAGCGGCAAATGCCAGAGGCGCGGCCTGGCTTGTCCGCAAGGCCGAGGCTGGCACGCACCGCCTGCACCACAGTCCTGAAGCAGAAAAGGTCCACCTGGATTGCGCCGCCGCAATGGTTGCCGGAACTGGCGATATCGGGACCATGGCGCCACTGTCGCAGGTTTTGGCCATGTAGGAAAATCTTCCCCCGCTCGACAGCTTGCGCGTTTGCGCTATGAAGCGGCGCCATGAGCTGGAACACTTTCGGACGCGTGCTGCGCTTCACCACCTGGGGCGAAAGCCATGGCCCGGCGCTGGGCGCGGTGGTTGACGGCTGTCCGCCGCGCCTCGCGCTGTCGGAAGCGGATATCCAGCCCTATCTCGACGCGCGCAAGCCGGGCCAGAACCGCTTCACCACGCAGCGGCAGGAGGCCGATCTGGTGCGGATCCTGTCGGGCACGTTCGAAGGGCTGACCACCGGCACGCCGATCAGCCTGATGATCGAGAACACCGACCAGCGCAGCAAGGATTATTCGGAGATCGCGCAGGCCTATCGCCCGGGCCACGCAGATTATGCCTATGATGCGAAATACGGCATCCGCGATTATCGCGGCGGCGGGCGCAGCAGCGCGCGCGAGACCGCCGCGCGCGTGGCGGCAGGCGCGATTGCAAGGCTGATCATCCCCGAAGTGCAGATCACCGCCTATGTCTGCGAGCTGGGCGGCGATGCGATTGACCGCGGCGCGATCGACCTGGCCGAAATCGGCAACAACCCCTTCTTCTGCCCTGATGCCGCCGCCGCAAAGCGCTGGGAAGGCATGGTCGATGCGGCGCGCAAGGCCGGCTCCTCATTGGGGGCAGTGGTCGAATGCGTGGCTGATGGCGTACCGGCGGGCTGGGGCGCGCCGATCTATGCCAAGCTCGACAGTGACCTTGCCGCCGCGATGATGAGCATCAATGCGGTGAAGGGGGTCGAGATCGGCGACGGGTTTGCGGCAGCGCGCCTCTCCGGCGAACAGAATGCCGATCCGATGCGGCCCGGAAACGAGGGCAAGCCGCGCTTTGAAGCGAACCATGCGGGCGGCACGGCGGGCGGCATCTCGACCGGGCAGCCGGTGGTGTGCCGGGTGGCATTCAAGCCGACCAGTTCGATCCTGACCCCGGTCGAGACCATCACTGCCACTGGCGAAGCGACCGAGATCCGCACCAAGGGCCGGCATGATCCCTGCGTGGGCATTCGCGGCACACCGGTGGTGGAAGCGATGATGGCGCTGGTGCTGGCCGATCACAAGCTGCTGCACCGCGCTCAAACAGCGTAAGCGGTAGCGCGGCAAGAACCCGCTCAAACAGCGTAAGCGTTAGCGCTCACTCGATCTGGACCCAAGTCGTTTCAGCGCGCGAAACCGTGGCTCGGCTCGTGCGTTCCCGTTAGCGCAGAGCAAGCTTTCGAAAGACAGCCTTTCATCGACTACGTAAATCAATCAGCGCGTATTAATCGATTGGACAGTTTAGCGCAGAAGCGTCATTTTTACAGCTTAAGGCTCATCCCCCCGAGTCCCCAATATCCAGAGGAGAACCAAGATGGACGCAAAGACCGGAGATATCAGCGGTTGCCCATTCACCGGCACCAACCGCGCACTGTTCGGCCGCACCAATCGCGATTGGTGGCCCGATGCACTGCAGCTCGACATCTTGACCAAGGGCGGCACCAACCCGGATCCGCTGGGCGATGATTTCGATTACTGCGAAGCATTCAACGCGCTCGACTACACCGCGCTCAAGGCGGATCTCACCGCGCTGATGACCGACAGCCAGGAATGGTGGCCGGCCGACTATGGCCATTATGGTCCCTTCTTCATCCGCATGGCCTGGCACGCCGCCGGCACCTATCGCACCGGCGACGGTCGCGGCGGCGCGGGCAGCGGGCAGCAGCGCTTCGCCCCGCTCAACAGCTGGCCGGACAACGGCAACCTCGACAAGGCGCGTCGCCTGCTGTGGCCGATCAAGCAGAAGTATGGCCGCCACATCAGCTGGGCCGACCTGTTCATCCTGGCCGGCAATGTCGCGATCGAATCGATGGGTGGCCCGGTGTTCGGCTTCGGTGGCGGGCGCAAGGACGTCTACGAGCCCGAGACCGTTTATTGGGGCACCGAGGACATCTGGGTCAACGAAGGCGCCGCCACCCGTATCCAGCCTGATAAGGGCATGGCGCTGGAAGGCCCGCTCGCCGCGATCCAGATGGGCCTGATCTACGTCAACCCCGAAGGCCCGGGCGGCATTGCCGATCCGCTGCTGTCAGCGCGCGACATGCGCGAAACCTTCGCCCGCATGGCGATGAACGACGAAGAGACCGTGGCGCTTACCGCCGGCGGCCATGCTTTCGGCAAGGCCCATGGCGCGGCTCCGTCGGACACCTTCAGCGGCTCGCCCGAAAGCGAGGCGCTGGCGCTGCAGGGCTTCGGCTGGCTGACCGACAAGAACGAGATCGCCCGGGGCAATATCACCACCTCGGGGATCGAAGGTTCGTGGTCCAACAACCCGACGCAGTGGGGCGGCGACTACTTCCGCCTGCTGTTCAAGTATGACTACAAGCTGGTGCATTCACCGGCGGGGGCCCAGCAGTGGACCCCGATCGACCCCGACCCGGAAGATTTGGCGCCCGATGCGCGTGACCCTTCGAAGCGGGTCCCCACGATGATGACCACGGCCGACATGGCGCTGAAGATGGATCCGGAATATCGCAAGATTTCCGAACGCTTCCGCGACGACCAGGCTGCGCTCGACGATGCCTTTGCCCGCGCCTGGTTCAAGCTGTGCCATCGCGACATGGGCCCGAAGGTCCGCTACATGGGCCCGGAAGTGCCCGCTGAAGACCTGATCTGGCAGGATCCGGTCCCGGCCGGCACCAAGCCGTCGGACGCCGCCGTGGCCGAGTTCAAGGCCAAGGTGCTCGCCAGCGGCCTCACCGTCAGCGAACTGGTCAAGGCGGCCTGGGCCTCGGCCTCGACCTACCGCAATTCGGACCATCGCGGCGGTGCCAACGGTGCCCGCGTGCGGCTGGCTCCGCAGAAGGACTGGGCGGCCAACGATCCGGCCGAACTCGCCAAGGTGCTGTCGACCCTCGAAACGCTGCGCGGCAGCCTGTCGATTGCCGATGCGATCGTGCTGGCCGGCAGTGCGGCGATCGAGAAGGCCGCCAAGGACGGCGGTTTCGACGTGACGGTTGGCGTGACCACCGGCCGCGGCGATGCCAGCGAGGCGCAGACCGATGCGGCGAGCTTCGAACCGCTCGAGCCGTTTGCCGATGGTTTCCGCAACTACCTCAAGACCAAGGCGGTGGTGAAGACCGAGGACATGCTGGTCGATCGCGCGCAGCTGCTCGGCCTGTCGATTCCCGAGATGACCGCACTGGTTGGCGGGCTGCGGGCGCTTGGCGCGGTCAGCGGCAACACCGGCCACGGCGTGTTCACCGATCGGGCGGGCGTGCTCAGCAACGACTTCTTCGTCAACCTGCTCGACATGTCGACCGAATGGTCGCCGGTCGACGGCAGCGACGACGAGGAGTTCGTGGGCAAGTGCCGCAAGACCGGCAAGGAGAAGTATCGCGCCACCCGCGCCGACCTGGTGTTCGGTTCGAACTCGCAGCTGCGCGCGCAGGCCGAAGTGTTCGCCGAAAGTGGCGGCGCCAAGACCTTCGTCGAGACCTTCGTGAAGGCCTGGACCAAGGTGATGGATGCGGACCGCTTCGACCTGACCCACGCGAAGTATCACGGCTGAGGCCGTCACCGATTTGCCCGGGAAGGCAATCGTCTTCCGGGGTCGCAGGGAGCCCCCGGCAGCAATGTCGGGGGCTCTTGGCATGTGGAGCTAGGTTTTGAGCCGAAGGGTGGCTATGTCCTGGCGATGCATTCGACCGCACCTGCCACCTTGCGCATTTCTGCCGCCATCATCGGCGCGACCGCGCTTGTCGCGCTGGCGCTGCAGACCACGCTCAACCTCGAAGGCGACGGATCGCCGCTGGTCTCCTTCGCGCTGCTGCTGCGGTATTTCACGATCTGGAGCAACCTCGCTGCAGGGCTGATCCTGCTGTGGGTTGCGCTGGGGCGGCATGCGGGCGAGCGGGTGCTGTTCGCGCTCGCCACGGCGCTATCGGTGGTGGCGCTGGTCTATCACGCGCTGCTGGCGGCGGATCACGACCCGGTCGGGCTCGACTGGTGGACGAACCTCGCCTTCCACACATTGATCCCGGGCGGCGCCATCGCCTGGTGGATCGCCTGGTCTGACCGGGCGCACCTGACCTGGCGCTCGCTCCCGCTCGTGACTCCTGCCCCGGTGGCCTACACGCTGTTCGCGCTCGCCAATGGTGCCGCGACCGGCTTCTATCCCTATTTCTTCCTCGATCTGCCCGCGCTTGGATGGGGGCAATTGGTATTCAACATTACCGGGCTGGCGCTGTTCTTCGTGCTGATGGGCGCGCTGCTGCTGGGATTGCGCCGGATCATGCCGAGCGCGCGCGCTTGAGCACGACATAGAGCGCACCCTCGCCGCCATGGCGGACATGCGCCTTGCGCACTGCCGAAATCGCCGCAGCGTGGCGACTGGCGGCCAGCCAGTCGAGCAATTTGGCCCGGATCGCGCCGCGCCGCTCTGCCCGGTCAGCCGGAGCGACCGGCCTGGCCCGCCCGGCGATCAGCAGCACCACCCGCGCGTCCATCGCCCGCGCCTGGTCGAGCCCCGCCATGAGCCGGTCATAGGCGGTGTCGAGCGTATGGCCGTGCAGGTCGAGCGTGTAATCGGGCTGGATCATCCCCGCCTTGAACCTGCGGTCCCAATGCGAATCCAGCCCGGGTTCGGGCGGCGGCGCCACGCGGGGGGACACCGATGGCCTCGCAGCGGGCAAGACCGGTTTCGCCGGCACGCGGACCAGCTTCGCTTCGGCCTGCCCGTCCGGCTGGACCGGCTTCGGCGGTTTTGCCGGTTTGCGGCCGGGCAGCGGGGTCACGGTAGCGGCAAGCCTGGCCCAGGCGGCGGCTTCCTCGCTGCTGAGGCCGCGCGGGACGCTCACTGCGGATCGGCCAGCCGCGCCGCCGCCGCCCTCGGCAGCAGCACCAGCGCGCTGCCGCGCGCGCTCATGCCGCCGGCGATCTCGCGTGCATCCTCGCCCGCGCCCCAGAAGGTGTCGAAGCGGTTGGCGCCCTTGATCGCCCCGCCGGTGTCCTGCGCGATCCACAATCCGTCCGCTTCGTCGCGCTCGAGATCGAGCCACACCGGCGCGCCCAGCGGCACGAAGCGCGGATCGGCTGCGACCGAGCTTTCGCGCCGCACCGGCACGCCGAGTGCGCCCAGCGGCCCGTCGCCGGTCAACTCGCGGAAGAACACCCAGCTGGGATTCATCCGCATGATCTCGCGGCCTTCCTCGGGGTGGTCGCGCAGCCAGGCCACGATGCCCTGCATCGAGGTGGGGTATTGCCCGGGCGCAGTGCCCAGGTGGCCGCGCTCGCGCAGCACGCGCCCGATCGCGACATATTCATGGCCATTCTGGCCGGCATAACCGATCCGGATCACTTCGCCTTCGGGCGTCTTGAGCCGGCCGGAGCCCTGGATCTGGAGGAAGAAGAATTCGACCGGGTCTGCCGCCCAGGCAATTTCGAGCCCGCGCCCGGCGAGTGCGCCTTCCTCGATCTCGGTGCGGGTGTAATAGGGCACATGCGCGCCGCTCGCATCAGCCCGGCCAAGCGGGGGGCGACCAGTCCGCTGGGCTTCGGGCACATCGGCCGGCCAGGCCCTGACCAGGTCTGACGGCATGCCATAGACCGGCACGTTGCAGTCCGGCCGGGGTGTGCGGCAACCGGCGATCTCGGGCTCGAAATAGCCGGTGGCAAAAGCGCTGCCCGCACCCACCCGCACCGCCTGGAAATGGCTTTCGAAGAATTCGCGGGCACGATTTGCTTGCCAGCCGGATGCAGCGTTGCAGGCGGGCAGCCAGTCTTCGCGCCGGGTCAAGCCGCTCTGGTCATCGCGCGAGAGCAGCTTGGGGCAGGATTCGACAAAACCGGCGAGCGCTTTGCGCGCGTCGCTGTCGGCCAGTGCCAATTGCGACAGCGCCGGGCCAGCGGCCACGCCGGCCATCAGTGCGCTGGTGATTTCGGTTGCAGCGGGTGGCGCAGCGGGGGGCACCACGGCCTGCGCGCAGCCGCCCAAGGCCAGCAGACCAAGCATCGCCGACGCTGATCGGTGCCGGCGCCGGATCATGCCCGTTCTCCTGTTCGCGTGGGTGCTGCGGCTCAGCCTTCGTCGGTCTCGTCGAGCAGCCAGTCGGGCCGCGCCGAGGTGACATCGCGCGAGAAGGTCCAGATATCGCGGCTTTCGATCGCATCGTTGAGCGATCCGGCGATGACCGCGCCATTGGCATCGCGCGTGACGGCGGCGATGTCCGAAATGAACAGCACCGCGACGCGTGCGATGCGCCCATCCAGCACCGCCGAATGGATCCGCGTTTCCTCGATCCGGATCAGCTTGTTGTCGAGCCTTTCACCCGCGGCCTCGCGAGCATCGATCGCGGCCGTGAAACCGGCATATACGTCGTTGTCGCACAGTTCGCGCAGGGTTTCCCGGTCGCCCCTCCAGAACGCTTCCAGCACCATTTCATAGGCACCCTTGGCGCCTTCGAGGAATGCGATCAGGTCGAACCGCGGGTCTGCCGCCGCGATGTCGCGCACTCCGCGTTCGACCGCCGGCATCAGCCCTTCGAGTCGCGGCTGGGGGCGGATGGCCGCAGCCGGCGCAACCGCCTTGGGCGCCAGCGATGCGCCGCGCTCATCCTCGCCCGCATCGAAGCGATGCGGAATCACTTCCTCTTCATGCTCGGCACGCTGGCCCAGCACGGAATACAGGCGCAGGCCCAGGAAGGCCGCGATCATGGCGAGAATGACAATTTCGACTATCACTGCGTGTGTTCCAGCCTCGATGCGGCACCAGGGTTCCGCGATTGATATACCCCCAGAGGCGGTAAATAGGCCTTTGGGCGTCCAATCACAACGCCGGAGGCCGATCGCAGGTTCCTTTTTTCTTTGGGGCTGGCTTTGCAGCATCGGTTGCGGCTGCGCGACATGAGTGCTAGGCGGCGCGCCGTCCTGCTCCAAGGCGGCAGCAGGACTGAGAATTTCCTGGTTTGCAACACGCGAAAGTAACCCGAACATGGCCGACGAAGGCGACGTCCTTACCAATCTCGACACCAATCCTGCGGCAGGCAATGGCGCCGACAATCTGCCCGCTGCCGGGATCATCACGCAGTATGTGAAGGATCTGTCGGTCGAGAACCCGAATGCGCCGGCCGTTTACCAGTGGACCGAGCAGCCGCAGATCGACCTCCAGTTCAACATCGGCGCCAACAAGGTCAGCGAGGAAGTGAGCGAGGTCGAGCTCAAGGTCAACGTGGCGGCCAAGACCTCGCAGGGCAATGCCTATCTGATCGAGCTGGTGTATTGCGGGCTGATCGGCATCCGCAACGTGCCCGAAGAACAGGCGCATGCCTTCCTGTTCGCCGAAGCGCCGCGGCTGCTGTTCCCGTTTGCCCGGCAGGTTGTGGCCGACGCGGTGCGCGACGCCGGCTTCCAGCCGCTGCTGATCGACCCGATCGATTTCAACGGGCTCTATTTCCAGCAGTTGCAAGCCAAGCGCGAGCAGGACGCGGCCATCAACGCCGCGCCTGCGGGCGAGGCTTGATCCGGCGCGCATGAACGAACGGCTCTGACATGAGCCTGGTCAGAAATGTCGGCACGATCGGCGGGCTGACCGCGGTCAGCCGGGTGTTCGGCTTCGTGCGCGATATCATGCTGGCGCGCGTTCTGGGCGCCGGCGGGGTGGCGGATGCCTGGCAGCTGGCGTTCCAGCTGCCCAATCTGTTTCGCCGACTGTTTGCCGAGGGCGCCTTCGCGAGCGCCTTCGTGCCACTTTTCAACCGCCACATGGCCGAAGGCGAAAGCGAGGCGCGCCGCTTTGCCAGCGAGGTGCTGGCGGTCCTGCTGCCGATCCTGGTGGTGTTCGGCGCTGTGATGATGCTGGCCATGCCCTGGGTGCTGTGGCTGTTTGCCAATGCCGATCTGCGCGAGGACGAGAGCACCTACGCCCTTGCCGTGCTGATGGGCCAGATCGCCTTTCCCTACCTGTTGTTCATGAGCCTTGCGACGCTGACCGCTGCGGTGCTCAATTCGCTGTCGCGGTTCGCGGCTGCCGCTGCCGCGCCGATCCTGCTCAATATCTGCCTGCTGGCGGCGCTGTTCTGGGGTGCGGCCCAGCCGGATGGAGAAGCGACCAGGGAGGCGACGGGGTTCTTCCTCGCCATCGCGGTCTCGGCCAGCGGCCTGCTGCAATTGCTTTGGCTGCGCCACTGGATGCGCCGCGCGGGGTTCAGCATTCCGCTTGGCCGGCCGCGGCTGACGGCGCGGGTCAAGGAAATGGGGATCCTGATCGTCCCTGCGGTTTTCGGAGCCGGTGTCTACCAGATCAGCCGTTTCATTGACCTTGCCTTCATGCGCCAGCTGCCTGACGGCAGCCTGACCTACATGGCGATGGCGGATCGCTGGAACCAACTGCCGCTCGGGATCATCGGCATAGCGCTGGGCACTGCCATCCTGCCGGCTCTGAGCCGCTTCATTGCCCGCGAGGAAAGCGACGAGGCGCAGCGCCTGCAATCGAACGCGATCGAACTTGCCATGCTGCTCACCGTGCCGGCAGCCGTGGCCCTGTTCGTCACCGGCAGCGCCTTTGTGCGGGTGTTCATGCAGGCTGGCGAATTCACTGCCGAAGACGCGGCAATCACCGGCTCTCTTGTTTCCGGCCTGGTGGTCGGCCTGCCCGCCTATGTGCTGGTCAAGGTTCTGACCCCCAATTTCTTCGCCCGCAAGGACACGCGCACCCCGGTTTACACGGCGGCGGCCAGCCTGCTCGTTACCGTGGCGCTCAACCTGCTGCTGGTGCCTGAGATCGGGGTCCTCTCGCTGGCCCTTGCCGGCGCGGCGGGCGCCTGGGTCAACACTTTGCTGCTGTATGCCCTGCTCGCGCGTCGCGGACAGTTCCGGCTGACAGGCAGAGTGATGGGCAGGCTTGCCCGGATCGTGCTGGCTGCCGTGCCGATGGGCGCCGCTCTGTGGCTGGCCATGGTCCAGGGCGACCCCTACTTTACGGGCACCACGCTGGAGCGGATGCTTTCGATCGTGGCGTTGATTGTCATCGGGCTGGTCAGCTATGCGATCTTCGCCGCGCTGTTCGGGGTGCTCGACAAGGCCACAATCGAGCGCCTAATGCGTCGCCAGGCATAATCACACAGAGACCCACCCATGCGCGTCGTTTCCGGAATCCAGCCCACGGGCAAGCCGCATCTCGGCAATTACCTGGGGGCGATCCGCAATTACGTGACGCTGCAGGATGACGCCATGGCGGCGGGCGGCGAATGCCTGATCTTCCTGGCCGACCTTCATGCCATCTCGATGCCGCACGATCCCAGGGAACTGCACGACAGCACGCTCGAACTGGTGGCTACGCTGGTCGCCTGCGGGCTCGATACCGACAAGACGATCCTGTTCAACCAGGCCCAGGTGCCCGCGCATGCCGAACTGCAATGGCTGCTCAACGGCACCGCGCGGATGGGCTGGCTCAACCGCATGACGCAGTGGAAAGACAAGGCGGGCAAGAACCGCGAAGGGGCCAGCATCGCGCTGTTCACCTATCCCGTGCTGCAGGCCGCCGACGTGCTGCTGTACCAGGCGACCCATGTGCCAGTGGGCGAGGACCAGAAGCAGCACCTGGAACTGGCGCGCGACATCGCGCAGAAGTTCAACAACGACTTCGCACCCAGCGATGCGCCGGTGTTCACTCTGCCCGAGCCGATCATTCCGCCCGAAGCCGCGCGGATCATGAGCCTGCGCGACGGCAGCGCCAAGATGTCGAAGTCCGACCCGAGCGACATGAGCCGGATCAACCTCGCCGACGATGCCGACACGATCATGCAGAAGGTGAGGAAGGCCAAAACCGACCCCGAACCGCTCCCGAGCGAGGCCGAAGGGCTTACAGGCCGGCCCGAGGCGCAGAACCTGGTCGGCATCTATGCCGCGCTGGCGGGGCAAAGCGCCGCGGCCGTGCTGGCCGAGTTCGGCGGGCAGGGTTTCGGCGCCTTCAAGCCGGCCCTCGGCGAGTTGCTGGTCGAAACACTGGCGCCGATCGGCGCACGCTTCCGCGAACTCAAGGACGACCGCGAAGCGCTGGATGCGATCCTGGCGCGCGGCGCGCTGCGGGCCCGCGAACTGGGCCGCCCCACGCTCGACGCAGCCTATCGGGCGCTCGGGCTGGTGCGCGGCTGAGCGCAAGCTCCCGGCATTCAATTCCTATTCAGCACTGCGGCTTTACAAGCTGCCACGTCGATGACAGCCTGACGATTACCGACAGGCGGATTGGGGGATTGGCCCTGCAGTCCACGATAGGGGTGACTTTATGACCGTGGAACAACCGCTTCGCGCCCGCGCGCTCAAGCTTGCCGCCGTGCCGCTGCTGCTGGCGGGGCTTGCTGCCTGCGCCTCGCCGGGGTTCAAGGCCGATGTCTCGCGCTTCCAGGCGCAGCTACCCGCGCCTGCGGGCGAAACCTTTGCGGTGGTGGCCGATGACCCTGCGCTGGCCGGCGGGCTCGAATTCGCAACCTATGCCGATCTGGTCGAAAAGCAGATGGAGCGGCTGGGCTACAAGCAGGCCGAACCGGGGCAGGCGAGCCTGCTGGTGCGGTTCGACTATGGCATCGACAACGGCCGTGAAAAGGTGCGCACCACCGACACCGGCTTCTACGATCCGTTCTGGGACCCATGGTATCGCGGCTATTACCGCAGCCGCTTCTATCGCCCGCGCGGCCTGTGGGGCTATGGCTTCTACGATCCGTGGTTCGGCGGCCCGGAAGTGCGCAGCTACACCGTCTACACCAGTGACATCGACCTCAAGATCGACCGTGCCGGCAGCGGCGAACGGCTGTTCGAGGGCCGGGCCCAGGCGGTATCGACCTCGAACCGGCTGCAGCACCTCGTGCCCAACCTCGTCGAAGCGATGTTCGTCGACTTCCCGGGCAATTCGGGCGAGACGCTGCGCATCACGATCAAGCCCGAGGAAACCAAGGTCAAGCGCGTCGGCAGCTGACGCTGCGATCAGGCCAAGCGGGACGGATCGGGCGGATCGGCCGCTTGGCAGCTAACCCAGCAGCCGCTCGTGTCCGCCGGTCGAGCCGAAGCCGCCCGCCCCGCGCTCGGTCTCGTCGAGCTCCGCGACCTCGCGCCAGGCGGCTTGCGTCACAGGCGCCAGTACAAGTTGTGCCACGCGGTCGCCGCGCGCGATCGGGAAGGGCTCGGCTCCATGGTTGATCAGGATCACCTTCAATTCGCCGCGATAGTCGCTGTCGATCGTGCCCGGCGTGTTGGGCACGGTGATGCCGTGCTTCAGCGCCAGCCCGCTGCGCGGGCGGACCTGGACCTCGTAACCCGCCGGGATGGCCAGCGCAAAGCCGGTCGCCACCGCATGCCGCGCGCCGGGCGCCAGAGTGATCGTTTCGGCCGAGACCACGTCCATGCCGGCGGCACCGGTGGTGGCATAATGCGGCAGGGCCAGCCCGGCCCCGTGCGGCAGGCGCTTGATTTCAACCTTGACGGGTTCAGCCATTGGCCTGCTTCAACGCCAGCGCGTCGGCCATCTTCTGCACCAGCGTAATCGCGACTTCCAGCTTGGGCATTTCCTCAAGGCTTTCGACCCCGTCCTCGTTGACGATATGGACCCGGTTCATGTCGCCGCCCATCACATTGCCCGATACGTCGTTGGCCACGATCCAGTCGGCCGCCTTACGCTTGCGTTTCTTTTTGGCGTTCTCGATCACATCCTCGGTTTCAGCCGCAAACCCGACCACCAGCGCCGGTCGCTTGGCCCCGGCAGCCAGATTGGTGAGGATGTCGGGGTTCTCGGTCAGCACCAGGGCCGGCGGCGCCGAGCCGCGCTTCTTCATCTTCTCGGGCTTGTAATCCTTGGGGCGCCAGTCGGCTACAGCCGCCACCATCACTGCCACATCGGCCGGCAATGCCTTCTTGACCGCTTCGGACATCTGCTGCGCGCTTTCGACATCGACCCGATCGACGCCTTCGGGCGTGCGGAGCGAGACCGGCCCCGCCACCAGGGTGACCTTGGCGCCCAGCGCCGCCGCGGCGGCCGCGATGGTGAAGCCCTGTTTGCCGGACGAGCGATTGGCGATGTAGCGCACCGGGTCGATCGCTTCCCAGGTCGGGCCGGCGGTGACCAGCACGTGCTTGCCCGCCAGCGGCTGGTGCCCCTCCTCGATCGCAAAGGTTTCGCCAGCCAGCGCGTCGTCATTCGAGGCGACGACGTCCTGCGGTACGACCGGCAGCGGCGGCACTGCCGCAGCCTCGGCTTCGAACGGTTCGGGCTCTGCATCGCCTGCCCCGGTCTTGACCGTGTGGTTGATCGCATCCGGATCGGTCGGCGGCGCGGAACTGGCTGCGCCCTTCTTCGCAAGGATCGGACCCTCGGCCACAGCCGCGGGATCCTGCAGCGGTTCGTCCTCGCCTTCGGGCACATCGTCCCCGACTTCCTCCGCTGCAGCTTCGGCCAGCAGCCGTTCGGCCTCTTCCTGGGCGAGGAATTCGGCCTCGATCTCCTGCGCGGTACGCTTGGGGGTCGAGCGGGGGATCAGCGAAGACAGCAAACCGCCCAGCCCGCCGCCCTTGGGGGCAACTTCTGGTTCGAGCGCTTCGACGATATCGCCGCTTTCTTCTTCGACCGGTTCCCCTTCGGGCTCGACCGGTTGTGCGATGGATTTGGGCGTTGGCGCTTCAACTTCGATGCCGAAATGCGCGGCAATCTCGGCCCAGATCGCTTCGGGTTCGGGCAGGCGGCCATAGCCGAACTCGCCGCAAGCCATCGCGCCCTGATCGGGATCGAGCACCTTTACCCCGGCCTGGCGCAACCACGCCAGATTGCGCTGGGTCGCTTCGTGCTCCCACATCCGCACGTTCATTGCGGGAACCGCCATTACCGGCTTGTCGGTCGCGAGGATCAGCGTCGTAGCCAGGTCGTCGGCAATGCCGGCCGCCATCTTCGCCATCAGATCTGCCGTCGCCGGGCATACCACCACCAGGTCAGCCTCGCGGCTGAGCTGGATGTGCCCCATCTCGGCTTCGTTCTTGAGATCCCATAGTGTGGTGTGGACCTGGTTTTCGCTGAGCGCGGCCAGCGCCATCGGCGTCACGAACTGCTGCCCGCCTGCAGTGAGCACGCAGGTGACATCGCCACCCCCTTTGCGGATCAGCCGCACCAGCTCGCACGACTTGTAGGCGGCAATGCCGCCGCCCACCACGAGCAGGATCTTCGGGCCTGCGCCGCTCACGAGCCCATCCCCGTGCCAGCGCGCTGCGACACACACATGATAGCGATGAGCTCCCCTGGTTCGAACCGATTGCCCAAGCCTAGCCGCATAGCCAGCCCGCGCCAACCCTGCGACATAGTGGTTAAGTTTTACCTAGCGCTTTCCTAACAAGCGGCTAACCTTGCAGCCAGGGGACTGGGAGGGAAAGAGCCATGATCCTGATGCTGCGCGCATTGCTGCTGCTGGGCGGGTTGTTCTATGTACTGATGGGGATCGGCTTCCTGCTCGATCCGGTCAGCTCTGGCGCCGATTTCGGAATCTCGGCACAAGGCACGATGGGCCTGGCCTCGATCCGCGCCGACATGACGGCGTTCTTTGTGGTCGCGGGCGGATGCCTGCTGTGGGGTGCCTGGGCGCGCAAGGGCGATCCGCTGCTGGTTTCGGTCGGGCTGATGGCGATCGCGCTGACCGGCCGGTTGGTAACGCTGTTCGTTGACGGGCCGCACGAAGCGTTCTGGATGCCCATGCTGGTCGAAGCGATCACCGTGATCCTGGCATTGGTGTGTTTCAGGGTGCTGCCGCACCATGCCTTCGACGACGAGGACGAAGAGGAAGCCGGCGAACTCGCCTAGTGTCAGAACCCTAGCCGATCCAGCCCAGCGCCATGCCCGCATAGACCAGGCTGGCGCCCAGCGCCGCGGAAAGCAGAAGTCCCGGCCAGGTTCGCCGCGGCTTTGCGCCGGGACCCACGATCAGTTCGATTTCGGGCAGCGGCGGCGGTTCGGGCGCGCCACCCTTCGGCGGGAACTTGTCTTCCACCCGGCGCAGCAGGTCGGGCAGCCGCAGCAGCGTCGACACATTGGTGCGGATCGCATCGGCCAGTGCAGCCTCGGGACCCAGTTCGTCACGCACCCAGTTGCGCACATAGGGCGCGGAGGTATCCCACATATTGATCTGCGGGTTGAGCTGCGTGGCGATCCCTTCGACCATCACCATGGTTTTCTGCAGCAGCAGCAGGTGCGGCTGGGTCTGCATGTCGAAATCCCGGGTGATGGCGAACAGCCCGTCGAGCATCTGGCCGACGCTGAGTTCGCTGACCGGCTTGCCGCGCATCGGCTCGCCCACCGCACGCAGTGCGGTCGCGAACTCCTCGACCGAATGGTAACTCGGCACATATTGCGCTTCGAAATGAATCTCGGCCACGCGGCGATAGTTGCCGGTGGTCAGGCCATAGAGGATTTCCGCCAGCCACATCCGTGCCCGCCGGTCGATCCGGCCCATGATGCCGAAATCGATCGCCACGATCGTGCCGTCGTCCTCGACGAACAGATTGCCCTGGTGCATGTCGGCGTGGAAATAGCCGCCAGCAATCGCCTGGGTGAGGAAGGCCAGCACCAGCCGTTCGGCCAGCGCGGGCAGATCGTGGCCCTTGGCCTTCAGTTCCTCGACCCGGCTGATCTTGATGCCGTCGATCCATTCGATCGTCATCACGCGGCCATTGGTCCGGTCCCAGTCGACCGCGGGCACGCGGTAACCGGCAAAGCCCTTCATCATCTCCGCCAGTTCGGAGGCCGAAGCCGCTTCGCGCCGCAGGTCAAGCTCGCGGTTGGTCCACCGCTTGAAGTTGGCGATCGTCAGCCGCGGGCGCAGCCGCCGCGCTTCGTCGCTCCCCAGCGCTTCGAGATGCGCTGCCGCCCATTCATAGGTGTCGATGTCGCTGGCAAAGCGCTCACGGATGCCCGGGCGCAGCACCTTGACCGCAACCTGCCGCCCGTCGCTCGTGACGGCGCGATGGACCTGCGCGATCGAAGCCGCGCCGACCGGCTCGGGGTCGATCGACTGGAACAGCTCGGACAGCGGCCGGTCGAAAGTTGCCGCGATCGACGCCTCGATCTCGCGGAACGGTACCGGTGGCAGGCTGTCCTGCAGCGTCAGCAGGTTGTTCGCCGCTTCCTCGCCGACAAGATCGGGCCGCGTCGCCAGCGTCTGGCCCAGCTTGATCGCCGCCGGGCCGATATCCTTGAAGGCGCCGGCATAGTCCGGCACTTCGGGCTGGAACGTGCCGAAGCGCGCCAGCCGCGCGAGCCGCTTGACCGGCAAGGGCGTGTTGGGATCGCGCTCGATCCCGCGCAGCGCGCCGTGCCGCGCCAGCGTGCGGCCCCACTTCAGGAGCCGGAAGATATGGGTCGATGGCCTCGGCACGCGGTTAGATTTTCCACCCCGAATGAATAGCCACGAGGCCGCCCATGATCGGTTCGACCCGCGTGTTCACGAAGCCCGCCGCGCGGATCATCCGTTCGAATTCGGGCATGTCGGGGAACCGCCGGATCGATTCGATCAGATAGCGATAGGAATCCTCGTCGTTCGCGATCGCCTTGCCGATCGCGGGCACAAGCTTGTGCGAATAGAGATCGTAGACTTCCTTGAAACCCGGCCATTCAGTGGTCGAGAATTCGAGGCAGAAGAACCTGCCGCCCGGCTTCAGCACCCGGTGCGCCTCGCGCAGTGCCTTGGGAATGTCGGTCACGTTCCGGATGCCGAACGCGATGGTATAGGCATCGAAGGTGCTGGCCGGGTAGGACAGTTGCTCGGCATTCTGGCAGCTCCAGACAAGGCCGTCGATGCCCCGCTCCATGGCGCGTTCGACCCCGACGTCGAGCATGTCCTGATTGATGTCGGCCACGGTCACATCTGCCCCGCGCGCCGCCATGCGGAAGGCAATGTCGCCGGTGCCGCCGGCCATGTCGAGGATCGCCTCATGCGGCTGCGGTTTCACCCGCCGCACGAACCGATCCTTCCACAGGCGGTGCATGCCGCCCGACATGGCGTCGTTCATGACGTCATATTTGCGCGCGACATTGGAAAAGACCGCGCCGACCCGGCGGGTCTTCTCTTCGGGGGCCACGTCTTCGTAGCCGAAGGAAACCTTCTCACTCATGGCCCTGCGCCTTAGATGGAATTGTCACTCGGTCAAAGGGTGATAAGAGCCCTTGCCATGCCGGAACTCCCAGAAGTCGAAACAACGGTGCGGGGCCTTGCGCGGTTCCTCGATGGCGCGCGGATCACGCGGGTCACGCTCAACCGCGCCGATCTGCGCCGCCCCTTCCCGCCCGGACTGGTGCAACTCCTCACCGGAGCGCAGGTCACCGGCCTGGCGCGCCGGGCCAAATACGGGCTGATCCATACCGATCGCGAACAGACCATGGTCTTCCACCTTGGCATGAGCGGCCGCTGGCGGATCGATCCGGCCGAGCCGGACCGGCACGACCATCTGGTGCTCGAAACGTCCGACCATCGCTTCGCGCTGTGCGATCCGCGCCGGTTCGGTTCGGTCGATCTGGTCGCGACGGCCGAACTGGAGCAGTGGCCTGCGTTCGCGACCATGGGGCCAGAGCCGCTCGGCCCTGGCCTGAGCACTGCACAGCTCAAATCCGCGCTGGCGGGCCGCAACCAGGCGATCAAGCTGTGCCTGCTCGACCAGCGGATCGTGGCCGGGCTCGGCAACATCTATGTCTGCGAAGCGCTGTGGCGGGCAGGCATCCATCCGCGCAAGGCCGGCGGCAAGGTGACCCGGCCCCAGCTCGATCGGCTGGTGCCGGCGATCCGCAAGGTGCTCGAACAATCGATCCGCGATGGCGGCTCGACCCTGCGCGACTATGCCGCGCCGACCGGCGAACTGGGCTATTTCGCCACGCGGTTCGACGTCTATGGCCGCGATGGCGAGCCGTGCCGACGCGACGATCACGGTGTCATCCGCCACTTTTCGCAAGGCGGGAGGAGCACCTGGTTCTGCCCCGCCTGCCAGAAGTGAGGCTGTTCTTGACGATTGGCGCCGCCGCGACTATGTGGCCCGCTTTCCGGCGAGGAATCGCCGCTTTTCGTGCAACCTAATTAGCGATTTATCCGGCCGCATCGGGCGGTCGAGAGACAAGGACGAACATGGCCAATACGCCGCAAGCCAAGAAGCGCATCCGCCGCAACAACCGTCGCGCCGAAGTCAACGGTGCGCGCATGAGCCGCATCCGCACTTTCGTGAAGAAGGTGGAGAGCGCGATCGAAGGTGGCGACAAGGCCGCAGCCGCAGAAGCGCTCAAGGCCGCCCAGCCCGAACTCGCCCGCGGCGTGGCCCGGGGCGTGCTGCACAAGAACACCGTGGCGCGCAAGATGAGCCGCCTGACCAAGCGAGTCGCATCGCTCTGATTCGTTTTTTCGCACCGCTCTGAAGCGGTCGAAACGCCAAGGGGCCGGTCCTTCCATGGACCGGCCCTTTTGCTTTGCAGCGCCCTGCAAAGCAGTGCGTGCTGGAAAGCCTAGGAATTCCCGCGATTCGCATCGGATTTTGCTGAAAATTGCTGTTTTTCAGAAACTTCAACGCAAGGCTGCGGGTTTGAGGCGAGTCAACCGAATTATTTCTGTTTTTTTACGCGCGGCCCCCTTGCGTCTGCCGGGAAGCCGTAGATAAACCGGAAATCGCCTGGGGCTGGACAGCCCGGGTTTTTACAAGCTGAAGCGATGGGGGGACGCACGGAACCGTCAATTCCGGGCGACAGCGAAGCTGTGCCATCGTGCGTGGATTTCAATGACCTCGGCGTCAGTCCGGGGGTGTGTCAGGATTGGTTGGGGAATGGTCCAGAATAATGACAAGGCACGGGTGGCAAAACGCGCGATCGACGACGATCTGATGGAGGACGCGGAAGCCGTAAACCTCGCTGCCGACTGGGCCGATATCAGCCAGGGACTGCGCAAGGACCTGGGCAACCAGCTGCACAGCCAGTGGATCAAGCCGATCCAGCTGGGTTCGCTGTGCAAGGATTCCGGCACGCTCGATCTCTATCTGCCGACCGAGTTTTCGGCCAATTGGGTCAAGGATCGCTTCCATGACCGGCTTCAGCTGGCCTGGAAGATCATGCGCAGCGAAGTGCGCAATGTGCGGATCTCGGTCCATCCCGGTCGGCGCCAACTGCCTGACCTGATGCTCGGCACGGGCCGGCGCCCGGCCAATGACGGGGCGGAAACCAGCGCCATCGCGATCGCCGCGGGCTCGCTCGGCGAGGCCGGTTTTGCCAGTTCGGTCGGGCTTGACCCTTCGCTGACCTTTGCCGCTTTCGTGACGGGCGAGACCAACGTGCTGGCCTGCAATGCGGCGCAGCGCATGGCAGCAACCGAACCGCCGCAATTCTCGCCGCTCTATCTCAAGGCTGCGACCGGGCAGGGCAAGACGCATCTGCTGCATGCGATTGGCCACGGCTATCTTGCCGCGCATCCGCGGGCGCGGATCTTCTATTGCTCGGCCGAACGCTTCATGGTCGAGTTCGTGCAGGCGCTCAAAGCCAACCAGATGATCGAATTCAAGGCGCGCCTGCGCAGCTTCGATCTGCTGATGGTCGACGATATCCAGTTCATCATCGGCAAGGCCAGCGCACAGGAAGAGCTGCTCTATACGATCGATGCCCTGCTGGCCGAGGGCAAGCGGCTCGTCTTTGCAGCGGACCGCGCCCCGCAAGCGCTCGACGGGGTCGAACCGCGCCTGCTCAGCCGCCTGTCGATGGGCCTGGTGGCCGATATCCAGCCGGCCGACATCGAACTGCGGCGGTCGATCCTCGAATCGAAGCTGACCCGCTTTGCACCGCTCGATGTGCCGGAAGACGTGGTCGATTTCCTCGCCCGCACGATCACCCGCAACGTCCGCGAGCTGGTGGGCGGGCTCAACAAGCTGATCGCCTATGCCCAGCTGACCGGGCAGGAGGTGTCGCTACAGCTGGCCGAAGAGCAACTGACCGACATCCTCTCGGCGAATCGGCGCCGCATCACGATCGACGAGATCCAGCGCACCGTGTGCCAGTTCTACCGGATTGACCGCGCCGAGATGTCATCGAAGCGCC
This sequence comes from uncultured Porphyrobacter sp., assembly GCA_964500135.1. Classification (GTDB taxonomy): domain Bacteria; phylum Pseudomonadota; class Alphaproteobacteria; order Sphingomonadales; family Sphingomonadaceae; genus Erythrobacter. Next base: position 73,137 of record CAZCNF010000001.1, read on the forward strand.
GCGCCCGGGCCGTGGTGCGCCCGCGCCAAGTGGCAATGTATCTGGCCAAGGTGCTGACGCCGCGCAGCTATCCCGAAATCGGGCGCAAGTTCGGCGGGCGCGACCATTCGACCGTGATCCATGCCGTGCGGCTGATCGAAGATTTGCGCAAGCGCGACGCGGACATGGATGGCGATGTGCGCAGCTTGCTGCGGCAATTGGAAAGCTGAGAGGCGCAGTCTCCGGCCCTTCGGGAAGCACATTGCCCACTGCTGATCGACAGGTCTGTCCACAGCCTTGTCGACAGCGCGCGATGCGCGTGTAAACAGCACGACCATGGTTGCCGCTCCGCTTTCGCCCCAGCGCCTCGATCGTTTTGCACGCCATATCGTGCTGCCGGAAATCGGTGGCGCCGGCCAGGTGGCACTGAACCAGCGCCATGTCGCCCTGATCGGCCTGGGCGGAATCGGCTCGCCGGCGCTGCAATATCTTGCAGCAGCCGGGATCGGCCGCCTGACACTGGTCGACGACGACATGGTCGATGCCAGCAACCTTCAGCGGCAGACGATCTTTACCGCCCGTGACGTCGGCCACGGCAAGGCGGTGAGCGCGCGGCGCTGGCTCGCCAATTTCGACGAAGCGCTGGCCGTTGAGATCAGCGACGCACGGATCACTGCGGAAAACGCCCCGCAATTGCTCGCCGGGGCCAACCTTGTGCTCGACGGCACCGACAATTTCGCCACCCGGCTGGCGGTGTCCGATGCCTGCGTTGCAGCGGGCGTCCCGCTGCTGTCGGCGGCGGTCGGCCGGTTCCAGGGCCAGGTTGGCGCCTTTGCCGGTCACCTGCCCGGCCAGGCCTGCTATCGCTGCTTCGTCGGCGATGCCTTCGATGCGGAAGATTGCGATACCTGCGCCGAAGACGGGATGCTGGGTGCGATGGCCGGCTGGGTCGGCACCTTTGCGGCGATGCAGGCGGTTCGCGTCCTGCTCGACGGTGTCAGTGCCTTTGGCGAGGCAGGATGGGGCAAGCTGCACGTGCTTGACGGACTCGCGCCCGGCCTGCGCACGCTGACCATCGCCAAGGACCCGGCCTGCAAGGCCTGCGGTTCAGAGCGCTAGCAGCTCGTCCACCCACGCCGGGACCAGTTCACCGGCCCTGCCCTGGCGCGATTCGTGAAACCAGCTTGAACCTTCGCTGCGCTCGAGATTGAGTTCCAGCGTGCGTGCGCCCAGCTCGCGCGCGTCACGCACAAAGCCCGCCGCAGGATAGACCGCACCCGATGTGCCGATACTGACGAACAGGTCGGCCTGCCGCAACGCGCGGTAGATCCGGTCCATCTGGTAGGGCATTTCGCCAAACCACACCACGTCGGGCCGCAGCATGGGGGCCCGGCACACCGGGCAAGGCGGGCGATCAATCATCGGGGCATTCCAGGGGCTGCGCATTTCGCAAGCGGTGCACAGCGCACTCTTGAGTTCACCATGCATGTGCAACACGCGGCGGGCACCGGCGCGCTCGTGCAGGTCATCAACATTCTGCGTCACGATCAGCAGTTCGCCGCGCTGCCAGCCCGCATCGAGCCGCGCCAGCGCCTCATGCGCGGGATTGGGCACGACCCGGCCCAGCGCCTCGCGCCGCATGTCATAGAACCGCAGCACCAGGTTCGGGTCGCGCGCGAAACCCTCGGGCGTGGCAACATCTTCGACCCGGTGCTGTTCCCATAACCCCCCGGCGGATCGAAAGGTGTCGATCCCGCTTTCGGCCGAGATGCCGGCGCCGGTCAGGATCACGATGTTGTTGATACTCGACACGACACTGCCTTCTCGTCATGCTGAACTTGTTTCGGCATCCATCCTGCCCCACAGAGCGAACATCGCAAGTGGTGAAATGGACCCTGGAACAGGTTCAGGGTTACGACTTGGATGAGGGGCAATGGCGCGATTCGGAATCATCGGGCACAAGGGCCGCATGGGGCAGGCCTTGCTGGCGGCAATAGCCGATGGCGGGCACGAGGTCGCCGGTGGCATCGACGCCGGTGACCAGCCCGAGCCTCTGGCGGGGCGCTGCGATGCCTTGATCGACTTTTCCGCACCGGCCGCATTGGCCGCGAATCTGGACGCCGCGCGTGATGCCGGTGTGCCCATCCTGATCGGCACGACCGGTCTGTCCGACGAGCACCATCGGCTGATCGACGCGGCGGCGCAGCACATTGCGATTCTTCAGACAGGCAACACCTCGCTGGGCGTAACGCTGCTGGCCCACCTGGTGCGCGAGGCGGCGCGGCGGCTTGGGCCAGAATGGGACATCGAGATCGTCGAAATGCATCACCGGATGAAGGTCGATGCCCCGTCAGGCACGGCGATTTTGCTGGGTGAGGCAGCGGCGGCGGGGCGCGGGATTGATTTGGCCGCCAGCAGCGAACGCGGACGCGACGGCCACACCGGCGCGCGCGAGCGTGGTGCGATCGGCTTTGCCAGCCTGCGCGGCGGGACAGTGGCGGGCGATCACAGCGTGATCTTTGCCGGGGATGAAGAACGCATCACCTTGTCGCATCAGGCGGTAAACCGCATGATCTTTGCGCGCGGCGCGGTAAAGGCCGCCGAATGGCTGATCTGCAAGCAACCGGGGCGATACAACATGGCCCAAGTACTGGGGCTTTGACGGCCATGAAGCTGCGCCGGTTCCTTTATCAGCAGCTTCACGTGGGTTCGGAACGCGACGGGCGGCTGACACCACTCAACAAGCTGCTGGTATGCGTGATCGTAGCCGCGGTGATCACCGCGATCATGGCCACCGAAGTCGAGTTTGACCGGCTTTGGCATGACGAGATCCTGATGGTCGAGTTCGGCTTCGGCCTGATCTTTCTGGCCGAGTATATCGCGCGCGTTTACTCTGCAGTCGAAACACCGGGCCCGGGCTCGAACATGTCGAAACGGCTGCATTTCGTCTTTTCGCCATTGGGCGTGATCGACCTGCTGGTGGTGGCATTGACCTTTGCCCCACTGTTCATCTCGCATCCCGAAGTGCTGCGGGTGGCGCGCTTGCTCCGCGTGATCTCGATCATGAAGTTCGGCCGGTTCACGGTCGCGACACGCGAAATGGCCATGGCCATCCGCGAGCGCAGCTACGACTTGCTCGTATGTATGGGTTTCGCCTTCATCTTCCTGCTCGCCGGTGCCAGCGCGCTTTACTGGATCGAAGGCGAATTGCAGCCCGAGGCCTTCGGCAGCATCCCGCGCGCGCTATGGTGGGCCGTGATAACTTTCACTACCGTGGGCTATGGCGACGTCTATCCGATCACGGCGGCGGGCCGGATTGTCGGCTCGCTTGTGGCGATCACGGGCGTATTGCTGGTGGCATTGCCCACCGGCATCGTGGCCGCCGCTTTCAGCGATGCCATGCAGCACCGCCGCGAGGAGATCGCCAAGGCGCTGCTCGAACTCGAACGTGAAATCGAGGAAGCCCGCACGGTGCCCGACGAGGAAGCAAGCGACATCACGTGACAACCGAACCCGCATTTCAGGCAACCGGCAAGTGGCCTGGCGCGGCCGCACAAAGACCCTGGAACGGTGACCGTGCGACCCGGTTCTACCCGCTTGCTGCTGCGCTTGCCATGTGTGTCGCACTTGCCGGATTCTTTCTCACCTATCTGCAGCCAGTGGCGCTTGGGCGCTTCGACGGCCCCGCCATGGCGCATGCGCACGGCGCGCTGCTGTTCAGCTGGCTGGTACTGGTCCTGGTCCAGAGCCTGCGGCTGCGATCACACCGCAAGCTGGGCTGGGTCGCGCTGGCGCTGGCTCCAGCCATTGCTGCCAGCACGGTGGCGATTGGCGTGGAAGCGACAGGCCGCGATCTCTCGCGCGGGCTTGTCACTGGCATGGCGGGAAATGTCACTGCCCCGCTGGTATTCTGCGGGCTGGTCGGGGCAGCCATCTGGCTGCGCGGGCAGCCGCAATGGCACAAGCGACTGATCCTGATCGCGACGGTGGTCATGCTGTGGCCGGCCTGGTTTCGCTGGCGCCATTTCATGCCCTGGATGCCCAGCCCAGAATTGAGCCTGGGCTTGATCGTGGCGAACCTGCCCATCGCCGTCGCCATGCTGCGCGATCGCGTGCGATTCGGCGCCGTGCATCCAGCCTACTGGCGGATCGGTGTGCCCGTATTCCTGTGGCAAGCCATCGAAGTCGCGGCTTTTGGCAGTGTAGCATGGACAGAATTCGGGTTGTGGCTCTATCGGCTGCTGGCATGACGAAAGACCAGATCTTCGAGTTCTTCCGGCGCCTGGCGGAAGACAACCCATCGCCGCAGACCGAACTCGAATACGGCAATGCCTACCAACTGGTGGTGGCAGTGGCGCTGAGCGCGCAGGCGACCGATATTGGCGTGAACAAGGCCACCCGCGCACTGTTCCGGCAGATCAAGACGCCGCAGCAAATGCTCGAGCTTGGCGAGGAGGGTCTCAAGGAGCACATCAAGACCATCGGCCTGTTCAACTCCAAGGCGAAGAATGTGATCGCGCTCAGCCAGCTGCTGGTCGACGAGTTTGGCGGGGAAGTCCCGGGCAGCCGCGAGGAGCTGGTCAAGCTGCCGGGGGTGGGCCGCAAGACCGCCAATGTCGTGCTCAACTGCTGGTTCGGCCAGGAAACCTTTGCGGTCGACACCCACATCTTCCGCGTCGGCAACCGCACCGGGCTGGCCAAGGGCAAGACGCCGGAGCAGGTCGAAGCCAAGCTGGAGAAGCGCGTGCCCCAACCCTTCCGCCTGCATGCGCACCACTGGCTGATCCTGCACGGCCGCTATGTCTGCAAGGCGCGCACGCCCGAATGCTGGCGCTGCAAGGTGGCGGACCTGTGCAGCTACACGAAAAAGGTGTCGGGCAAGCCCGGGCGCTAAGCGGCTTGCCAAGCCGGGCATCGAGGCGCAGTCTTGGTGCCAAGGTCAAGGAGGCGGCATCATGGCTTGGAGCAAGATCATCCTGGCAGGCGCAACCGTGTTCGCGTTTGGCGCATCGGCGCCTGCCGTGGCGCAGGATGCGGCGGAAACCGCCGTCATCCTGTCGGGCACCGGGGCCGGCCAGGCCAAGGCCCAGCGCTCGCTTGGCGCAGCGGTGCGCGGCAGCATCGACGGTGCTGCCGCAACGGTCAGGTCGGCCGGGCGCAGCCAGGGGAGCGCAGGCAGGCGGGCGACTGCCCGATCCGGAGTGGCCGTCGCAGGTGCCGAGCTGGCCGCCGATTCGGATCCGCTCGAAAAGACCGACGCGCCCGCCTACAAGCTGGGCAATGGCGCGACCATCAGGGTCAGCGGGCGCATGAACCCTTCGGCCAGCACCAGTTGCGTCAAGAATTGCAGTGTGCCGCCCGCCCCTGCGCAAAGCGATGCGCCCCAGCGCTAGCGCTAGGCCTTCGGTTCGAAATTCGTCTCGTCCAGTTCCAGCCCGGCACGGCCGTCTGCCGCAGTGTGCGCGGGGGCATGCGGATGCTCGACGAATTCCGGCTCTTCCACCTCCAGCATGCCTTCCCATTTGGTGATGACGCTGGTCGCTACCGCATTGCCCACCACATTGGTGGCCGTGCGGCCCATATCGAGGAACTGGTCGATCGCCAGGATGATCGCCACACCTTCGACTGGCAGGCCGAACATGGCCAGCGTGCCGGTGATCACCACCAGGCTGGCGCGCGGGACGGCGGCAATGCCCTTCGAACTGATCATCAGCGTCAGCAGGATCATCACCTGCGTGCCGATGCTGAGATCGATGCCATAGGCCTGGGCGATGAAAATCGTCGCGAAGCTCATGTACATCATCGACCCGTCGAGATTGAACGAATAGCCCAGCGGCAGGATGAACCCCGATATCCGTCGCGGCACGCCGAACCGGTCAAGCTGTTCGAACATCTTGGGCAGTGCCGCCTCGCTGCTGGCGGTCGAGAAGGCAATCATCAGTGGCTGGCGGATGTAGCGGATCAGGGTCCAGATCCGCTGGCGCAGGAAAGCCGCCCCGATCGTGAGCAGAATGACCCACAACAGCACCAGCGAGAGATAGAACTCGACCAGCAACTCAAGATAGGTCTTGAGGATCTCAAGCCCGCTCGCCGCCACGACATTGGCAATCGCGCCGAACACCGCGACCGGGGCATAACGCATCACATAGCCGGTGATCTGGAGCATCATCTCGGCCAGTGCGTCGGCGCCCCTGACCAGCGACGCGCCCTTTTCGCCGATCGCGGACAGCGCCACCCCGGCAAAGATCGAGAACACCAGGATCTGGAGGATGTTGTTGGTCGCCATCGCCTCAATAGCGTTCTTGGGGAAGATCGACAGGATGAACTCGGTCGCCTTGAGGTCCTTGACCTCGCCCACCGCTGCGGCAGCAGCCGCCGCATCGGGTATCGGTGCGCCGACACCGGGCTCGAACAGATTGACCATCACGAGGCCGAGCCCGATCGAGATCAGGCTCGCGACGATGAACCAGGACACAGCGCGAAAGCCGATCCGGCCGAGCGCGGCGCTGTCGCCCATATGCGCGATCCCCACCACAATCGTCGATAGCACCAGCGGAGCCACCAGCAGCTTGATCAGGTTGAGGAAGATATCGGACAGCAGCTTGAGCCAGGGCGCGACCTGCTCTTTCACCAGCACCGGATCGAGCGCCAGGTGCATGATCTGCCCGACCACCACCCCCAGCACCATGCCGATCAGGATGTAGAGCGTCAGCTTGCGATCCATCGGGATCCCCTCGTAATTGTCATTCTCAGCAATGGCCTAACAGCCACAGCTGCCAAGGGCAATCAGCGCGCCAGCGCGGCGATCGCCACGCGCGCATAGATCCGGCTCAACGTATCGAGATCGGCCACTGCCACCGCCTCGTCGCGCTTGTGCATCGTGGCATTGCACAGGCCGAACTCAATCACCGGGCAGAGGCTGCGCAGGAAGCGCGCATCGGACGTGCCGCCCGTCGTCGACGCTTCGGGCACCAGCCCGGTTTCGGCCTCCACCGCTTCGGCGATGATCCGCGAGAACTCGCCCGGCGGAGTCAGGAAAGGTTCGCCCGAAATCACCGGACGGGCCTTGCCGCCATGCTTTTCGGCAATCTCGACCACTTGCCGCGCCAGCGCGGCACCGCTGTGGCGATCGTTGAAGCGGATCGAAATCCGTGCCTTGGCCCGCGCCGGGATCACGTTGGTGGCGGGATTGCCCACTTCGATGTCGGTGATCTCGAGATTGCTCGGCTGGAACCATTCGGTCCCGTCATCGAGTTGCAGCGCGTTGAGCTCGGCCAGCAGCGCCACCAGCCGCGGCAGCGGATTATCGGCATTATGCGGATAGGCAACATGGCCCTGCGCGCCTTCGACCTCGAGCCAGACATTGAGCGAGCCGCGCCGCCCGATCTTCATCATGTCACCCAGCCGGTGGACGCTGGTGGGTTCACCCACCAGGCACAGGTCGGGCTGGTGGCCATGCGCGCGCATGAAATCGATCAGCGCGCGGGTGCCGTGCAGCGCCGGCCCCTCCTCGTCGCCGGTGATGATGAAGCTGATCGTGCCCGCCGCTGTCGGAACCTCGGCCACTGCGCTCACCATCGCCGCGATCGCGCCCTTCATATCAACCGCGCCGCGCCCGTGCAGCAGTTCGCCGCGCACTTCGGGCTGGAAGGGCGCACTGGTCCAGCCCTCGCCCGGCGGAACGACATCGAGGTGGCCGGCGAAAGCAAAATGGCGCGACCCTGCCGGCCCGCGGCGGATCGCAAACAAGTTCTCGACCGGCGCTTCCTCGCTACCCGGCTCGCCATCGCCGCGCAGGAAGCGGTGCACCTCGAAACCGAGCGGCGCGACCATCGCCTCGAACGCGTCGAACACCGGCCCCCTGGCCGGGGTCACACTGGGCGCAGCGATCAGGCGATTGGCGAGTTCGGCGGTTTGGTTCATGATCATTCGGTTAGCAGGAGTATGCGCCAATGCCCAAGCTCGATCTCGCCGCGATCCCCCAAACCAATGTGACCGGTTACCCCGCTCCGTACGATCGCGCAGTCGAGGGGCGCTGGTACCGGCGACTGGCGCCGCCTGCCGGGCTGACGTTGATGGGCGCGAGCCATGTGGTGCTGAAGCCCGGCGCCTGGTCGAGCCAGCGCCATTGGCACGAGGGGCAGGACGAATTGCTGGTGATGATCGCGGGTGAAGCGGTGCTGGTCGAGGATGGCGGCGAAACGCCGGTGCGCGCGGGCGATGTGCTGGCCTGGCCGGCGGGCGTGCGCAACGGCCATCACCTGCAGAACCGATCCGCCAGTGATTGCGTGTTCGTGGCAATCAGCGCGGGTTCGCGCGAAGCGGACCGCGGGGAATATTCCGACATCGACATGGTGTTCGATGCTGACGGATATGCTCACAAGGATGGCACCCGCTACGAAACCAGCCGCGTACCCTAGCGACCTCGCCCTAGCGCGGGGCGCGTTCGGGCATCGGCAACGGCCCGGGGGCGAAGGCGCTTTCGAGCAGCCCAGCGATCCGGATGCCCGCCTGCCGCACCCGCTGGCGCACCACCGGCAGCGCATCGACGATATCCTCCTGCGTCAGCGCCGTCTCGCTCGGCAATTGCGCGGGGCAGGCGGCCTGGTCGAAGGCGTTGGGATAGACGAAGTCGCGCGCGAGCTGCCAGCTTTCGCGGCCCCAGTCGGCCGGGGTGCCGCCGCCCAGCCCGGCGCGCTCGTCCGCCGAATAGCGCCGCACCAGCGGATCCTCGCTGCTGCTGATCGCGCGCTCGGCCAGCGGCCCGTCCCAGATCCAGTGCAGGTTGAGCCCCGGGGCGATGCCATAGGCGGCTTCGCGGTCGTTGCCGCCGCGATCGTCCTTGTCGCCCGAATGGAGCGGCATATGCAGGTCGCCCGCGAAATGAACCAGGAAGGCTAGCGCCTCGAGCCGGACATGCGCGGGCAGCCGCTCGTCGGCAAGTACGCGGTGGCTGCGCTCGATCTGCGCGGTCACGCAATTGCCGCCAGCGCAGTTGGCGCGCGGATTGTATTCCTCGCAGATCGGGGTCGTGCGGTAATGCCAGGCGAAGGTATAGCCCCAGCGCCAGCCGTCGCGCCGGATGCAGTCGGGCCAGACCGACGCCTCCGCCAGCGTCCGCACCCGGCATTCGGGCGTGCCCAGCAGGGCTTCAGCGCGAAGCAGGCGCGTAATCTCGCGCTGCGCATGCGGGCTGATGTTCGTCTCGGCAATTTGCGCCGTCACGCCATGGGCATAGAAGCCCCAGGCCTGCGCCTTGCCCGGCGCCAGCGCGATTGCGGCGAGTGCGAGCGCCACGATCAGCCCCCGCATCAAGCCGGCGGCCCCGTTCAGCTGGACGGCAATTCGTATTGCTCGATCACCCACTCTTCGTTCTCCGCCGCCGCGATCCATTCCTGCATCCAGTCATGCTCCCAGATCGCCTGCATATAGGCCTGGGCGAAGCCCGGCATGGCCACGCCATAGGTCACGAAGCGGCTAACGACCGGCGCGAAGAAAATATCCGCCGCGCCGAATGTGCCGAACAGGAACGGCCCGCTGCCGCCGAATCGCGCCCGCGCCTCGGCCCACAATGTCAGGATCCGCACCACATCGGCGCGGGCGGCCTCGGTCAGCCCCTCGATCTCGAACCGGCGGCGGACATTCATCGGCAGCTCGCGCCGCAGCGGCAGGAAGCCGCTGTGCATTTCCGCCACCATCGCCCGCGCCATGCCGCGAGCGTCGTCGTCCTTCGGCCAGAAACGTTCGCGCCCGACCTTGTCGGCAAGATATTCGAGGATCGCCAGGCTGTCCCACACCACGATGTCGCCATCCCACAGGATCGGCACCTTGCCGTGGCTTGGTTGCACCTCGCCCATGGCCTGCTTGCGCTGACCCCATTCGTCGCCGTCGATGTTGACGGTGAGTTCTTCGAAATGGAGGCCCGATTGCCTGGCGGCGAGCCAGCCGCGCAATGACCAGCTCGAATAGTTCTTGTTGCCGATGATCAGCTTCATGGCTTGCGCTCCACCTTGCCTGCGGGCAGGCCCTAGGCATTCATCAATGCGCTGTCGAGGCTGAACAGGCGCATGGCCGATTGCGCATGGGAAAATGCGCGATAGATATCAGGGTATGATCCTGCGCCCGTTCCATCTCGCCTTTCCCGTCAACGATCTTGACGCCGCCCGCGCCTTCTATCGCGGCGTGATGGGCTGCGGCGAAGGGCGATCGTCGGACGAATGGATCGACTTCGATTTTTACGGCCATCAGATAGTGGCGCATCTGGCTCCGGAAGGGTCAGGCGATCGCGCCAGCAACCATGTCGACGGGCACGGCGTGCCGGTGCCGCATTTCGGGATCGTGCTGACGATGCAAGACTGGCAGGCGCTGGCCGAGCGACTGCAGGCTGCCGGAACCCACTTCGTGATCGAGCCGACCATCCGCTTCAAGGGCCAGCCGGGCGAACAGGCGACGATGTTCTTCCGCGATCCGGCCGGCAATGCGATCGAGATGAAGGCCTTCGAGAACCTCGACAGCATGTTCGCGACGTAAGGCCCGGCCCGGCCCGACGCGACGGCCGGGCCCGGTTCACTCTCCTGACAATCGGCTGAAGGATATCACTTCGACAGATGCTGGTTCAGCAGCTTGTGGAAGTGCCGGATCTTCGTCTCGCCGTAATTGGCAAAGACGATCTCCTTCGATTTGATCGACTTCATGCCCTTCTGCACATGCGGCAAGTTGACCACATCCTGGTTGAATACCTTGGCCAGCATGCCGAGTTCGGGCGCGTCGCAATAGTCGTCGTCGAAATCGAGCCAGTGGACCTTGGCCGGCTCGGGGCGCCGCTGGCCCCTGGCTACCGGCAGCATCAGCATGATTTCGTGGATGCATTCCTCCGGATTGTCGCCATAGGGCCGGAACCGGTAGAAGATCGGATCGAAGCAGCCCCACGGGCTGATGTTGGGAAACAGATTGTAGTAAATCGTGTCGACGAATTCGGCGTCGCTGATCTCGTCTACCTCGTCGCCCAGCGTCTCGCGCCATTTCTCGCGCATCTGGTGCGCCATCGCCTTGCGCCGTTCTGGCACCGGGCCGGTGGTGGTGGGGTCGGGTTCGTCCTCCCAGCCTTCGGGCAGCTTTCCGCCAACCCAGTCGCACAGCTGGATGTCGGCATGGTCAAGTTCGCCCTCCAGATGATGGGCCTGGTGATCGAAGATGCCGGTCCGCCCGTCGCGCGCGGTCACCATCACCCGGTCCTCGCCCAGCCGCTCGTAGACATTGCCCGACAGCGCATGGCGCACCTTGGCATAGGTTTTCGCGCCTTCGAGCGGCTCGGCCACCAGCGCCGGATTGACATGCGGGCTGAGCAGCCCGTTGGGCGAGATTGCCCGTGAAAGGTTGCCGAACACGTCATATTTCGAGTTCGCATCGCCCATCACGTCGAGCAGCGTCGGGTGCGTGGCGACCACGTGATAGGCTTCCATGAAGGCTTCCTGCGCCACCTTCCAGTTGCAGCGCAGCTTCTTGGCGACATGCACCGCCTTGTAGCGCCGCTCGAACGGGATCGGCTGGAAGTGCCGGTCGATATCGCCGAGGAAATCCTCGAACGGTTCGGCATTGTCGTCGGGATTGATGAACACCCAGCCGCCCCAGCGCCCGACCTTGACCGGTGGCAGGCTGTGGGTTTTCGCGCTGACGCTCGGAAAATCCCAGTGACACGGCACTTCCTTGAGCGTGCCATCGATCTTCCAGCCCCACCCGTGGAACGGGCAGCGGAACTCGTGCAGCGCCTTGGCGTCCTCGGTCAGTAGCGCGCGACCGCGGTGCAGGCAGGCATTGGGGAAGGCCTTGATCTCGTCTTCGCCCGTGCGCACGATGATGAAGGAAAGATGAGCGATGTCATAGACGTGGCTGTCCCCGACATGCGGGATATCATCTTCGTGACAGGCCATCTGCCACACCCGCTTCCACAACCGTTCGACCTCCAGATCGAAGAAGTCGCGCGAGTAGTAGATGCTCGGGTCGACGATCGTCGGCCCCGGCTCGATCGGATTGTCTTCGCGGAAGCGCGGCGGCACGCGGTGCGTGTCCATATCCAGCAGTTCGTTGTAGGTGATGCCCTTGGACCGATTGGTCCCGGTGAGCGTCTCGACCATCTTCCCTCTCCCTTGAGATTGACCCGGAAATGCTGACCGGTCCCGGTCAGGCCGGATCGAATTTGAGCCGCAGTGCCTGCATCCCGCGCAGGATGTGGCTCGCCGCGAACTGGAACGGATTGTCCGGATCGGCGAAGCGCAGGTTGGGCAGCCGCTGCAGCACGATCGGCAGCGCGGTTACCATCTCCAGCCGAGCGAGATGCATGCCGAGGCAGGTGTGGACGCCAGCGCCAAAGGCGATGTGTTCGCGCGCGTTTTCGCGCCGGACATCGAACTTGTCGGCATCGGCGAACTTGGCAGTGTCGCGATTGGCCGAGCCGTAGCGCAGCAGCATGGGCTCGCCCGCCTTGAGCGCGACCCCGCCAAGCACGGTGTCCTCCTTCACGATCCGCCACATGTTGTGCGACGGCGACAAGTGCCGTGCGGTCTCCTCGACCCAGTTCGGCACCAGGCCGGGATCGTCCTTGATCGCCTGCATCTGCTTCGGATTGGCCAGCAGCTGGGCGACGGCGTAGGCGAGCGCGTGGGCGGTGGCTTCCTGCCCGGCGGTGAAGATCTGCTGGATGATCGAGTAGATTTCCGAATCGTCGAGCGGGCGCTCGCCGTCGTCGGTCGCGATTGTGGCACCGATCAAGTCGGAGACCACGTCATCCCCCGGCCGCGCACGCCGTTCCGCCATGATCGCGCGGAAATAGCCCTGCATCTCGATCTCGCTGCGGGCAAGATCGGCCCGCTCGGAGGGCTTGGCATTGCCGTTCAGCCGCAGGATGGCGGCGCGCACCCAGCCCTGGAACGTCGGGATATCTTCCCGCGGCACGCCCAGCACATCGGCAATCACGATCCCAGGCAGCATTTCGGCGAATTGCGATTTGAACTCGACTTCGCCTTCGCCGACAAAGCGATCGATCAGCTGGTTCGTCACTTCGGCGATATAGGGCGCCATGCCCATGATCCGCGTATGCGGCAGCGCGTGCATCGCAATCCGCTTGTAGCGCGAATGCTGCGGCGGATCGGCCGTCAGCAGAGTGTTGCGCCGCTCAAGCCCCTTGGCCAGGATTGCCTCTTCTTCGGGATCGAAACTGCCCGAACCGCCCGAACTGAGTAGCGAGGAAAAGTCGCTGGAGAAGATTTTGGGCTTCTTGTTGACCTCGAGCACGAGCTCATAGGTGGAAACCGACACGATGCCGGTCTTGGGATCGCGGAACACCGGTGCCTCTTTCCGCAACCGGTCGTAATAAGGGTAGGGATCCTGCAGATTCTCGGGGCTGGTCGCATCAATTCGTTCAAGCGCTTCCATCAGGCTCCTCCCAGCGTCAATCGACCGGCAAGCCCGCCCCTGCAGGCTTTGCCGTCTGGCGCATTGTGGAGCACAGGCCAGCGGCCTGGCCTTGACCTGGATCAATTAGCCGCCCTCTCAAAATTATGAGCGGGCGCCGATGCGCGCGATCGGGAACTACGCGGGCTAGAGCGCGATCGGCCCCAGCGCATCCTCGATCACGGCGGCGCGCAGGGCAGCAATCCCCATGCCCTTCTCGCTGCTGGTCAGATGCAGCACCGGAAACGCGGCGGGGTGCTTGCGCGCCTCCTCGGCCACCCTGGCCGCGGTCGCTTCCAGTTCGCTGGCCTTGACCTTATCGGCCTTGGTCAGGACGATGCGATAACCGACAGCGGCTTCGTCGAGCATTTTCATCATGTCGAGATCGACCTGCTTCAGCCCGTGGCGGCTGTCGACCAGCACCAGCGTGCGGGTGAGCACCTGCCGCCCGCGCAGGTAATCACGCACCAGCCGCTTCCAGTTGTCGACCACTTTCACCGGCGCCTTGGCAAAGCCGTAACCCGGCATATCGACCAGCCGGAAGCGGGTGGGATCGCCCACTTCGAAAAAGTTGAGCTCCTGAGTGCGGCCCGGCGTGACCGAGGCGCGCGCGATCGCCCGGCGCCCGGTCAGCGCGTTGAGCAGCGAGCTCTTGCCTACGTTGGACCGCCCGCAGAAAGCGATTTCCGGCACGGTAGGCTCAGGCAGGAACTTAAGCTGCGGTGCGGAGAGCAGGAACTCGACGCGGCCCGAGAACAGCTTCGACGCTGCCTCCTCGCGCGCCTCCTGCGCCTGCTCTTCCTCGGCGGTCACGGCCTTCAGCCCTTGCGCTTTTCAGCCAGCGCCTGATCCGCCTTCTGCTTCTCTGCCGCAGCCCGCAATTGCGGGTGCTTCGAATAGAGATAGCTCTGCTGCGCCAGGGTCAGGATGTTCGAGGTCACCCAGTAGAGCAGCAGGCCCGCGGCAAAGGGCGCCATCACGAACATCAGGATCCACGGCATGAAGGCGAACACCTGCTGCTGCACCGGGTCCATCGCGGTGGGATTGAGGCGGAAGGTCAGCCACATGGTGATGCCCAGCAGCACCGCCAGCACGCCGATACCCAGGAAGCCCGGCGGATCGAACGGCAGCAGGCCGAACAGGTTGAGGATCTTGGCCGGATCGGGCGCGGAAAGGTCTTCGATCCAGAGGTAGAACGGCTTGTGCCGCATCTCGATCGCCAGGATCAGCGCCTTGTAGAGCGCGAAGAAGATCGGGATCTGGATCAGGATCGGAAGGCAGCCCGCCAGCGGGTTCACCTTCTCGTCCTTGTACAGCTTCATGATCTCCTGCTGCTGCTTCTGCTTGTCGTCCTTGTAGCGCTCCTGGATCGCCTTCATCTTGGGCTGGACCGCCTTCATCGCCGCCATGCTGGCGAACTGCCGCTGGGCGATCGGGAACATCAGCCCACGGATGATCACGGTCAGCAGGATGATCGCCACGCCGAAATTGCCGACGAATTCGTAAAGCGTGCGCAGCAGCCACACCATCGGCTTGACGAACCATTCGAACCAACCCCAGTCGATCGCCTTCTCGAAATTCTCGATCCCGCCATCCTGGTACTGGCCCAGCACCACGCTTTCCTTGGCCCCGGCGAACAGCTTGGTCGTCCGGCTGATCTGGGTGCCGGGGGCGAGCGTCTGCGGGGCGTAGATCAGATCGGCGCGATAGAGGTCGCTGCCGAGCGATCGGAAGCCGACGGTCGCATCCTGCTGGTCGCCCGGCACCAGCGCCGAAAGCCAGTAGATGTCGCTGAAGCCGAACCAGTCGGGTGCGCCGCCTTCGGGCGTGTGCGATCCGGTTTCGGCCAGATCCTCGTAATCGGGCCCATATTCAACCGTCTCGCCAAAGGCCCCCATCGGCCCCGAATGGGCGTTGAAGCTGCTGGGGCTGGCGTTCTTCGACGTGCGGTTGATCAGCGCGAAAGGCTGCACCACCGCCGCACTGGGCCCGGCATTGGACACCGTCTGCACCGCTTCGATCATGTATTGATCATCGATCGAGAGCTTGATCGTAAAGGTCAGGCCGTTGTCGCTCTGGCGGGTCAGCGTGAGCGGAGTCGAAGGAGAAAGCGTCTCGCCACTCGCCTGCCATTGTGCGTTCTCGGGCAGGCGCTGGCCATTAGCCAGGAAGCCGAACTCGGCGAAATACTGTCCCGGCGTGCCTTCGGGCGCAAACAATTGCACCGGGCGGCTGTCTTCCTTCACCGAATCGCGGTGATCCTTGAGCTCGATGTCGTCGATCCGTGCCCCGACCAGATTGATCGACCCTTCGACGCGCGGTGCATCGATCCGCACGCGTGCAGGCGCCGCCAGCGCCTGGGCCAGATCGACCGGAGCTGCTGGAGCAGCGGTCGCTGCGCCGATTGAGGCAGGCGCAGCGGCAGCCGGCGACGGCGCTGCGCTGGTGGTGGCCGGGGCGGCGGTCTGCCCGCTCAGCGAAGCGTCCGGATAGAAATACCGCATGCCCATGTCCCATCCGAGGATGAGCAGGCCGGAAAGCGCGACGGCGAGCAAAAGATTGCGCTGGTTGTCCAAGGTGAGGTCTCTTCGCGTTTCGATCTATCTGGCAATCTGGGAAAGTGTGTTAGGATATCAAGACACCGGTTCAAGGAACCGGGTCATACCCATGCCCGCCCCAGGGGTGGCAGCGCATTAGCCGCTTAATCGCCATCCATCCACCCTTGATCGCGCCGTATTTGCCCAGTGCCTCCACCGCATATTCGCTGCAGGAGGGAGCATAACGGCAAGTGGGTGGCAGGATCCGGCTCGGGCCCCATTGCCACAGGCGTGCGATGAAGATCAGCGCGTGCTTCATTGGCTAGCTCCAGCGGGCTTGACCGCGCGATCGCTGCGCGGCGTTCGGCGGCGGCGCGGTCCCCTGGGTGGGTCACTCTGCCCGCCAGCCGCCCGCGCCAGGGCCTCGTCCAGCTCGCGCCGCAGCATTGCAAAATCCCGCTCGATCGCTCCATCGCGGGCAATCAGCACATGATCGTGATCGGGCAATCCCTGTTCGGGCAAGGCCGCACGCAGCAATTCGCGGAAGCGGCGCTTGATGCGATTGCGTACCACGGCATTGCCGATCTTTTTTGTCACCGTGATGCCGAAGCGCTTGCCATGCCCGGCATTGGGATGCGCCAACAGCACGAACCCGGGCCGTGCCACGCGCAGGCCCCGGTTGGCGGCGAGGAAGTCCGCGCGCTTGCGGATGACGGAAATGCTCTCGGTCACGAATCGCTCATACGGCAACGGGCTCCCCGAGGGGAGCCCGCAAGGCCAATCGGCCTCCCGCATCCATGCCGCCAAGCGGCGGCCTGTGCGAGCATATCGCGCGCCCGCGGGGGCGCTACGACGATCAGGTTATGCGCAGAGGCTCTTGCGGCCGCGCTTGCGGCGGGCACGCAGGACCTTACGGCCACCGGGGGTCGCCTTGCGGGCGAAGAAACCGTGGCGGCGGGCGCGCACAAGATTGCTGGGCTGAAAAGTCCGCTTCATATCGTCCTCGAAAACATGGTCCGATGCGACAGGGCCAGGCCCGGCCGCACCAACAAAAAGGGCCGCCCGCAAAAGGCGACCGCCATTGGCGCGAGCCGTTAGGCCAAGCGGCAGCGCGAGTCAAGATGGCGGGCATTCGCGCATTCGCGCCACTATGCACCAGTCCGCTCTCGACAAGTTACGGAATAAGCGGCACATTCCCACCGCTTGGGGCAAAGGGGTCGCCCGTGGTCGCATTGGTAAATACCGTCGCCTATCTCGGGCTTGAGGCGCGCGCTGTCGAAGTGCAGTGTCAGGTTGCCGCCGGCCTGCCGCGCTTCAACATCGTTGGCCTGGCGGACAAGGCCGTGAGCGAAAGCCGCGAGCGGGTGCAGTCGGCGCTGGCCGCGATGGGGCTGGCGCTGCCACCCAAGCGGATCACGATCAACCTCTCGCCCGCCGACCTGCCCAAGGACGGGTCGCATTACGATCTGCCGATCGCGCTGGCGCTGCTCGCGGCGATGGGCGTGACCGATGCCGAACAGCTGGGTGACTGGATCGCGGTGGGCGAACTGGCGCTCGACGGGCGGATCGTGGCTTCGCCCGGGGTGCTGCTGGCCGCGCTCCATGCCAGTGAACTGGAGCAAGGGCTGATCTGCCCTGCCATTCAGGGATCCGAAGCGCGCTGGGCCAGCGGCGTGCCGGTGCTCGCCGCGCCCAACCTCATCAGCTTGCTCAATCATCTCAAGGGCACGCAACGCCTGCCCGAGCCCGAGCGGGGCGAGGTCGAACTGGCCACGCCGGTCGCTGACCTGCGCCAGGTCAAGGGGCAGGAAACCGCCAAACGCGCGCTCGAGATCGCGGCTGCGGGCGGGCACAACCTGCTGATGATCGGGCCGCCCGGCGCGGGCAAGAGCCTGCTGGCGAGCTGCCTGCCCGGCATCCTGCCCGAACTCACCCCGGCCGAAGCGCTCGAGGTGTCGATGGTGGCGTCGGTCGCCGGCACGCTCGAAGGCGGGCGGATCAGCCGCAGCCGGCCGTTTCGCGCGCCGCACCATTCGGCCAGCATGGCCGCGCTTACAGGTGGCGGGCTCAAAGTGCGCCCGGGCGAAGTGAGCCTGGCGCACCTCGGCGTGCTGTTCCTCGACGAATTGCCCGAGTTTCAGCGCGCCGTGCTCGATTCGCTGCGCCAGCCGCTCGAAACCGGCAGCGTCGATGTGGCGCGCGCCAATGCCCATGTCACTTTTCCCGCGCGGGTGCAGCTGGTGGCGGCGATGAATCCGTGCCGCTGCGGCCATCTGGGCGATCCGGCGCTGGCCTGCAGCCGCGCGCCGCGCTGCGCGGCGGATTACCAGAGCAAGGTGTCAGGCCCGATGCTCGACCGGATCGACCTGCATGTCGAAGTCGACCCGGTCCGCGCGTCCGACATGGTGCTGCCGCCGCCCGCCGAAGGATCGGCCGAAGTGGCGGCGCGGGTTGCGGCAGCGCGGCGGATCCAGACCACCCGGGCAGCGGACACAGGCGCGCGCAGCAATGCAGAGCTCAATGGCGAGGCGCTGGAACGCTGGGCCAAGCCCGACGATGCGGGGCAGAAGCTGCTGCTGCAGGCGGCCGAAGCGATGCGGCTGTCAGCGCGCGGCTATACCAGAATGTTGCGGGTGGCGCGTACGATCGCGGACCTGGCAGGTGCCGGGCAGGTGGGCCGCATCCATATCGCCGAGGCGCTGAGCTATCGGCGGCAAGCGCCTCGAGCCTAGCTCGCCGCGCGTTTCTTCGCTTCCGCCAGGTTCACCACATCGCCCAGGCCGATCGTGCCGCTAGGCGTCGCGCGCGTGCCATCGGCGCGCAGCCCCACGTTCTCGCGCTTGGCGAGCCACAGGTCGCGCGGGCCGAGGATGCGCCCGTCATGCGACAGGATCGACACCGGGCCGATCGGCAGCCGGTCAAGCTCGTCGACCAGCACCGGGTCCTCGACCACTTCGGCGCCATATTTCTGGCCCCACTGGCGCAGCGCCAGCATTGCGGGGAGCAGGTCGAAACCCTTCTCGGTGAGGCGGTATTCGATCTTGCGCCGGTCGTCCGCGCAGGGCTCGCGCTTGAGAATGCCGTGTTCGACCAGCTTGGCGAGGCGATTGGAGAGGATATTGCGGGCGATGCCTAGCTCGCTGAGGAATTCCTCGAAATGATGCACCCCGTTGAAGCTGGCCCGCAGGATCATAAACGACCAGCGTTCACCCATCACTTCCAGCGCCTGCGGCAGGCCACATTCGATCAGATCGCGCAACGGCTCGCGGATATCGCCCATGGATCAGTCCTCTTCCTGCAACCTAGTTAGCGCGCCAATCGCGACCCTGCAAAAAATTTTCAGTTTCTAGTTGCAACTAAAAACCTAATCGATTAGGTAGTGATTCGCAACTGGTTTTGATTCGAAACCTGATGGCACGAAAACACAAGCTGAATGAAGGACCCCCAACCATGACCCTCTCCCTTTCCCGCACCGGCCGCCTGGGTGTGTTCGCTCTGGCTCTGGCCTACACCGGCCTCACGTTCGGCGCCCTCACCGCTCCGGCTCCGGCCTTCGCCACCGCCAATGGCCCGCACTATGTCGCCGAACTGGCAGCCCCGGCCAAGCAGGCCCGCACCGTCGCGGCCGGCGTCGCCTGGTTCTGCGAAGGCACCACCTGCAAGGCCGGCAAGGGCACCTCGCGCCCGCTGCGCATCTGCCGCGGCCTTGCCAAGGAATTCGGCGAAGTGACCAGCTTCACCGCGCAGAACGAAGCGCTGCCGGCTGAACAGCTGGCCCAGTGCAACGGCAAGTAAGCGTCTAATCCTCTCCCCGCCGGATCATCCCCCTCTCCAGATCCGGTTGTCCCCGAAGGCCCCTGGTGTTCCCCACACCGGGGGCCTCTCTTTTGCGGGACTGGCGGGTGCTAGATGAGCCCGCGCGCGGCAAGGTCCTGCGCCAAGCCTTCGGCATCGTGGAAATGATGCGTCTGCCAGCCCAGCGCAGCGGCCGAGGCGATATTGGCCGCATTGTCATCAATGAACAGCATCTCGCCCGGCGCATGGCCGAACCGCGCCTGCGCCAGCTGGAAAATCGCCGGATCGGGCTTCACCAGGCAGGCATGGCCAGACACCACGATATCGCGGAAATGCTGCAGCACCGGCTCGCTCGGGTGGAACTGTTCCCAGAATTCGGCGCCGAAATTGGTGATCGCGTAAAGCGGCACCCCATGATCGGCCAGCCGCTCGATCAGCTCGGCAGTGCCCGGCACTGGCCCGGGTATCGTATCGAGGAAGCGGTGGCGATAGGCCTCGATCAGGTGCGCATGATCGGGAAACAGCGCCTGGCGCTCGGGCACCATCTCGTCGAGCGGCCGGCCCGCATCATGCTCGAAATGCCATTCCTCGGTAACAACGTTGGTGCAGAACCAGTCAAGCTCTGCCGGATCCTCGATCAGCTGCGCGAACAGATGCCGCAATTCCCACTGGACGATCACCCGCCCGACGTCGAACACCACCGCTTCGATCTCGCCTGTCATCAAGCCAGCTCCTGAAACAGCACCGGCCCGCGCTCCAACAGGAGGCGGGCCGGTACGCTGCGCAACCGCCCGCAGGCGGTTCGCCAAACGGCGCGAATCAGCCCTGGCGGGCCTTGAAGCGGCGGTTGGTCTTGTTGATCACATAGGTCCGGCCCCGGCGGCGGATCACGCGGCAATCCCGGTGGCGGTCCTTCAGCGACTTGAGGCTGTTACGGATCTTCATGGTCTGTGCTTCCAAAAGTAAACGCGCCGGAGCTGCCCCCGACGCGGCAAATTCGAAGCGCGCCGTTAGCGCCTGAACAGATTCGGGTCAAGCATCTCGGCAGGCAAACGCGAGAAACCGGCAGCCATGCCGTTCCTGTGCTGGCCTTTACCAGCGGGCAAGGTTAGGTGAGCATAGAGGTCAAGAGATATGCAACAACTACGTCATTTGGCGCCCATGCTGGCCGCGGCAACTGCCCTAGCCGCTTGCGCATCCGTCCCGGCCCCTGGACCGGCAGAGGTCACCCGCTTTCACAACGAGGCGGCCATAGCGGCGTTGGGCGCAGCCCGGCCAGCCACCGCCTTCATTGCCAGTGCACCCGGCGGCAATGCGGATTCACTGGAACTGGCGCCTTACAAGTCCGCCGTGGCAGCTGAACTGGCACGGCTGGGCATCGGCGAGGCTGGCAGCGAGACCGCCAGCCTGGTGGCGCAGGTGCAGCTGGAACGCTTTACCATTGGTGCTGACGATGATCGGCGCGGCCCTGTCAGCGTCGGGGTTGGCGGATCGACTGGCTCCTATGGCTCGGGCGTGGGACTTGGCATCGGGATCAACCTGGGCGGCGGCGGATCGCGCGAGCGACAGGGCACAAGGCTGGCCGTGATGTTGCGGGACAAGGCCAGCGGGCAGACCGTGTGGGAGGGCCGCGCGCAACTGGCCGTGTCGCCCAAGTCGCCACTGGCAAGCCCCGCTCAGGGGGCCCCTGCCCTTGCCCGCGCACTGTTCCGCGACTTCCCCGGCAAGAACGGCGAGACCATCGAAATCGAGGTAACCGAGTGAGCCAGATCGCGATCGACGCCAATTTCGACAGCGGCAACATCGAAGTCCTGTCGATTGCCGGCAACACCGCCACGCTGGCGCTGCGCAAGGATCACATGAGCCAATTCGCGCAGTGGTTCCATTTCCGCGTCACCTGCGCGGCAGGTGAGGAATTGCAGCTCAAGCTGACCGGCCTCAATGCATCGGCCTATCCGGGCGGCTGGCCGGGCTACGACGCCTGCGTTTCGGAGGACCGCGAATATTGGGCACGGGCGTCGAGCAGTTTCGACGAGGCCGAAGCCGGCGGCACGCTGACGATCAGCTATACCCCTGCCAGCAACATCGCGTTCTTTGCCTATTTCGCGCCCTATTCGATGGAGCGGCATCACGACCTGGTGGCCGAGGCCGCCGCCAGCGAGGGCGTGACGCTGCTGAGGCTCGGCACCACGCTCGACGCGCAACCGATCGATTGCCTCGAACTGGGCGAAGGCGACAAGCAGGTGTGGCTTTACGCGCGCCAGCATCCGGGCGAAACCCAGGCCGAATGGTGGATCGAAGGCGCGCTCGAATGCCTGACCGATCCGGCCGATCCGGTCGCCCGCGCGTTGCGGACGCGCTGCCGCTTCCACATCGTGCCGAATTGCAACCCCGACGGGTCGCGCCGCGGGCATTTGCGCACCAATGCGGTGGGAGTGAACCTAAACCGTGAATGGGACAATCCCACGCCCGAGAAGTCGCCCGAAGTGCTGGCAATCCGCAATCACATGGATGCAACCGGCGTCGACTTCGCGATCGACGTGCACGGTGACGAAGCGATCCCGGCTGTCTTCCTGGCCGGGTTCGAAGGCATCCCGTCATGGACCGACGATCAGGGCGAAAGCTATTATCGCTACCAGCGCATCCTTGACCGGCGCACTCCCGATTTCCAGACCCGGCTGGGCTATCCCAAGGCGGCAAAGGGCAAGGCCAATCTGTCGATGAGCACCAACCAGGTGGCAGAGCGCTATGGCGCGACGGCCATGACCCTTGAGATGCCTTACAAGGATCTCGCCGATGCTCCCGAACCCGAACAGGGCTGGAGCCCCGAACGCTGCAAGCTGCTGGGCCGCGAATGCCTTGCCGCGCTGCTGGAGTGGCTGGACGACTAGCCGAGGCTGGCCGGGCCGAAAGCGCGCGGAAGCAGGTCGGACAGTCTCGTCTGCACCACCTCGGCTTCGCCGGCGCACCACACCACGGGATCGGTGCCGCCCAGTTCGGCCAGTTCATTGAGCACCTGCCGGCACCGTCCGCAGGGCGTGACGGGCGCAGCCGTTTCGCCGATGACCGCGACCTCCAGCAGCCCCTGGCGGTGGCCCTCGTCCATCGCCTTGGCCACGGCAACCGTTTCGGCGCACAGCGTCAGCCCATAGCTGGCGTTCTCGATATTGGTGCCGGTGACCACGGTGCCATCGGCAAAGCGCAGCGCGGCACCCACGCGGAACCTTGAATAGGGCGAATAGGAATGGTCCATCGCGCCGCGCGCGGCAGCGATCAGGCTGTCCCGGTTGTTGTCTTCGCTCATGTCGCGCCTCTCTTCACGGCTGCACCACTACCCATTCGAGCGGTTCCTCGGCGGCTTCGGTGATCCGCGCGCGGTTGGCGCTCCACAACAGCCACGGCCGACCGGCATAGCGCGGCAGAAACCGGTCGCGCACCAGCCACAGATCGCGCTCGATCCGCGCACCCATAGCATAGCGATCCTCGGCCGCGGCGGACAGCTTGAGGATGACCGGCCGGCCCGCATGCATCTCGACCTGGTTCACAAAGGTCAGCAGTTCGCTTTCGACCGCCGCGTCGCTTACTTTCGTCGTGCAGTGATCGGCCACCTCCTCAAACGCGATGGCCGGAGGCAACAGTGCCGGATCACGCGGCACCATGGTGACGAAATTGGCCGATTGCGCATCGGCCCGCTGGCAGGGATCGAACCGGTGGAGCGCCCCGACCTTGAGCCCGGCCTTGCGCGCCGCCGCCAAATTGCTGCCGAACCGGGCATCCTGCCCCTCGACGCCGCTGCTCGCCTCGACATAGGCGAAGCTCCCCCCCAGAGCCCGCACGGTTTCAAACCTGACCGAGCCCTGTCGTTCGCTCACCGCCACGCCCTGTTCGGGAAAGGCCGCCTCGTCCGGCGCGAAATACTGGATGTCCCACCAATACCACGCCGCACCCAGCAGAGCCGCCAGCAGCAGCGTTCCAGCCAGATATCGACGCCATGCGCGGCGGGCCGGGGTGCGCTTGCGGACCATGCTCCGATGTTCTCTCTCAGCCCTTGATGTGGAGCACGCAGATCAGCGTGAACAGCCGCCGCGCGGTGGCGAAATCGGTTTCCACCTTGCCGTCCAGCCGTTCGAGCAGCAGTTCGGCGGCATGATCGTGGATTCCGCGTCGGGCCATGTCGATCGTCTCGATCTCGGCCGGCGTGGCCTTGCGGATCGCCTGGTAATAGCTGTCGCAGATCGCGAAATATTCGCGGATCGGCCGGCGGAAGCGCGCCAACCCGATCAGCAGCGTTTCGAGCAATTGCTCATCCTCGCTGGCGATGTCCATCACCAGTCGCCCCTCGTGCACCGACAGTCGCAGGCGATAGGGGCCACTGGCCCCGCGTGCCGCACTGCGCACCGGCTTGAAGCTGTTTTCCTCGATCAGATCGAAGATCGCGACTCGCCGTTCCTGCTCGACATCGGCATTGCGCCAGAGGATCGTCTCCTCGTCGAGCGAGATATGGGCAATGCGATGATCGTCAGCCATGGTCCAGCCGCCTTTCGCAGATGCAGCGGGCCGGTTTCAAGCCTTTCGATGCGCCATCCCCGCTATCCACAGCCAGGTGCGCCAATTTTGCCAGCATTGCCCCTTGCGCCGTCAGGCCGCGCGCGCGCATTAGGGCGCATGTCCGATACCGACCTGATTGTCCGCCCCAGCACCGAAACGGCGAAGCTGCCCGCGCTGCCCTCGAATATCGAGGCCGAGGCGGCGTTTCTGGGCGCGGTGCTGATCGACAATCGCGTGGTGGAGGAATTGCGCACCCCGCTGCGGGCCGAGCATTTCTTCGAACCGCTGCACCAGCGGATCTACGACCGGGTGCTCAAGCTGCTCGAACGCAATGCCACCGCCAGCCCGGTAACGCTGAAGCCCTATTTCGAAGGCGACGAGGCGCTGCGCGAGCTGGGCGGCACGACCTATCTGGCGCAGCTGACCCAGGACGGGTTGGGCCTGCTCGCAGCGGGCGAGCTGGCGCAGCAGATCTATGACCTGGCGCTGCTGCGCGAACTTGTCAGCGTGGGGCGGCGGCTGGTCGAAGGCGCGCTCGACACCAGCGACGAGGTTTCGCCGATGGAGCGGATCTCGGAGGCCGAGGCGCAGCTGTACCAGGTCGCCGACGGGGCTGCCACCGGCAGCGAGGCAGCGACCTTCCGTTCCGCTGCCCTGACCGCGATCAAGATGGCCGAAGCGGCGATGAATTCGGGCGGCGGCCTGTCGGGCAAGACCACCGGCCTCGACGTGATTGACCGCAAGACTTCGGGCCTGCACAATTCCGACCTCATTATCCTGGCCGGGCGCCCCGGCATGGGCAAGACCTCGCTTGCCACGAACATCGCCTTCAATTGCGCCGAGGAGCACCTCAAGTGGCAGCGCGACGGCGGCGAGTTCAACTATGGCGCGCCGGTTGCCTTCTTCAGCCTCGAAATGAGCGCCGACCAGCTGGCCACGCGTATCCTGGCCGAGCAGGCGGAGATCAGTTCCGAATCGCTGCGCAGCGGCAAGTTGACCCGCGAGGAATTCCAGCAGCTGTCCTTCGCCAGCCAGCAGCTGGCGGAACTTCCGCTTTACATCGACGACACCCCGGCGCTGACCATCGCGGCGCTGCGCAGCCGCGCCCGGCGATTGAAGCGGCGGCACGATATCGGGCTGATCGTGGTCGACTATCTCCAGCTGCTGCAGGGATCGGGGCGCGCGAACGACAATCGCGTGAACGAAATCTCGGAAATCAGCCGTGGCCTCAAGACGCTGGCCAAGGAACTCAGCGTGCCGGTCATCGCGCTGTCGCAGCTGAGCCGCGCGGTGGAACAGCGCGAGGACAAGCGCCCGCAGCTGTCGGACCTGCGCGAATCCGGTTCGATCGAGCAGGACGCGGACATGGTCTGGTTCATCTACCGCGCTGATTACTATCACGAGAACTCGCGACCGGATGTTCCGGACGGAACAAGCAGCCCGGAGGCGGTAGACAAGTATCGCGCCTGGGAGGAAAAATATGACGAGCTGCGCAACAAGGCCACGCTGATTGTCGCCAAGCAGCGCCACGGCTCGACCGGCAATGTCCCGCTCCACTTCCAGAGCGAGATCACCAAGTTCACCTCGCCCAATCTGCGCGACTATTCGGACTACGGGATCGACTGACCGGCGATCAGATGCCCAGGTTCAGCCGCCGTGCCACGGTGTAATCGAGCACCGAAACCAGGAACCAAGACAGCCGCCAGCGGATCCGGTTGAGGATCGTCGCCTTGGCGCGATACCAATCGCCCGTCACTTCGCGGCTCGATCGTTCGAGATGGTCGATCAGGCCGCGCACCTGCCGGGCCAGCATCGCATCCTCCACCCGCACCATCAGTTCGAGGTTGAGCCGGATCGAGCGCATGTCGAAATTGGCGCTGCCGAAATACGTGACCTCGTCGATCACCAGCAATTTCGTGTGCAGCTTGCAGGGCTCGAACTCGGCGATCCGCACCCCGGCGCGCAGCAACCCGCCATAGAGTGCGCGCGCTGCGCCGATGGTGGTCGTGTTGTCCGATTTGCCCGCCAGGACCAGCCTGGCAGGCCCCCGAGCGGCGAGTTGGCGAATCAGCCGCCGGATGCTGCGTGGCGGCGAGAAATAGGCCATCACGAGATCGAGCCTTGTGCCCCGCGCGACATCGATCTTCACTCGCCGCGCCCAGGCGCTGGTAATCCGGGTCGGCCCGCCCAGCAGCAATTGCACTTCGCTGCTGCCTTCATTCCAGTCGCGCACCAGGCGCCTGATGGCGAGGAACTGCGAGCCGCCATTGCCGGCCCATCGCTCGAGTTCGCCGAACCATGCAACAAAGCGCGCGGCAACGGGCCCCTCGATCGACACGCCCAGATCGTTCCAGCCGTTTTCCTCCGGCGATGCGAAATAATGGTCGGAGATGTTGAAGCCGCCGGTCATGACCCGCGCTCCATCGGCCACCGCGAATTTCTGGTGGTTGCGGATCAGGTAGCGCACGTTCCAGCGCGGCGAGAACAGGCTGAAACTGCCCCCTGCGCGCACCAGTGGGTCGAAGAAGCTTGGCTCTGCATCGGTACCGAAGGCATCCACGATCAGCCGCACCTCCACCCCGCGCTGCGCGGCCCGCATCAACGCATCACGGACCACCGTTCCGGTATGATCCGCCTGGAACATGTAGAAGCACAGCTGAAGTGTTCGGGCCGCGCCTTCGATCAGCGCCAAAAGCGATTCCAGCCGGTCCGCCCCTTGCGGATGGAAACGGAACAGGTGACCGGCGCTGGCTACCTCGAAGGCCGGCGGGTCGCGATAGTCGCCGCCGCTGTCGGATTTGCGCGATGTGGTATCGGCTTCAGCCATGACATGCCTTTAGGCCAAGGCAGCGATGCTGCGCAATTTCTTGACTCGCAGCCCCCCCACACTTATCTGGCGCGCTTTCCCGGCAAACCCATTTGCATGAGAGGCCTTCATGGCACGCGTTACCGTTGAAGATTGCGTCGACAAGGTTCCGAACCGGTTCGACCTTGTCCTGCTGGCGGCGCAGCGCGCCCGCGAGATTTCGGGCGGCGCCGAGCTGACGATCGATCGCGACCGCGACAAGAACCCGGTGGTGGCGCTGCGCGAGATCGCGGACGAAACTATCCGTCCGGACGAACTGCACGAAGCGCTGGTCACCGGCCTGCAGAAGATCCTGCCTGACGACGAAGACGAAGCCGACGAGATCGGCTCGCTCAGCCAGTCGGCCGAAGCGCTGCGGATCACGGCGTCGGCGCCGGTCCGTTCGCAGTCGCTGGGTGGCGACTACGACGGTTGATCGCCGCGCAAGGCTGCAAGCAAAAGGCCGCCCCATACCGGGCGGCCTTTTTGTTTGGCGGCGCTTGCCCTATGATCGCACCAGATTTGGCGACACGGCTGCGGGGAAGCAATGGGGGAATTTGCCGAGGGGCTGGGCGGCGCAGTCGAAGGCGCACTGACCGCGCGCGCGGTTGAGCCGGGAGCTGGCGAAGGCACGCAGCCGGCTTCCGGCGCCTGCCTCAACTGCGGCGCCATGGTGATCGGCGCGCATTGCCACAACTGCGGGCAGAAGGCGCAGGTCCACCGCACCATCCCTGCCATCCTGCACGACATCATGCACGGGGTGCTCCACCTTGACGGCAAACTGTGGCGCACGCTGCCGCTTCTGGCGTTCAAGCCGGGCGAATTGACCCGCCGCTACATCGACGGCGAACGCGCCAAGTTCGTCAGCCCGATCGCGATGTTCCTGTTTTCGGTGTTCCTGATGTTTGCCGTGTTCCAGGCATTGGGCCTCGGCACGCCGCAGGATCTGCCACAGGGTGCCGCTGTCAGCGGTGCGCTCGATCAGGCGCGCAAGGAAGCCGTTGCGCAGCGCGATGCGGCAAACAAGGCACTGGCGGCGCTGCCTGACGCAGCCCCGTCCGCCGAGCGCGTGCGGCTGGAACGCGAACTCGCCGAAGCGCAACAAGGGCTCGATGGTATCGCCACGGTCGAATCGCTGGGAGCTGCGGGCCCGGTCGAGATCGATGCCAACCTCACCGGCATCGCGGCGATCGACCAGGGCCTGGTCAAGAAGTGGCGCGAGAACCCCGGGCTGATGCTCTACAAGCTGCAGGCCAATGCCTATAAGTTCAGCTGGTTGCTCATCCCGCTGTCGCTCCCGTTCCTGTGGCTGATGTTCGCGTGGAAGCGCGGCGTCAGGGCCTATGACCACGCCATTTTCGTGACCTATTCGATCGCGTTCATGTCGCTGCTGTTCATTGTTCTGTCTCTCATGGCGATGAACGGCCTCGGCGGGGGCTGGGTGTTCACGGCACTAGCGGTGATCCCGCCGATCCATATCTACAAGCAGCTGCGCCGCACCTATGGCCTATCAAGATTTTCGGCGCTGTGGCGGGTGGTGCTGCTGCTGTTATTCATCATGGTGGTGGTCGTACTGTTCCTGCAGATCCTGCTGTTGCTTGGCGCCGCCTGATACCCAAAGCAAAGGGCGCCCGGATCACTCCGGACGCCCCGCATTCTTCGGAATTCACGGCTGGCCTCAGGCGCCTTGTGGAGCTTCGCCGCCGTATTTCTTCCCGGCCTTTGGCACCATCGAACCGGTCACCGGCTGGATGACGCTGGGGCCGACCGGCTGATCGGGGCGGTCGATCTTGCCATCCTTCATCAGCTGGTTGATCTCGTCGCCTGTCAACGTCTCGTATTCGAGCAGCGCCTGCGCAATGAGGTGCAGCTTGTCTTCCTGGCTAGTCAGCACATCACGCGCACGCTGCAGCCCGCCTTCGACCAGCTCCTTGATTTCGGCGTCGATCAGCTTGTTGGTTTCCGCACCCGACATGGTGCGCATGGTTTGCCCCATGCCGAGATAGCCCTCCTGGCTCGCCTCGTACTGCAGCGGGCCAAGCTTGTCGCTCATGCCCCACTTGGTCACCATGTTGCGCGCCAGGTCAGTGGCGTACTGGATATCGCCCGAGGCCCCGCTCGAAACCTTGTCGTGCCCGAAGATGATCTCTTCCGCCACGCGCCCGCCCATGGCGACGGCCAGGTTGGCATGCATCTTGTCGCGGTGGTACGAATAGTTGTCGCGTTCCGGCAGGCGCATCACCATGCCAAGCGCGCGGCCGCGCGGGATGATCGTCGCCTTGTGGATCGGGTCTGACGCGGGCTCGTTCAGGCTGACCAGCGCGTGACCCGCCTCGTGATAGGCGGTCATCTTCTTCTCGTCGTCGGTCATCACCATGCTGCGCCGCTCGGTGCCCATCATGACCTTGTCCTTGGCGTCCTCAAACTCCTGCATCGCGACAAGGCGCTTGTTGCGCCGCGCAGCCAGCAACGCCGCCTCGTTGACGAGGTTGGCCAGGTCCGCGCCGGAAAAGCCGGGCGTCCCGCGCGCGATGGTGCGCGGGTTCACATCAGGTGCGAGCGGCACCTTCTTCATGTGCACCGACAGGATCTTCTCGCGCCCGTCGATATCGGGGATCGGCACCACTACCTGCCGGTCGAACCGGCCCGGACGCAGCAGCGCCGGGTCAAGCACGTCGGGGCGGTTGGTGGCCGCGATGATGATGATGCCCTCGTTGGCTTCGAAGCCATCCATCTCCACCAGCAACTGGTTCAGCGTCTGCTCGCGCTCGTCGTTTGAATTGCCCAGGCCATGGCCGCGATGGCGGCCCACTGCGTCGATTTCGTCAATGAAGACGATGCATGGCGCGTTCTTCTTGGCCTGCTCGAACATGTCGCGCACGCGGCTGGCGCCGACACCCACGAACATCTCGACAAAGTCCGAACCGGAAATGGTGAAGAACGGCACGCCCGCTTCGCCGGCGATGGCCCGCGCCAGCAAGGTCTTGCCGGTACCGGGCGAGCCGACCAGCAGCGCGCCCTTCGGGATCTGGCCACCCAGCTTCGAGAAGCGGTGCGGATCGCGCAGGAACTCGACGATCTCTTCCAGTTCCTCGCGCGCCTCGTCGATCCCCGCGACATCGTCGAAGGTTACGCGGCCTTGCCGTTCGGTCAGCAGCTTGGCCTTGGACTTGCCGAAGCCCATGGCGCCGCCGCCGCCGCCCTTCTGGACCTGGCGTAGCGCGAAGAAGGCGATCCCCAGGATCAGGATGAAGGGCAGCGACTGGAACAGGATATAGAGCAGCAGATTGGGCTCTTCCGCCGCCTGGCCGGAATATTGCACACCGTTCTCGTCGAGCAGGCGGGTCAGCTCCGCATCGCCGGGCACAGGCACGGTCGAAAACGACGAATCGTTCTTCATCACGCCGGTGATCTTGTCAGGCGCGATCTGCACTTCCTTGACCGAGCCTTCGGCGACTGCCTCGCGGAAGTCGGAATAGCGGATCTGGGTGGCCTGCGATTGCCCTGCGTTGCCGAAGATCGACACCGCCAGCAGCAGGGCCAGGAAGATCCCGCCCCAGATCATCAGCGTCTTGATCATCGGGTTCGGGGCGTCAGGCCCCCGGTTGCCGTTCGGATCGTGCTGGTCGCTCATGTCGAAACATTCCTTTCGTCCCCGCCAATGTAGGCGGCGCGCGGTGAATGGCAAGACAACGCCCGAACGGCGAATTGGTGTCAGCGTGCCGGAGCGATTTAAGCGGGCGCCGTCCCGCGCGGAGCATAGGCCTTGAGCAGCACCTCGACCGCGCCGGCAATGCGGCGCGCATCGTCGGCTGCAGAAGGGATCGCACCGAATCGCCGCTCGAGATCGCCCATCCCCTTGCACATCGACACGAACTGCTCGGCTGCCAGCATCGGATCGGGGATCGACAACTCGCCGCGCTCGTCGGCAAAGGCCAGGAAGGCGCTGAAAGCCAGCTTCATTCGCCAGGGACCGGCCTTGAGGAAAGCGGCACCGATATCGGGTTCGCGTTCGGTCTCGGCAGCGATCCGGCGTTCGAACTGGACCATCTCGGGCCGCGAAAGGAACGCGACAATCGCTTCGCCGATTGCGGTGAGCCGATCACGGATGCCGAGTTCGGCCAGCTGCGTATCGATCAGGAAATGGCCGCGCATCTTCTCGCATTCGCATTCGACGGCCGCAGCGAACAGCGCACCCTTGTCACCGAAGTGGTTGTAAACGGTAACCTTCGAAACGCCCGCTTCGGCCGCGATTTGCTCGATCGAACTGGCGGCAAAGCCATGCGCAAAAAACGATTCGGCTGCCGCCGCAACGATTGCGTCGCGCTTCGAGCTGTCGGGCGGCCGTCCACGCCCGGCAGACGATTTTTTCGTTGCCGGCCGGGAACCTACGGCGATTTGCTCGGTTGACAAGCTGAACGCTCCCGTTCATTTAAACGCTACCGTACAATAATGCGACATTCGAGTCGCAAGTGCAACCTCTCCGTTCAATTGCTTTGCCCAGCCCCTGCCGTTTCCCCCAGCCACTTCATCGAGGTCACCATTTGCCATGCTCTGGATCGCGATCCGCATGCTCACCGGAGACAAGCAGAAGTTCTATGGCCTGCTGTTCGGCATCGGCTTCTCGACCCTGCTGATCACCCAGCAGCTCACCATCTTCGTCAATCTGGTCGAACGCGGCGCCAGCGGGGTCTATAACGTCCCCACCGCCGATGTCTGGGTGATGGACCCGGTCAGCCGCACCACCGATGTCAATTACGCCATGCCCTCCACTGCGCTTGACCAGGTGCGCGCGGTGCCCGGGGTCAAATGGGCGGTGCCGCACCTGCGCGCGGCGGCTGCGGTGCGCACAGCCAGCGGCGATCTCGAAGGCGTCGGCATCATCGGGGTCGACGATGCGACCCTGATCGGCCTGCCCAAGCGCATGATCGAGGGCGAAAAGAACGTGTTGTCGCAGCCCGATTCCGTGATCATCGACGACGTCGGCATTACCCGCATGTTCGAAAACGGCGAAAGCCCGATCGGCCAGCGGCTGGAACTCAATGACCAGCGCGCCGTGATCCGGGGCATTTCGGATTCGATCCCCAGCTTCACCAGCACCGTCGTGCTCTACACCAAATACAGCCAGGCGCTGAACTACGTGCCGGGCACGCGCAACCGCATGACTTTCGTGCTGGTCGGCGCCGACGACGGGGTGACTGCGGAGGAGCTGGTCACGCGGATCGAACAGCGCACCGGGCTGCGCGCCCGCACCCGTGACCAATTCGCGCGCGACGGGGTCGATTTCATTATCCAGAACACCGGCATTCCGACCAATTTCGGCATCACGGTGGTGCTGGGCTTCATCGTCGGCGTGGCGATCGTGGGCCTGACCTTCAGCCTTTTCATCCGCGACAATATCAAGCAGTTCGGGGCGCTGAAGGCGATCGGCGTGACCAATGCCAAGATCCGCCGGATGGTGGTGGTCCAGGCGGGTCTGGTGGGATTCATCGGCTATTGCCTGGGCGTGGTCGGCACCGCGCTTTTCCTGTGGGGCTTTTCCGGCAACCCCTTCTTCAAGGGGTTCTACATCCCCTGGCAGATCCCGCTGATCAGCCTTGTCGCTGTGATCGTGATCCTGGCCATCACTGGCTGGCTCAGCCTGCGCAGCGTGATGAAGACCGAACCGGCGGCGGTGTTCAGATGAAGCTCGATACCAGCCTCATCGGCGGCTGCACGCCCGAAGCGGCGATCTGCGCCCGCGCCGTGGCGCGCGACTTCACCGCCGGACAACAGACGCTGCGCGTGCTGCATGGCATCGATGTCGACATCCAGCCGGGCGAGCTGACCTACCTTGTCGGCGAATCCGGCTCGGGCAAGACCACGCTGATCTCGATCATGTGCGGGATCCTCTATCCGACCGAAGGTCATGTGCGGGTGTTCGGCACCGACATCTATGCGCTGGACGATACCGCGCTGGTCAATTTCCGGCTCGAAAACATCGGTTTCATTTTCCAGCAGTACAATCTCATCCCGTCGATCGATGCCGCCTCGAACGCGGCGGTGCCGCTGATTGCGCGGGGCATGGACCGGCACGAGGCGCGCGAGCGTGCCGTTGCCATGCTGGCCAAGCTCAACATCGCGGACCAGGCGGCCAAGCTGCCCAACCAGCTGTCCGGCGGGCAGCAGCAGCGCGTGGCGATCGCCCGGGCGCTGGTGCATGAACCGCGACTGGTGGTGTGCGACGAACCCACCGCCGCGCTTGACGCCAAGTCCGGCCGCCGGGTGATGGACTTGCTGCGCGAAGTGGCGGTTTCGCCCGATCGCGCCTGCATCATCGTGACGCACGACAACCGCATCTTCGACCTCGCCGACCGTATCCTCGTGCTCGAGGATGGGCGGATCACGCACGACGGCAAAGACATGCCGAAGGACCACTGACATGGCACTGTTTCCAGAGAACATCAGCTTTTCGCGCAAGATCCTGCCGGTGATCGCGCTGGTCGGCCTGATCGGCGCGGTGATCTATATCTGGCGGGGCCTACCCGATCGCGAACTGGCCGAGCCCGAACAAACCCCGCTGACGGCAAGCGGAGCTCTTGCCAGCGGCCCGCGTGTGGCGGGCGCCGGCGTGGTCGAGCCGTCGAGCGAGATCATCGACATTGGCACAGCCCTGTCGGGCCTGGTCACGCAGCTGCTGGTCAAGCCGGGTGATTTTGTCGCGCAGGGCCAGCCGCTGTTCGTGGTCGACGAGCGCGCCGCGCGGGCGCGCCTTGCCGAAGCCAGCGCCGCCATCGCCGAAGCCCGCGCCGCTATTGCCGAAGCGCAGACCGCCCGCACCACGGCGCAGCGCCAGCTCGATCTCTACGCCGCAATCGACGATCCCGCCGCGGTCAGCCGCAGCGAGGTGATCCGGGCCGAAGGTGAGGCCTCGGCTGCAGCGTCCCGCCTCGAGCTTGCCCGTGCCCGCCTCGCCGCTGCCGAAGCCGCTGCCGGCAGCGCCCGGACCGAACTGGGCCGGCTGACTGTGCGTGCGCCCATCGCCGGCCAGATCCTGGCCGTGAACGTGCGCCCCGGCGAATTCGTTTCGACCATGGGCGGCAGCAGCGAACCCTATATCCGCATGGGTGAAACCCGCCCGCTGCATATCCGGATCGATATCGACGAGGACGAGGCGCTGCGAGTAGCCTTTGGCAAAAAGGCCGTGGTCTCGCCGCGGGGCGGAGCAGAACAACGGGTCGAAGCCAGCTTCGTGCGGGCCGAACCGCTGGTGGTGCCCAAGCGTTCGCTGACCAATTCTGCCGCTGAACGGGTCGATGTGCGGGTGCTGCAGCTGATCTATGCCCTGCCCGAGAATGCGCGCGGCACCTTCCGCGTCGGCCAGCAGGTCGATGCCTTCATTCCCGCTACCGAGAGCGCGGCGCAATGAGGATGCGGTTGCTGCTGAGGGCTTGCGCCCCGCTGGCGCTGGCGGGCTGCGTCGCCGGGCCGGCACCCGAGATTGCCACCCCTGCCCCCGAACTGCCCGAAAGCTATGCCTTTGCGCCTGACGCGGCGGCGGATGCTCAACTTGCCGCCCTGCTTCCCACCGGCGATCCGGCCTATGCCGCGCTCTCGGCCGGCGCGCTGCGCGGGGCCCCCACACTCGCCGAGGCGCTGGCGCGGATCGACGCGGCCCGGGCTGTCGCACGCGGCACCGGTGCAGCACGCCTGCCCAGCGTGGGCGCCAATGCATCGGTCACCGCCAGTCGCACCAACCCGGCGCAGTTCGGCACGGGTTTACCACCCGGGGTCAACATCGACCCTGACCAGACCGCCTATTCCGCCAATCTCTCCGCCAGCTGGGAAGTCGATCTGTTCGGCCGGCTCAAGGCGGGCGAACGCGCCGCGCTGGCCCGGGTTGATGCCGCTGGCGCTTCGGCCGAAGCGGTGCGGATAGCGCTACTCGGCGAAATCGCCGGCGCGGTGATCGACTGGCGCACCAATGCCGCACGCGAGAGCGCGCTGTCAGAAGATCTCGCTGCAGCACAACGGCTGGCCGAACTGGCGGGTCGGCGCGAGCAGGCCGGGCTTGCCCCGGGGTTCGACCGGGTGCGCGCCGAAGCCGCCGCCAGCCAGTCACGCTCGCGCCTCGCCGCCCTGGTGGGCGAACGCGCCCAGATCCTCGGCCGACTGGTGGCCTTGACCGGCATGGACACCGCTGATGTAACAGCCGCACTGGCGCAGGCGGGGGCCACGCAGGCCTTGCCCGCCGCTCCGCAGGCGCTGCCATCCGAACTGCTGGCGCGCCGCCCGGATGTGATCGCCGCCGGGGCCCAGTTGTCCGCTGCCGATGCCGAACTTGCTGCTGCTGCGCGGGCCCGGTTCCCGCGCTTGACGCTTTCAGCCGCCCTGGGCCTGCTCGCCTTCGACCTGGGATCGCTGTTCGATTCGGGTTCGGACATCTATTCCGCCGGAGCCGGCATCGCTGCGCCGCTGCTCGATTTCGGTCGCATCCAGGCGCAGATCGACGGCGCGGCGGCAGAGAAGCGCGCTGCCTTTGCTGCCTATCGCGGCGCGGTGTTCAATGCCCTGGGCGAAGCCGAGGCGGCCTATGGCGTGGTTGCGGGGGCAGATGTCCAGGCCGAGGCGGCACTGCGCGAAAGCGCGGACTTGGCCCGAGCGGCCGCCCTCGCTGAAACCCGCTATCGCGCCGGGCTGGCCGATTTCCTGACTGTGCTGGAAGCGCGCCGGGCCGCCGATGCCAGCGGCGAGCGCGCCGCCGCCGCGCTGGGGCAGGCACAGCGGGCCCGTGTGCTGCTGTGGCTCGCGCTGGGCGGTGATGCTCAGGCCAGCACGCGGTCGACCAGCCAGTAAGCCGAGATGCTCCCGATCGCATAGGTGGCGAGCTTCAGTACCGGTGCTTCGGCGCGCGGTGCCAGCCGCTCCACAGCCGAGCGCAATACCAGGACGGCGGCAATCACGATCAATTGCCCGGCCTCGACCCCGAGATTGAAGGTAAGCAGCGCCATCGGGACCTGGCCTTCGGGCAGGCCGATCTCGCGCAGCGCACCGGCAAAGCCGAAGCCGTGGAGCAGCCCGAAGCCGAACGCTACGATCCAGGGCCAGCGCCGGGTCCAGCTGTCGCTGTTCCCGCGGGCCAGCTCGACCGCCAGGAACACGATCGACAGGGCAATCAACGCTTCGACAGGGCGCTGCGGCAAGCCGGCATAACCCAGCGTTACCGCCGCCAGCGTCAGCGAATGCGCCAGCGTGAACGCGGTCGCCGCGCCCACCACTGCCCACCTGCCGCGCACCAGCAGCACCAGCGCGATCACGAATAACAGGTGATCCCAGCCCATCAGGATGTGCTCGGTGCCGATCAGGAAATAGTCGCGCGCCACGGCCCAGCGATCTGGCCGCGCGGCAATGGTGGCGAGCGGCGCCTGTGCCGTCAGCCGCAAGGCCTGTACCGTTCGGCCCAGCGGCGCGACCAGTGCCAGGCCGTCGCTGCTGCCGACCAGTTGCGGCAGACCGATCGTGCCGCCAGCGACCTCGCCGGCACAGGCCACCCGGACATGACCGATCAGCGAGAGCGAAGCCGAACGCACCACCGGCGGGCCCTGCATGCGGCAGTTCGCCGGCAAGGCGGGCAGCACCAGCACGCTATCGCCCGGCGCGGCCAGCGGCTGCTTCCAGTCGAGCGTCCACTGGCCCCGCTCGCGCTCGGTGAATTCGATCGCAAAGGGCCGCAATTCATCGGCCTGCGCTGGCGCAGCCAGCCACGCCAGTGCCGCCATCAACGCGGCCAGGAACAGCCTCACCGCTCGACCTTCACGCTATAGGCCTCGCGCAGCAGGCGATAGGCGGCATCCTTGCGTGCGGCCATGGTCGAGGCACGCCAGTCGCGCTCCACCGCTTCGCGGATTTCGGAGAGCGGTGGCACCGACCCGGCGCGACGCTCGCCCAGCCGAACGAGATGCCAGCCCAGCCCGGAAGGCAGCGGGCCGTGCCAGCGCTCACCCGGCTCAATTGCGCCCAGTTCCTCGGCAAACTGGATGCCGAATCGGGCAGTAACCTCATCCTGCGGCAGCGCCTCGACCGAAGCCGGCAGGCTGATCGCCTGGCCCAGCCCCAGCCAATCGGCACCGCCAGCCAGTTGCGCAAGCGCCGCCTGTGCAGCCGCCTCGCTGTCAAACCACAGCTGGTCGAAGGAATAACTTGCACCGGAGGCAAAGCGGGCAGCATGTTCCCGGTGCCAGCGAGCCAGCTCCTCCTCGGTCGGCTGCGCGGCTTCTGCCCTGGCAGTCGCCAGATGGTCCATCTTCTGCGCCATGCGCCGCCGCACCACCGCATCGCCCTGGTCAAGCCCCAGCCTCAGCGCCTCGCGATAGAGCACTTCGTCGCGCACGAAGCGTTCGATCTGCGCATCGAGCTCGGCATCGGTCGGTGCCCGGCCCATGGTCCGCTCGAACACCAGCGCCAGCTGCGCCTGCTGGGCACGATCGACCGTGATGCTGCGGCTGGCCGGATCCGCCTCTTCCCCTCGCCAGGCGAACAGCGCGTAGATCAGCGCCCCTGCGAGGAGGAAATGGACCAGCGGTTCGCGCGTCCAGCGTGGCGGTGTCACTGCTTCTCCATGATCACCGGCGGCTCGGGCTTGACCCAGATCGGCGAGGTATAGGCCCGTTCCTGCGCCACCGCGTCCGCCATGGCTTCGGGCGGCAGCTTCAGGCCGAAGCGCACGGCATCGAACAGGGTCCAGCGCGGCGTGGGAATTTCGAGCACACGTACGTAATAGAAAGCGCGCTGGCCGGGGCGGTAGTCGGGATCGGTCCACAGGCTGCGCAATTCGGCCGCACCGATGCTGTTGGTATAGGTCGCCTTGGCGCGGTCGACCGTGTCGCCCACCGCCGGGACCCTGCCGCCGGTCATGGGGCGCTTGGCCATGTCGCTCCACACCACGTCATAGACCCGTTCCTGCAGCGCGCCCGACGGATCGATCCAGCCCTTGACGACCTGCACCCGATCCAGATTGGCACCGTCGGGATCCTTCAGCGCCGAAATGAGGAAGCGCGGCGCGGCATTGCGACCCACCAGTTCGCCCCCCATCGGGACGCCACGGGTATAGCCCGCGCGCACCCAGTCGCCGCGCCAGTCGGCCTCGCTGAAATCGAACCCGCCAAACACCCGCACCACCATGCGCGGTCCGGTGGTGGCATAGACCTCGCGCCGTTTGAACGCGTCGAAGATCTCTGCGCGGGTGTTGCCACGCGCCCAGGCGGCAGCATAGCCACCGGCGAGATAGTTCCAGCCGAAGCGCCCCTCGCGCGTGCCCAGGTTCTGCGGCACCAGCGCGCGGTCGCGCGAATTGGGCTCGTTGCCCGAATGCTTGCCGAAGAAATTGTCTTCATCGCCGGTGGCAAGCGAAGTGTGGCTGTCAGTCGCGCCGATCAGCCCGAACGCATAGGGGTTCACCCCCAGCCGCGCCTCGAGCGAAAGCCCGCGCTTGAGCGCTTCGCGGACATAGCTTCCGGCGAACATGTCAGGCGTGGTGGCTTGCGAGGAATCGAGATTGCCCGTGTCCCAGCCAGCCGTGCCGAAGCCGGCAAATTCATCATTGGGTGACAGGAACCGGTGCGTTTCGCTGTCACCCTTGATCTGGGTCACTTCAACCACGGGTTCGAACCGTGCACGCTTGCGCGCATATTCGGCGGTCATCGGCTTGCCGCCGGGCAGGGTCAGTTCGAACATCAACCCGTTCGACATGTTCGAATTGTGCGGCATCGCCAGCACCTGGCCGCCGGTCTTGCGCTGGTAGGCGTCCATGTAGTCCCACAACTGTTCGGCCGTGGTTTCAAGGCTCGGGAAGGGCAGGATCTTGCCGGTGCGGTCGCTGCCATCGCGGAACATCACCACGCGGTGCAGATTGTTGCCCCCCGGCAGCAGCGAGTATTCGAACCCGGCCAGCGCAGTAAACTTGCCCGGGTGGTTATAGCGATCCAGCAGATCGAGATGCGCGCTCCACAGGTCGCGGTCGTTCTCGCGGTCGGGATCGTTGATTTGCATCGCCTCGGGCAGACTGTCCGATGCCGCGGCCGTGATGATCTCTGCAGTCGCCCGGATCGATGTCTGCGAGGTATCGTTCAGCATGTCGTGCCAGCGCCGCATGGTCGGGTCGCGCAAAAGCAAGCGCGGCGCCTCGGCCAGCCGCTTGAGCGAGCCCATGCCGTCGCTGTGATCGGCGATCACCAGGAAATCGAGCGGCCGTGCCAGCCGGGCGGCAATGCCCGAGGTGGAGGTGACTTCCTCACCCATGGCAAAGCGCAAGGCATCTTCCGCGCCCAGCCGGTTGCCGAACCCGTAGGCATCGAACGACACGTCGGTATGCAAATGGGTGTCGCCCCAATAGGGCCGGTCGGGGAACTCGGCCAGCTCGATCGTGCCTTCGCCGGTGCCGCGCTGGTCCTCGCTGACCGAACCTTCGCACCCGCCTAGGGCCAGTGTCGAAATGCCCAGCAGCCATGCCGCAACAATCCTGCGCATCGCCTCTCCCCCATCCTCTCAAGTGCAAGTTTGCGCCCGGTTCCCCTGTCTCGTCAAGCGAGCGGCCTGGCGCTGGCCATGCCGTAGCGGAAACAGCGCTCGCCAGCGGCGCGGCCGGAACGCGTCAGGCGACTCGCTTCTTGAGCAGGGCGGAACGTTCGCACCGGCACACCACTTCGCCGCGCTGGTTGATCAGCTCGTGCACGAAGGTGACGATCCCGGCATCGGGGCGCGAACGGCTTTCGCGCAGTTCCTTGACCTCGGTGGTGGCGCGCAGCGTATCGCCGAGGAACACCGGCTTGGGCATCACCAGCCGGTCGTATCCCAGATTGGCCACCAGCGTGCCCAGCGTGGTGTCTCCCACTGACAGCCCCACCATCAGCGCGAAGGTGAAAGTGCCGTTGACGAGGATCTGCCCGAACTCGCTGGCCCGCGCCGCTTCGACATCGAGATGCAGCGGCTGCGGATTATGCGTCATGGTCGAGAACAGCAGATTGTCGGTTTCGGTCACCGTGCGCCGGATTTCGTGCTCGATCCGGTCGCCCACCTGCCATTCGTCGAAATGCTTGCCGGGCACGACGATCAGCCCCCTTGCGCCCAGCGCGCGACCACGGCGGCGCCGTCCTCAGCGCTGTCACGGATGGTTCCCGGTGTGCGGCTGAAGCGCGGAGCCGGTGCGGTGTGCCAGATTCCGCCATGTTCCCGATAGGCGTCGCGCGCCTGCATGTGCGGATGGTTGCGCGCCTCGTCGAGCGGCAGCACCGCCGCCACGCAAGCGTCCGATCCTTCGAGGAGCTCGCACCATTCGGCCTGGGTTTTGGTCTTGAACAGTGCGGTCAGCCGTTCGGCCATCTCCTCCCAATTGGCCGGATTGTCGCGCCCTTCTGCAAGCTCGGGCGCGCCGATCCGTTCCAGCAGTTCGGCATAGAACTGCGGCTCGAGCGCGCCGACCGAAATCTCGCGCCCGTCAGCGCATTCATAGCAGCGATAGTAATGCGCCGCGCCGCCCAACAGCCCCTCACCCCGTTCCGTCTTGATGTAGCCGATCTGGCGGATGCCGAAGAAGAAGCTCATCAGGCTGGTCGCGCCATCAACGATCGCGGCATCGACCACCTGCCCCTTGCCTGAACGTTCACGCTCGTAAAGCGCGGCCATGATGCCGAAAGCGCAATACATCGAGCCGCCGCCGAAATCGCCGACCAGGTTTTGCGGCGGGGTGGCGGTTTCGCCCTTCCTGCCGACGGCCGAAAGCGCTCCGGTGATCGCGATATAGTTGATATCATGGCCGGCGGCATGGGCGAGCGGGCCATCCTGGCCCCAGCCGGTCATCCGCGCGTAGACGAGCCGCGGATTGAGCGCAAGCAGCTCGTCCGGCCCAAGGCCCAGCCGCTCCATCACGCCCGGCCTGAAACCTTCGATCAACACGTCGGCGCGTGCGGCGGCATCACGGCAGAACTGGCGACCTTCCTCGCTCTTGACGTCGACCGCAACGCGGTGGCGCGCGCGTTCGACCACCGGATTGAGTACCCGCGTGCCCTGCCGCTCGATCCGCACCACTTCCGCACCGAGATCGGCGAGCAGCATGGCGACATGCGGGCCCGGCCCGATCCCCACGAATTCCACGACCTTGAGGCCGGTCAACGGCCCGTCCGACTGCGACATTCCAGCGCTCTCCCTTTGCGGCGCGATCAATGGCGCGGCTGCTACCGACTGGCAAGCCCATTCGGCCCTCGCCCGCCTGTCAGAATAGTCAAGGGCCGGGTTAAAGGGCGCTTGCACGTCAGTATAATGCTTGATATGTCAAGATCAGAACAAATACTTATAAATATAGAAAATCGGGTTTGCCGTTCATTAATAACTGGAGTCTTGGCTGATTCATCCAAGGTTCTTGGCATGCCCTTTTCTGTGCCAGGGGTCGCATGTGAAGGTCGCCATCTTCGGGTTGGGGCATGTGGGAAGTGTGGCGGCCGGCTGTCTCGCCAGCCGGGGCCATGTCGTTCACGGCTTCGATCCCGATCCCGCGAAGGTGGCGGCCATCAGCGCCGGGCGATCTCCGATTGTGGAACGGCAGCTCGACCAGCTGATCGCCGACGCTGTCGGGGCAGGTCGTCTATGCGCAAGCCTTGATGCTGCTGGCCAACTCGACGATTGCGACATCGCGCTGGTCTGCGTTGGCACCCCGAGCGGGCAGGACGGCCGCCACGACTTGACCCAGATCGGGGACGTAACCCGGTCGATCGCCGCAGCGGTGGAGCGGCGCGGCGGCCCGAGGCTGACCATCGCCTATCGCTCGACAGTGCGGCCAGGCACCTGCGAAAGCGTGATCCTGCCGATCTTTCGCGAACGGCTGGGGGCGGCGGCCGCAGAACGCGTGGAAGTGGTGCATCATCCCGAATTCCTGCGCGAGGCGCGGGCTGTACAGGACTTCTTCCATCCGCCGCGGATCGTGATCGGCACGATCGACGGCAGACCGTGCCACTCGCTCGCTTCGCTCTACGAAGGCTGCTCGGCCCCGCTGTTCCAGGTCGGGATCCGCGAAGCGGAAATGACCAAGTTCATGGACAATGCCTGGCATGCCACCAAAGTGGCGTTCGCCAACGAGATCGGGCGGCTGTGCGAAGCCTCAGGCGTTTCGGCGGCGCAGATGCACGAGTTGTTCGTGGCCGATACCCAGCTCAACATTGGCAGGAGTTATCTGAAGCCGGGCGCGCCATTCGGCGGATCGTGCCTGCCCAAGGACGTTCGCGCGCTCCAGCGGATCGGTGATGATTGCGCCGCGGATAAAGTCCTTCCGGCTGCGTGGCCCACGCGTGCTCGACCGCGCGGTGCTGG
Source organism: uncultured Porphyrobacter sp. (assembly GCA_964500135.1). Classification (GTDB taxonomy): domain Bacteria; phylum Pseudomonadota; class Alphaproteobacteria; order Sphingomonadales; family Sphingomonadaceae; genus Erythrobacter. Next base: position 115,626 of record CAZCNF010000001.1, read on the forward strand.
ACGATGTTGTGGCTCGCGCGCAGGCCGCAGCCAGCCGTACGAATCAATCGCTGCCGGGCGGGACCTGACCCATGGCTTCAAGCACCGGGCCGGCCCATTCCGGCCGGCAGATCAGCAGGTCGGGCATATAGGTGTCCGCCCGGTTGTAGACCAGCGGGCGTCCATCGGCGCAACTGACATGGAGCCCGTGGGCTGCAGCCACCGCCACCGGGGCGCAGCTATCCCATTCATATTGGCCGCCGGTGTGGAGGTAGATTTCGGCTTCGCCGCGCACCACCGCCATGGCTTTGGCCCCGGCGCTGCCCATCGCGACCAGCTCGGCGCCCAGAATTTCGGCCACAGCCACCGCCTCGCGGGCAGGCCGAGTGCGGCTGACCAGCATGCGCGGGGTCGCGGCCAGGGGTGCCAGCGCCACCGGCGCGTCGGATCGCAGCACCAGCCCAAGCCCCGGCAGCGCCACCGCCCCCGCGCTGGCCGTGCCATCCACCGCCAGCGCCACATGCACCGCCCAGTCACTGCGGCCCTCACCATATTCGCGCGTGCCGTCGAGCGGATCGACGATCCACACCCGGCGATGGTCCAACCGCGACGGATTGTCCTTTTCCTCTTCCGACAGCAGGCCGTCGGCGGGCCGGTGGCGATGCAGTGCGTCCACCAGCAGGCGATTGGCGGCCTCGTCGCCCGCCTGGCCCAGCGCCTTGCCTTCGAACCGTCCGGAGTTGCGGATTTCGAGCAGCGATTGACCGGCCGCTTGCGCCAGATGCGCGGCCAGTTCGGCGTCGGTCATGGGTGCATCCGTCACTTGAGCGGCAGCAGTTGCTGGACGATGTAGTCTGCCGCCTCTTGCGGCGACATGTCCACCGTGTTGACCCGGATTTCCGGATTTTCTGGTGCTTCGTAGGGGCTGTCGATCCCGGTGAAGTTCTTCAGCTTTCCTTCGCGCGCCTTGCGGTAGAGCCCCTTCACGTCGCGTGCCTCGGCGACTTCCAGCGGCGTATCGACGAAGATTTCGACGAATTCGCCTTCCGGCAGCATGCCGCGCACCATCTCGCGCTCGGCGCGGAAAGGCGAGATGAAGGCGGTCAGCACGATCAATCCGGCATCGGCCATCAGCTTGGCCACTTCGCCTACGCGGCGAATGTTCTCGATCCGGTCAGCCTCGGTAAAGCCGAGGTCCTTGTTGAGCCCGTGGCGGACATTGTCACCATCGAGCAGGAAGGTGTGGCGGTTCATCAGGTTGAGCCGCTTCTCGACCTCGTTGGCGATGGTCGACTTGCCCGATCCCGACAGGCCGGTGAACCACAGCACACGCGGGGTCTGGTTCTTTAGCGCGGCGTGCGCCTGGCGGGTGATGTCGGTCGGCTGCCAATGCACGTTCTGCGCCCGGCGCAGGGCAAAGTGCAGCATTCCGCCGGCGACGGTACGGTTGGTCAGCTTGTCGATCAGGATGAAGCCGCCCAGTGCCCGGTTGCGGTCATAGGGTTCGAACACGACCGGCTTGTCGGTGGCGATCTCGGCGACACCAATGGCGTTGAGTTCCAGCGTCCTCGCGGCCAGCCGCTCGAGCGTGTTGACGTTGACGGCATATTTGGGCTGCTGCACCGTGGCCGAGACGGTCTGCGTGCCCAGCTTCAGCCAATAGGCCCGACCGACATGCATCGGCTCGTCATCCATCCACACCAGCGTGGCCTCGAACTGGTCCGACACCTCGGGTGGATCGCCTGCAGCGGCGATCACATTGCCGCGCGAGCAATCGACTTCATCGGCGAGGCACAGTGTAACCGATTGCCCGGCCACGGCCTCGTCCAGTTCGCCGCCCAGCGTCACGATGCGGCTGATCGTGCTGGTCTTGCCCGATGGCAGCACTCGCACCGGATCGCCCGGCTTCACGGTGCCGCTGGCGATCAATCCGGAAAAGCCGCGGAAGTCGAGATTGGGCCGGTTGACCCACTGGACCGGCAGCCGGAAAGGCCCCAGCTGGTCTGCGGTGTTGTCGATCTCGACCGTTTCGAGATGATCGATCAGCGTCGGGCCGCCATACCACGGCGTGTTGGTGCTCGGGGTGGTCACGTTGTCGCCGCGGAACCCCGAAATCGGCATGGCGACGCACTGGCCCAGCCCGATCTCGCGCGCGAATTCGGCATATTCGCCCACGATTCCGTCAAACACGGCCTGGCTGTAATCGACCAGGTCCATCTTGTTCACCGCCAGCACAATATTGCGGATGCCCAGCAGCTTGCACAGGTAGCTGTGGCGCCGGGTCTGGACCAGCACGCCCTTGCGTGCATCGACCAGGATCACCGCAAGGTCGGCGGTGGAACCGCCGGTCACCATGTTGCGGGTATATTGCTCGTGGCCGGGGCAATCCGCGACGATGAACTTGCGTTTCTCGGTCGCGAAAAAGCGATAGGCGACGTCGATAGTGATGCCCTGCTCGCGTTCGGCCGCAAGGCCATCGACCAGCAGCGCGAAATCGATCTCCTGGCCCTGCGTCCCGACCCGCTTGCTGTCGCTTTCGAGCGCGGCCAGCTGATCCTCGAAGATCATCTTGCTGTCATACAGCAAGCGCCCGATCAGCGTACTCTTGCCATCATCGACGCTGCCGCAGGTGATGAAGCGCAGCAGGCTCTTGTTCTGGTGCAGTTCGAGATAGGCCGCGATATCCTCCGCGATCAGCGCATCGGCCTGGTAGATCGGCTCCGACATCAGAAGTAACCCTCCTGCTTCTTGCGCTCCATCGAAGCGTCGCCAGCATCCTTGTCGATGACCCGGCCCTGCCGCTCGCTGGTGGTGGTGAGCAGCATTTCCTGAACCACTTCGGACAGGGTTGCCGCCGAGCTTTCGACTGCACCCGTCAGCGGGAAGCAGCCGAGCGTGCGGAACCGCACCGGCCGCATCGTAATTTCGGGCCGTTTGCCCATCACCCGCTCAAGCCGGTCGATGTCGTCCGCCATGAACAGCCCGCCTTCATATTCGTAAGTCGGGCGCTCGGCCGCGAAATAGAGCGGCACGATCTCGATCCCTTCAGCCATGATGTATTGCCAGATGTCGAGTTCGGTCCAGTTGCTGATCGGGAAGGCCCGGATGCTCTCCCCGCGTGCCTTGCGGGCATTGTAGAGGTTCCACAATTCGGGGCGCTGGTTCTTCGGGTCCCAGCCGTGGCTGGCGGTGCGGAAGCTGAAAATGCGCTCCTTGGCGCGGCTCTTTTCCTCGTCGCGCCGCGCGCCGCCAAAGGCCGCGTCGAAGCCGTAGTGGTCGAGCGCCTGCTTGAGGCCTTCGGTCTTCCACATGTCGGTGTGGAGCGGGCCATGGTCGAACGGGTTGATCCCGCGCTCTTTGGCTTCGGGGTTCTGCCACACCAGCAGATCCATCCCCGCCGCCTCGGCGCTTTTCTCGCGCAGGGCATACATGTCGCGAAACTTCCAGGTGGTGTCGACATGCAGCAGCGGGAACGGCGGCGGTGAGGGATAGAAGGCCTTCTTGGCCAGGTGCAGCATCACCGCGCTGTCCTTGCCGATCGAGTAGAGCATCACCGGCCGCTCGGCCTCGGCCACCACTTCGCGCATGATGTGGATGCTTTCGGCCTCGAGCCGCTCAAGATGGGTCAGATTGCGCGCCATGCCTCAACTCCGGGAATGCAATGCCGCCTAGATAGGTGTGGATTCGGCCTTTTAACCTCCCATTTGGGAGTATAAGACGCGATCATGCGGATAGATGAGGACCAGTTGGTGCAGGCACTCTACAACGGGATGTTCGAAACCCCTTTGTGGAGCGCTTTTCTGGACCGGTTGAAAGCCCGCAGTGGCGCGCGCGCCGTGAGCTTGATGCTGCGGTCGCCCGATGGCGGCGGATTGCTGCGGCTTGGCGATGCCGAGACTCTTGGCACCGGGCTCGATCCCCTGCCCTTCTTGTCCATGCGCGAAGGCCGCGCCTATGACCTTGATGAACTGCTTCAGCCTGGTGAGTCAGCTCGACCAGGCCCCGCGCGCGCGCAACTGCGATCGATCGGGATGGCGAACCTGCGCCTGGTGCGGGTTGCCGAACAGGGCGGCACGGAGGCGTGGCTGGGATGTTATGGCGGCCGCAACATCGGTTCGTCGACCGGCGCGCTGCTGACCGCGCTGGTCCCGCACCTGCGGATCGCGCTCAGATCCTTTGCCTCGCTCGAGCGCGAACGCTTTCGTTCGGCGATGTCGGGCCAGGCCATCGCGCGGCTCAGCCTCGGCTGGATGACGCTCGACGCGCGCTGCCGCATCCTCGAGACCACCGATACGGTCGAGCAATTGTTCCAGTGGGGTGCCTTGCTGCGTCGCGGGCGTTACGACCGGCTGGTGCCTGCCTCGCCGGGCATCGACCGCGAGCTGACCGCGCTGGTCAAATCCTATGCTGAGGGCGTGGAAACCCGCTCGCGGGCCTTCACGCTCAGCCAGGACCCCTGGTTCGACATGCTGGTCGCCCCGCTTCACGACCAGCCGGTGACCGGGGGGCCGCAACCGGCCGCGATCGTTTACGTCAGCGGCGACCGCAAATCGCAGGCCGACCGCTACGAACAGCTGGCCGAACTATTCGGACTGCTACCCAGCGAGGCGCGACTGGCCTGGATGATGGGCCAATCGACCAGCATTGCCGAGGCGGCCGAACGGCTGGGGCTGACAATCGAGACCGCGCGCAATTACAGCAAGAAGATCTATGCCAAGACCGGTGCACGGGGCCATGCCGAACTGGTCCGGATCGTGATGACCAGCGTACTCGCGCTCAGCTGAGTTGAGATGCGCCTGCACGCCGCTCAGTTCCGCTCAGCCGCGCTGTGCCGCGATCAGCGCCAGGCAATGCAGGCCAACCGTGGTGGCAGCCAGCGCGGTGACATCGCTGGTGTCATAGGCCGGCGCAACCTCAACCACATCCGCGCTGCGGATGTCGAGGCCAGCCAGACGGCGCAGAATTCCGAAAGTCTTTACGGTTCCGATTCCGCCGGCGACGGGTGTGCCTGTGCCCGGGGCAAAGGCCGGATCGAGGAAATCTATGTCGAAGGTGAGATAGGCCGGATTGTCGCCGACCACCTCGGCCACGCGCGCTGCCACATCCTCCGCGCTCATCCGGTCGACTTCTTCAGCGGACAGAACGGTGAATCCCAGCGTGTCCCGGTTGTTGGTGCGGATGCCGAGTTGGATCGAGCGGGCCGGATCGATGATCCCTTCCTGCGCCGCACGCCAGAACATGGTGCCGTGATCGACCTGCCCGTCGCGCGCCGGCCAGGTGTCGGAATGCGCGTCGAAATGGATCAGCGACAAGGGTCGGCCTATCTGCCCGGCGAGCGAACGCAACACTGGATAGGTGCAGAAATGGTCGCCGCCCAGCATCAGCGTCGCCACGCCCTGCGCATGGATCGTGGCGAACTGGCGCTCGATCATGCCCACCACTTCAATCGGCGAACCATAGTCGATCGCCAGATCGCCATGGTCGATCACGTGGAGCCGCTCAAACGGGTCGAAACCCCAGCCCCACACCGCGTCCCAGGCGATCATGGCCGACCCCAGCCGCACCGCGCGCGGGCCATAGCGCGACCCGGGACGGCCGGTGGTCGCCAGGTCAAACGGAATGCCCACCACCGCGACATCGGCCCCGGCCACATCCTTGGTGTAGCGCCGCCGCATGAAGCTGAGCGCGCCCGAATAGGTCGGCTCGACGATTGTCCCGTCGGCGCCCCCCGGGCGGGTGAAGGCCAGGTCGATCGGCTGCTCGGTCGAACTTTGCTCTCCCATGGCGAGCGCCTTAGATCGTCAGGCTGACATATTTCAGCTCGACATATTCGTCGATGCCATACTTCGAACCCTCGCGGCCCAGCCCGCTCTGCTTGACGCCGCCGAACGGTGCGATCTCGGTCGAAAGAATCCCCGAATTGACGCAGACCATGCCGCTTTCGATCGCCTCCGCAACGCGCCAGACCCGGCCGAGATCGTTTGAATAGAAATAGGCGGCCAGCCCGAACTCGGTGTCGTTGGCCATCGCGATCGCCTCGTCCTCGGTCTCGAACCGGATCACCGGGGCGAGCGGGCCGAAGGTCTCCTCGCCCGCGACCAGCATGTCCTGCGTGGCATTGGCAATCACGGTCGGTTCGAAAAAAGTACCGCCCAGCGCATGGCGATGGCCGCCTGCTACCAGACGCCCGCCCTTGGCAAGCGCATCGGCGATATGTTCCTCGACCTTCGCCACCGCATTCGCGTCGATCAACGGGCCCTGTTCGGTCCCCGGCGCGAGCCCATCACCGACCTTCAGCGCCGCCGCCGCACCAGCCAGCTTTTCGACAAAGGCATCATAGATTCCGGACTGCGCATAGATACGGTTGGTGCAGACGCAGGTCTGGCCCGAATTGCGGTATTTGCTGGCCATGGCGCCGGCCACTGCCGCATCAAGGTCGGCATCGTCGAACACGATGAACGGCGCATTGCCACCCAGTTCGAGGCTTAGCTTCTTGAGCGTGCCGGCCGATTGTTCCATCAGCAGCCGTCCGATCTCGGTCGAGCCCGTGAACGACAGTTTGCGCACCAACGGGTTCGATGTCATTTCGCCGCCGATCGCCGAGGCGCTGCCGGTCAGGACGTTGAACACACCTGCCGGGATGCCCGCCTCTTCCGCCAGCACCGCCAGCGCCATCGCCGAATATGGCGTTTGCGCCGCCGGCTTGATCACGATCGGGCAACCAGCGGCGAGTGCCGGCCCCGCTTTGCGGGTGATCATGGCATTGGGGAAATTCCACGGAGTGATCGCTGCGGCAACGCCGATCGGTTGCTTCAGCACCAGAATCCGCTTGTCGGCCATGTGGCCCGGAATGACATCACCATAGAGGCGCTTACCCTCTTCCGCGAACCATTCGATGAAGCTCGCCCCATAGGCGATCTCGCCGCGCGCTTCAGCAAGGCTCTTGCCTTGCTCCAGCGTAAGCAGCCGGGCGAGTTCTTCCTTGTTGGCCATCATCAGGTCGAACCAGCGACGCAGGATTGCCGCCCGTTCCTTCGCGGTCTTGGCGCGCCAGGCGGGAAAGGCCGCCTGTGCTGCCTCAATCGCCCGGCGGGTTTCGGTGGCTCCGCATTTGGGCACCGTACCCAGCTGCTGGCCGGTGGCCGGATTGGTAACTGCAATCGTCTCGCCGCTGTCGGCACCGACCCATTGCCCGTCGATGTAACAGGCTTCGCGAAGGAACGGGGATATAGTCATGGCAAGCCTCAGCCGATCGCTTTGAGCCGCGGCAGTGCTTCGTCGAGCGAACGCCGGATGATGCCGACCAGTTCGTCGATCTGCGCGGTAGTAATGATCAGCGGCGGGCACATCACGATGCTGTCGCGGATGCCGCGCACCATCAGTCCGTTGGCGATGCAGATGTCGCGCACCAGCGGCCCTGCCGTGCCTTCCTTGCCGCCGAAACGTGCGCCGCTGGCCTTGTCGGCCACGATCTCGACCGCGCCCAGCAGGCCAATGCTGCGCGCCTCGCCCACCAGCGGGTGATCGTTCAGCGTGGCCAATGCCTTGGCCAGGTAAGGCCCGGTTTCGTTGCGGACCTTGTCGATCAACCCTTCGCGCTCCATGATCTCGATGTTGCGCAGTGCCACCGCCGCCGAAACCGGGTGTCCGGAATAGGTGTAGCCGTGGACGAAATCACCGCCGGTCTTCATCACTTTGACGATCTCGTCCGACACCGCGACCGCGGAAATCGGCAGGTATCCGCTCGACAGCCCCTTGGCCATGGCGATGATGTCGGGCTTTACCCCCATTGTTTCATGGCCCCACATATTGCCGGTCCGCCCGAAGCCGCAGATCACCTCGTCGCAGATCAGGAGAATGCCGTATTTGCGGCAGATCGCTTCGACTTGCGGCCAGTAATTGGCCGGCGGAATGATCACGCCGCCCGCGCCCTGCACCGGCTCGCCGATGAAGGCTGCGACGTTCTCGGGGCCGACTTCGAGAATCTTGGATTCGATCGCTTCGGCGCAAGCATCGCCAAAGGCTTCGAGCGACATGTCGCGCCCTTCGTTGAACCAATAGGGCTGGCGGACATGCTCGACCCCGGGGATCGGCAGGTCGCCGATCGGGTGCATCGCCTTCATCCCGCCCAGTGAAACACCGGCCACGGTCGAACCGTGATAGGCATTCCAGCGGCTGATGAAGACCTTGCGCTTGGGCTCACCTTTCAGCTTCCAGTACTGGCGGACCAGCCGGAAGATCGTGTCGTTCGCCTCCGAACCCGAGCTGTTGAAGAAGACGTGCGGCAGCCGGTTCTGCGTGAGGCTGGCAATCTTGTGCGCCAGCAGCACCGTGGGAGGGTTCGCGGTCTTGAAGAAGCTGTTGTAATAAGGCAACTCGCGCATCTGCTCGGCGGCCACATCGGCCAGCTCGTCACGGCCATAACCCACATTCACGCACCACAGCCCGGCCATGCCGTCGAGGATGCGGTTCCCATCGCCGTCATGGATGTAGCAGCCCTCGGCGTGAGTGATGATCCGACTGCCGCCCAGATCCTCGATCTCCTGCCAGTCGGCCTGGGCCGGCAGGTGGTGGGCGATATCGAGCCGGCGAAGTTCGGCGATGTCGTAATTGCGAGGCATTTGGTGTTTCCCTGGATTGATCGTGTTGCCGCACCGGTGCGGCTGGAAGCAGACTTGGTCGGATCATGGCGCCGCGGCGCCCGCGCTCAAGGCGTGTAACACAGCCGCGCGAGATAGATGTCATAGCGGCGCACAGGCAGCATCATAGTTCCCCCCTTGCCGCCTGCCCGAGCAGCCGGAAGAACGCCTGGCTGTCGCCATTCTTCTCCGGCTCCCATTCCGGGTGCCATTGCACCGCCAGCAGCGGAGCATTGTTAGGCCGGGCGCTGAACGCCTCGACAATGCCATCGGGCGCCTGGGCTTCTTGCTGCAGCCCGTCAGCCAGGCGGGCAACCCCCTGGTAATGCACCGAATTGACTGTCATGCGGTCCTTCGCCACCGCCTGCGCCAGCATGCCGCCAGGAACGAGTTCCACCTCGTGATAATGGTCAAACATCGCCACCAGGTCGCTTTGTTCGGGCGAATGGTGACGCAGAAGTTCATCGTTCGCGGAAACATCGCGGCGCAATGTGCCGCCCAGCGCGACGTTGATTTCCTGGAAGCCGCGGCAAATCCCGAACACCGGCTTGCCCGCGTCGATCATGCGCTGCACGATCCCGAGCGACATTTCATCCCGCGCGCTGTCATAGGGCCCGAAGCCCTCGTCATCGCCATAGCGAAACGCTTCGATGTTCGAGGGCGATCCGGTCAGCATCACCGCATCGAGCCGGTCGATCAATTCGGCCGCATCGACCAGGTCGGGCAGCGCCGGGATCAGCAGCGCCCCGACATCGCCATAGCGCATCGCCGCCATGGCATAGCGATTCATCACCGCTTGCGCGGTCTCGCTGCCGACGGTGCGATTGCAGGCGGTGATGCCGATGACGGGGCGCATACGGGTTCTAGTGTTTGATCATCACGTGACGGGTAACAGTATAGTGTTCGAGGCAATAGACCGAAAGGTCGGAACCGTAACCCGACATCTTCACCCCGCCGTGGGGCATTTCGGTGGTGTTCACCGAATGGGTGTTGATCCAGGTCACGCCATATTCCAGCCGCGAGGCAAACTCGGCCGCCTTGCCGACATTCTGGGTCCAGACCGAACTGGCGAGGCCATATTCGCAATCATTCGCCCAGTCGAGGACCTGCGCATCGTCCTCGAACCGGGTCACCGAGACAACCGGGCCGAACACTTCCTTCTGCACGATCTCGTCATTGTGGCGAGCGCCGGCGATCAGCGTGGGATTGTAGTAGAACCCCGGCCGGTCGGGCCGCTTGCCACCAGTCACGATCTCGGCTGGCGTATCGGCCACAGCGCGGGCAACGAAGCCGTCTACCCGGTCGCGCTGGCGGGCAGTGATGAGCGGCCCCAGCACCGTGCCGGGCTCGGCTGGATCGCCGATCGCAATCCTGGATATCGCCGCCTCGAGATCGGCCACCAGCCGGTCGTGGATCCTGGCGTGGGCATAGACCCGGCAGGCGGCGGTGCAATCCTGCCCGGCGTTGTAATAGCCGCCCTCAGCGATCGCCTCGACCGCAGCGGGAATGTCGGCATCCTCGAGCACGATCACCGGCGCCTTGCCGCCCAGCTCGAAATGGGTGCGCTTGATCGTGGGGGCTACCGCTTCCATGATCTTGCGGCCGGTCGCCACGTCACCGGTCAGCGAAACCATGCAGACATCGGGGTGCGCCACCAGCCGCGCGCCGACATTGGGGCCATTGCCCGTCACGACGTTGACCACGCCTTCGGGCAGGAACTCAGCGCAGACCTCGGCCAGCTTGAGCGCGGAAAGCGGGGTATGCTCGGATGGTTTGAGGACCACGGTGTTGCCCGCCGCGATCACCGGTGCGATCTTCCAGCTGGCCATCATCAGCGGATAGTTCCACGGCGCAATACCCACGCACACGCCCAGCGGATCGCGCCGCAGCATCGACGTGAAGCCCGGGCGATACTCGCCTGCCGGCAGGCCATGCACGGTGCGCGCCGCACCGGCGAAAAACCGGAACACGTCGATCGTATTGCCCACATCCACCGCCCGTGCGGTGCCGATCGGCTTGCCGCAATTGCGCATCTCTATCTCAGCGAATTCGCCTGCCAGCTGCTCGATCCGGTCGGCGATCTGCAGCATCCGGAGCGACCGTTCCTTTGGCGACATGCGTGACCACACACGATAGGCTTGCCTCGCCGCAGCGACCGCGGCATCCACCTGCTCTCGGCTGGCACTGGCCAGGCTGGCGATCTCCAGCCCCGAAGCCGGATTGTAGACGACTTCCGCCGCTTCCTTGCCGGAAAGGCTGCGCCCGCCGATGAACTGCCCGTTGGGCTCAAACATTGTTTTTCCTCCGCAGGGGCGCTGTGCCCCGGATCCATGAACGAAAGGCCGGGCCTTGTGTGGCTCTCTGGCTAGGACAACAGCACCACCGGGCTATCGGCGCGCCAATGCATCGACACCCGGTCGCCCCACTCGAAATCTTCCTGGTCGTGGCGCGACAGATTGGGGCGCGACACGCGGATGGTCGCGCCTTCGTCAAGCTTGATGTCGAACAGCGAGATGTCGCCGAGATAGCTCATCCCGGTGATCTGTCCGCGCGCGAAGTTATGACCGTGCGGCGCGTCCTGCCCGGCTGCCCGCACCGCATTGCCATGGCCGGGCACATGCAGATAGATCTTCTCGGGCCGCAGCGCGACCCACACGTCCGCCCCATGCGGACCGGTGACGCCGTGGTTGAGATAGATCTGCCCCACCCCCGGGCATTCGACCGCCGCCTTGTCAGGCTCGTCAAGGGTCAGCTTGCCTTCGAAAATGTTCACCGAACCCACAAAGTCCGCCACGAAGCGGTTTGCCGGGAATTCGTAGAGATCGGAAGGCGTGGCCAGTTGCGCGACGTCGCCCTTGTTCATCACGGCAATCCGGCAGGCCATCGACAGCGCCTCGTCCTGGTCATGGGTTACCGTGACGAAGGTGATGCCGACCCGGTCCTGCAGATCGGCCAGTTCAAACTGCATCTGCGAGCGCAGCTTCGCGTCAAGCGCCGAAAGCGGTTCATCCAGCAACAGCACCTTGGGGCGCATCACCAGGCTGCGCGCAAGCGCCACGCGTTGGCGCTGCCCGCCAGACATCTGGTCAGGCTTGCGTTCCTCGAACCCGCCCAGCTTCACCAGCTCAAGCGCTTCCTTCACCCGCTCTTCGCGCTCGCCGCGGCCAACCCCGGCGATCTTGAGCCCGTAGCCCACGTTCTCCGCCACTGACATGTGCGGGAACACGGCATAGCTCTGGAACACCATGTTGACCGGGCGCTTGTTGGGCGGGACATGGCTCATGTCCTGCCCGTCGATCAGGATCTGCCCTTCGGTCGGCACTTCGAACCCGGCGATCATGCGCAGCAGCGTGGTCTTGCCGCAGCCCGAGGGTCCCAGCAAGACAAAGAATTCGCTTGGCAGGATGTCGAGGCTGACATCATCGACGGCGGTCACGCGGCCGAAGCGTTTCGACACATTCCTGATCTGGATGATGGGCGACTTGTCGGACATGGTCAGTGGCTCACGGATAGGTTCTTGGCGCCCTGCAGCCGCAATGCGATCGCAGTGAGGACGACTGTGATGACGATAAGCAGGGTTGATGCGGCATTGACCTCGGGGGTCACCGAGAAGCGCACCATCGAATAGACTTTCACGGGGAAGGTGATCGTATCCGGCCCGCTGGTGAAGAAGGTGATCACGAAGTCATCGAGACTCAATGTGAATGCCAGCAGTGCTCCTGCCACCAGCGCCGGGCGCATGTGCGGCAGCAGCACATCCTTGAACGCCTGCCAGTCGCTCGCGCCCAAATCCTTTGCCGCCTCTTCCTCTTCCTTGTTGAAGCTGGCGAGGCGCGAGCGCACCACCATCGTCACGAACGGGAAGCAGAAGGTGATATGGGCAATCGTGATCGCCCCCAGATTGAGCGGCCAGATGAGATTGGTGGGCCAATCGATCCAGGAGAAGAAAATCAGCATCGCCACGCCCAGGCAGATTTCGGGCACGATAATCGGCAGCGAGATGGTGCCGTCGACAATCCCCTTGAGCCGGAAGCGGAACCGCCACAGCATGATCGCGGTCATCGCTCCGATCACCAGGCTGAATGCCGTGGCAAAGGCCGCGATCGTCAGCGAGTTGACCAGTGCTTCGACCAGCGTGTCGTTGTTCAGTGCCTTTTCGTAATACTTGGTCGTGAAGCCGCGCCATACGACGTTGCGCTTGGAATCGTTGAAGCTGAAGATCACCAGCACCAGCAACGGCGCATAGAGGAACACCAGGACGGCCGTGACCCAGCTGCGCATCCACAGGGTGCGGGTATACTCCAACGGAGCGCGCGGCGTGCGGTGGAACAACGAGGCCATCAGTGCACCTCCCCACTCTTCTTGCGCCGCAAGCCCTGCAGCGCGATGAGGATGAACATAGCGTAGATCAGCAGGAACGAGAGCGCCGCGCCGAACGGCCAGTCATTCGCGCGCTTGAACTGGCGCTCGATCACATTGGCGATCATCTGGCTGTCGGTTCCGCCCATCAGGTCGGGCGTCAGATAGGCGCCCAGCGCCGGGATCAGCGTGATCATGACCCCGGCGATCACACCCGGCATGGCAAGCGGCATGACCACCTTGAGCAGCGTCCGTAAGTGCCCCGCACCAAGGTCCAGACTGGCCTCGATCAGGCTCTTGTCGAGCCGGTCAAGCGCGGCATAGAGCGGCAGCACCATGAACGGCAGGTGGACATAGACCAGTCCCAGAACCACCGCGAAATTGTTGTAGAGCAGCTGCACCGGCTCCCACGCCGGCAGCGGCTGCAGCCCCACCAGTACCTTGAGCCAGCTGGCGCTTTCCCACAGCCAGCCAAGCGACTTGTTGGCATAGCCCTGGGTGCCCAGCATGATCATCAGCGCATAGGTGCGGATCAGGAGATTGGTCCAGAAGGGCAGCATGATCCCCAGCAGCAGCCAGGGGCGCCACTTGTCGCTGGCAAAGGTCAGCGCCATCGCCACGGGGAAGCCGACGATGAGGCAGATCACCGTGACCAGCGCTGCCACCGCGAAGCTTTTCAGGAAGATCGAGACATAGAGCCATTCGGTGGCTCGCTTGTAATTGTCGAGCGTGCCCGAGATCTCGATCTCGGTGAGCCCGACATTGCTGCCGAAGCTGTAGAGCCACACGAAGCTCATCGGCACCAGGAAGAACAGCAGCGTCCACAGCAGCGGAAGCGAGGACACCGCCCAGAACGCCCGCTTGTCCGCCTTCCAGTCCTGTTCTGCCACACAAGCCTCCCACGCGGCCCGGCTACCCGTTCAACCGGGCACCGGACCTGCGATGAATCTCAAAACCCTTCCGCGTCCGCCGGCTGCGGACGCCAGATCAGGATGCGCGAACCCGGGTGAAGGCTTCTTCGTAAAGCGGCTGCAGTTCGGGATTGAACTTGGCGTATTCGCACTTCGCCAGCACATCGGCGGGCGGGAAGATCACCGGGTTGGTCTTGTAATCCTCGGGCATCAGCGCCTTGGCCGCGGCGTTGGGGGTGGGATAGAGGATCGTTTCGGTGATCTTCTTGCCCACTTCGGCATCGAGCAGATAGTTGATGAAGGCATGCGCGTTCTTCGGATGCGGGGCGCCCTTGGGAATGCACAGCGTATCGGAATTCAGCTGGCTGCCTTCCTTGGGGATGACGAAGCCGATGTCGTCATCCTCGACCATCGCCTGCGCGATATCGCCGTTGTATTCGAGCACCACGTCGACGTCACCCTTGAGCAGCAGGTCCTGCCCGTCGTCCTCGTGGAACTTCTTGATGTGCGGCTTCTGCTTGATCATCAGCGCTTCGATTGTCTTGATATCGTCGGCGGTCAGCTCGTTGACCGACTTGCCGAGATATTTGCCATAGAGGCGGAACATGTCGCCCGCTTCGGACAGCACCGCGATCCGGCCCGAATACTCGTCGGAATCGAACAGCACCTTCCAGCTGTCGGGCACCGATTTGACCTTCGACTTGCGATAGCCGATGCCCAGCGTCAGCCAGGTATAGGGCATGGCGTGCTTGCGGCCCGGATCGTAATCCGCATCCTGGAACGCCGGGTCGAGGTTCTTCATGTTGGGGATCAGCGAGTGATCCAGTTCCATCAGCATGTCTGCCTGGATCATGCGCTCGACGAAGTCGTTCGACGGCACGATCACATCATAGCCTGGGTTGCCCGCGCGGAACTTGGCAAACAGCACGTCGTTGCTGTCGAACAGGTCCATCTTCACAGAAATGCCGCTCGCTTCCTTGAAGTCGTCGAGCGTGGTTTCGCCGATGTAGGTGTCCCAGTTGTAGAAGTTGAGTTCGCCGACTTCGCCGGTCGAGACCGTGTCAGCCGCTTCCTTGGTGCAGCCGGCCAGCCCGCCGGTCACGGTGATGCCGATCGCGGCCACGCCCATGCCCTGGAGCAGCGAACGGCGGCCGATACGATGTCCTGAAAAGTCTAGCTTGCTCATGGCAATCCCCCAACAGATGCTGAACCCGAAGAGCCGCCGATCGGATACCGTCGATTCTTCCCTCTCTGCTTCATAACAAGCACTTCTCGCGGAAAGCAATCCAGCCTATAATTCGTACCGTGAGGTATCGGAAAAACCGATGAACATAACTTTCCGCCAGATCCGCTATTTCATCGCGGTGGCCGAAGCCCGCTCGGTATCGGCCGGGTCGACCGCAGTGGGGATTTCGCAATCGGCGGTGACCGATGCGATCCGCACGCTCGAGATCGAAACCGGGGTCAAGCTGTTTTATCGCCACCCCAAGGGCGTGACTCTGACGCGCGAGGGGCACAAGTTCCTGCGCCACGCCCGTTCGATCATCAACGCCGTGGCCGATCTCACCGATGGCGTCGGGCATGACCAGATCTCGGCCAGCGGCACGGTGAAGATCGGGGTGACCCCGGTGGTGACCGGCTATTTCCTGTCCGACATCCTCTCGCGCTTCCGCCGCATGTTCCCGCAGATCACGGTCACGCTGGTGGAGGACAAGCGCGACTATATCGAGCACCTGCTGGTCAATGGCGAGCTCGACCTTGGCGTGCTGATTGTGTCGAACCTCGTGCAGAAGGCCGCGATCGACCACGAAGTGCTGCTGCGGTCGGACTGCCGGGCCTGGATGGCGCCGTGGCACCCGCTGTCCGAAGTCGACGTGCTGAGCCTGTCCGATCTCGAGAACGAGCCGGTCGTCGCGCTGTCGCTCGACGAGATGGACGGCCTTATTGAAAGCATCTGGACCAAGTTCGACCACCCGCCGCACGTGTCCTATCGCACCAGCTCGATGGAGGGCGTGCGCAACCTCGTGGGCACCGGCGCCGGGATCACCATCCTGCCGCAGCTGGTGTATCGCCCGTGGAGCCTAGATGGCGACCGCATCATCGCCAAGCGCCCGCGCGAAGCGCTGCCCACGGTCGATATTGGCCTCGCCTGGCGCCGGCTCACCCGCCACAGCGAAGCGGCCACGCTGTTCATGGAGACGGTCCACGAACAGCGGCGGTGAGCGCAAGCCGCGGGCGACCGTTCAGCTTCGCCTGCCGCGAGCTGACAAACGCACCGCATGCACCACGGTCCTGCAACTGGAATCAGGGGACCTGAAAGCGGATGCGTCATGCGCCCGGCATAGCGGCCCACCAGGTTGTAGGAAAGGCGCGCTGCCCGATCGAATGGCCCGCAAGGGGCAGAAAGTTTCAGTGTATTTGCTACAGGAGCTGACGTTCTGCCATCGACCCCATTCCAGACGTGCGCAGGATGATGCATAACGCAGCGATGAAGGTCACGGTTTACGAAGTGGATACCCCAATCGGCGAGGCCGAGATTTTCGCACTAGACCCGCCGATGGGCGTCGCCATGGCGAAATTCAACCCATTGGTAGCCTACGATGTCGAGCAACACGCAAATGTCGTAGATGGCGATTTCATCGAGGATCGAGGTGAGCGTCTGCGTATTGAGATGGCGGATGGTGTGCGTTTGATTAGCCAAGCAATATCAATACAGGATTGGCCTGCGCTGGGGGAATGCGAGGTTCACATTCTCGGGATATTGGAGCCAACATTCGAGGTGCTGTTTGGGGAGCACCCTGATTTCAAGGCCTATTGGGAAGAACCCTGACCGCAGCTCCCCACCCACTTCCCGCCATTCGCCCCTTCGCCGAACGGTGCGCAAAGCGGACATTCTGCGCACGGCTCCGGAGCGGATGTGCACGTCATCCCGGCGAATGCCGCGCGTGGCCTTTGACAGGCTCAGGCAGAGCGGAGGTGAAAGCCGGGGCGGTGGGTAGAGGGCGCCCCACTCGCGTCGCTCCCCGCCGCCTCACGCGTTATGCATGTACCAGGCGTAGTCGAGTTCGGTCACTTCGCCGAAGAAGCGCGCCATCTCCACTTCCTTGACGGTGCAGAAATGGGTGACGAAGCGGTCACCCAGATAGTCGCGCATCCGCTTTGAGGTCTTGAACGCCTCGATCGCGGCCGCCCAATGGTTGGGCAGGCGGTAATCCTCGGGCGCCTGCTCATAGCCATTGCCCACGATCGCCGGGCCGGGATCGACCTTGCCCGTCATGCCGTGGTGCATCGCGGCCAGCACCGCCGCCATCGCCAGATAGGGATTGGCATCGGCCCCGCAGATGCGGTGTTCGACATGGCGCGAAGCGGGCGATCCGGCCGGCACCCGCAGGCTGACAGTGCGGTTGTTGACGCCCCAGGTCGGCGCCACCGGGGCATAGGAATTGGCCTTGAACCGCCGGAAGGAATTGGCGTTGGGGGCAAAGATCGCCATCGATTCCCCCAGCAGTTCCTTCATCCCGCCGATCGCATGGCGCAGCAGCGGCGCGCCTTCCGGATCCTCGCTGGCAAAGGCGTTGGCGCCGCTGCGATCCGCCATCGAGACATGCAGGTGCATCCCGCTGCCGGCCTGTTCGGCAAAGGGCTTGGCCATGAAGCTGGCGATCATGCCGTGCTGCGCCGCCACGCCCTTCACCAGCCGCTTGTACATCAGCGCATCGTCGGTCGCGCGCAGTGCATCGGGCTTGTGCCGCAGAGTCAGTTCGAACTGGCCCGGGGCATATTCGCTGATCGCGGATTCGAGCGGGATGTCCTGTGCATCGCAGGCAGCATAGAGATCGTCGAAGAAGGGCTTGAAATCCTCCATCTCGCGCAGCGAATAGACCTCGTTGGCCCATGGCTGCTCACCGCTGCTAAGGCCGCGAGCGATCACCGGGCGGCCGTTGCCGGCTTCGAGCAGGAAGAATTCAAGTTCGACCGCGACCACTGGGGTCAGGCCCTCGGCCTCAAGCCGGTCAACCACCCGGCCCAGCACATGGCGCGGGTCGAGATCGCTGGGCGTGTGGTCGAGCTCGTAGAAGCTGGTGGTGAACTGCGCGGCGCTTTCGCCCAGCCACGGCGCGCGCACCAGCGTGCCGGGCACCGGCAGGCAATAGCGATCGGCATCGCCGTCTTCCCACACCAGGCCGGTTTCCTCGGTGTCGCGCCCGGTGATGTCGATCACCAGCACCGATCCGGGCAGGAACCGGCCGCTTTCATACACCGCCAGCACCTCGTGCTGGCGCAGCCGCTTGCCGCGCGGCACGCCCGACATGTTGGTGAAGATCATGTCCACCGCGTCGATATCCGGGTTGGCAGCGAAGAAGGCGCGTGCCTCCTCGAGGGTCGCAACCTTGCTCGAGCTGCGCGGGGTGGGATTGGCCTGGGTCATTGCGTAAGCTTCCTGAGACATTGGTCGAGCGCGGTTGCCAGGCGTCCGACCTGGGCATCGCTGGTTTGCGGACAGACTAGCATCATGTTGTGGAATGGCGCGATCAGCACGCCGCGATTGGTGAGGAACAGGTGGATGGCGTGTTCGATCGGCCCGTTCATCGCCGCACGCGCTTCGGTGCCATTGCGCGGCGCGGCCTCGGCGCAAAGGAATTCGATCCGCGCGCCGACATGCAGCACCGGCCAGGGCAGCCCATGGCCGCGGATCACTTCGCGCAGTTCCTCGGCCAGGCGGCTCGCGAGCGGCAGCATGTGGTCATAGGCCTCGGGCGTCATGACCTCGGTCAGGCAGGCGCGCATCGCCGCCAGCGCCAGCGCATTCGCAGAGAGGGTCGTGCCGATCCCGGAATGGCCCTTCTCGCCCTCGTCGCGCAGCCGCTCCATCCGCTCGGCCACTTCCGCAGTGAAGCCATAGACCGCGCAGGGCACCCCGCCCGCGACCGGCTTGCCCAGCACGAACAAGTCGGGCTGCGGACCGAAGGTGGCGGTGTGCCCGCCATAGCCGCTGGAAATCGTGTGTGTCTCGTCGAAGATCAGCAGCGTGCCATGGCGCCTGGTCAGCTCGCGCACCGCTTCGAGATAGCCGGGCTCGGGCAGCACCATGCCGACATTGGTCAGCGCCGGTTCCATCAGGATCGCCGCAACATCGCCCGGGGCGAGCGCGGCCTCGAGCGCGGCCAGATCGTTGAATTCGATCACGCGTGTGTGCTGGCGCACATCGTAGACCTGCCCCACCAGCGAGCGGCGCAGTTCGGGCACGCCATCGCGCAGGTCAACGAACACGTCGTCCACCGCGCCGTGATAGCAGCCGTTGAAGACCAGGATCTTGTCGCGCCCGGTGATGCCGCGGCACCAGCGGATCACCGCGCGGTTGGCTTCGCTAGCGGTCGAAGTGACCTGCCAGAAAGGCAGGCCGAACCGCCGCGCCAGCTCGTCCGCCACCGCCGGCGCATCCTCGGTCGCCAGCATGTAGGTGAGCCCGCGGGCCGCTTGCCGTGCGATCGCCTTCGCCACCGGCGCGGGCGAATGGCCGAACATCGAGCCGGTGTCGCCCAGGCAGAAATCGTCATAGCGGTGGCCGTCGACATCCCACAGTTCGGCCCCCTGGGCGCGCTCGGCAAACAGCGGGAACGGCGTGCCCCAATCGAGCATCCAGTGGAACGGCACGCCGCGATGCCAGTGCTCCGCCGCGCGCCGGGCCAGCGCCTGCGAGCCGGGATTGGCCGCGCGGAAGCGGGCCTGCTCTTCGGCCAGCATGGCCTCAATGGCGGTGGTCGCAATCATAGCCGGTCCTTCAGCGCATACCACAGCATGCCCAGCACATAGAGCGGATGGCGCAGCAAAGGGCCACCCGGAAACTTGCGCATCGGCAGGTTCGCCATCAAATCGAAGCGTTCGGCGGTGCCGCGCATGGCCTCAGCGATCAGTTCGCCCGCCAGCGTGGTCAGCAGCACGCCATGCCCGGAATAGCCCTGCGCGTAGAAGCTGTTCCCGATCCGCCCGAAATGCGGCAGGCGATTGAACGTGACGCCGATCGTGCCGCCCCAGGCATGGTCCAGCTCGATCCCGGCCAGCTGCGGGAAGATCCGCTCCAGATGCGGTCGCACGAAGGCCCTGATGTCGCCCGGCGGGCGGGGCGAATACTTCTCGCCCCCGCCGAACAGCAGCCGGTTGTCGGCGGTGAGGCGATAATAGTTTAGCACGAAACGGCTTTCGGCGATCGAGGCGTTGGAGGGGATTAGCGCGCTCGCTTCGGCATCGGTCAGTGGCGTGGTCGTGACGTTGTAGTTGATGACCGGCATCATCACCTGGCGGAACCTGGGCTCCAGCCCGCCGATCTCGCTGTCGCAGGCAAGGATGGCGTATTTCGCCGAGATGCTGCCGTCCGGCGTGGAGACGGTCACCGGGCTGCCGTGATCGACCGCCAGCGCCGGGCTGTCCTCGAAAATCCGGACCCCGGCGGCCTCCGCTGCCCGTGCGAGGCCCAGCGCGTAATTGAGCGGATGGAGGTGCCCGCCGCGGCGGTCGTAGCTGCCGCCATGATAGGCTGCGGTCGCGACATAGGCGCCAACCTCGTCGCGCCCGACCACCTGGACCGCGTCATATGCGACGAGGCGCTGGAGCAGCTCCTGCTCGCGCCGCATTTCGTCGAGGTGTGCCGGCTTCCACGCTGCATGGAAATGTCCGTCGCGCAGGTCGCAATCGATGCCATGGCGGGCTATGCGGCCACGCACCGCATCGGTGGCGGCCAGCCCGATCTCGACCAGCGGCTTGGCCCGTTCCTCGCCGAAATGCTCGACCAGGTCAGTGGCGGCCCACCGCATGCCTGGGATCATCTGCCCGCCGTTGCGGCCCGACGCACCCCAGCCGATCCGTCGCGCTTCGACCAGCGCGACCGAGAAGCCCGCTTCAGCCGCGCTGAGGGCCGCCGAGAGCCCGGTAAAGCCCCCTCCAACCACCACCACATCGGCAGTGATCGCACCTGCCAGCGGCGCGCGCCGCGCGAAGGGTGCGGCAGTTGCCGCATAATAGCTGGGCGCGTGGCTGGCCATTGATCACACGCGCAGCAGCAGGTGCTCGCGCTCCCAGGAACTGATCACCGACTGGTAGGCGAACAATTCGGCGTCCTTGATGGCGTAGAACACGTTGAAGAAATCCTCGCCCAGGTGATCGCGCACCACGCGGCACTTGTTGAACCGGTCGAGCGCGGATTCGAGCGTGCGCGGCAAAGTGCGCGCACGATTATAGGCATTGCCGTTGACGCTTTTGGGCGGCTGCATCCGTTCCACCATGCCGATGTATCCGCAGATCAGCGAGGCCGCGACCGCAAGATAGGGGTTGGCGTCGGCCCCGGGCAGGCGGTTCTCGACCCGCCGGTTGCGCCCGTCCGAGATCGGCACGCGCAACCCGCAGGAGCGGTTGTCCGTACCCCACTGGACATTGACCGGGGCGGCGCTGTCGGGGCGCATCCGCCGAAACGAATTGACGTTGGGCGCGAACATCGGCGTGATCTGCGGCAGCAGTCGGGCAAGGCCCGCGATGTGGCTGCGGAACAGCGCGCTGTCGCGGCCATTCTGCGTCGTGAACACATTCTTGCCGGTCTCGATGTCCAGGATCGACTGGTGGATGTGCATCGCGCTGCCCGGCTGGTCGCTCATCGGCTTGGCCAGGAAGGTGCCATAGACGCCGTGTTCGAGCGCGACCTGGCGCACGATGCGCTTGAACAGCAGCACCTGGTCGGCCAGCGCCAGTGGATCGCCATGCACGAAGTTCACTTCGAGCTGCGCGGCGCCCGCCTCGTGGATCATCGTGTCGATGTTGAGATCAGCCTTCTCGCAGAAATCATAGATGTGTTCGATGATGTCCTCGAACTCGCCAAGCGCCTCCAGCCCGAACGGCTGGCTGGCAGACTCGGCCCTGCCCGAGCGCCCGGTGGGCGGCTGCAGCGGAAAATCGGCATCGAGGTTCTTCGACACCAGGTAGAATTCGACTTCGGGCGCGATGACCGGTCGCCAGCCGCGCTTTTCGTAAAGTTCCAGCACGCGCTTCAAGATCATGCGCGGCGCGATCTCGATCGGCTCGCCATTGCGGGCATGGGCATCGGCAATCACATAGGCCGTCGGCGTCTGGAAGCCGGGCGCTTCGCGCAAGGTCGAGGGATCGGGCACCAGCATGATGTCCGGATCATAGGGCGGCACGACGTCGTCGATGTCTTCGGGATACTCGCCCGTAACCGTGACGGAAAACACGCTGATCGGAATGCGCAGCGTGCGATCGGTCAGCGATTTAAGGAACTTGTTGGCCGGCAAGACCTTGCCGCGCTGGATCCCGTTCATGTCCGGGACAATGCATTCGACTTCGCTGATTCCGCGCTCGCTGATCCAGCTGGCGATGTCGGTACTCATAAAACTCCTGTCTGGAACGGCTCGGCGGCTTCCATGGCGGAAGCCACCGGCTCGAACCGTGGTTAGAAGGCGAAGGTCAGCCGTCCGACGACGGTGGCATCGCCCAGCGGGCTGAATGCCCGCGATGTGTCGACATAATCGACGGTCGCGCTGAGGCCGTCGCCCAGGTCATAGGTCGCGCCCAGCAGCCAGTCCTTCTTGTTGTCGCCGAAGGCGCCATCCTCGATCCCGAATGTGCCATGGACCGAAAGCGGGCTGTCGCCAAGCGGCAGATCGCCCGAGACATAGACATAGGTATTGTCGGTGCCCCCGATGTTGTCCTGGCTTGGCGCATAGGCTGCGCCCAGTGTAATCGAGGCCGGGCCGGCGGCAAAGCCGACCGACGCCAGCAATTCGACATAGTTGAAGTCGCCATTGCCGGGATAGAGATAATAGACCGCACCCACATCGAGGCTGACGCCACCGACATCGGTGGCATAGCCGGCATAAACGTCGAGTTCGAGATCGTCGGCATCATCCACGATCGCGACATTGGAAGCCCAGACCCCGGCATAGAGACCCGATTCATGCGATACGGACACTTCGGCCGTCAGCTGCGGATCCTTGTCCGACAACGAGATGCCGCGGAAACGGTAGTCCGTGTGGACCCCGATCTCGGCATCGAACTCGATCGGGCCGCTGGCTTCTTCCTCGTCCTGCGCGAAGGCCGGAGCCGAAATGATCATCAGCGGCAATGCCGCGAGTGCCACGAGTTTGCGCATGGTGGTGTTCCCTCCTGTAGTGGAGCCTTGACCAGCCGCGCTTGCCGCGTACCAGCCCTGCCCCTTGTTTTCCCTGTCTCAGCAATAGGGCAAATTCCGGGGATTGGAACAACGAGATAAATCGGAGCTATTGCTATCGGTTTTTCCGATCCCCTGGTTCTGACGAATTCTAATGGCGGCATCCCCGCGCGGCGGTCTATCGACAAGCCAGCATTTCAGCGACCGAGCAGGACCATGCGCGAACCCAACGATCTTTCCGCCTTCTGGCTGCCCTTCACCGACAACCGCGGGTTCAAGGCGCACCCGCGCATGTTCGTTGCCGCCAAGGATATGCACTACACCTCGGCCACCGGGCACCAGGTGCTCGATGCCACGGGCGGATTGTGGTGCGTCAACGCCGGCCACGGCCGCGAACGGATCGTAGAGGCCATCCGCCAAGCGGCCGGAACGCTCGACTTCGCCCCGACCTTCCAGCTGGCGCATCCGCTGGCGTTCGAAGCGGCGGCAAAGCTGGCGCTGCTGATGCCCGAGGGGCTGGACCGGATCTTCTTCTGCAATTCCGGGTCGGAATCGGTCGACAGCGCACTCAAGATCGCGCTCGCCTATCAGCGCGCGCGCGGCCAGGGTAGCCGCACCCGCCTGATCGGGCGCGAACGCGGCTACCACGGCGTCGGCTTCGGCGGCATTTCGGTGGGCGGGATCGTCAACAACCGGCGCCAGTTCGGGACGCTGCTGGCCGGCGTGGACCACATGCGGCACACGCACGACCTCGCCCGCAACGCCTTCTCGCGCGGCCTGCCGCAGCATGGCGCCGAACTGGCCGACGATCTCGAACGGATCGTGGCCCTGCACGGGGCCGATACGATCGCCGCCGTAATCGTCGAGCCTGTCGCCGGTTCGACCGGCGTGCTGATCCCGCCAACCGGCTATCTCCAGCGGCTGCGCGAGATCTGCGACCGGCACGACATCCTGCTGATTTTCGACGAGGTGATCACCGCCTTTGGCCGGGTTGGCGGGGCAACCGCCGCCGAACGATTCGGTGTCACGCCGGACATCATCACCATGGCCAAGGGCCTGACCAATGCCGCCGTGCCGATGGGCGCGGTGGCGGTGCGCCGCGAAGTGCACGACACCGTGGTCAACAATGCGCCGGCCGGGATCGAGCTATTCCACGGCTACACCTACAGCGCGCATCCGCTGGCAGCGACGGCGGCGATCGCCACGCTCGACCTCTATCGCGAAGAGGGCCTGTTCGAACGCGCGATCGAGCTGGAGGATTACTGGGCGGATGCGGTCCATTCGCTGAAGGGCGCGCCGCATGTGATCGATTGCCGCAACATCGGCCTGATCGGCGGCATCGAGCTGGAGCCGCGCCCGGGCGCGCCGACCAAGCGGGCGATGGAGATATTCCACCGCGCTTTTGACGAAGGCCTGCTGATCCGCGTGACGGGCGACATCATTGCGCTTTCGCCCCCGCTGATCCTGACGAAGAGCCATATCGACGAGATTTTCGGCAAGCTGGCAAGCCTGCTTCCGACGATCGAATAGAGCGGCAAAGTGAGGCGTGCGGCGCCGCAACGCCGCCCTATTGCGGTCAGCCGAGAACCTGAGCCACCGGCACGTAATCGTAGCCGAGATCGCGCGCGACCGCTTCATAGGTGATCTGGCCGGCGTGAACGTTCAGCCCGGCCGCCAGATGCGGATTGGCCTTGAGCGCACCCTGCCAGCCCAGTTCGGCGATCTTGAGCGCATGCGGCAAGGTCACGTTGTTGAGCGCGTAGGTGCTGGTACGAGCAACTGCGCCCGGCATATTGGCGACACAGTAATGCACGATCCCGTCGACGACATAGGTCGGTTCGGCATGGGTGGTGGCATGGCTGGTCTCGAAGCAGCCGCCTTGGTCAATCGCGACATCGACCAGAACTGCGCCCTGCTTCATCTGGCCCAGCATCGCACGCGTCACCAGCTTCGGCGCGGCTGCGCCCGCCACCAGCACCGCGCCGATCACCAGGTCGGCATCGGAAATGCTGTCGGCGATATTGGCGCTGTTCGAGAAGCGCGTCTTCGCGCGGCTCTCGAAATACATGCCGAGCCGCTCAAGCTGTTCGGGATCGCGGTCGAGGATGGTCACATCCGCGCCCAGGCCCACGGCCATCTGCGCCGCGTTCCAGCCAACCACGCCGCCGCCGATCACCACGACCTTGCCCGGCATCACGCCCGGTACGCCGCCCAGCAGCACACCGCGCCCACCATGCGCCTTTTCCAGCGCGGTGGCGCCGGCCTGGATCGACATCCGCCCGGCCACCTGGCTCATCGGCTTGAGCAGCGGCAGCGAATTGCCCGGGCCGGTGACCGTTTCATAGGCGATTGCGGTGACGCCCGACTTGACCAGATCGGCGGTCTGTTCGGGATCGGGCGCGAGATGAAGATAGGTGTAAAGCACTTGCCCTTCGCGCAGCATCGCCCGTTCGACCGCCTGCGGTTCCTTGACCTTCACGATCATTTCGCATTCGGCGAAGATTTCGGCGGCGGTCTGGCGGATCTGGCCGCCGGCCGCCTGATAGTCTGCATCGCTCACGCCGATGCCAAGGCCAGCCCCGGTTTCGACCCAGACCTCGTGGCCGTTTATGCTCAGCTCGCGCACGCTCTCGGGGGTGAGGCCGACGCGATATTCGTGGTTCTTGATTTCCTTGACGGTGCCGACACGCATGGGAGTTCTCCTCTCGACCCACCATACACCTGATCATTCGGCAATTTTTGCCTCATTTGGCCTATCAGCCGCCATCTTTCAGTGATATTTCCCATTTCAGCGCCAGAATTCGGGATATTCTCCAATGGACAAAGCCGACGCCAAACTGCTCGCCGCGCTCCAGCGCGACTCCACGCAATCGATCGCTACGCTTGCCGAAGGCGCCGCGCTGTCGCCTTCGGCCTGCCACCGGCGGATGCGGGCGCTGGAGCAGTCGGGCCTCATCACCGGCTATGGTGCAAGGCTCGACCCCCAGCGGCTCGGGCTCAGTCTCGAGGTCTTCGTGGAGATCACGCTCACCAGCCAGAGCGATACGGTGATGGGGCGGTTTGAAGCAGCAGTGCAGGAGTTCGACGATATCCTTGAGTGCCATCTGATGTCAGGCGCCAGTGACTACCTGCTGCGGGTCGCTGCAACCGATCTCAGGCAGTTCGACACGATCCACCGCGAGTGCCTGGCGCGCCTGCCGGGCGTGGCCTCGATGCGCTCGAGTTTCCAGATCCGCAGCATCAAGCGCTGGACCGGATACCCGATCCCCTAGGCCCGCACGGCGAGCCAAGGCCTGTGTGAGCAAGCACGGGCAGACCTGCCCGTTGTCCTCGTTTTCGCCAATAGTCGCAGCCGCCGCTCTTCCGGCATAGCGCTCGACAGGGCGGCATGCGCAAAGCGAAGCGCGGCCGCAGCGCAACTGCGGGAGGATGATGATGCGACTGGAAGGCAAGACCGCGCTTGTAACCGGGGGCTCATCGGGCCTCGGCAATGCCATGGTCAGACGGTTCGTGGCTGAAGGTGCCGCCGTGGTCATCGCCGATATCGACGATGACAATGGCAACGCACTCGCCGCCGAACTGGGGGCAATGGCAAGCTTTGCCCATCTTGATGTGACCCGCGAGGAAGATTGGCAGCGTGTGTTGGGCGGCGGGGCGGCCATCGATGTGCTGGTCAACAATGCCGGCATCACGACTTTCGGCTCGATTGAGGACCTCACGCTCGACCAGTTCCGCCACGAACTTGATGTCGACGTGATCGGTGTTTTCCTTGGCTGCAAATATGCCGTGGCGAACATGAAGGCCAAGCCGGGCGGCGGTGGCGGTTCGATCATCAATATCTCGTCGCTGGCCGGAATCCGGGCGAACGGCAATCTGGCCGCCTATAATGCCGCCAAGGCGGCGGTTACGCTGCTGACCAAGTCGGTCGCCCTGCACTGCGCAACCAGCGGCTACGGCATCCGCTGCAATTCGATCCATCCGGGCGTGATCCACACCCCGATCCTCGACAAGGTGCTGGCGCAGGTCCCCAATCCCGATGAGGTCTATGCCGGCTGGGTTTCGACGCACCCGATCGGCCGTATCGGCAAGCCGGAGGAAATCGCGGCCATCGCCGTCTATCTGGCATCCGACGAGTCCGGCTTCACCACCGGCGCGGAATTCCGGGTCGACGGCGGCAGCTCAATGTGAGTCGATCTCATCCGCAGGAGTTTTGATGCCCGAACAGGACACGATGTGCCCACTCAAAACGATAAAACTGCAATATTCTATCGACCTCCATGAAAATGAAGCCCTAAGCTGGCCTGTTAACCCTCCAGCCGGAAAAGATATGCCTCCGCCATGATAATCGCTGGACCAGTTTGCCCTACTTTCTGCTCGAAATCTGCCGCTCTCCAGAGACCAGTCTGCGATGAATTGGGCCAGCCTCCTGCCCCCCGATGACAAGCCGACAGGTTCTGGGAGGCTAAATCGCCTGTGCTGACGTCAAATGTTTGGGTGATGGTGGACTACAGCTATTGCGGCATCTGGAGCGGGTCGATTTGGCGGTGCGCAATTCCTAATTGCGCTCTTCCGGGCGCGCTGTGGGGCACGAATTTCGCGGCTCGTGGGAAGAGAGCTGGCTGCCCAATATGGATGGTTCGTTGAAATACCGTTGCGAATGCTGGCTGTTGTGGGAAGACAACCAGCATTCGCAGGTCCGGCGCGGCTAAGCTAGTGTTCCGCGCATTTCGATGGCGTTGGCCATGTTGAAGAAGTTCGGCGAGGTTGCCTGAACGGCGACGTGGATCTCTTCGAACTGCTCGCGCGTGCCATCGCCCTCGAGTTCGACCTCATAATCGATCGCGCCGTAACCGGGGCGTATGCTCGCATCGATGCCCAGGAAGCCGCGCAGGTCGAGTTGGCCCTTCATATTGATCGCGCATTTGGTCAGCGTGATCCCGCGAACGGCAGCCTGAGCGACATAGCCCACGGTCACCCGCGGTGGCAATCTGGTGATTCCGGTCTTTGCCCTAGAGCGGACGCAGGAACTGCTGCTGGATCTGCATCAATTGCTGCAAACGGGGGCGATACCCGATGTCTCGATATTCATCGACTCGCCGCTGGCCAATCGCATCACAGAGGTGTTCGAACGGCACGCAGCCGATCTTGAAGACATGCACTGCGGCAATGTGTTCGCTCATCCGGCCTTCCATTTCGTGACCGACGTCGCGCAATCGATCGCGCTCAACTCGGTCTCCGGCGCGATCATCATGGCCGCCTCCGGAATGTGCGAGGGCGGGAGGATCAGGCATCATCTGATCCATAATCTGCACCGCAAGGATTCCACGGTGCTGTTCGTGGGATACCAGGCGGCCGGTTCGCTTGGCCGTGTCATTCTGGAAGGTGCGCAGCGCGTCCGGATCAGCGGCAACGACGTGCGCGTGCGCGCGCAGATTCGCAGCATCGATAGCTATTCGGCTCATGCCGATCAGTTGCAACTGCTTGACTGGATTGAGGAACGCTCCCCCATTTCAGGCAGCCTGTTCCTCGATCACGGAGAAGCAGGTGCGCTTGAGATCCTGCGCCGCGAACTAAGCCGACGCCATCCTAACCTTTCGGTGCGTGTGCCCGAGATCGGAGAAAGCTACCAATTAGTGCCGGGCCAGCCTGCCAAGCGGCTGAGGCCCGGCCGAGCGGACCTCAGCGGCCAGTTGGGAAGGGACTGGCAGAACATCTATGCCGACTTCGCCACATCGCTGAAGCACCAGCTGGCCGAACTGGATGACAACAGCCAGCGTGAGGACGCCCTGAACAAGATGCGCGCCGTGCTTGAGTCTTACCGTGCCTACAGGACCGGCCGCAAGCGCGATTGAGCCGCTCGCCACCTCACGCTGGCCGTAAGCCATGTCCGTTCTTGGCCTGGGCCAGCAAGGAAATCACCTCCTCATCGCCGGTCTGGCTGAAATCGACATAATGCGCGCCTACCGCATGGAACGGCTCCGGCGTGGCAAGGCACACGATCTCGTCGCAATAGGGACGTAGATCCTGAATGGCTGCACGCGGCGCAACCGGCACAGCCAGCACAATCCGGGCGGCGCCAGAGCTCCGCAACGCATTCAGCGCGACTTTCACGGTACCTCCGGTCGCGATCCCATCATCGACCAAAACCACAGCCCGCCCCTTGAGCGAATGGGACAGCCCGGAACCATACGCGGCGCGGCGGCGCTCCACTTCCGCCAGTTGGCGCTGCACCTCATTCTTAATGTATGCCTCGTCCGCACCAACCATTTGAGCAATCTTGCGGTCGATCACCACCTGCGGCGATGCGCCGTCAACCAGTGCACCAATGCCATACTCCTCGTGCCCGGGCGCACCAATCTTGCGTACCAGCAGAATGTCGAGTGGTGCCTGCAGATGCCGGGCGACTTCAAAGCCCACCGGCACACCACCGCGCGGCAAGGCAAGCACGATGGGATTGACGATGCCAAGGACAGCCACGGCTTGCGCAAGTTCGCGCCCGGCAGCGCGCCGATCGGCAAAGCGACTGATCATCGCACCGCTTCTCCAAGATGGTGGAGGAACCATTTAATGGCGAGATGCACCACCTCATCCAGCGTACCCGGTTCCTCGAACAAATGCCCCGCGCCCGGCACAATGACCAGCTGGCGCGGGCAGCGCATGGCGCTTTCCGCCACGCGATTGATGTCGATCACGACCCCGTCGAGACTACCCACGATCAGCAACGTTGGCGCCTCGACCCTTGCGAGAGCCATGGCTCCAGCAAGGTCAGGCCGGCCCCCGCGCGACACGATTGCTGCGATACGTGGATCATCCACGGCAGAACGGATCGCCGCGCCAGCGCCGGTGCTGGCGCCAAAATAGGCGAGCCGCAGCCCGGCTGTGTAGGAACTCGTTCCTGCCCAATTCGCCGCCAGCCATAGGCGCGAGGCAAGCAGGTCGATATCGAATACATTGCGGCGGTCGGCCTCTTCGGCAGGTGACAGCAGGTCGAGCAGCAAGGTAGCAAGCCCGGCTTTGCGCAGTTTGGCTGCGACATAGTTGTTACGCGGGCTCATCCGCCCGCTGCCGCTGCCATGTGCGAAGACAACCAGCCCTTTGGCATTCGCGGGTACGCCAAGGATTGCAGCGAGCTGCGGACTGGTGCCAATTGTGACTTCGCGACAATCAGGCGGGAGAGTTACCGCGCTCATAGCCCGAACGGCCAGGTTTCGGGTGCTCCGTGCGGATGCTCCGGACCCAGCGGGGTCACTGCACGGCTTTCCTCAAACCACACCCAGGCGTCGAACTGTTCCGCGAGGACAGCCTCGAAATAGTGGCTCGCGCGCTCGGTCTGCGGACGGTAGACGACACCGATCGCGCGTTCGAGCAGTGCATCCGACAGGCCGTCAACCAGTTCGCGATCCATGCGGTTGCGCCAGTCAGTTAGGCTGCGGGCATGTCCACTGCGCCTGAATGCCGCTTCCCAGCTATCGGCACGCGCCGGAACCACCCCCATCACCTGCATGGTCGCGCCCCAATCCGAGGCGGCGGCGACTGTTCCGCGATCAGTGCCAAAGCCCACCAACACCGAACGATCACCATAGGCCTTGCGTACCAGTTCCCCGATGTTGAATTCGCCCTGCCACCCCATGGCCGTCGCTGCAACATTGCCGACGTGCGAATTATGCGCCCAAACCACCGCGCGCGCATCGCCGCGTTCAGCCATAAGTGCCTGCAGCGTGTCGAACATGTGCCGGTCGCGCAGGTTCCAGCTTTCGGCCGCGCCGCGGTACATCGCCCGATAGTATTGCTCGGCTGAGCGGACGATGCGGGCATTCTGCTCCGCTTCGAAGTAGCTCTCGCCGCCCTGCACCGCGAACTCCATCCGCTTGGCCAGCAAGGCCTTGAGCTGCCGCACTATCGCATCCTCGCAGGTTGCCAGTCCGCCGAAACGAACTGCCTGGCCATAATGCTGCGGCTCGTCTTGCCACGGCGTGAGACAGCCATACCGCTGGCGCGCCTCCGCCGCATCGTGGGGACTGTGCCGCTCCAAATAGGAGATGACGGCATGGATCGATTCACGCAGGCTATAGACATCAAGGCCGCGGACACTGGTCCGTTCGGCTGGCGCAAGCTTCTGATTGTGGCTGCGCAGCCAATCAGCAAAGGCCAACATTTCGTGGTTGCGCCACATCCAGGTCGGAAAGCGAGTAAATGGCTCGCCGCTGCGCGGGCGTGGCGCGCTATGCCGAACATAGTCGTCGATCCTGGCAACATCAGGCCAGTCACCTTCGATTGCAACAATGTTGAATCCGTGTCGTTCGATCAGGCGGCGCGTGATCTGTGCACGCGCGGCGTAGAATTCGTGTGTTCCATGGGTGGCCTCCCCCAAAAGGACGATCCGGGCATCTCCAAATCGTTCAAAGGGCGAAGCGAAGTCCGGGGAATCGGGGGACGGCAAACGCTCGGCAGCAGCGCGCAGGAGCACCGACAAGTCGGAGGAATTCTTCCTGACCGGGTCTTGCGCTGTCACCTTTCGTCTCCGCGCGGCGCTTCATCCTCTTTCTAGAACTAGCGCACGATTGCGGCAGAAATGCATTGATCAATGTCAAGCGGCACTGCCCGCTGGCGAGGCGCAGCAACCGATCGATCTTATTGCGGGAATGTCGGAAACGGCCTCAACCAGCCGCGTACAGCAAACGCCCCGGGCCCAGCAGTTCCAATACCTCTCCAATTTCGCCGCGCTCGACGGCGAAGCAGCCCAGGCTGCGCCCGATCCGCCCCAGCCCTGCCACCATGTCGCGATCGACATAATCCGCTCCATGGATCACGATTGCCCGGGCAAACGCGAGGTCATTCTCATCGTCGAGGCCATGCAAGCGACGCGAGCGCCCGTGCTTGCCGAAATAGGCATCGCCGGTGAGGAAGCTGCCCTTCGACGAGGCATTGGAGCCTGGGCGGTTGGAAAACCTTTGAGCATATCCGATATTGGCTGGATCTGAGCCGCGGCCGTGCGAGACCAGATAGGATCGATCGATCCTGCCACCCTGCACATCGACGATGTGAAAGCGCATTTCACTCGAGTGTTCGAAGAAATCCGCAATTGCCACCCGGTCGCGCAAGGCGATGCGGGCCGTATGGCGATCGAGCGCTGCCAACGCCTGTTGCAGCAGCGTGGGAGGTTCGGCCAGTTTTGGCGCCGCCGGTGTCAAGGGAAGGGCCGCCGGCACGCCTGGCGCGGCCCGGGTCAGCGGCGCGGCAAGCCCTGCAGCGGCAATGATGGAAGCGCCAACGAACTGGCGCCGATTGAACTTCATTGTGCGATCCGATGTCTGTTTATGGCATAAGATGGGGTTGGAACTTGCCTGAGGCAAGCTTGAGGGATGTATTCGCCGATGAAGCGAAACCTGCTTGCGATGCTTTTGCTGGTGCTGGGCGCGACCGGCGCGGCTGCACAAGATGCCGTAGTCCATTGGGGTTCCAGCGATGTCGCGGCGCTGAAGCGATGGGTCGATTCGGCGCCGCTCGACGCCTTGCCCAAGCTTTCGACTTCATCACTGGACCTGGTGTTGGCCAAGGGCAAGCAGCAGCAGATTGATGACGAGGCGACCATGCTTGCCCTTGCGCTGGCGCGAGCACACCTGCTGGGGACCGCTCCTGGCGCGGAGCGCAAGGATTGGCACATCGTCGATAGCGACGCCGACATCGCGCTCGAACCGTTGCTAGAAAAGGCCGTTGCCGAAGACACGCTCGATACCTTTTTTGCGATGCTTCGACCGCGTCACGAGGAATACGGAGCGTTGCGGGCGGCCTTTGCGACCGAGAACGAGGCCAATCGCCGCAAGGCAATCGCACGCAATATGGAGCGGTGGCGCTGGATGCCGCACTCGCTCGGCTCGGATTACGTGCTTGTCAACGTGGCACGCTTCGAAGCCGCGCTGTGGCGAAACGGCGCCCAGGTTGGAAGCTGGAAAGTGATCGTCGGCAAGCCCGCTACGCCAACTCCGTCCTTCAATGCCTCAATCGAAGGCGTGATCTTCAACCCGTGGTGGGAAATCCCCGCAAGCATCGTGCGCGAAAGCTTGGGTGCGCTGGTGCGGCGCAACCCCACCCTGGCACGCCAGCGGGGATATGTGTGGGGTGGCGGCCAATACCGCCAGCGCCCTGGGCCCAACAACGCTTTGGGGCAGATGAAACTGATGATGCCCAATGCCTTCTCTGTCTACATGCATGATACGCCCAACAAGCAGTTGTTCGATGAGGAGGTGCGGACTTTCAGCCATGGCTGTATCCGCACCAAGGATGCAATCGGCTATGCAGCCACGTTGCTTGGTGGCGCGAGGTCGCGCGAAGAGATCGACGGGATCCTGGCCTCAGGCAAAACGACAACCGTCATGCTCGATCGCCCGATTCCGGTCTTTGTCGCCTATTTCACGGCGGTGAGTGACGGGCGCGGCGGGATCACCATCGCGCCTGACATTTATGAACGAGACGGCAGGATTCGGAGCAGCGGGGCTGAGTTGTCGATGGGGCCTATGGCACAGGCGTATGTGCCCAAGATGGCGTACCCAGGGTCAGGCGGAACCAACCTCAGCTGCCCACTGCCGGTCGACTTCGACGGCTTGAACTGATGGCATCTGGTCACCAGAGCGGATAACCACACGTTGGCGCCAGAAACGATCCATGTCGAAGGGCGGCAGATCGCCGTCTCCCATCTCGACAAGGTGCTGTTTCCGTGTGGCATCACCAAGGGTGATGTTATCGCATACTATCAAAGGATCGCGCCCTTCATGCTTCCGTATTGCAGGGATCGTGCACTGACAATGGAGCGATATCCCGACGGTATCGGGCAGGAAGGCTTCTTCCAGAAGCATATCCCCGACTACTTCCCGGATTGGATCCGGCGGACCGAACTAGCCAAAGAGGGGGGCAGTGTGACCCATGCCGTGGCCACAGATGCGGCGACGCTTGTCTATCTTGCCAACCAGGCCTGCATCACTACCCACCTCGCCTTGGCAAGGGTCGACAAGCCAAACTTTCCTGATCGGATCGTGGTCGATCTTGATCCATCGGACGAGGACTTTGCCAAAGTGCAAGAGGCAGCTTCACATGTAAGCAAGGCGCTGGAAGCGCGCGGCATCCGTTCGTTTGTCCAGACGACCGGTTCGCGCGGACTGCATGTCTTAATTCCGTTGGCCCGAAAAGCGCCCTTTGTCGAGGTGCGCGGCTGGGTCAAAACTTTGGCCAGCGAACTGGCGGCCAAGGCGCCGACGTTGATGACACTTGAGCTGCGCAAGTCGGAGCGCGGGGACAAAGTATTCCTTGACCTTGCGCGCAATGCCTATGGCCAAACGGCGGTCGCGCCTTTCGCACTCCGGGCGCGCCCTGAAGCGCCCATTGCCACCCCGCTTACGTGGAAAGAAGCGCTGGCAAGCGGCATGCATGCTCGCCGTTACGCCCTGCACAACATCTTCCGGCGGCTTGCACGGATTGGCGATTCCTGGGACGGCTTCTTCGACCCCAAGACCTCGTTCTCCCTCTAGCGTGGCCTGACACGGGTCCCATCGACCAGCGATGCGGACGGGTTGATTATGACCTCGTCGTTGGCAGTTAGTCCGTCGAGCACCTCGCCGTACTCGTCATTGACTTGGCCGATCCTAAGCTCGCTTTCCTTCGCCTTGCGGTGCTCGATCCGGAACGCCCGCCAACTACCATCAGGTCCGCGGAACAATGCACCGATCGGCACGCGCAAGGCATCCGATTTCGTCCAGACCACAATCGTGGCATCGATTTGGTAGCCGTGGCCTAGCCTTGCCGCCTTCGCCTTGCTGGCTTTGTCGAACGCCACAATCACATTGACCCGTTGCTCTTCGATACCAAGTGCCGAGACCTTGAGCCGGCCGAACGGCTCGATTCGCTCGACGCGGCCGGTCAGCGGCTCAGCGCCTCCCCATTGCGTAATCTCGACCATGGCGCCCGGCTTGACCTGCACCGCATCGCGCGAGAGTAGGTCCACCACTACTTCGATCCGCCGCGGGTCGCCGATGGTGACGAGGGGGGTTCCTTCGAAAATCTCGCCCTCGCTCTCGGTAATCACCGACAGTACGTACCCTGAAGCGGGCGCACGGACGGGTATTGTTTCGCTCGAGGCGACCCCGCCTTGGGAAAGCATCGCCCGAATCCGCGCTGTATCGGCGTGCGCCTGTGCTAGCAAAGCCTGGCCTGTGGCGACCCGCGTTCTGGCCGCTTCGAGCTGGGCCTTGGGCAAGAAGCCGCGCCCGGCCAGCTCCTCTGCTCGAGCGAGATCACGCCGCGACTGGTCGAGCGAAACCCTCGCTCCTTCCTCGACTGCTTGCGAAGAAGCCAGCGCGCTACGGAACTCGGCTCGGGTGCGTTGATCGAGTGGATCTGTCGGCCGCCCGCTCATGTGCGTGATCACAGCTCCGCTGGCAATACGATCGCCCGGCTCGAACTCGATCCGAGACAGATGGCCAGTAACCGGCGCAGAAACGACGTAAAACTCCTCGGCATTGGTTACACCGTCATCGGTAATCCCCAACTGCATGGGGCCGCGCGTCACCTTGGCGGTATCGACAGCGACGGCTTCGGGCCAAAACGCATAGGCCAACCCGGCCAGCACCATGACTGCCGTCAAAATGGCCCAGCGCCAGCGTTTGAACCGTTCCCCCATCATTCGCGTGCCTTCAGAACGCGCACCATATCGAGCTGCAAAACCCTGCGCGATACTATGACCGCTGTTGCCGTGGCCGCAACCAGTACGATGATGACGGCAAAACCATAGCTTGACCGAAGCGGGTCGAACGGCAGGCGGAACAAGTCAGAACTGAACATGGCTGTCATGAGTTGCGCCAGCCAGAACCCTATGATGCAGCCAAATGGTACCGCTGCGACAACCAGCAGTGCCAGTTCACCTATCAGCACCAGGCCAACTTCGTTGCGGAAATAGCCGAGCACCCGCAGCGTTGCGAGTTCATGGGCGCGTTCGGAGAATAGAATCCGGGCGCTATTGTAGACCACGCCCACCGCAATCGCGGAGGCGAAGGCGATGTAGAAGGCGAGCATTGTGAATATGTTGTCGTCGATCACTTCCTCGAACTTCTGCAACGCTGCGTCACGTTCGGTTACGCCCAGCACCTGGGGCATGTCCTTGAGCTGGATCAGAATTCGCTCGCGAGCCAGAGGGTCAATCCGGAGCTGTGCTGCACCAGCCAGGGCCGCATCGCGCGTGATCCGTTCCAGCGTGGCCTCGCCCGCGTAAGCCTGTGCCCCGATGTACTCGTCGACGATGTACGTTACCGGTAGGAACATCGTGGTGCGCCGTCCGCCGAGCAGTTCGACGAGGACCCGATCGCCCGACGTGACCCCCAGTTGGCGGGCAAGCTGGCTGCTCAGCATCAGGCCCGCCCTGGGCAGCGCAATCTCGCGCCCCCCGGCATCGATCCGCGCGGTCAGGACATTGCCAATAGAGCCACTTTCGATCGTGGTCCGTTCCGCTCGGTTGCCGTAGCTCATCCGCACCGGGACAACCCGCACCGGTTCTACCCGCAGCACGCCCGCGATCCGGGCCAACTCTTGGATCGCGTCCTCGTTGCGCGGCTCCGTAAAAGTGACGGTCAGGTCCTGCCGCTGGGAGCGGAAGAAATAGGTGTCCAGCATCGAGCGGCTGGAATCAAGGAATTGCATGGTCGAGAATAGCAGGCCGATGGAAAGCGCCACACCCAGCACTGAAATCGCCGATCGCGAGGGCCAGCGCGCGATATGGCGCACGATCATGTTGCCCACTGCCGTGAAACCTGCCCTGTGCCCAAGGCGTTCGGCCAAGCCGCCGCGATAACTTGGCGGAGGCGATGGCAGCATGGCGACCGCGGGATTGAGCCGCGCCGCCTCGCGCGCACCGCCGAGCGCACCCAGCACCGATGCACCGAATGAAAGCGCCGCTGCAGCTCCGGCAATCTTCGCGTCGAGCTGGTAATAGAGGAAAGGAAAGCGGTAGTACTCGGCGTAAAGCCCGGTCATCGCGCGGCCCATCCACATGCCACCCGCGATCCCGATTGCTGTAGCGAGTGCGGCGGTCGCCAGCGCGAACTTGGTGTAATGCCAGCCGACCGCCCAGTCGGAATAGCCGAAGGCCTTGATCAGTCCGATCTGCGACCGTTCTGTCCGGATCAAGCGACCCAGGACAACATAGACGAGGAAGCCCGAGACGAGCAGAAATACCGGCGGGATCACCTTGGTCAGCGCTTCCAGCTGCATCAATTCGTTGTCGAGAAAGGCGTGCGAAACATGGTCCTCACGGCCATAGGCGCCGGTCCCGCCATATGGTGCCAGGATGCGGTCGAGCGCGCGGATCACATCGGCGATCACAGCGCCGCGTTCGAGCGAAAGTGACAGCGTGTTGATCGCCTCGGTCCGGTCGGTGGCGGCCTCAAGCGCCTTCTCGCCCATCCAGAAAATCCCGAACAGGCGGTCGTCGGGCACCAGCACGCCCGGTGCGAGCGCATATATGTAGTTCGGCGCGAGGCCCACGCCTACAATCCGCAGCTTCAGTCGGCTGCCATAAATCTGGGCATCGACGGTTTCGCCCGGCCCCAGCCGGTTGGCTTTGGCGAAGGCCTCATCGACAATGACCTCGGTCGGCTCACCAGGGCGCGGCATGCGCCCGACCCGCAGCGTCAACCGATTGAGCTGATCCCTGCCGTGTTCGTCGATCGAATTGATCACCGCGCGCACTGGCGCGATGCTGCCCGGCATGTCCAGCGTGGCATATTGCCGGATCGTGCCTTCAGCGCGGCGCACGCCCGGAATCGCCTCCGCGCGCACAACTATCGAGCGCGGGGCGCGGGTCATCTCGGCAAAGACATCGGCGAAATTGTTGCGTGCGTAATAGATGTCCCGTGTCTGAGTTAGCGAAGCGTGCACGCTCATTGACAGGACGAAGGTGGCGGCGGCTGCGGCCAGCACGACGGCAATCGCCAGCACCTGGCCTCGCAGGCGCCACAGATCCCGCAGCAGTTTGAGGTCGAGCGCCTTCACCAGCTGATCCCGGTCGGATCGATCGGATTGGGGTTGAGTTCGACCCGCGCAATCTGTCCGTCGAGGAAATGCAGCACCCGGTCGGCCATCGCCGCGATACCGACATTATGCGTGATCAATACAACCGTGGTACCCAGCTCCCGGTTGGCGCGAACAAGCGTTTCAAGCACCCGTACCCCGGTGGCGCTGTCAAGCGCGCCAGTGGGTTCGTCACAGAGCAACACACCAGGCTGTTTGGCGATGGCGCGAGCAACAGCGACGCGTTGTTGCTCACCGCCTGAAAGCTGCGCGGGATAGTGATCGCGCCGGTCCGCCAATCCGACGAGCGCAAGCGCTTCGTCCGGATCCATCGGATTGGCCGCAATGTCGGTGACCAGGCAAACATTCTCGCGTGCCGTAAGGCTGGGAATCAGATTGTAGAACTGGAAGATGAAGCCGATCGTCTGCCGCCTGAAACGGGTGAGGCCGGCCTCATCGAGCGCGGTCAGCTCGGTTTCACCATAATGCAGCGTGCCCGAACTCGGCCGGTCTAGACCGCCAAAGATGTTGAGTAGGGTTGATTTGCCGCTGCCGGATGGACCAAGCAGGAGCACAATCTCCCCCTTGGGGATTTCGAGATCGACCCCGCGCAATGCATGAACCTCGGTTTCGCCGGTCTGGTAAACCTTGCAGAGGCCTCTCCCGCAAAACGAGACCTCCCTGCGCCCCTCCGCTGCACGATCTCCGAGCATAGCCCTTCTTTTCTACGCCCTGACGATCGGCCGTGTCCAGCGGAGCCAGGAGCTGCAGCGCAAACGTTATGGTCGCGAAACAGCGTTTGCTGTGTATGTGCTGCCAATTTGGCGCGCTCGCGCTGGTCGCAAAAGTGCGAGTTGTGGCACTGACCACGCTGATCCAGCTTTGGAGCGTCCAAGGGGGAAAACGCGCGTATCCATGACCGATCCTTACACCTATGTCGTCATTGTCAGCGCGCTCGCGCTCCTGGCCTATTACTTCACGCTACTGATGGCCGGGTTAGCGCGGGGGCGTTTCAAGATAGCTGCGCCATCGCACAACGGACCGCCCGAATATGAGCGCTATGTCCGCGCGCACCAGAACACGCTCGAGCACCTTGTGCTGTTCCTACCCGGCCTTTGGCTGTTTGCCTATGTCGTCAGCCCGCTTTGGGCGGCGGGGATCGGCGCGATCTGGCCCTTCATGCGCGTGCTGTATGCGCTGGGCTATCACAAGGCAGCAGAGAAGCGACTGATCCCGCTCTATATCTCGATGCCGCCGATCTACATCTTCGTCCTCGGTTCGCTGATTGGCGGGATCTTGCGGCTCGTGAACGCCGGGTGAGGCACTACCGGGGTAAGGCGCTGCCCGAAGAACAATTGGTGCCAGAAGAGGACCGTGATTTATTTGTTATATATCTGATATTAAAAGTTTTTATGTGGCCTAATTCATATGAGGCCCCTAATCTGGCCCCTTTGCCCTCCAGCCGAATCGGGTGCGAGTCCGCTTCGATTATCGCGGTTCCAAATTGCCTTACTTTCAACTCGGAATCTGCCGCACTCCAGACGCCAGTCACTCTCCTATTTTAATGCGATTTAGGCCGGCATCCTAGCGACTGATTACAGGCCGACAGCTTTTGGGAAGCTACATCGCCTCTTCTTTCGTCAGAAACTGGGTGGAAAGCAGATGTTCCCGCGGATGGATTATCGGTGTCGCTCAGGGTGTAAGCG
>CAZCNF010000002.1:0-5580 GCA_964500135.1 uncultured Porphyrobacter sp.
GTCAGCGGATCGTTGATCATCGGCGCGTTCATGATCGTGTCGAGATCGATCGGGCTGCGCCGCCAGGCATGCGGCGTGATGGTGCCATTGCGGAACGCCTTTTCCGCCACCCGGCCCAGCGTGGTGCGGCTGATCCCGTGCAATTGCATGTAGCGCTGGATCTTGAGCGCGAAGAACTGCGTGGTCAGCATCATGCCGGTCTGGCCGTACCATTCGGGCAGGCCGTAATCGCGCGGCTTGGCGTTGAACGCGCCGCGCGGATGCTTGTCGAAACCCACCGCCAGCGCCAGGTCGTAGAAGCCCGAAGCGATCGCCATCTGCGCCGATACCAGCGCGCTGCCGCCGGTGGCGCAGCCGTTGGCGACATTGGTGAAGGGCAGGCTGGTCAGGCCCAGCTCGTTGACCATGATGTCGGCGCTGCCCGCCGCAGCCGAGCCGCCATAGGCACACTCGATGTCGGTCCATTCCAGTCCGGCGTCGGCCATGGCCTCGCGCACGGCATAGACGCCCTGTTCGCGGCCAGAGCGGCTGTCGGTCCGGCCGAACGGGTGGATCCCCGCGCCGATGATGTAGACGTCTTCGCTCATGCCGTTTTCTCCGGGCGGAAGGCAAAGGTGCAATGGGTGTCGCTGAACGGCACGATGCAGAATTCCATCGGCATGCCGAGCTTCAGGTCTTCCAGCTTGGCATCGACAATCCGGCTTTCGACGATCACTTCGCCGGGCAATTCGACATAGCCGAGCAGGTAAGGCACGAAGTCGGGCGGCCCCTGGCCTTCGCCGCTGCCCCAGCCCTCGAACGGTTCCTTCGGCAGGAAGTCCTGGCTGGTCCAGCTCCACAGTTTGCCCTTGCGCGACAGCTTGTAGGGCTCGACGCCCTTTGCCGCGTCACCCTGAGGCATCGGGAACACGATCTCGCCTGTGGGCAGTCTGCCCCCCATCAGGTGGGGTTCCGGTCCCTCGCTCCACAGCGCCGGATCGACTGGCTTAAGTGCAATCATACCGCCCCCTCACGCCGCCGCGGCATACTCGACCAGATTGGCATCGACATCGCCGAACAGGCGCGCCAGCAACAGCACGCGCTTCATCGCATGGCCGATCGAAAGTTCGTCGGTGATGCCCATGCCGCCGTGCATCTGCACCGCCTCGCGGGCGATGTGGTCCACCGCTTCGCTGATATAGGCCTTCGCGCCGGCCGCCGTGCGCTGCCATTGGCGCGCATCGGCCGGATCGGCCAGCGCTGCGCGATAGAGCATCGAGCGTGCCTGCTCGATCCGCGCGTAGCAATCGACCAGCCGGTGCTGCAGCGCCTGGAAGCTGCCGATCGGTACGCCGAACTGCTCGCGCTCCTTCACATAGCGCAGCGTATCGTCGAGCAGGCGCTGGCCGAGCCCGACCAGTTCCGCCGCCGCGACCAGCCGGGCATCGGCAACGATCCAGTCGAGTGCTGCGGCATCGAGTGCGAGCTTCTGCCCGGCCGAAGCGGCCACGCGGGTCAGGCGCACTTCGCCCGCCATGCTGCCATCAGCAAGGCTATAGCTGCGCACTTCAAGCCCCTCTGCTTCACGCGGCAAAAGATAGAGCTCGGTTGCCTCGCCGGCGTTCGCGCTGACGATGAAATGATCGGCCAGCGCCGCGCCCAGCACGAAGGTCTTCTCGCCGGTGATGGCGCCGCCTTCGATCCGGGTCTGCTTGGCCTTGAGGCTGTAGCGCTGGCTCCGCTCGGCCCAGGCGAAGCTGACAAAGCTGGTGCCGGAGAGCACGCCCTCAAGCGCTTCGACCGCCCCGCCAGCTGCCAGCAGGCGCGCGGGCAGCACGCCGTTCTCGAGCCAGGGGTCGGGGGCATTGCCGCGCCCCACCGCTTCGCCCACGAGCGCTAGGTCCAGCGGCGAACCGCCCATGCCGCCCGCATCTTCGCTGGCAGCGAGCGCGATCAGCCCCAGTTCGGCGAGCTCGCGCCAGCGCTCCAGGTCGTAACCGCCCACATGCGCACGCAGCTTGCGCCGCGCCTCGACATCGATCGGAGCGGTGAACCGCTCGACCGTGGACCGGAACATTTCCTGCTCTTCACTGAGATCGAAATTCACTGTTCGCGCCTCGTGAAAGTGATCGGCAGGCGGGTCACCCCGCGCAGCAGGATGTTGGGCAGAATGGTGATCCCGCCCTCGTCGGCCAGCTGGAAATTGTCGAGCCGTTCGAGCAACTCGTCGAAGGCGACATACATTTCCTTGCGGCTCAGCATGTTGCCCACGCACATGTGCGGCCCCTTGCCGAAGGCGAGGTGGACCCGCGCGTTCTGGCGCTCAATGTCGAATTTGTCGGGATCGGGGAACCGCGCCGGATCGCGATTGGCCGCGGCATAGCGCAGCTGCACCATCGCTCCGGCCGGGATCGCCATTCCGCCCAGCTCGGTATCCTCTTTCACCAGCCGCCACATCCCGGCGGTCGGTGTTTCGAACCGCAGCGCCTCTTCCACCATGTTCTGGATCAGCTTGGGATCGCGCCCGCCGGCGGCGGCCTTGGCCTTGGCCATCTGGTCGGGGTTGCGGATCAGCTGCAGCAGGCAGCCGGCGATGGTCGAGGTGGTGGTCTCGTTCCCTGCGACCATGAACTGCTGCATGATCGACATGATCTCTTCATCGGTCAGCGGCGTTTCGCCTTCGACCCGCGCTTCGACCAGGTCGGTCAGCAGGTCGTCACCGCCGTGTGCGCGGCGATCGTCGATCTTGCCCTTCATGTATTTCTGGTAATCGACGAAGGCACGGGCGCACTCGAGCTGCCGCTCGCGCCCGACCATCTGGCTGAACCGGTCAACCGCCGCGTCGGACCACTCCTTGACCTGCTTCGGATCGTTGTCGAGCCCGATTTGCTGCGCGATCATCGCCACCGGCAGGGGGATCGAGAAATCCTCCACGAAGTCGCCTTCGCCCTTGGCCGCCATGGCTTCGATCAGTTCGATCGACTTGGCGCGCATGTCGGCTTCGATCGCGTTCACGCGCGGGGCCGAGAACGCCAGGTTCACCAGCTTGCGGTTGCGCGTATGCACCGGGTGGTCGGCGGTCAGCAGCGTGGCGGGATTGTCCCAGCCCTCGGCCAGGATGGCGCGAATCTCTTCATCGTCGGCGCCCATCAAAGAGGTGAAATCGTTCGAGAAGACCTCAGGCTTGGCAGCCGCTTCGCTGCACAGGTCGTAACTGTACACGACATAGGTATTCATCGCGGGGATGTGCTCGATCTTCACTCCCGCTTCGTGCATGGCGCGGTAGTGATCGAACGGATCGATCAGCGTTTCCGGCGCAAACATGTTGCCTTGCGGCTTGTTCATCGACGCAGCTCCAGCAATGCCTTTTTCTCGGTTTTCACACTAGCGCCGGGCAGGCGGCAGGCGCATTGCTTGAAAGTGTTAGGGAACCGATTGCAAAGGCGCCGACCCGCTATCGAAAAGGTCAGCCGGGGCGCTCAGCCGCCGCCGAATTCGCGCTGGAATTGCCCCATGTCGAAGTAGTCGCGCCAGGCCTTGATCCGCCCGGCGGTGTCGAGCTCGAATGTGCCCATCACCGGCAGTGCCGCGCGCCGCCCGTCCTTGAGGATAAAGGCATCGGTCCGTTCGGTCAGCACGGTGTTGCCATTGGCCGCGATGGCGTGGACTTCCCATTCGCAGCGATCGACCGGACCCATGAAGCCCGCCACGGCCGCGCGCATCGCGGCCACACCCACGATCGGGTCCATCGGGATGTTGTGCCAGGTCACATCCTCGGCGCACATCGCATACATGGCTTCCAGCTCTCCGCTGTTCCAGTGGCCGATGAAGGCCGTTACGGTTTCGATCGGGGTCATCTCTGTTCTCCTGCGGTAAAGCGAAGCGCGTTGGCCAGGATCTGGCGCACATGCGGGTTGGCATAGGTATCGGGCCCGTCTCCGAACTGGAGATAGACCAGCGGTGCGGCTTCGACCTGCTTCCACCAGGCGACGAGGTTCGAGCCGTCAGTGTGGTTCCAACCGTCGCGGCTGAACATCTCGCCGGCGACCGCCCGGGCAGCCGAATAGAAGTTATCGCGCGTGAAGGCATGCTGCGCGCGCACCAGAGGGTGCACTGCGCCCTCGTCGATCTGGCACAGGTAAAGTTCGTCGGTCACTTCAAAGATGGCCGGGATTCCAGCAGTTACGGGATGCGCGGCGACCACTCCCGCGGCATAGCGCACGTCGTGGCGATAGCCTGAATCGGGCACGTCATGTCCCTGCCACATTCCGGGCTGGTAGAAGAACCGGCCGCCCAGCATTTCTGACCATTGGGGCCAGTCGGCCCAGCCGGCGAGCGCGTGGTGCAGGGCGACGGCGCCCTTGCCGGCGGCGAAACGGCGCCGGATCGCGGCCATGAACCCGTCCGAGGGCGGGCGGCTGGCGACCTTTCCCTCGCCGAAGGCATAGCCGGCCATGTCGTAGAACAGCAGCGCCTCCGCTTCATCGGCGGCACCGGCGGCCACCGCAGCTTCGGCTTCGGGATGGATCAGGTGCCGAACCTGCCACCCACCCAGCGCGGCGGCGGCCCAGTGGATCAGTTCCTCGAACGGCTCGGCCTCGTAGGGATGCCCGCCAGACAGGACGAGCAACTCGGCCATCACGCGATCTTGAGGATCATCTTGCCCTGGTTCGTCCCCGCGAACAGGCGCATGAAGCTGTCAAAGGCATGCTCGAGCCCTTCATCGATCTGCTCGTCGATCACCAGCCGGCCTTCGGCGGCCCACTGGCCCATCTGCACCGCGCCTTCGCCGAAGCGCTCGACATAATCGGCCACCAGCAGGCCGCGGATCTGGGCGCGCTTGACGATCAGCTGCCAAAGGTTGCGCACCCCGCGCGGCTCGGTGTTGTATTCGCTGATCAGGCCGCACAGCCCGACGCGAGCCCCCAGGTTGAGGTTCATCAGCCCGGCATCGAGGATAATCCCGCCGACATTCTCAAAGATCACATCGACCCCGCCCGGAGCGGCTTCGGCGATTGCGCGGGTCAGCGCCGCCTCGTCCTTGCCCTTGTAGTCGATCGCCGCATCGAAGCCGTATTTCTCGGTCAGCCGGGCGCATTTT
Organism: uncultured Porphyrobacter sp.; assembly: GCA_964500135.1. GTDB lineage: Bacteria > Pseudomonadota > Alphaproteobacteria > Sphingomonadales > Sphingomonadaceae > Erythrobacter. The sequence continues at coordinate 5,081 of CAZCNF010000002.1, forward strand.
TCCGGCCCCCCGGCGATGCCGATCGCGCGGCAGCCCTTGATCTTGGCGATTTGCCCGACCAGCGAGCCGACCGCCCCGGCCGCCCCGGTCACCAGCACGGTTTCCCCTTCCTTGGGCTCGCACACTTCGAGAAAGCCGAAATAGGCGGTCATGCCCACTGCACCGAAGATCGAAAGGTAGTTGGTGACGCTGGGCACCAGCGTGGGGTCGATTGGCTGGGTGAAGCCGCCTGCCTGGCTGATCGAGTAATCCTCCAGCGCATGCAGCCCCATCACCCACTGTCCCTTGTCGAAACCGGGCGCGCGACTTTCTTCCACTACGCCGATGGTGCTCGCGCGCACCGGGGCATCAAGCGGGATCGGCGGCATGTAATTGCCTTCGGCATCCATCCAGCCGCGCATCGCGGGATCGAGCGAGGCATAGTGGTTGCGGATCAGGAACTGCCCCTCGGCCAGCGCGGGCGTCGGCTCGGTCACCAGTTCGAAATCCTCGCGCACCGG
>CAZCNF010000002.1:5680-77157 GCA_964500135.1 uncultured Porphyrobacter sp.
GTAATCGGATCGTAGTCGACCTCGTCGCTGGTCAGCCGGTTGGTCGAACCGCCCATCTCGCGCACATTGTGCTTGCCCGCTTCGCTGTCGCCAAAGGCATGCGCCATCGAGATCAGCCCGCGCCGCACCTTGTCGCTTGCTTCCGCCACGCCATGGATCGTCGCATGGGCCGAGGAAATGGCGATGATGTCGCCGTCCTGGATCCCGCGCTCGGCCATGTCGGCGGGGTGGATATAGGCCGGATTGGTGGTCACTTTCCTGCCGAGGTTCTTGAGCGGCTGGCCGATCGAATTGAAGCGGTGCTTCGAGCGGCGCGAGATCAGGCGGAAATCGAAGCCGGCGGCACGGGCCGCATCGGCCCCGTACTTCTCAAGCTGCCGGGGCATCTCGCCCGCAGCCAGGTCGAAGCGGTTGTGCTGATCAGGATCGGCCGCTTCGACCACCGGGTGCAGATCGTCATAGATCACGGCGCCGCCGCCAGCCTTGCGCGCATCCTCGCGCACCTTGCTGGGCGGGACCAGGCAACCGGCGGTCATCAGGTCGAGGAACACCTGCTTGGGCGGCGGGCTGTCGCCTTGCATCGGCACCGGCCCGCCAGCGAGATTGAGTTGCAGGCCCAGGTTCTTCGCGATGTGCCACAGCATCTCGTATTCGTCGATCACGTCACCCGGTGCCTTGGCTACCGCTTCGGTATAGCGGGCATAGGCGCGCTCGTGCCACCATTCGGACAGGTTGGTGATGTCCTCACGCTCAAGGCACTGCTTGGGCGCGAGCACCACATCGGCGCGCTTGGCGCTGGCGCTCATCCACGGATCGATCTGCACGAACAGTTCGAGATCGTCGAGCGCGCGGCGCATCTTGAGCTGGTTGGGAAAGCCCACTTCAGGGTTGCCACCGACCGAGATCAGCGCCCGGATCTGGCCTTCGCCCGGGGTCAGGATTTCGTCAGCCAGGACGTTGCAGGGCATTTCGTACATCAGCTGGCCAAGCCCGCGAAAGCGCGACTTGGCCATGCCCGGCGCGCCGAACAGCTGGACCGGCGGGCCGACTTGCGCGCGCCGGGGCGCCTGCGGCGTGGTGAAGACGCCAGGGATCGCGCATTTCTCGCCTTCCTGCTTGAAGCGGGCGCAGATGGTGTTGAGGCAGGTGACGAGATATTCGGTCAGCGTGCCATTGCCGGCCATTTCCGGGCCGGTCCCGGTTACGGCGCAGCCCTTCGAGCCACCGGCGAACATCCGTGCAGCTGCAACCAGCTGGTCCTTTTCCACCCCGGCCCGCGCCGCCGCGACATCGGGGGTAAAGGCGGCCACCGCCTGTTTCAGCTCGTCGAACCCATCGACGTGCGCAGCGACGAAATTGCGGTCGTAAAGCTCTTCATTGATGATGACGTTGAGCATGCCTGCCAGCAATGCGGGATCTTCGCCCGGCTTCACCTGCAGGTAAATGTCGGCCAGCCCGGCCACATCGCTGACCCGCGGATCCGCCACGATCAGTTTCAGGCCTTGCGCCTGGCGGTCGCGGATGCGGCGCGAGGGGCTGAACGGCGGCACGCCGCCCGGCGGCGAATAATGCGAGACCATCGGATTGTTGCCGACCAGCAGTGCAACATCGGCTTCCGAGAAGGTGTTGGTTCCGGCCATCCACTTGCCATAGCGCATTGTGGTGAAAACCTTGGCCGGCTGGTCAAGCGTAACCGAAGTGTAGAAATTGCGCGTGCCGATCGCTTGCGCCAGGCTGAGCGAGGCGGCCATCGCCGAACTGTTCTGATATCCGCCCGAGCCCATGAAAATCGCGACGCTGTGCGGGCCATAGGTGTCGATGATGCGGCGCAGCTCGCCCGAGACATGCCCAAGCGCCTGCAGCATCGGGGTCGGCTGGAATTCGCCACTCGCGTCGCGCACCAGGCTTTGCGTCAGACGGTGTTCGGCATTGTGCGAGTCGGGCAGTTCGCGCCCCTTGAGGCAGGTGTAGCCGCCATAGACCGGATCGTCCGGGTCGCCCTTGACCTTGAGCACCTTGCCGTCTTCGACCTCGACCAGCATCGCGCAATTGGCGTGGCAGAACCGGCAGAAAGTCTTGTGCGTCTCGACACCCATTGAAGCTCTCCTTTGTCGCTAGGAAAGATACCAGACGCGCCCGCTCCAGCGACTGACACTTTTGGCCGTGGCTAGGCGCGGCGCGGCACAGCATTAGGCACCCCGTCATCCTGCCAGATGGAGATTAGCATCATGCCCACCACCACCCGCCAATGGCTTCTGAACGGTCACCCGCGCGGCCGCGGGATCGAGGATGGCGATTTCAAGCTGGTCGAAGCCGTGCTGCCCGATCCGGGCCCCGGCGAGATGCTGCTGGCGACCCGTTACCTCTCGTTCGATCCGGCCCAGAAGGGCTGGATGGAAAACATCGCGGACTATGTTGCGCCGATGGCGATCGGCGATGTCATGCGCGGCAGCGGGATTGCCGAAGTGATTGAAAGCAATGGCGGGCGCTTCCAGAAGGGCGACCTGGTGTTCGGCACCACGGGCTGGACCGAACATCTCGTGACCGACGGGCGCGACCTAACCAAGGTCGAAACCGAACTGTCGCCCACCGCGGTGCTGTCGGTGCTCGGCACCACCGGGGTGACGGCCTATTGCGGCCTGTTCAAGGTCGGCAAGCCGGTTGCAGGCGATACCGTGCTGGTATCCGGCGCAGCGGGCGCCACCGGGTCGGTGGTCGGGCAGCTGGCCAAGATCGCCGGGTGCCGCGTGGTCGGTATCGCCGGCGGCGCTGACAAATGCCACTGGCTGGTCGAGGAAGCAGGCTATGATGCCGCGATCGATTACAAGGCCGGCGACGTGAAGGCGCAGATCCGCGAGCAGTGCCCGCGCGGGGTGGACGTGATCTTCGACAATGTCGGCGGCTCGATCCTCAACGACATGCTGGCCAATATCGCCACCGGTGCGCGCGTGGTGATCTGCGGGGGGATCAGCCGGTACGAATCGGGCGGCACCCCGGTCGGCCCCGGCAACTATTTCAACCTGATTTTCCGCCGCGCCACGATGGCCGGCTTCATCGTACTCGACTGGGCCAGCGAATTCCCGCAGATCCGCAAGCGGCTCGAAGGCTTTGTCCAACAAGGCAAGCTGCGCTACCAGGAAGACATCCAGCACGGCTTCGAAAACGCGCCCGAAACGCTCAAGCGGCTGTTTGTGGGCAAGAACCGCGGAAAGCAGATGCTGCAGCTGTGAGGCTGCGCCTCAGCGCAGGTCCTCCGGCGTGTTGACGTTCATCAGCGGCGGTTCGATCTTGATTTGCCGTGCGCCAACACTTTCGGCAAAGCCATAGAGCGAGCGGCCCCCGCCGGCGAGAAAGGCATCCGCCTGCTCCGCCAGCTCGACCGGCCATATCCCCACCACCGGTTGCTCGCTGACAATCGCAGCGCCGCTGCCGGCCAGCGCCTCGGCCAGCGTCACCGGCAGATTGGGAATGTCGCAGCCCGAACTGAGCACGGCGTCATAGCCATGGGTGGCGGCGTGATGGAGCGCGGCGGCAAGCCCACCCAGCGGGCCCAGCCGTGGTTCCGGTCGATCCGCCAGGCATTCGAAGCCGGTTTCCTCGCGCCCGCAGACCACGATCCCCTTGCTCTGCACCGCGAGCGCGCGTCCGACCAGGTCGATCAGGCGCTGGCCGTGGTAACGCGCATAGGCCTTGTCGCTGCCGAACCGGCGCGCCTGCCCGCCCGCGATGATGGCGCCCAGCAGCTTCAGCGGCCGCGTTCCCTCAATCGAAGGCTTCGGTGGCCTGGCCCTGATCATTGTAGACCGGGCCTTCGCGATCGACGCGATACTTCTTGCTGGTTGCAGCCGTCAGGCCGAACCGGCCGATATGGTCGCGCATGCCGATATAGGCGGGGTCGCGGAAATGCGCGGCCAGTGCCTCTTCGCTCTCCCACTCCTCGAACACATTGACCCGCGCCGGATTGTTGAGGTCGGCGCTCCAGTCGTAATGGATGCAGCCCTGTTCCGCGAGCGCGGCGTCGATCCATTTCTGTGCGCTCTTCAGCGCTTCCTCGCGCTGGGCGGGGTCAAGGTCGATCTGGGCGGAAATGAGAATCTTGGCCAATGTGGTTACTCCTGCGGGAGGTGTTCGGCGACGATGCGGAAGACGCGGCTGGCGAAGCGCCACTCACCGCCAATCTTCTTCAACTCGTCTTCGTAGAGCCCGCCGACATGCCGGGTCGGACCCTCCTTGGGCTTGAGGATTTCCTGCGTCTGGACGCGGCTCTTGGCAGTGTCGCCGGTCACCTCGATCATGCAGGGCACACACTGGAAGCTGACAGCGTCGAGCCCGCTCATCGCCTGCTTCCAGAAGCCGACGATGGCGTCCTTGCCGTCGACCTCGTGTCCCATCAGGTTCCAGTGGGCATCTTCGGCCCAGACCGTGGCCCAGGTGTCGGCATCGATCCGCACCACGCCATCGGCATAGGTGCCGTTAAGCTCGACAATCGCCACGCGGTCTTCGATTGGTCCCTTGAACATGCGCTTCTCCCCAATTGTTGCCTGCCTATCCGCTGCCCGGGCGGGCGCGACAATGGACACTTTTGGGAAGGGCGCGGGGCTGCACAAGCGCCTAACAGGCGAATAGCGATACGCCGCGATGGAGGAACAAATGGGCCTGCTGCAAGGAAAGAAAGCCGTCATTCTGGGGGCTGCCGGGACGGACAACATGGGCCAGGTCACTGCGCGGCTGTTTGCCGCCGAGGGCGCCGAAGTGCTGGTGGCCGGGCGCAAGGAAGCTCCGCTGAAGGCGCTCGCCGAAGAGATCGGCGGCCACTATGCGCTGTGTGACATCAGCAGCCATGCCGAAGTCCATGCGCTGGCGGCCACGGCCAGTGCGAAGCTGGGCCGGGTCGATGCCGCGGTGAACTGTACCGGCTGGGGCCTGCTGGCCAACCTGCTGGAGACGACGCAGGAACAGCTCGACCAGATCGTGGCGCTGCAGTTCAAGGGCGTGCACCATTTCCTGCAGGCCTTCGTCCAGGTCATGAAGGACCAGACCCCGCAGGGCGGCTCGCTGATCTCGCTGTCGTCGGCCACCACCAAGGCGCTCATCAACAACCACGCCGCCTATATCGGCACCAAGCGCGGGGCCGAGGCGCTGATGGAGTGCGTGGCGAACGATTTCGGCCAGTATGGGATCAAGGCCAACACTGTGTCGCCTGCCTTCACCGAAAGCCCGATGACGTCGGACAGTTTCAAGGTGCCGGGCCTCGTCGACGCCTTCCTGCCGCGCTATCCGCTGGGTCGGCTCAACACCAGTCAGGACGTGGCCGAAGCCTGCGCCTGGCTGTGCAGCGACCGTGCCTTCGTGACCGGGCAGAACATCCAGCCGAATGGCGGGCTGACACTGCGCGGCAATCCGCAGGCACGCGACATCGAAGCGGCCGTTGGCGCGGCCATGGCACGCATGCAGGAGGGCTGATCGCGGCCCTCAGTATTGCGCGGTGCCGCCGTCCACGCTGAGGGCGGCGCCAGTGATGCCGCCGCCTTCCTTGCTGGCCAGCAGCAGCGCGACCGCCGCGATCTCCTCGACCGTGTTGGGCCGCTTGATCGCGGCCTCACTGGCGAACATCGCGATCATCTCGTCGAACTCCATGCCCATTGCCTTGGCGGTGGCCGGGCCGTTGTTCTTGATGATGTCGGTCACCACCAGCCCGGGGCAGATGCAGTTGGCGGTGATGCCCAGTTCGCCCACCTCGCGTGCGAGCGACTTGGTCATGCCGATCACCGCGTGCTTGGCGGCGGTATAGGCCGTGAACACCGGCTTGCCGTGTTTGCCCTCCATCGAGGACATGTTGATGATGCGCCCGCTTTTCCGGTCGATCATGGTTTTGAGCGCGCGGCGGCTTGCCCAGAAAGTCGAGTAGACGTTCCATTTCATGGCTTCGTCGAAGGCTTCGTCGCTGAGGTTGACCAGTGGTTGCAGGTCACCCGCACCGCCGGCATTGTTGACGAGGATGTCGATCGTGCCGAAATGCTCGACCACCCGGTCGATGAAGCCCTCGACATCGCCCTGGTCCATCACGTCGCCAGCCACGAAGAAGGCCCGATCACCAGCGCCGAGTTCCTCAAGCACCTGCGCGCCCTTTTCCGCGTTGCGCGCGAACAGCGCTACGTTCGCGCCTTCGGCCAAGTAGGCTTCGGCAATCCCGCGCCCCAAGCCTGCGGTGCCTCCGGTGATTGCCGCGACCTTGCCTTGCAGTTTCATAAGCCTCTCCTTGCAGTGTCCTTCCACTAGCCTTGCGCAAATCCAGGCGCACCTCGCCAAAATGGAGGGTTGCCGCAATTGGCCCATGGTCCAAGACAGCGGCGATGGAACAAGTCGATGTGATTGTGCTGGGATCGGGCGCGGCCGGAATGGCGGCTGCGCTCGCAGCGCACGAAGCGGGCGCGCAAGTCGCGCTAGTAGAGCGGTTCGAGCGGGTCGGCGGAACCTCGGCGGTGTCGGGCGGGGTCATCTGGGTGGCGGACAATCCGCGTCAGCGGGCGGCGGGAATGGCTGACAGCCGCACGGATGCACTGGCCTATTTCCGATCGCTCGATCATGGCGACCTGGTCGACGAGACGCTGGAAGCTTTCGTCGATCGCGGCCCCGAAGCGCTGGCATTCCTCGAGACCATTGGCGCGCTCAGCGTGTCGCTGCTTGAAGGCTATCCCGATTATTACCTCGACCGGCCCGGCGCCAAGCCGCAAGGTGGCCGGGCGCTTGACCACGACCTGTTTGCGCTGGGCGAACTCGGCGAATGGGCCGATCGCATCTATGCGATCGAGGAACTGAAGCCGATGATGCTGCGCGAGACGCCGCTTGGCGGTGGCACCGGCATAGTCCCGCCCGAGGAAATGCAGCGCCGGATCGCCAACCAGGAACGCGGCTTCGGCCAGGCGATGGTCGCACGGCTGCTCAAGGCCTGCCTGGCACGCGGGATCGAGCCCATGCTGGGGGTCGAGACGCGCGAACTGATCCGCGATAGCGAGCGCATCACGGGGATCCGGGCTGTGCGCGAGGGCAAGCCGCTCGAACTTCGTGCAAGGTCGGGGGTGGTGATCGCGACCGGCGGCTTCGAATGGGATGAGGACAAGCGTCAGGCTTTCCTGCGCGGGCCGATGGATGCCCCGGCCAGCCCGCCCACCGCGCGCGGCGAAGGCCTCGCCCTGGCGATGCAGAGCGGGGCGAAGCTCGGCAACATGACGCAGGCCTGGTGGGCCCCGACACTGGTCGTGCCTGATGCGCCCTGGCCCGGCGGCGAGCAGCGCGCCATGCCCGTGCTGATCGAGCGCACGGTGCCGCATTCGATCCTCGTCAACCGCGAGGCGAAACGCTTCTGTAACGAGGCGGCCAACTATTCCGCGCTGGCCGGTGCCTTCCACGCCTTCGATCCGCAGCGTTACGACTATCTCAACCTGCCGGCTTGGCTGGTGTTCGACCAGGACTATGTCGAGCGTTATCCGATCGGGCCGCGCCTGCCTGGCCAGCCGGTACCCGGCTGGGTCGCACGCGCCGACAGCCTTGGCGAGCTGGCCGACAAGCTGGGCATCGACGGGGCAGCGCTGGAAGCAACGGTGGCGCGCTTCAATGCCCATGCCGAAGCGGGGCACGATCCCGATTTTCACCGCGGCACCAGCGCCTATGACCATTTCTACGGCGATCGGTCGCGCAGCGGCACCGCAGTGACGCTGGGCCCGATCGCGCGGGCACCGTTCTATGCGATCGAGATCCGTATGGGACTGCTCGGCACCAATGGCGGGGCGCGCACCGATGGCGCCGCCCGCATCCTGGGCCATGACGGGCAGCCGATCGCCGGGCTCTATGGCGCGGGGAATGCGATCGCTTGCCCCACCGGCGGGATCTATGCCGGCGCGGGTGGCACGCTCGGCCCGGCGCTCACCTTCGGCTATATCGCCGGGCGCAGCGCGGCGAGACGCGACAACAGCTGACCCGGCCCAGCTGCGTCAGGCCCGCTCCAGCCAGCGGTCGATCGTGTCGTGAAAGAAGCGCACCCGTGCTTCCTGCCCCGCCAGGTGCCCGCCGCGATAGCCGCGTGAGCGCAGCCCCTGCTGCTGCTCGCTCCAGATCGATACGTCCTGGTCGATGCCGGGGCCGCAGCTCAGTTCGCCCACCATGCCGCGCAGGTGCTCCACCGGCACGGTGCGGTCGACTTCCTGGCCCATCGAATAGCTGAAATAGCGGTCCTGCCCCTCGGGGAACCAGGTGAAGTACCACATGTCGAACAGGCAGCGTTCGGGATCGGTCGGGTGCGGATCGGCCCGCAGCCAGATGCAACCGTCGGGCTTCAGGCTGAAGCTGAGGTTGGGGAAGACGGTGTAGTGAAAATGGTCGGTCAGCTGCGCATCATGGAACCGCGCATAGTCATAGCCCTTGGCTGCACCCTGCTCGCGCTTGGCGCGTTGCAGCGCGCTGCGCGTGGCGAGCGGGTCATCGCGGAAATCCTCGGGGTCGAGGCCCCAATAGGTCAGCTCGCGTGCCATCATGGCCAGCACGGTATCGGTGTGGCCGCGCAGCGAGCGAGACGGGCGCGACCCCGGCATGAACATGCGGGCATGGCCGTGCGGGGCGTAGAGGTCGAACTGGCAGTCCTTGTAGCTCTGCTCCATCACGAAGCGGGTCTGCGGGTGGACAAACGGCAGGTGATAGCTCTCGTTGAAATTGTCCTGCACACATTTCCAGTTCCAGTCGCCTTCCAGCGTCACCCAGTGCGTGCGGCGCATCTGCTCCATCCGGTAGCAGTCGATCTGGGGCATCACCGGGCCGAGATGCTCGGCCAGCGGCGGCGCGGCCGGGTCCATGTTGACCCACACGAAACCGGCGAAGGTCTCGCAGCGCAGTTCCTCCAGCCGCACCTTGCCGCACGGGCTGCCGCCCGCGAAATCTTCCGGGCAGGGCACGAAATTGAGCTCGCCCCCGCTGGTGAAGCGCCAGCCGTGATAGGAACAGGCGATCCGCTTGGCATGGCCCTGCTCTTCCATCACCAGCCGTTTTCCGCGGTGCGGGCAGACATTGTAGAAGGCGCGCACCACCCCGTCCTCGCCGTGCGTCACCAGGATCGATTCCCGCCCGATCTCATAGGTGAAGAAGTCGCCTGGCCGCTCGACCTGTTCGACCAGCCCGCCGATCAGCCAGGCCCGGGTCCAGATCCCGTCCCACTCGCGCTCCATGAACTCGCGCGACCAGTAGCGGCTGCCCTCGATCGGCCGGTCGGTCAGGGCCGGATCGGGCTGGCGCGCCATGTCGATCCGCAGTGGCCCGGCCCCTCGTTCCAGCACACTTGCCATCTCAGCGCCTGCTCGGCTCGAATTCGATGTGCAACTGCTTGAGGCTGCGCAGCAGGAAGTGCGGGTGATAGGTGAAGTCGTTCTTCCCTTCGGCAAACCACATGTCCTCGAACCGGTCGACCACTGCGGTAAAGCCCCAGGCCAGCTCGCGCCGGGCCAATGGCGCGCCGAGGCAATGGTGCGTGCCCGAACCGAACCCCATGTGCGCGCCCGCCTTGGGTCGTTCCAGATCGATCTTCTCGGGGCATTCGAAGAAACGTTCGTCGCGGTTGGCGGCAGCGAAGCGGACATTGATCAGCGCGCCGGCCGGCACCCGCATGCCGCCGATTTCGGTGTCCCTGGCGCAGAACCGCATGAGGCTCTGCACCGGGCTTTCCAGCCGCACCACTTCCTCGACAAAGGTCTTCATGTAGCGCTCGGGATCGGACTTGAGCTGGCGCCACACATCCTTGTTCTCGATCAGCAGCTTCATCCCCGCCGCCAGCGCATTGGTGGTGGTTTCGCTGCCGCCGACGAAGGTGTCGGCCATCATTTCGGCGTGCAGCTCGTTGTCGGTCAGCGTCCGGCCCCAGCCCTCGATCACGGTGTTGACCAGCACGCTGATCAGCGAATCGTCGGGATTGGCCCGCAGCCGTTCGAAGATCGGCTGGAAATAGTGTTGCGCCTCGATCTCGCGGTCGACCATTTCCAGTTCGAGCTCTTCCGGCAGCATCATCGAGATGCGCTGGAAGAAGGCATCGGTCCAGCGCTTAATCCGCCACATGTCCTCGCGCTTCGCGCCCATCTGCTCGCCGATGATGTAGAGCGGCAGCGGCACGCAGAACTGGCTGACCCATTCGCACCGCCCATCGGCGATGAACCCGTCGATCAGGTCATAGGCGAGCGTTTCGACCAGCGGGTCGATTTCCTTGATCCGGCTGGGCTTGAAGGCTTCGTTGAACATCGCGCGCATCTGGCGATGGTTGGGATCGTCGCGCCCGTTGAGCGTCGGGGCCGGCACCCAGCCCTTTTCCTCGAACCGGGCCGCCACCTTCTTGGCGCGTTCGAGGTTGTTGGTGTTGGTGCGATAGGGGGTGTTGCCGGCGCTGCTGGGGAAGGTTTCCGGATCGGTCAGAACCCGCCGGACATCCTCGTAGCGGGTCACCACATACATGTCGGTACCCGGGATGCGATAGGCCGGTGCCTCGTCGCGCAGCCGCTTGTAGGCCTCATAGGGGCATTGCTGCAGCTGCGGATCGAACAGGTTGATCGACAGGTCTTGGGATGCGGTGGCCATGGATTGCGGGACCCTATCTCACCTTGATGGATGCTTGCCCCCAGGGGGCGATGGTTTCGGCTTGCTGGAAGGCCTCGGGCAGTTCCTCCACCATCTTCCAGCTCGCGGCCAGGCGGCCAAAGCCGACGAAGAAGGCGCAGGTCATGCCCAGTTCGACGATCTGGGCCTCGCTGAAGTGGCGCCGCAATTCGTCATGGACCACCTCGTCGATCGCGAGATGGTCGGTTGCCATCAGTTCGCCATAGCGGATCGCCGCCTTTTCCGCCGGGGTCAGGTTCGCGGCCTCCTGCGGCCGCTCGAGCGAGCACACCAGTCCCTCGTCGAGCCCGTCGGCCAGCGCGTCGGAATAGCGGATGGCCATGCAGCTGCGACACTGGTTGAAGAAGGCGATGCGGAGCCGCACCAGTTCCACCAGCCGTTCGGGCAGGCTGCGGTTGAGTTTGAGCGCCCCCGCAAACTGCATCAGCCCCAGGGCCTGCTCGGGGCAATGGGCGAAAAAGCGTGTCAGCCCCTGTTCGAGGTCGGTGAGGTTCTCCGGGCGGATCGCTGCCTTGAGGCGCGGGTCCCACTCGTCGGGCGCAAGCTTGGCGATGCGGCTCATGGTGGTTCTTTCTCCCGGACTGCCTGCCCTGCCAAAAACGCGTGTGGCTATCGGGTGCAGGCTGCGGTGATAGTGACGTCACGGCAATTGGCGGTTTCGATAGACCACAGCGCCGCCGGCCGGTCGGAGAGGCGATGGAGGCAAGGCACCCCAATCACGAACTGAGCGCGATGGCTTGCCCGCACGCGCTGGCCGATGTCGACCTGTTCGGCCCCGGTGCGGCCGAACACTGGTACGAAGCCTACGACATCCTGCATGCCGAAGCGCCTGTGCTGCGTCTGCCGGGCGAAGGCCTGACGCCCGATCGCGATGCCTATATCCTGACCAAGCACGCCGATATCTCGCGGGTGGTGAAGGACTGGTCTCGCTTTCCCCCGCTGCTCGACCTGCTGGTCGCGCAGATCCAGCAATCGGGCCGACTGGCACGCGAAATGCCCGATCTCGATGCCATGGTGCAATCGATCGTTTCGCTGCGCCCGACGCAGGAACTGTGGCGCGCGCACCGGCAGGAACTGACCGATCCCTGGGTTGGCCCCGGCGCCAACCGGCACCGCGCGATGATTACCGGCCATGTGGACCAGCTGATCGACCAGTGGCTCGACCGGGGTGGAGGCAGCAGCCGGATCGACTTCGTGGCGCAGTTCGCGCGGCCGCTGCCGCAGCGGACCATGGCCAGCGTGCTGGGCTTCCCGCTGGAAGACATTCCCCAGCTCGAGGTCTGGGGCAATGCGCAGGTCATGTCCTATGTCCATGGCTGCGGGCACAACAACATCCTCACGCCCGAACAGACCGCCGAGAAGTTCCGCCTGCTGGCTGGCATGTCGGACTATGTGCGTGACAAGGTGCGCGCCAAGCGCGCCAATCCCCAGGACGACATGATCAGCTTCCTCACTCAGGTCGAATACAAGGCACTGGGCCGCAAGCTGACCGACGACGAGATCAACGGCGTGGTCTATGCCATGGTGATCGGCGGGCTCGAGACCACGCAATATGCGCTTTGCGAACAGGCCCAGCTGCTGAGCGAGCGGCCGGGGCTGTTCGAACGACTCAAGGCTGACCGTGCCCTGATCCGTCCGTTCATCGAGGAAGGGATGCGGCTGCGCAGCCCGACCCAAGGCCTTTCCACCCGTATGTGCGCGCAGGACGAGGTGTTCCAGGGTGTTGCCGTGCCCGCTGGTTCAACCCTGCACCTGCGTTGGGGCGCGGCCAATGTCGATCCCGACGAGTTCGAGGACCCGAAGGAGCTCAAGCTCGATCGCAAGGCAGTGACGCGCCACCTCGCTTTCTCTGCCGGCCCGCGGGTGTGCCCGGGCGCCGGCCTCAGTCGGCTGGAGCAGACCATCGCCTGGAACCGGCTGTGCGACCGGCTGGCGCATTTCGAATATGCGCCCGGCAACACTTTCCTCCACCAGCCCGGCATCATGCTTGGCACGCTGGAACTGCAACTCGACGTGACCCCCGCCTGAGGAGAACCTGACATGGCAACATTGCTCGCCCATATCCGCATCAAGTCCGGCAAGGAGGCCAAGTGGGAAGCGATCATGGCCGACATGGTGAAGCAGACCTTCGCCACTGAAGACGGCGTGGTGCGCTATGAATACTGGAAGGGGCAGGAGGAGAATGTCTATTACTGCCTGCTCTCGTTCAGGGACAAATGGGCCTTCTACCATCACCAGATGTCGGACCATCACGAAGGGCACGATTTCGCCGACGTGCTGGCGGACATCAAGCTGGAGTATGTCGATCCGGTGAAGGGCGCAGGCGGCGGGTTGGCCCCGACCGAGGATCCAGCGCTGCCCGTCGATGCCGGGGACGCGATGCGCACCGCGCAGGAACGCTTCCCGCTCAGCATTCCCGCCTGGTGGACGGGGAGGGCATGACGATGGAACAGGCGCTGCAGGAGCTGCTCGACAAGCAGGCGATCGCCGAACTTGTCGCGCGCTATTCGCGCACGCTCGACTGGCTCGACGACGCCGGTCAGGCCGGCTGCTACTGGCCCGATGCCGTGATCGACTATGGCTTCTTCAAGGGCACGGCAGCGGAATTCGTTCCGGTGGTGATGGCGGTCGAACGCTCGACCGGGCGTCGCTGGCACATGCTCAATTCGCTCCAGATCCGGCTGACCTCGGCCACGACGGCGATCGGCGAATGTTATGGCATTGCGGTGGGGCTGCGGCGCGAAGGCGATGCGCCCTACAGGGGCAACATGTATGGCGGGCGCTACCTCGACGAATACCAGAAGCGCGCGACAGACTCAGGCGAGGAATGGCGCATCTCCAGCCGCCGCTATATCATGGATTGGACCGTGCCCATGCCCGACCAGCCCGACGCCAGCCCGGTGGCCGAATTCCCGCTACCGATGCTCGACCTGACCGAAAGCGGGCACCCGGCCTATCGCCCGATGTGATGGTGCAGCGGATCAGCCCGCTTCGGCGGGCGGATCCATGTAGTCGCGGTAATAGGTCAGCTGGCCTCCTGCGACCTTGTAAATCCCGCAGCCTCCGCGCGAGCCTTCGGGTGAGTGCATGGTCCAGCGCGCCCAGCAGGCATGATCGTCGCCGCAGATCTCGTCGACCGTGAAGTGGATCTTACGCTCGCCCATTTCCTTGACCATGGTGGTCATGAAGCCAAGGATCGCGTCGCGCCCTTCGAAGCGGCCCCAGATCGGGTCTTCGACGACCGCGTCTTCCGCGAACAGCGGGGCCAGCCTCGTGTAGTCCCCGTCGTCCTGGATCCGCCAGAACTGTTCGATCACATGCTGCGCTTCGCCGGGCATCGGAATCCTCCTTGTTGCGGAAGGCACTTTGCCATGCGGCAATCTCCCAAGCCCCTGCGAAAACTGGCAAGGGCGGCGCGGCCCTCGCTGCGTTACACATCGGTAGCAAGGAGACCGTCCCGAGGAGACTGACGTTGTCCACCATCCCCCGCGCATCTTCCGCCATCCCGGGTGAGCCGCCTCACTTCGGTTCGGTGCTGGCGCACCAGCCGGAACTCGCCGCACGCTTTTTCGCGCTTTACGGCCGCTTCTGGGACAGCAACGTGGTTCCCGCCCGGGTCAAGGAAGTGGCGCGGATGCGCAATGCCCGCGTGACCGAATGCGGCTTCTGCCGGCAAGTGCGCTTCGACAAGGCGTTGGGGGAGGGGCTGGGCGAAGAGGTGGTCGATGACATCACCGATGGCTACGAACGGTCCGCGCGCCTGACCGAGGCGGAAAAGGCCGCGCTGAAATTCACCGACGCACTGATCCACGATCCCGCCCTGCTCGATCGGGATGCGCGTGCAGCACTGCACCGGCATTTCACGCCGGCGCAGATCGCCGAACTGGGCCTGGGCGTCTCGCTGTTCCTCGCGCTGGCCAAGGCGCTGATCACGATGGGGCTTGAACCCGAAGCGATGGAGCGGACCGTTTTGCCGACGCCGCGCCTGGCGGAGCCGGCGCTGTGAACGGCCCGATCGCGGCCGCGCTGTCGGGCAATCCCGCGCTCGCGGGGGACTATCTGGCGTTCCGCCAGTCTGCTGAGCAGGCATTGCCGGCCCCGCTGGTCGTGCTGGTGCGCCAGGCCATTGCGGACGTGCACGGTTGCGCGGACACAGGCGCTGGGGTGGTGGACGAAGCGGCGTTCGACGAAGGCACCCGTGCGTGCCTAGCCTATGCGAGGCGGATCCCCTACGAGCATACCGCCATCACTGACGGCGAAGCGGCCAGAGTGATCGCCGCACTGGGTGAAGCGGGCTTTGTGGCGTTTTCGGTGGTGGCGGCGCTGGCCGATGCCGAATGCCGCGCGGCACTGGTCGACCTACCGACGCTCGCCGACGCGAACTAGCCCAGTCTGCGGATCGGCTCGCTACCGTCCCATCCCTGCGCGGCCTCGCGCACCAGCGCGTAAAAGCCCGTCAGCGCCTCAGTCGGCTCGTACAGTTCGAACATGTGGCCAAGGCTGGCGGTGGCATCGACAAAGGCATAGCGGGTGCCGGTGGTGGTCTGCGACAATTGCGCCAGCGGCATGCCCTGGCGCGCATGGTGCGCGATCGCACCATCGAGATCGTCGACCCACAGTGCCATGTGGTGCAGGCCCTGGGCGCCGCTGCCCGCCGGATACATCTCGTGAAACGCGCTGGGGTCAGCGCCGTGCTGCATCACGAATTCGACCATCACCTCGCCCCATTGGCCATAGGCGCTCGAATGGTCGTGCGTCACGCGCATACCGCGATGCTCGCTCCAGGCGAGCGGCACATGCTCGAACACGAAAAAGGGGCCAGAACCGAATGCCAGATGATGAGCGCGGGCGGCGGCGATGATGTCGGGCACGAACCAGGCGATCTGCCGGACCGGGAGGGTGCCCCGCTCCATCTCAGTTGACCGCGCGATCCTTGCCTTCCCAATAGGGTGCGCGCAGCTCGCGCCGCAGGATCTTGCCACTGGGGTTGCGCGGCAAGGCAGGAATGAAATCGACCGACTTGGGGCACTTGTATCCGGCGATGTGCTGGCGCGCATGCGCGATCACTTCGGCTTCGGTCAGCTGCTCACCGTCCTTCACCACCACGCAGGCCTTCACCGCTTCGCCCCATTTCTCGTCGGGCACGCCGATCACTGCCACATCGGCCACTTTGAGATGGGCATAGATGGCGTTCTCGACCTCGGCCGGATAGACGTTCTCCCCGCCCGAGATGATCATGTCCTTCACTCGGTCGTGGATGTAGAGATAGCCGTCCTCGTCGAAATAGCCGGCATCGCCAGTGCGCAGCCAGCCTTCGGGATCGATCGTCGCGGCGGTGGCTTCGGGATTGTTCCAGTAGCCGCGCATGTTCTTGGACGAGCGGGTAGCGATTTCGCCGACCGTGCCGGCCGGCACTTCATTGCCCGCCTCGTCGATGATCTTGACCTCGACCCCGGGCAGCGGCGTGCCGACCGAGCGCATCCGCGGGCTGCCTTCGGGAACGTGATCCTCGGGATCGAGCGCCACGATCGTGCCGCTCGTCTCGGTCATCCCATACATCTGCACGAAGCCGCAGCCCAGCACGTCGATCGCGCGCTTCATCAGCTCGAGCGGGATCGGCGAGGCGCCATAGGTGATGTATTTGAGGCGACTGAAATCGGTCTCGTGCACGCGCGGATGGTTCAGCAGGATCTGGATCGCGGCCGGGACCAGGAAGATCTTCGAGATGTTGTAATTGGCAATCAGGTCGAGCGCCTGGGTCGGATCGTATTCGGGCAGCACGATCGAATTGGTACCCGCCACCATCGTGCCGATCCCGGTGCCAGTGCCGCTGATATGGAAGCACGGCATAGCCAGCAGCGTCACATCGCCTTCGATCGGCTGCTGCCAGTCGCGCATCTGGGCGGCGAGCGAAGGATCGCGGCTCGACAGGATCGAGCCATGGGTCATCACCGCGCCTTTGGGCCGACCGGTGGTGCCCGAGGTGTAAAGCTGCAGGGCATCGTCATCGAGCCCGACCGCGATCGCCACCGGCTCGCTGGAAAAGCCATTGCGCCAGCTGCGGTAATCCGGGCCGCTGCAATCCGGCGCATCGATCCCGATCACCTGTTTGACGCGCGGAGTCTCGGCCCGCACCTGTTCAACCACGCCCGCGAAGCCCTCGCCGACGAACACCACTTCGGCCTGGCAATTGTCGATGATGTAGGCAACCTCGGGCGGGGCGAGCCGCCAGTTCACCGGCGTCATCACTGCGCCCAGCTTGGCCGCGCCCAGCAGCACTTCGAAATAAAGCGGGTGGTTCTTGCCGAGAAAGGCGACGCGATCGCCTTTCTTGACTCCAAGCGCGGCCAGCGCGCGGGCACAGGCGTTGCTGCCGGCCTCAAGCTCGGCGAAGCTGATCTCCTCGTCGCCGAAGGTGAAAGCGATGACATCGCCCTGCGCGCGCGCATGCTCGCGCACGATGTCGCAGAACGAGCCGGGCTCGATTGTTTCAGCATGTTCTCCCATGGGGCGTGGGTTTAGGGTGCGTGCCGGGCCAAGCCATTGGCACAATTCATAGCGGCGCGTGGCGTCGCCTGAGCTAGGGTGTCCCGCATGGATGCGAGCGCAATCCCCGAAGGCTTCAAACCGGCCGGCTTCTCGCCCGGCTTTCTCGACCATGGCGGGCCCTATTACCTGCGGGACAACCCTGGCGGCCCGCGCACGGTGGGGCTGCGGATCCTGCCGCACCACATCAATTACCGCGATGCCGCCCACGGCGGGGTGCTGACGACGCTGGCCGATGTGGCGCTGAGCCATGCGGTCTATAATGCCGAGCGCCCGCATCCGGCGGTGGCGACGATTTCGCTCACCACCAATTTTCTCGGGCCCGTGAAGCTGGGCGACTGGCTCGAATGCCGCGTGGCAATCGACCGGATGGGCGGGCGCACCGCCTATTGCAGCGGCGCGATCCTGCGCGACGGCACGCCGGTTGCGACCATGACCGGGGCGTTCGCGATTTCCCGGCCCTAGCCGCCGCTGCTCTGACCGCGGAACCGGGCGACCACCGGGGTCGAAGGATCGCGGTCGTCATGATAGCCGCGCACTTCCTGCGGCAGTGGCGCAAGATCCGCCCCTTCGCCCAGTTCGCGATATTCGCGCCAGTCGTACAGCCCGGTGCGGCTGGCGATCTTCCAGGCGCCGTCGCGGCGTTCGAACCGGTCGATATAACGGCCTGCCACCACCGCCGAATAAGTCCGGCCCCAATCAGGGAACACCTCGGTCCGCGGATAGCCGGCCGGCACGATGTGCATCGCGGTCATGTAGGTTTCCGCATGCGCTACGTCGGATCCCTCGAAGCCGATCAACGTCTGGCCCAGCTGGTGCTGCGTCGCGATGCAGGGGTTGAGGATGGCGCTGGCCTGTTCGATGAAGCCGCGCCAGTCGCCGTCCACGCCGGCGAATTTGAACACGCCGTCCGCGTGAAACAGGCTGCCGATCATGTCCCATCTCCGCCGGTCGATGGCATGGGCATAGGCGGCGATGATCTCGCGGATCGCCTCGCGGTCGTCCACTCGCATGTTCATTGGTCCAGCTCCACGATCACCTTGCCGATATTGGCGCCCGAGAACAGCTTCGCATAGGCCTCGAGCGTGTGCTCCAGCCCATGCGTGACGTCATAGGGCATGGCAAGCTGCCCGGCATCGACCCAGTCCTTGAGCCGGGCGGTGAGCCGTTCGCCCTGGTCCATGAAGTCGGGCGAGAAGAAGCCTTCGATCCGCAGGCGCCGCATCAGCACCTGGTCGAACTCGCGCGGGGAAGTGCGCGTGCCCGAGGTATAGTCCGACACGAGCCCGCACACCGCGATCCGGCCATAGTGGTTCATGCGAGTCAGCACCTGGTCGAGCAGCGGCCCGCCGACATTGTCGAAATAGACGTCGATCCCGCCGATCCGGTCAAGCTGCGCGCCCACATCGCCCGACTTGTAATCAACCGCGCCGTCGATCCCGATCGTGCCGGTCAGGAAGGCGCATTTGTCTCCGCCCCCAGCGATGCCCCAGGCCTGGCAACCCAGCAGCTGCGCGATCTGCACAGCGAGAATCCCCGTGGCGCCTGCAGCGGCGGAAACCAGCACGGTTTCTCCCGCCTTGGCGGCACCGGTCTGCTCCACGCCCCACAATGCGGTCCAGCCGTTCATGCCGAGCGGCCCGAACCAGGCGCGCCGGTCGGATACCGCCGGATTGAGCTTCACCGCCCCCGCCATCACCGGATCGATCTGGCTGTAATCTGCCCATTGCCCGAACGCGCGCACCAGCGTGCCCTCGGGAAAATCGGAATGGCGCGAAGCCGCGACGTGGCCGATCACCAGCCCGGTCATCGGCGTGCCGGTGGCCAGCGGCGGCTGGTAGCCGTCGGTCCGGTCGGTCAGCCACATCCGCGTGCCGGCATCCATCGATAGCAGCGCGTTGCGGATGGTGATTTCGCCGTCGGAGGGTTCGGGCACTGGGGCTTCAACCAGGGTCAAAGCCTCGCTGAATGCCGTGCCTTGCGGGCGTGCGTCGATGCGCCAATAGCGGTTCTGCATGCGCCCTTGTCAGCGGGCCATGACGCTGCGGCAACGGGCCTTTTCGCTAGGTCACGGATCCGACCGGTGCCCTGTCATTTTCGCGCTATCACTTTGGCGCGGTGCGCTGCCCGCCAGCACTTCCTAGGCTCCCCTCAAACAGATTGGGAGAGACGGATATGGCACTCATCACAGTGATCGGCGCATCGGGCAGGCAGGGGCTGGCGCAGGTGCGCCAGGCGCTGGCGGCAGGTTATGACGTCCGCGCGATCTCGCGCCAGGCAGATCCCTTTGCCGGGGCCAACATCGACGGGGTCGAGCGGGTCGAAGTGCGGCCGATGGATCTCTACGACCCGGCCACTTACCGCGCCGCGCTCGAAGGTACGGACTATATCTTCTATACCCATCCGCTGCAGGCGCGAGCAGACCGTGCGGTGCTTGTCGGCGATGTCGGCAAGGCAGCGGCGGAACTGGGCGTCAAGCGCGTGGTGTGGAACACCTCGAGCTGGATCCCGGACAAGCCGGGCGATGCCTTCACCTATGCTGGCAACACCGCGGGCATCAACGCGCTGTGGCGCTCGGGTGCGCCGGGCACCGTGTTCGGCAGCGTGCTTTTCATGGACAATCTGCTGACCAACTGGGCGCGACCCTTCATCGTCAACGAAGGGCGCTATGTCTATCCGCACGCCCCGCATCTCGAAGCCAACTGGATCAGCCTCGACGATGTCGCCCGGTTCATGCTCGCCAGCCTCGAACGGCCCGACATGGAAGGCGCCTGGCTCAACATCGGCGGGCCGCGCCGCATGCGCGGGCCCGAAGTGGCGCAGGTGCTCAGCGATACGCTGGGCAAGCCGGTCAAGTATGATCCCTGCACCCCGCAGGAATTCGGCGACTACCTGGTGCGTGCGGCGGGCGACGACATGCCCGAGGCCATGCGCAAGGATTTCGCGGCCGGGATCGCGGCCTTCTATGAATACAACAACACCGCGCCGACCAAGCCGTTCTCGGTCGACATGGACCATGTCTACGAGCGCTTCCCCGAACTGGAAGGCAAGCTGGAAGACATGGCCGAATGGGCGCCGAAGCAGGATTGGGGCGAATCGAACTTCCGGCCTGCGTTCGGGTAGAAGAGGAGAGGCAGCGAGACGTGGCGGCTCTGCCGCCCTCGTCGCAGCGGGGTGGTGCCACCGGGCTTCGCAATGCCTGCAACCACCCCCATCCCATCCTTGACCAAGGAGGGGGGCTAGTACCTACTCCGCCGCCTGGGCCAGCTTCTCGCGCGCGAAGATGTCGATCAGTTCCTCGTCGCTGGCGTCGGTCAGCTTCTCGACCCACTGGTGGAAGACCTGCCCGCCGCGCTCGTTGCGCCCGAACAGCACTTCCTTCATCAGCCCGCTTTGCAGGGCTTCGTGCTGGCGCTTGCCGGTCTTGTAGTCCTCGTCGCGCACCACGATCTCGAGAAAATCGAACTGCTCATGCGCGGCCTTCACATCGGCTTCGGTTTCCGGCCGGTTCTCCATTACATAGAACTGCGTGGTGTAGCTTTCGCCCACTGTCTTGCCGGGAAACAGCTGGCTGATCATCGCGCCGCGCTGACCGCCGCCATAGAAGCTGGCGATCGAGATGTGCGGGAAGATCGTCCACACGCCCTGCACCAGCACTTCCTGCGGCAATTCGTCGTCGGCCAGCTTGGTCAGGTCGAGCTTCTGGTCATCCTCGCCCGAGACCTTGATCGCGAATTGCGACGGGGTCGACAGCCGCTGGTGCGGGCCGAAGGCGAAATAGTTGGCGCGGTTGTAGAAGTCGGCGCCGAAGGTGTTCGCGTGCAGCACCGGCAGATGGTAGAAATCGAGATAGCCATCATAGGCCGTCTTCCAGTTCGGCCCGGCCAGCGTGCGCTGGCTGAATAGCGTCCAGCCCTCGAACTCGAACGCCTTGAGCAATTCGTCATAACCGCACAGGTAATCGGCGATGTCGAGCTTGGATGCGGGGTCGAGCGTGGCCCAGATCAGGCCCGCGCTTTCGTAAACTGGGAACCGCGTCAGGCAGTGCGCCGCCTTGTCGATCTTGCCGAAATCCTGCGGGCTGGCAACGCCGATCAGGTCGCCGTCGTTCTTGAAGGTCCAGCCGTGATAGCCGCAGGTGAAGCGATTGGCCTTGCCGCTGCCGCTTGCCACCGGATTGCCGCGGTGGGTGCACATGTTGAGGAAGGCGCCGACGCTGCCGTCCTTCTGGCGGGTCAGCAGCAGCGGCACGCCGCAGATGTCCATCGCCTTGTAGTCGCCCGGTTCGGGGATTTCGCAGCTGGGCGCCACCATCAGCGGCAGCCGGCGGAAGATCTGCCGCTTCTCGCGCTCGAACAGCGCCTCGTCGGTATAGGCCGATGCGGGGATGCGCACGACCTCGTCGGCATATTCCATCGTGTCGGCAGCGCCATGCGCCACCAGATTGCGGGTCATTGCGATCAGTTGCTCGCGTGACATGGCCTGTTCCCTCGCCCTTTGTGTCAAATCCCGGCGCATCATGTTGGCTCGGCGCCCCGGGGGCAATGCGCATTTTTGGATAGGGGCGGGCGCATTTCGCGGCTTGCCCCAAACGAAACGGGCGGACCATTCGGCCCGCCCGTATGCGTTTGCACCTGTTCGAGGGATCAGAAGCGGATCCGGCCCTCGATAAAGACCTGGCGGCCCCGGTTCTGGGTCATGACGATATCGTCGCCCACTGGCACGCCGAAGCTGTTCGCCCCGGCCAGGAACGGACGCCCGCCGGTGGTGATGGTGTAGATCTTGTCGGTCAGGTTCACACCCACCAGCGAGAGCCGCCACTTGCCATCGGGATCGCCGATCGAGATGTTACCGTCCAGCGTGACGAAGCTGGGCTGCACGAAGTCGTTGAGCGTCGATTCGTCGGTGATGTAGCCGTCGTTGTAGGCCGCGTTACCGCCCAGCGTCAGCTCGAGCGTATCGGCCACCGGGATGGCCCAGTCGAACGCCAAATTGCCCGACCACTTCGGCGCCTGCGAAGCGCGCCGCCCGTCAAGGTCAACCGGCCCGCCTGCACCGCCCGGCTGCAGGAAGGTATCGGTATATTTGGCATCGAGATAGGACCAGCTGCCCGAGAAGTTCAGCCCTTCGACCGGCGTGTTCCACGCCCAGGTCAGATCGACACCCTTGGTCGTCACCTGGCCGGCGTTGCTGGTGATGAACTGCACCGTGGTGGCGTTGAAGTTCTGCACCTGCAGGTCGTCGAAGATGTAGTAGTAAGCCGTGCCGTTCAGTGTGAAGCTGCGCCCGGCCCATTGCGACTTGAAGCCCGCTTCGCCGCCGATCGCGGTTTCGGACTTGTAAACCAGCGAGCTGAAGTCGCCCGAGGCAGCCGCCGCGCTCAGGCTGTTCGAGGGCAGCGCCGAGTTGTCGATCCCGCCCGACTTGAAGCCGGTCTTGAACGAGGCGAACAGGTTGAGATCGTCGGTGGCCTGGTACTTGATCGTGGCTTCCGGCGACCAGTTCGAATCCTTGAACGGGATCGGCCCGGAGAAGAACCCGCTGTCCACGAAGGCCGGCGAAGCCGCGAGGAAGGCATGGACATAGGGGATGCTGATCGTTTGGGTTTTCGATTCGTCGGTCCAGCGCACCCCGCCCGAAAGCTCGAGCTTGTCGGTGAGGTCGATGGTCAGGCTGCCGAACAGCGAGATCGCCTCGGTCTTGGTGGTGTGGGTCTTGTCCCAGTCATAGGTGTAGCCGGTGATCGGATCGGGGGCGATAAGCGAGATGTTCACCCCGTTCTGCGCGGTGTCGAAGATGAACCGCCGCCATTCGTAGAATGCGCCCAGCATGAAGTTGACCGCGCCGTCGTAATCGCTCGCGAGGCGGATTTCCTGGCTGAACTGCTTGAGCGCGTTGATCGGATCGCTGGTCCCCACGCCCTGGGCCGATCCCACGGCATTGTCGGCAGCTAGGGCCGGGGCGATCCCGCCGATTGGGCCGAGCGGCGAGAATGCGGGGCCGATGCCGGCATAGCTGTAGTTGTCGAAATCGACCGCTTCCATGTCGAGATAACCCGACACCGACGACAGCGTTAGCGTGTCGGAAATGTCGAGGTCCCACTTCAACCGGCCGAAGAAGATTTCGGTCTCGCCAAATGGCACGCCATCGCGGCCCGCCGCCAGTGACGGTTCCGGCACGCCGCTGGCCAGCGCGCCCGCCGTGTCAGGCAGGAAATAGCGCTGGTCCTTGACGTTACAGTCATAGCCCGCCGGGATCAGCACGGTGAAGGGCAGAGTAGCGGTGCCTAGCAGTGCCACTTCGTCGGCCCGGCCGTTCGCGCCGCAGCCGATCTCGGCGGTGCCGATCGCGCCGTCATTCTCGTTCTTGGTATACTGCAGCTTCAGATTGGCGCTGAAAGTGTCCATCGGTTCGAACGCCAACGTCACGCGGCCGATGAAATCCTTGAGCCCGCGTGTCTGGTTCACCGCCGGGGTGCCCGGCTGCATTTTCTGGTACTCGTCGATGTCGTTGAACTGCGCGGCGACACGGATGCCCAGCGTGTCGGTCAGCGGGCCGGAGATGTAGCCGCTGATCAGATAGCCCTTTTCCTCAAGCTCGTAAGAAGCCTTGGCCCCCACTTCCCAATTGGGCGTCGGGTCGGCTGAGCGGATCGCGAACACGCCGGCCGAGGCGCTCTTGCCGAAGTAGAGCGACTGCGGGCCTTTCAGCACGTCGATCTGGGCAGTGTCGAAGAAGCCGGCCTGGACCAGGCGCATGGTCGAAACCTGCACGCCGTCGAAGTCGAAGGCGACGGCGGAGTCAAACGAGGCAGAGATGTTCGACGAGCCGACCCCGCGCAGCGAGAGCTGGCCACCCGAGCCCGAGCCGCCGACCTGCACATTGAGCGTCGGCACGCGGCTGACCACTTCGGCAACCTGGTCGACGCCGTATTTGTCGAGAGTCTCGCCGCCGATCACGGTGACGGTGACGGGCACTTCCTGCAGCGTTTCGGTCTGCTTGCGGGCCTGCACCAGGATCACGTTGCCCCCGAAGTCCTCTTCGGCTTCCTGCGCACCGGTTTCGGCATCCTGCGCCAGCGCGGTGCCCGACAGGCCCGCCAGGGCGAGACAGGCCACGCCGCCAAGCAGGCTGTGGCGCAGCAAGCTGCCGCCGCGCCCGGACGGATTGCGAGTGTTATGCTTGATCATCTCTGCTCTCTCCCTAGTCGACCGGGCGCTGCCCGCCCGCGCTTTTTTGTCGCTGCTCCGAACGCTCGTATGACCTTCGGATACAGTGGAATTTGTATGGTGGCCCCTGTCACGAAACACTTGGCAAAAGGGATAGGCAGGAAATGCATATGCGGCATTCATGCCACACTTTTTCGCCAGGATTCCGTAGCGTCATTTGGCCATCGCGGCGGCGCTGGCGGCTTCCCGGGCCATCTGCGCAACGCGCGGATCGTTGGGCCAGGTCCAATCGCTGCCGATCACTTGCTCGACCCGCAGTTCGGGCGGGATATTGTCGATCCCGATCATCCGGTCGCAGAACTGGTGAAAGCTGTAGATCCGCGCTTCCTGGTAGGACAGCGGCACGCTGCGGAAGGCGGCGCTTTGCATTGAGTGCTGGATCGCTTCGCCGAACTGCGTGTCTTCCAGGATGATCGGACTCATCTGCCGCCCGTTCGGCTGGCTCGCATCGGGCACGGTCCACAGGTCCGGGGCGGGGCCTCCACCCCAGTCGAGCGCCATGGTCACCAGTTCGAGCCTTGTGGTGTTGAGCGAGGTTGGCCAGAACACCAGCGGCGGCACGAAATAGTTCGACAGCGGCGAGACCCAGTTGGGGAACAGCGTGTAGCTCTGGGTGCAAGTGCGCCCGAGTTCGCCCACGCTGTCGATCTGCTGCCACTCGGGCGGGCTGTCGATCGCCCGCACGTGCGCCCGGTCGGTCTGCGGCGGGGCTGGCGCCAGCATGCGGGCATGGCCCCCGGGATAGATGGTGTTGAGGTTGCGCTTGCTGTCCACCAGCGGGGCAACCGTATTGGGGTGGATGAAGGGCACATGGTAGACTTCCATGTTGGCCTCCATCGCCACTTTCCAGTTGCAGTTGAGTTCGAAGCTGTGCCGGGCGGCAAGCCGGATGCGGTCGAAGGCGAATTCTTCCCACTCATCGGCGATCGGGCCCAGCCAATCTCGCAGCGACGGTGCGTGTTCGTCGAAGTTCACGAAGATGACATTGCCGAACATCTCGCACCGCACCGGAATCAGGCTGCGGCACGACAGGTCGAAATCGGTCGGAAAATCCTGCCGCTCGGGCACGCCCACCAGCGTGCCGTCGGTCTTGTAGGTCCAGTGGTGATAGCCGCACATCAGCCGCGTCGACTTGCCGCGATCCTCGGTCACCACCGGTGCGCCGCGATGGCGGCAGGTGTTGTAGAAGGCCCGCACCTCGCCATCGAGCCCGTGCACGATCACGATCGGATCGCCGGCATTGTGCCAGCGCATGTAGCAGCCGGGTTCGGGAATCTCGTCGATATGGCCCGCGAACAGCCAGCTCTTGCGGAAGATGTGCTGCTGTTCGAGCGCGAAGTATTCCGGCGAGGTGTAACGCGCGGCCGGCATGTCGGGCAGGCGGGGAAAGCCGTCAGGCGGAGACTTGCGTTGCCCTTCCCACTCCATCAGCGCCTTGAGGCGCTCGACCTCGGCCGGATCCATCATTGCCGCTCTCCCTCCATCGGTATGCTAGCACCCCAACCGTCCGGGGCGACTGCCAATTTCGCGCAAACATCAGCGCTTTCGACAGTGGTGCGGCATGCCCGCGCCGATAGTCTGGCGCGATAAAAGCATCCAAGGGGAGAGAGCGGGATGGCGGGACGGGTCGAAGGCAAGGTTGCGCTGGTAACGGGCGGGGCGATGGGTCTGGGCAAGGCGGATTGCCAGCGGCTGGCCGAAGAAGGCGCGCATGTGATCGTGACCGACCGCGAGGTCGAGCTGGCGCATGAAGTGGCGCACAGCGTGCAGGGCGATGCCTTTGCGCTCGACGTGACGCAGGAAGACCAGTGGAAAGAGGTGATCGCTGCGGTCGAAGAGCGGCACGGGCGGCTCGATATCCTCGTCAACAACGCCGGCAACGTGATCTTCGAGAACATCCTCGAATGTTCGCTCGACCATTTCCGCCTGCACATGGCGATCCATGTCGAAGGCACCTTCCTGGGTTGCAAATATGCCATTCCGCTGATGGCGAAATCGGGCGGTGGCTCGATCATCAACATGGCGTCGACCGCGTCGCTGATGGGTTATGGCAATATCCCGGCTTACACCGCCGCCAAGGGCGCGATCCGCTCGATGACCAAATCGATAGCGATGTTCTGCCAGGACGAGGGCAACAAGATCCGCTGCAACGTGCTGATGCCGGGCGGGATCGAAACTCCGATGGTGCGCGACATTTCGGGCCGGGCCGGGCAGGAACTGATGCAGATCCCCGAAGGCGTGCTGCCCAAGGAGTCGCTCGGTGCTCCGCGCGATGTCGCCAATGCGGTGCTCTTTCTCGCCAGCGATGAATCGCGGTTCCTGACCGGGGTGGAGATCCCGATCGACAACGGATTGTGGGCGCGGCCGGAGCGCTGAGGCTTGGCGCAGGATAGCGCACCGAAATCCGGCCCGCAGGACGAGGTTCCGACCGACGGCCCCTATCGCTGGTACGTGCTCGGCTTGCTGACACTAACCAGCATGCTGAGCGTGGCCGACCGGCTGGTGTTCGGCATCCTGGTTGAAGACATCAAGGCCGCGTTCCAGCTCAGCGACTTCCAGCTGGGGCTGCTGGGCGGCCTCGCCTTTTCGGTGGTCTATGTGATCGCGGGTTTCCCGGCGGCGCGGCTGGCCGACCGCTCGGTCCGCAAGAACATCGTGGCCGCCGCGATCACCTTCTGGAGCCTGATGACCGCGGCGTGCGGCACCGCGGTGGGTTTCTGGAGCCTGTTCCTGGCGCGCACCGGGGTGGGCGTGGGCGAGGGCTGCTCGGGCCCCGCCTCGCAGTCACTGGTGGCGGACTATTTCCGCCGCGGGGAACTGGCCAAGGCGATGGGCTTCCTCACCCTCGGCGCCACGCTGGGCACGGCTGCCGGGCTGGTGATCGGCGGGCAGCTGGCCGAGGCGTTCGGCTGGCGCTGGGCCTTCGTGCTCATGGGCCTGCCCGGGGTTCTGGTGGGCCTGGTACTCTATCTCACCGTGCGCGAACCGCGGCGCGGGCGCCATGCCCCCGAGGGCGCCAGCATCGAGCAGCAGCCCCTGTGGGAAACCGCGCGCACCCTGTTTGCGAACCGCGTGTTCATGGGCCTGTCGATCGGCTGGGCGATCCAGATCCTGATCGGCTATGCGCTGGCGTTCTGGATGGCGGCGGTGATGCTGCGCCAGTTCGAGATCTCGACCGGCGACGTCGGGCTCTATCTCGGCCTTGCCTTCTTCATCGGCGGCATTCCCGGGCCGATCCTGGGCGGCTATGTCGCGCAATGGCTGACCCGGCACGACGAGCGCTGGCGGGCGTGGCTGCCCGGCGCGGTGTCGCTGCTGTGCGTGGCACCGCTGGCGGTCAGCCTCAGTTCGGACGGTTTCTGGCCCTTCCTCGGCTTCTTTGCCTTCGCCTATGGCATCTATGTCGCCAGCCAGGCGCCGATCCTGTCAGGCATCCAGGCCGCGGTCGAACCGGGGCAGCGCGGCTTTGCCGTGGCGATCGCGCTGTTCTTCAACAACCTGGTGGGCCAGGCCCTGGGGCTGGCGGTGATCGGCTGGATCAGCGACACGCTGGCGCCCGCGCATGGCGCCGCCTCGCTGGCCATCGCGGTGTTCGCCGTGTGCCTGGTGTCGGGTCTTGCCGCCATGGCCGTTTTCGCCTGGACGGCCGCGCAGATGGGGCCCAGCGGTTACCTGGAGAAAATGGCGCGCGGCTAAGTTGGTGCTAGAAGCCGGGGTGCAGCGACATCATCCCGCCATCGACCAGCATCTCGCCGCCGGTCATGTACGGGCATTCATCCGAGGCCAGGAAGGCGATCGCCGCGGCGGTTTCGGCCGGATCGGCCAGCCGCTTCATCGGCGAGGTGGCGGCCACCGCCGCTTTCAAGCCCGGAGTCACCTGCTCCGCTTGCGACAATATCCCGGTGTCGGTCGCCCCGGGGATCACCGTGTTGCAACGGATCGCCCAGCCTTGCTGCGCGCACCAGGTGGCGATCGATTTCGACAGCGCCCGCACCCCGGCCTTGCTGGCCGAATAGCCCACGTCGGTCGGCAGCGGCGCGATCGCGGTGGTCGAGGCGATGTTGACGATCGAGCCCTTTGCCCCGCCCGGATTGCCCTGCATCGCCGCGATTGCCGCGCGGCAGCCCAGCATGGTGCCTGTCAGGTTGATCCCGATCACCCGGCTCCACGCCGCCATGTCGACCTCGCCAATCGAGCGCGACGACACGGTGCCCGCATTGTTGACGAGAATGTCGAGCCGCCCGAAGGCCTCGACCGCCGCTGCGACCACCGCCTCCCAGCGCGCTTCGTCAGCCACGTCCTGCACCATGAAGCGCGCGCCCACGGCATCGCACAGCGCCTGGCCGCCTGCGGTATCGATGTCGGTGCCCAGCACCTGCGCCCCATCGGCGACCAGCCGCCGCACCGCGGCCGCGCCGATGCCGCTGGCGCAGCCGGTCACGATCGCGGCCTTTCCGGCGAGATCCGGCATTATTCGGCTTGCCGCCAGATGTCGGCGCTGGGGCGGGTGTTGTGGGTGTCGATGAAGCGGGCGAGATTGGCAGTGCCTTCAGGCAGCTTCCAGCCCACGGTGAACCCGAAATTGGCGAAGCAGAAGATCAGGAGGTCGGCAAAGGTGAAGCGGCCCAGTGCGATATGGTTGCTGCCGCCCAGCGCCTGGTCGAACCAGCGCCACTTTTCATCCGCCATGGCCGACAGTTCGGCGCCCGCCGCCTCGCTCACCACGCTCATTCGCGGCGCAAACATCGGCCGCCCGGCGCCGGCACGGAAGCCCATGGTCATCGGCACCACCACTTCCTGGTCGAACAGCCGCGCCCATTTGCGCACCTCGGCGCGTTCGAGCGGGGTCTCGCCGAACAGGTTGGGCTGCGGGTGCATTTCCTCGATGAATTCGCAGATCGGCCAGCTCTCCGTCAGCACCGTGCCATCGTCGAGCTCGAGCGCGGGCATGGTGCCAAGCGGGTTCTTGGCAAGATAGGCCGGGTTCTGCCGGTTCTCGCCGGTGATGATGTCGTAATGGACGCGTTCGACGTGGTTCTCGTCGAGGCCCTTCTCGACCAGGAACATGCGCACCAGGCGCGGATTGGGGCCAAGGCTCGAATGAAGTTTGGGCATCTGCGCTCTCCGGCGGCAAGGATTGTCGTGATGCGCAACCCTATGCGAGCCACAGCCCGGTGCTCCCCTCACAAATGCGCTAGGCACATGGCGCCCAACATGCGCTAGGGAACGCGGCAAGCATCAACCGGAGACTTTCGCCCATGGATTTCCGCCTGACCGACGAACAGCGCGAACTGCAGGATGCGGCGCGCAAATTCGCCCGTGCCGAACTGCCCGCGCTGGCCCGCGACATGGAGGAGAAAGACTATCCCGTGCCGCACGAGATGATCCGCCGCTATGGCGAAATGGGTTTTCTCGGGGTCAACCTGCCGGTCGAATACGGCGGGCTGGGGCTGGGCCACCTCGAAGCACTGCTGGTACTTGAGGAATTCGCGCAGATCTCGAACGCGGTTGCCTTCCCGGTGTTCGAAGCGCTGGTCGGCCCGGTGCGCACGATCGAGCGGTTCGGCTCGGAGGCGATGAAGGCGCGCATTCTGCCCGAAGTGATTCGCGGCGAGAAAGTGGTCGCCGTCTCGATGTCGGAACCCGATGCCGGCACTGCGCTGACCGATCTCAAGACCCGCGCAGTGGCCGATGGCGATCATTACGTGGTCAATGGCTACAAGCGCTGGACCAGCGGTGGCGGGCATTCGGACTATTACGTCACCTATTGCCGCTACAATGACGAACCCGGCGCCAAGGGGATCGGCGCGATCCTGCTCGAACGCGATGCGCCTGGCATGCAGTTCGGCAAGCGCGAACAGCTGATGGGCTTCCGCGGGATCGAGACCGCCGACTTTGCGATCGAGGACGTGCGCGTGCCCAGGGAAAATGTGATCGTGGGCGCAGGCGGGTTCGGCAAGCTGATGAGCGCCTTCGGGCTCGAGCGCTGCGGCAATGCCACGCAAAGCCTGGGGGTGGCAGCCGCCGCGCTGGAACAGGCGACCCAATATGTCCAGGAACGCCAGGCCTTCGGCAAGCCGATTGTCGAGTTTCAGGCGGTGCAGATCAAGCTGGCGGAAATGGCGATGAAGGTGGAGGCGGCGCGCCTGCTGATTCACCGCGCCGCCGCCAATGCCGCGCACCAGAGCGACGGCCTGCCGACGGTCTACGAAAGCTCGCTTGCCAAATGCTACGCCAACGAGATCGTGCGCGAAGTCGCTTCGATGGGCATCCAGGTGATGGGCGGATACGGCTATCACAAGGATTACGGGATGGAGCAGCGCCTGCGTGACGGCTTCGCCTGGGGGATCGCCGGCGGCACTACCGATGTGCAGAAGACCAATATCGCTGCAGCCATGATCGGGCGGCGGTTCGACCAGCGCCGTTGAAGGGGCTTGCGCGCGGCAGGCGTATTGTCCATCTAAGACAGCATGGACGAACCGACCTTGCCGCCGGCTGAGGCGGCGCCCCCGCCGATCGACCCGTCGTTGGACGATGAGGGGGCGCTGACCCCGCTCCACCCCAATCATGTCTGGGCGTTGCGGGTGGAAGTCACGCTGGCCGCCATTCCGTTCATCATCGGCGCGCTCGTGCTGGAGCAGGCGCAGCTGGTGCCCCCGGCACTGATTGTCGGCCCGGTGGCGCTGGTCGCGTTGCTGGCGATCCTGCGGGTCCCGCTGCGTCGCCACCTGGCGCGCGGCTATGCGATGAGC
The DNA here is from genome assembly GCA_964500135.1 of uncultured Porphyrobacter sp. GTDB lineage: Bacteria > Pseudomonadota > Alphaproteobacteria > Sphingomonadales > Sphingomonadaceae > Erythrobacter. The sequence goes on from CAZCNF010000002.1 coordinate 36,855, forward strand.
GCAGACCGGCTGCGGGTAGTGCGCGGCTTGCTGTTCCGGCATGACACGGTGGTGCCGTTCGGCCGGGTCCAGCATATCGACGTCAGCCAGGGCCCGATCGAGCGCTTCTTCGGCATCGCCACGCTGACGCTCCACACGGCGGGCACGCACAATGCCTCAGTAAGCCTGCCCGGGCTGGGCGAAGCGCTGGCACGCGAGATGCGCGAGGAGATCCGTGCCCACATCAAGCGCGAGGCGCTGTGAACGAATTCCACTCGATCGATGATCCCGCACCGCGGCGCACCGCGCCGGTGGGCCTGTTGGTCAGTGCGATCGGGAGCTTGCGCCAGTCGGTGATTCCGATCGTGGCCGGCTTCTTTGCCTTGCGCGACCAGATGAGCGGGCTGGCCGCAATCGCGGCGATCGCGGCAGCGGTGATCGCGCTCAACATGGGCATCGCCTGGCTCGCCTGGCTGCGCCGCACCTACACCACCGGCACCGAAGACATCCGGGTCGAGAGCGGCATCGTCAGCCGCGCGGCGCGCTCGGTGCCCTATGAACGCATCCAGGACGTCAGCCTGGAACAGAAATTCCTGCCCCGGCTGTTCGGGCTGGTCGAAGTCAAGTTCGAGACCGGCGCGGGCGGGGCCGAGGACGTCAAGCTGGCCTATCTCACCGAGGCCGAGGGTGAAGCGCTGCGGCAACTGGTGCGCGAACGTCGCGAGGATGAGGCCGCGGCCTTGCCGGCGGGGCACGAGGCTTCAGCGGCGCAGGCGACGCCGGCCGAGGAGCAGGGTGAGGTGCTGTTCGCCATGGACGGGCGCCGGCTGACTACCTTCGGCCTGTTCGAGTTCTCGCTGGCGGTGTTCGCGGTGCTGGGCGGCCTGTCGCAATATCTCGACACTTTCGCCGGGATCGAGCTGTGGGATCCCGACCTGTGGGCCGACCTAGCGCGGGACCAGCAGGGCAAGATCGCCACGCTCGGGCCGATGGCGCAGGCGCTGAGCGCGGTGGCCGGGGTGGTGGCGCTGCTCGCGATCGGCGCGGCCACCGGCCTCGTGCGCACCTTCCTGCGCGACTGGAGCTTCGTGCTCGAGCGCACCTCGCGCGGCTTTCGCCGGCGGCGCGGGCTGTTTACCCGGACCGATGTGGTCATGCCGCGCCACCGGGTGCAGGCGGTCGAGATCGGCACCGGCCTGGTGCGCTATCGCTTCGGCTGGCATGACCTCAAATTCGTCAGTCTTGCGCAGGATGCCGGGTCGTCCAGCCATGTCGTGGCGCCGTTTGCCCGGATCGGGGAGATCGAACCGATCATCCGCGCGGCCGGCTTTGTGCCGCCTGCGGACGGGCTCGAATGGCAGCATGCCAGCCGTGCCTATCGCCGCGATGCGGCGCTGATCGAAGGCGGGATTTTCGCACTGCTGGCGATCCCGGTGGCGATCTTCGCGCCCTTGCCCTTCGTGCTGGTGCCGCTGGCGCTGGCTGCATTCTTCGTCGGGGCGAACCTCTATTCGTGGCAGTTCCATCGCCACGCGCTGAGCGCCAGCCAGCTGTTCGGGCGGCGCGGGCTCCTCTCGCCGCGCACCCAGATCGCCTCGCGGGCAAAGCTCCATTCGGTCGAGCTTGCGCAAGGGCCGCTAGGGCGGCGACACGGTTATGCCACGCTGCACCTTGGCCTTGCCGGTGGGACATTTGCCATCCCCGGCCTGCCGCTCGGCCGTGCCCGCGAATTGCGTGGCGCAATCCTTCAAAGCATCGCGGCGCAGGATTTCTCGCGGCTGCCTGGCTGACGCTCAGCCTGCGCGCAGTTCGGCCCATTCGGGGTGCCGGGCAAAGCTGGCGGCGACATAGGAGCATTGCGGCACGATCCGGAAGCCATCGGCGCGCGCATCGGTGATCAGCTGTTCGACCAGCGCGGCAGCGATTCCGCGCCCGCGCAGCCGCGCCGGCACCACGGTGTGGGTGGCGATACGCACCCTGGCGCCGCTTGCTTCCCATTCAAGATAGCCGGCTGCTTCCTCGCCATCGATCCGCGCGAGATAGCGCCCACCGCCGGGCTGGGGCTGGTGCGTGATCTGGAGGCCGCTATCGCTCACGCGTCGCGCCGGCGCGGATCAGCGGCAGGCGGGATGCCGCCCGATGTCGCGGATATCGTAAACGCGCTCGTCGGCTACGGTCATCTGCAGGCACTGGCGCGACTGCGCGCGCCACATGATCGAATAGCGCGTGTTGCCTTCGCCGAAGCGATCGACCCGGGTGAAGCCGCGATCGCCCAGGATTTCCCGCGCCTTTTCGCCGCTTCGTCCGACTAGATCGTTGTATTGCGCAACCTGCGCATAGCCGCCCCGGCCGTGGTGATGGCTGGTGTTGCGTTCGCGTTGCTCGACACCGGATTGATAGCCGCTCGAATAGGCGTCGGAACGGTCGTAATTGTGGTAGGCCACATTGTGCAGCCCGTCCTGGAAGCCGCGCTCGTAATGGGCCTCGTCGTTGACATTGCCGTAATGGCTCTCGTTGTCGTGGTGCCCTTGCTTGTGGTTGCCGCCCAGCAAGGCCCCTAGCAGCACCGCGCCTGCGACAACGCCGGCCGCTGCGGCGGCATCGCCACCACCGCCCGATTGGTGGCAATCGGCATTGGTGGCATCGGTGATCGATTCGTAGCGGCCGTCGCTGGTCTTGATATGCACGCAGCTTTTCTGGCGCGCATGCCACCAATAGCTGTGCTTCGCCCCGTGCTTGCCTTCATGGCCCGTAATGTAGGTGAAACCGCGATCCTGGACCGTCGCTTCGGCCTGCCCGGCGCGCGCGCCCACCAGATCGCGCAGGTCGTTCGCGCCCTTCGCCGCCAGCGGCGCCGCCACCACGGCACCTGCCGCCAATACTGCAACCCCAGCCCTGCTCAACATAACCCCGTCCCCCTCGCATGTTGCCTTGCCCGGCAAAGGACGGAATTGTTGATGGATTTGCTTGCGCTGGCAAGGGCAAAAGCCACGCCTCACTTGATCTGCCGCAAGGGGCCACTACAGGCGATACGCAGATGACCACGCCGCGCCTGTTCCTCTCCGACAACGCCGCCACGGTGCACCCGCGCCTGTGGGAGGCGATGCGCGCGGCGGATGCACCCGATTCGCCCTATGATGGCGACCGGCTCAGCTCGGCGCTCGATGAGGCCTTCTCGCGCCTGTTCGGGCGCGATTGTGCCGCGCTGTGGGTTGCGACCGGCACCGCCGCCAATTGCCTGGCGCTTACCACCATGGTCCAACCGCATGGCGCGGTGGTGTGCCACGAGGAAGCGCATATCGAGGTCGATGAGGGCGGGGCGCCGGGCTTCTTTCTGCACGGCGCGAAGCTGCTGCTGGCCAAGGGCAAGAGTGCCAAGCTCACCCCTGAAGGCATTGCCGAAGTGATCGACCCCATTCGCAACGACGTGCACCAGGTCCAGCCGCATGCCATCTCGATCACCCAGGCAAGCGAGTATGGCTGCGCCTACCGGCCTGACGAATTGGGCGCGCTGGGCCGGTTTGCGCGCGAGCGCGGGCTAGGCCTGCACATGGACGGCGCGCGCTTTGCCAACGCGGTGGCGTTTCTTGGCGGAACCCCCGCAGATGCGGTCGGCCCCTGCGACACGCTGGCCTTCGGCTTCATCAAGAACGGCGGGATGAGCGCCGAGGCGCTGGTGCTGTTCGATCCGGCGCAGGCCGATCTCGTCAAGTATCGCCGCAAGCGCGCCGGGCACTTGCAGTGCAAGGGTCGCTATCAGGCGGCGCAGCTGCTCGCCATGCTGGACGGCGACCTGTGGCTGGCCAATGCGCGCGCTGCCAATGCCGCTGCGTGCGAGATTGCCGCGGCCTGCGGTGACCGCCTGCTTCATCCGGTCGAAGCGAACGAGCTGTTCGTGCGCCTTACCTCGCCCGAGCGCGACGCGCTGCGGGCGCAGGGCTTCGGCTTCTACGACTGGGGCGCTGAAGCGGCGCGCTTCGTCACCGCCTGGAACACGCCCGGCGAAGACGCGTTGGCGCTGGCCCGCGCGATCGCGGCGCTCTGAACGCCAGCCTGTGATGAGCGAGCATCCCCCCCATGCCCTGATGCGGCCAGCGATTGCGCTGCCGTTCCTGCTGGTCGCCCTGATCTGGGGCTCGACCTGGTTCGTCATCACCACCCAGATCGGCGAGGTCCCCGCCTATTGGTCGGTCACCTGGCGGTTTGCCGTGGCCACGCCCGCAATGTTCGCGCTGGCGTTGGCGATGCGCCATCCGCTGACGATGCCGCGCCCTGCGCACATGCTGGCGCTGGCGATGGGGCTGTTCCAGTTCTGCGGCAATTACGTGTTCGTCTATATGTCCGAACTCTATCTCACGTCGGGCATAGTGGCGCTGCTGATCGGGATGATGATCGTGCCCAATGCGATCCTCGGCCGCGTCATGCTGGGCCAGCGGATCACCGCGCGTTTCACCATCGGCAGCGCCATCGCGCTGGCGGGGATTGCGCTGCTGCTGCTCAACGAGGCGCAAGTGGCGCCGCTTGGCGGCAATGTCGCGCTGGGCGTGGTGCTGGCGCTGGTGGCGATGGTCGCGGCCTCGATCGCCAATGTGATCCAGGCCGGCGAGACGGGCCGGTCCGTGCCGCTGGTAACGCTGCTGGCCTGGTCGATGCTTTACGGCACGCTGATCGACGGCAGCGTGGCCTGGGCGCTGGCCGGCCCACCGGTGTTCCCGCGCGACCCGGTGTACTGGGCCGGGGTGGTGTGGCTGGCGCTGGCCGGATCGGTGGTCACATTCCCGCTCTATTACGACCTTGTAAGGAAGCTGGGCGCGGGCCGCGCCGCCTATAACGGCATCCTGGTGGTGGTGATCGCGATGGCCATTTCGACCCTGTTCGAAGGCTATCGCTGGACTCCGCTGGCCATGGCGGGCGGCGCGCTAGCGACCTTCGGCATGGTGATCGCGCTGCGCGCGCGCAGCGTCTAGGCCCAGTCAGGCAAGGCTCGCCAGTCCCTCGACATAGGTGGGATAGCGCGGGCGCCAGCCCAGCATCCGCTTTGCCTTGCCGTTCGCGACCCGGCGGTTCTCGGCATAGAATCCCAGCGCCATCGGGCCGAGATTGGCCTGTTCCAGCGTCAGCAAGGGCGGCGGCTCCACGCTCAACCGGCGGCAAACGTGCTCGATCACCAGGTTCTGGCTGGCCGGCAGGTCGTCAGCCAGATTGTAGGCGCCCGCCGGTGCTCCGGTGTCGATCGCGGCGAGCACGCCCGACCCGATGTCATCCACATGCACCCGGCTGAACACCTGCCCGGGCAGGTCGATCCGGTTGGCGCGGCCTTCGCGAACGCGGTCGAGCGCGCTGCGACCTGGGCCATAGATCCCCGGCAGGCGGAACACCCGCGCGCCCAGCGCCAGCCAACGCGCATCGGCCTCGGCCCGCGCATTGCGCCGCCCGGCGCCGGTCTGTGCCACGGTGGGCGTGGCCTCGTCGACCCAGGCTCCCTGCGCATCGCCATACACACCGGTAGAGGAGAGATAGCCCAGCCATTGGCCATCCAGAGCTTCGCCAAAGCGATCAAGGACCGGGTCGCTGCCGTCGGCCGGAGGGACTGACGACAGGACATGGCTGGCCCGGGCCAGCGCGGCGCGAACCTGCGCGTCATCGGCGAAGGCGAGGTTCCCCGCGCTGCCCGTGGCATCGACCTGCCAGCCGCGCGCCGTCAATGCCGCCGCGATCCGGGCAGCGGTATAGCCCAAGCCAAAGATCAGCAGGTGCGACAAGCGGTCATCCTTGCCTCATTGGTCGAGATAACCTGCTGGCGGCACTTCGATCTGCGCGCCCGGCACGTTGTCGGCCTTCCATTGCATTGACCGGCGCACCCGGTTCTCGCCCGATGGATGGGTGTAGAACAGGAATTCCTCCAGCGCCCCGGGCTCAATCTTGCGATATTCGGACAGGCGCATCGCGGCACGGGCGAAGCCATCAGGCTCGCGCGCCGCATCCAGCCCGAAGGCATCGGCCTCGTTTTCCTGCCAGCGGGTGAGGTTGTTGAAGGCCGGCGTCACCAGCATCATGAACACGGCGAGCACGATCCCCAGCACCGGCATGGAGGCCGGATCGGCAAGGTCGCGCACGCCCCAGCGCTGGCCATGGCGCGCGATCAGCCAGGGGGCGAGGCGGCTCGCCACGAACAGGCCCAGCCCCACGATCAGCAGCATGCCGAGCACACGGGTGTGCCCGTGGTTCAGCCGGTAATGGCCCATCTCGTGACCCATCACCGCCAGGATCTCCGCTTCGCTGGTGCGTTCGAGCAGATTGTCGTTGAGCGAGATGCGGATGGTCGGCCCGAAGCCCGAGACATTGGCCGAGACGCGCTTGTGCTGCTTCGACTGGTCGAACACGTAGATGTGCTCGGCGGGGATGTCGTGCTGCGCCGCGATCGCCACGATCTTGTCGCGCAGCGGCCCCTCTTCCAGTTCGGTATAGGTGTTGAACAGCGGCGCGATGAACACCGGCGCGATCATCACTGCCAGGAAAGCGAATACGCCCACTACGCCCGTGCCCCACAGCCACCAGCGGCGCGGCGCGCGGGCGATAACCTGGTAGATCACGGCGTAGATCAGCGGCGCCACCACCAGCGAGATTGCGAATGCGATCGCCTGTTCGCCCAGCCAGGCTCCAAACGCGAGATCCAGCAGGTCGTACTGCTTCTCGCGGAAGAAGCCGGTGTAGATGGCCCAGGGCAGCGTGATGATCGCGCCCGCCAGCGTATAGAGCAGCGCGGTCAGCCAGGCGACGCCGAAGCGCCGTTTGAACACGCGTTCGCCCAGGTCACGGAAGCGCGCCGACAGCCGCAGTTGCAGGAACAGCGCATCGGCCGCGATCGCCACCAGCGTGCCCCACAGGATCAGCCAGTAGCCGCCCTCGAAATAGGCGTCGGACTTCGCCCGCGCCGGCCCCTGCAGCGTATCCAGATAGACGCGGGTGGCGGCCTCGACATCGAATCCGCCCGATGCGCCAGCCAGCATCTCCAACAAGGCCATGGTTGCTCCCTTCCCCTGTCATGTGACCGGCAAGCTGCGGGCAGCCTGATGCAAAGTCAATCGCCCCCGCCGCTGCAATCGGCAAGGCGCCGATGGCGTCCGGCCAGCGTTGTGGGCTGGACGCGCGGCGATTTGCCCCTAAATCGGCTGCCATGGATATTGCGCGCAACCCGGAAATGGCCGACGCGGCCTTAAGTCCCCACGAACCGCCGATGATCCGGCGCGAGGATTACACACCCTTTGCCTGGCTGGTGCCGGAAACCCGGCTCGATTTCGACCTGGGGCTGGATGCCACGCGGGTCGTCGCCAAACTCACGGTTGCGCGAAATGCCAAGGCCGCCACCTCCCCGGTGATCCGGCTCAATGGCGACGGGCTGCAGCTGCTTTCGGTCAAGGTCGATGGCGAATTGCGCGGCGACTGGTCGATGGATGGCGAGGATCTGATCCTGCCGCTGGCGGGCGAGGCACATGAGATCGAGATCGCGACCGAGATTGACCCGTCCGCCAATACAAGGCTGGAAGGGCTCTATGCGTCGAACGGCATGCTGTGCACCCAGTGCGAGGCCGAAGGCTTCCGCCGCATCACCTATTTCCCCGACCGGCCCGATGTGCTGAGCACCTATCGCGTGCGGATGAGCGGGTCCAAGGCGCACTTCCCGGTGCTGCTGTGCAATGGCAACAAGCTGGCCGAAGGCGACAACCGCGACGGCACGCATTGGGCCGAGTGGCACGATCCCTGGCCCAAGCCGAGCTATCTCTTCGCGCTGGTGGCGGGCGACCTGGTCGCCAATTCCGCGACCTTCACCACCATGAGCGGGCGCGACGTCGCGCTCAATGTCTGGGTCCGCGCGGAAGACCTGCCGCGCACCGGCCACGCGATGGAATCGCTCAAGCGCTCGATGCGGTGGGACGAAGAGGTGTTCGGGCGCGAATACGACCTTGATCTCTACAACATCGTCGCGGTCAGCGATTTCAACATGGGGGCGATGGAGAACAAGGGGCTAAACGTCTTCAACACCAAATATGTGCTGGCCGATCCCGATACGGCAACCGACGACGATTTCGACGCGGTCGAAGGGGTGATCGCACACGAGTATTTTCACAATTGGTCGGGCAATCGGGTCACTTGCCGCGACTGGTTCCAGCTCAGCCTGAAGGAAGGCTTCACCGTGCTGCGCGACCAGCTGTTCAGCCAGGACATGCGCGGCGCGGCGGTCAAGCGGATCGAGGATGTGCGGATCCTGCGTGCGGCACAGTTCCCCGAGGATTCGGGCCCGCTGGCGCATCCGATCCGGCCCGACAGTTACCGCGAAATCTCGAACTTCTACACCGCCACGGTCTACAACAAGGGGGCCGAGGTGATCCGCATGATGCGGACCATGGCGGGGGTCGAGCGTTTCCGGCGTGGCACCGATCTCTATTTCGACCGGCATGACGGCGAAGCGGCCACTTGCGAGGATTTCGTCCGCGCGATCGAGGAAGGTGCCGGGCTCGAACTCGGCCAGTTTCGCCTGTGGTATTCGCAGGCCGGCACACCGCGCGTCAGTGTCGACATGGCGCATGCTGGCGACACGGTCACGCTGCGGCTCAGGCAAAAGCTGGCGCCGACGCCGGGCCAGGCCGAGAAGCAGCCGATGGTGATCCCGCTGAAGATCGCCCTGCTCGATCGCATGACCGGCCGGCACCGGGGCGAGGAGCTGCTGGTGCTCGACCGCGCGGAAGCGAGCTTCACTTTCGGCGGTTACCCCGCGGCGCCGGTGCTGTCGATCAATCGCGGCTTCACCGCTCCGGTGGTGATCGAGCGGAAAATGACGCCCGACGAACTGTTGCTGCTGGCCGCGCATGACGATGATCCTTTCGCCCGCTACGAAGCGATGCAGGAACTGATGGTCGGGCACCTTGTGGCGGCTTCCAAAGGCGCGCTTGACGGTGCGGCCCGCACGCAAGGCGAACGCGCCATCGCCACCGCGCTGGGCGCTGTGCTGGTCGATCCGGCGCTTGATGATGCGATGCGCGGCGAGCTGATGCTGCTGCCTACGCAGTCCTATCTGTTCGAGCAGCTCGACAAGGCAGATCCTGGGGCGATCCACCGCGAACGCGAAGGTTTGAAGGCGCTGCTCGGACGCGAACTGGCCGACCGGTTCGACGCACTATACCGACGGGTCGCGCAGGTTTCCTATGACGCCGAAGGGGCGCGGGGCGCGCGCAAGGTCAAGACGCAGGCCTTGATCTATCTTGCCGCCAGCGAACCGGAACGCGCCGCCAAGCTCGCCGCCGCGCAATATGATGCGGCCGACAACATGACCGACCGCCAGGGTGCGCTGATGGTGCTGGCCGGGCTCGACACCCCGCTGCGCGAGGCGCGGCTGTCCGATTTCTATGCCCGTTATCAGGCGAACGCGCTGGTGATCGACAAGTGGTTCACGCTCCAGGCACTCTCGCTCCACCCGCGCGCGCTCGAGCATGTGAAGGCACTGAAGGACCATCCCGATTTCACGCTGAAGAACCCCAACCGCGTGCGCTCGCTCTATATGGCGTTTGCCGGCAACCCCCGGGCCTTTCACGAAGAGAGCGGTGAGGGCTACCGGATGATCGCCGATCTGATCCTCGATCTCGATCCGATCAATCCGCAGACGGCGGCACGCTTTGTTCCTGCCCTCGGGCGCTGGCGGCGGCTGGAGGATCGGCGCGCCGCGCTGATGCGGGGCGAGCTCGAACGGGTGGCCAGGGCCGGCAAGTTGTCGCGCGATACCTTCGAGCAAGTGTCGCGCAGCCTCGATGGCTGATCCCGCACCCGCGTTCGATATCGCCGGGGCAGATGTGCTGGCGGCTTTGCCGCACGGCTTCTGCGGCCATTCGGGCGGGACGCGCCAATTCGGTTATGGCGGCGAGGGTGCGGAAGCGGCGATCCGCGCCGACCGCGCCGCGGCGGCGCAGGCGATCCTGCCCGGCGGCGTGCTGGTTGCCGCGCACCAGGTGCATTCCCCCGACGTGATCGTCGTCGACGCGGCGTGGGACGATGCAGCGCAGGGCCGCCCGGTGGCCGACGCACTGGTCACCGCCACGCCGGGGCTGGTGCTGGGCGTGGTCACCGCCGATTGCGCGCCGGTGCTGCTGGCCGATGCCGAAGCGGGCGTGATCGGCGCGGCCCATGCCGGTTGGCGCGGGGCGCATGGCGGGGTGCTGGAAAACACGCTGGCGGCGATGGTGGACCTGGGTGCGGATCGGGGCCGGATCGCGGCGGCGATCGGGCCCACGATCGCGGCAGCGAGTTATGAAGTGGACGGGCGATTCCGCGAAAATTTTGCGCAGAGCGATGCTCGCTTTTTTGCCGAAGGGTGCGCCGGGCACTGGCAGTTCGACTTGCCGGCCTATGTCCGCGAGCGGCTGGTTCAGGCCGGCGTGGGCAGGGTTGCCGACCTTGCGCTCGATACCTACGCGCTTGAAAGCCGATACTATTCCTTCCGCCGCGCGACCCATCGCGCAGCCCCCAATTACGGCCGGCAACTGAGCCTGATCGCCTTGCCTTCCGCGCTTGCATGAAACCGAACAACTGGTGCCCAAAAGGCGGTTGGCATGGCCAGACTTTGCGTCTATCAGCGCCGCCAAATAGGCGCTTCGCATCCGCGTAGAGGCCAAATCAAGAGCCGTTCGGGGAAACGATTCACATCAGATGTGTTCTTCGGACAAGTAGCGATCTGAGGGGTCTGCCCGGCAGCAGCTGTGCGCAGACAGGAAAAGCAGGGTAAAGGCTGATGGCTGATACGACTGGCACCATGGCACCGGAAGCGGCCGCTGCGGCGGGCGAAGACGGGGTGCGGCGGCGCGATTTCATTCACATTGCTGCGGTGAGCGCGGCCGGTGTCGGCGGGGCGGCGACGCTGCTCCCGATGGTCAGCCAGATGGCGCCTTCGGCCGACGTGCTGGCCGCGAGCACCACCGAAGTCGATGTGTCGGCGATCGAGCCGGGCCAGGCGATCAAGGCGGTGTTCCGCAAGCAGCCGCTGTTCGTGCGCCGGCTGACGTCGGCCGAAGTCGAAGAGGCCAACAAGGTCGACGTGGGCGGCCTGCGCGATGCGGAAACGCTGGAAGACCGCACCAAGGAAGGTCACCGCGACATGCTCGTCACAATGGGCGTTTGCACCCATCTTGGCTGCGTGCCGCTGGGCGCTGCGGAAGGCGAGAACAAGGGCGAATACGGCGGCTACTTCTGCCCGTGTCACGGTTCGCACTACGACACGGCCGGCCGCATCCGCAAAGGCCCCGCGCCGAAGAATCTCGTCGTTCCCGATTATGAATTCACCTCCGACAGCGTCATCCGCGTCGGCTGAGAGTTGAGAGAACAGCCATGAGCTTTGCCTGGGCCCGCCAGTACGAACCCAAGACCCCGCTGACCAAGTGGCTTGACGAAAAGCTGCCGCTTCCGCGCCTGGTCTACAACGCCGTCGGTGCCGGCTATCCGGTTCCCCGCAACCTCAACTACATGTGGAATTTCGGCGTCCTGGCCGGGTTCTTCCTGGTGCTGCAGATCGTTACCGGCGTGGTGCTGGCGATGCATTATGCCGCTAACCAGCTGGTTGCGTTTCAGACGGTCGAGCACATCATGCGCAACGTCAACTGGGGCTGGATGATGCGCTATGCGCACGCCAACGGCGCCAGCTTCTTCTTCATCGTCGTCTACCTGCACATCTTCCGGGGCTTCTTCTACAGCTCGTACAAGGCCCCGCGCGAAATGATCTGGCTGCTCGGCGTGGTGATCTTCCTGCTGATGATGGCGACCGCCTTCATGGGTTATGTGCTGCCCTGGGGCCAGATGAGCTTCTGGGGCGCGCAGGTGATCACCGGCCTGTTCGGCGCCATTCCGCTGGTTGGCGAAAGCATCCAGGTCTGGATCCTGGGCGGCTTCGCGCCCGATAACGCGGCGCTCAACCGCTTCTTCAGCCTGCACTTCCTGCTGCCCTTCGTGATCGCTGGCGTGGTGATCCTGCACATCTGGGCGCTGCATATCCCGGGCTCCTCGAACCCGACCGGGGTGGAAGTGAAGAGCGAAAGCGACACCGTGCCGTTCCACCCCTATTACACCGCCAAGGACGGGTTCGGACTGGGCGTGATCCTGCTGTTCTTCGCGACGATGGTGTTCTTCCTGCCCAACGCACTGGGCCACCCGGACAACTACATCGAGGCGAACCCGCTTTCGACCCCGGCGCACATCGTGCCTGAATGGTACTTCTGGCCGTTCTACGCGATCCTGCGCGCCTTCACCCAGGATCTGACCATTCCCTTCACCGGCGTGGTGCTGATCGAGGCGAAGCTGCTGGGCGTGATCGCCATGTTCGGCTCGATCCTGATCTGGTTCATCCTGCCGTGGCTCGACAAGAGCCCGGTGCGTTCGGGTCACTATCGTCCGACCTTCCGCAAGTTCTTCTGGTTCGGCCTGATCCCCGCGATGATCGCGCTGTTCATCTGCGGCGGTGCGCCGGCGGAAGAACCCTATGTGATGATCAGCCAGGTGGCGACCGCCTATTACTTCCTCCACTTCCTGGTGATCCTGCCGCTGATCAGCCAGACCGAGAAGACCGCGCCGTTGCCCTATTCGATCACCGAAGCGGTGCTGGGCAAGGCCGGTGCTCCTGCCGCCGCAGCGCAGCCGGCCGAATAAGCCCGGACGAACGGACAAAGAGAGACACGAACCATGATCCGCATCGGTGCCATCGCCTTCGGGCTGTTCCTCGCCGCCATCGTCTTGCTCTGGTCGTTCATCCCGGGTGTGGTGACCTATGTTACCGAACCCGTCGAGAAGCCGGCCGAATATGCCTTTCACCTGAAGCCGCACGCCCCCGAGGCGGGCTTCAGCTTCGCGGGCCCGTTTGGCAAGTGGGACAAGCAGCAGCTGCAGCGCGGCTACCAGGTCTACAAGGAAGTCTGCGCAGCGTGCCACAGCATCCAGTATGTCGCGTTCCGCAACCTCGAGCAGCTCGGCTACAACGAAGCCGAGGTGAAGGCCGAAGCCAAGCAGTTCAATATCGCCCAGTTCAACAAGGCGACCAATGAAGTGGTGACGCGCCCCGGCCTGCCGACCGACCAGTTCCCGGCGGTGCCCTATTTCGGCGCAGGCCATCCGCCCGATCTTTCGCTGATCACCAAGGCGCGCAAGGATGGCAGCAATTATGTCTATTCGCTGCTGACCGGCTATGGCGAACCCGACCCCGCTCTGCTCAAGAAGTATCCCGAATTCGAGACCCCGGCAGGGCTCTATTTCAATCCCTACTTCGCCAATGTGAATATCGCGATGGGCCCGCCGCTCGTGTCCGATGGTCAGGTCACCTATGCCGATGGCACCAAGGCGACTGTCAGCCAGATGGCGCAGGACGTGGCTGCCTTCCTGACTTGGACCGCCGAACCTTCGCTGGTGAAGCGCAAGCAGACTGGCTGGGCGGTGCTCGGCTTCCTGCTGTTCGCCACCATCCTGGCCTATCTGTCGAAAAAGCAGATCTGGGCTTCGGTCAAGCCGCGCGGCGAGGACTGAGCGAAGCCGCCATGCCAATCACGGGGCGCCCTGCCATCCATGCGATGGTGGGGCGCCTTACCGTTTGCAGGACCGCCGGGGAGACCGCATGACGCCTGACGAACTCAAGGGCCTGATCCGCACCGTGCCCGATTTCCCGCACGAAGGGATCATGTTCCGCGATATCACCACGTTGATCAGCCATCCGCTAGGGCTGGCGGCCACAGTCCGCCATCTGGCCGAACGGGCCAACGACTGCGGCGCCGAAGCGATCGCAGGCATGGAAGCGCGCGGCTTCATCTTCGGCGCGGCGGTGGCGGTCGAACTTGGCGTTGGTTTCGTGCCGGTGCGCAAGCCGGGCAAGTTGCCGGTCGAGGTGCTGGGGATCGACTATGCGCTGGAATACGGCAGGGACCGGCTTGAGATCGATCCGGGCGCGATCGCGCATGGACAGACAGTGGTGATCGTCGATGACCTCATTGCCACCGGCGGCACCGCGCTGGCAGCGGCGCAACTGCTGCGCGAGGCCGGGGCGACGGTCGATGATGCGCTGTTCGTGATCGATCTGCCAGATCTGGGCGGGGCGGAGCGGCTGCGGGCGGCCGGGGTGGATGTGACCGCGCTGATGTCGTTCGACGGCGAATGACCGCGTCACGCCGGCTTCGGTCGCTTCGCCATTGACGACACCGCCATGATCATGGCAATTGCGCGCCGCTCTCCATGACGGGCACGTCGGGGCGCAGCGGGCGGGTATAGCTTAGTGGTAAAGCCCTAGCCTTCCAAGCTAGTTATGCGGGTTCGATTCCCGCTACCCGCTCCATAGCTCCTTCGCGCGACCACTTCGTTGCATGAGCGCGCTCAGTCTTCCCGCAAGCTCGCCATGTCGATTACGAAGCGGTATTTCACATCGCTCGCTTCCATCCGCTCGTAGGCGTGGTTGACGTCCTGCATCGCGATCACCTCGATGTCGGGCACGATGCCGTGTTCGGCGCAGAAATCGAGCATCTCTTGCGTCTCGGCGAGCCCGCCGATCCCGCTGCCGGTCAGCACCTTGCGGCCGAGCAGCACAGCCGAATGCATTTCCGGCAGCATGTCGATCACGCCCACCAGCACCTGCACCCCGTCGATCCGCAACAGGTGGAGATAGGGGGTGATGTCGTGCCGCACCGGGATGGTGTTGAGCACCATGTCGAAATAGCCTGCCTTCGCTTTCAAGGCGTCGCGATCCGAGGTGTTGAGGAAGGCATGCGCGCCCAGCTTTTCGGCATCAGCACGCTTGCCTTCGCTGCGGCTTAGCACTGTCACTTCCGCGCCCATCGCGGCGGCAAGCTTCACCCCCATGTGGCCCAGCCCGCCAAGGCCTGCGACCGCCACCTTGCTGCCCGGGCCCACCTTCCAGGTGCGCAGCGGGCTGTAGGTGGTAATGCCGGCGCAGAGCAGCGGCGCGGCTTCGGCCATGGGCAAAGCCTCGGGCACTTTCAGGACGAATTCCTCCCGTGCCACGATCCGCTCGGAGTAGCCGCCGTAGGTGGGGGTGCCGTCGCGCCGATCGGTGCCGTTATAGGTCCCGGTCATGCCCCCATCCTTGCAATATTGCTCAAGGCCGCTCTCGCAATGGTGGCACTCCATGCAGCTGTCGACCATGCAGCCGATCGCCACCCGGTCACCCACCGCATGGCGCGTCACGCCCTCGCCCACCGCCTTGACGATGCCGACAATCTCGTGCCCGGGCACGATCGGATAGGTCGTGAACCCCCAGTCGTTTCGCGCCGAATGCAGGTCGGAATGGCAGATCCCGCAATGGGTGATGTCGATCAGCACATCATCGTGCCTGAGGCCTCGCCGAGTGATGTCGAGCGGGCCGACACCACTGTCAGGCGCGGTCGCGCCCCAGGCCTTGGTGGGATAGAGATTGGTTTGCGTCATTTTTCCCTCGCGGCTTGTTCGTCCTCATTACATTCGGCCCCGCGCCTCCCGGTGGACGGCCTGACCGGCCGACGCGCGGTCGCGCTCTGGCTGCCGCGACCAAGCGGCCAATAAATCACTTCGGCGGCATCCGGATGGCACCATCGAGCCGGAATTGATGGCCGTTGATATAGCTGTTGCGCGCGATCTCGAGGACCAGCGAGGCGAACTCCTCGGGGTGCCCCAGGCGCTTGGGGAAGGGCACGCTGGCGTTAAGCTGCGCCCACATCGCCGGGTTGCGATCCTTCATGCCCAGCATCAGCGGCGTGGCGAAGATGCCCGGCATGACCGAGTTCACGCGGATTCCCAGATCCATCAGGTCGCGCGCCATCGGCAGCACCAGCCCGTTCACCCCCGCTTTGCAGCTGCCATAGATGACCTGTCCGATCTGGCCGTCCTGCGCCGCAACTGAAGCGGTGAGCGTGATCGAGCCGCGCTCGCCATCGTCGTTGAGCGGTTCGCTATTGGCCATGCCAAGCGCCGAAATGCTCGCAACGCGGTAGCTGGCGACCAGGATGCCCTCGGCGCCGAAGGCATAGTCCTCAGTGGGCAGGCGCTTGTAGCCGCCGCTCTCCTTGTCCCAGCCCAGCGTCTTGCCGCGCCGGCTGGCCATGGCGCAATGCACCGTCACCCGCTCCTGGCCATTGGCGGCCCGGGCCGCCGCAAAACCCGCTTCGACCGATTGCTCATCCATGATGTCGACATGGTGGAAGGTCCCACCGATCGCCGCGGCATGGGCCTCCCCATCGGCATCATTGATGTCGAAGATCGCTACCTTGAGGCCGGCCTCTGCCAGCGCCTTTGCGCTGGCCTTGCCCAGCCCCGATGCCCCGCCGGTCACCACCGCTGCCATGCCTTGTTCAAGCTTCATCGCCTGCTTCCCTTTCTGCCCGGTTCGCGACTGTTCTTGGCCGGAAACCGCGCGAAGATCGCCTGCGCAAATGATGCATGGTCGAACGGCGCTGGCTGGCGCGGACGGCGCTTGCTAGGCCCTGGCCATGACATGGGCATTGATCCTGGGACTGGTGGCTTTGGCGGCGCTGGCTGTGGCCTGGGGCGGGCGGGCACAAGTGCTGACCGCAGGTCTGTCGTCCAGCCTTGCCGCGCCGCGCGCGGTCTGGCTGGTGGCGCTGGCCTGCAGTGCGGCGACGGCCTGGGTCATGGCCCAGGCCGGGGCCACGATCGTCGGCGGCTGGCCGCCGATTGACCGCGCTATGGCATGCACCGCGGGGCTGCTGCTCGCCGGGGCCGAGCTGGCCTGGCCGGTCCGCCCGACTCATCCGAAAGAGCCGACCCGTTCATGGGGCGCGATCACGCTGGTGCTGGCCGCGCGTCAGTCGCTCGATGCGCCGCGGTGGCTGGGCTTTGCCGTGGGTGCGGCGTGGGGCGACGGGCCACTACCTGCGCTGGCCGTCACCACCGGATCGGGCGCTGCCCTCGCCATTGCCGCATTCGCGCCGCGGCTGACGGCCGGCCACGGTCGCGCCCAGGCCGCCCGCCGCGTGCTGGCGCTGGCCGCGCTCGGTGCGAGCGCATGGATCGCACTGCATGGCCTGCCGGGAAGCCCGTGAGGCCCGGCCGCATACGAATTTGGGGCTGGCCGCCAGCTTTGCGCACTGGCCCCGCGCGCCGCATTTGCTAGACGTCAGGCATGAGCAGGACCGAGATCATCGAGGGGGCAGACGCTGCGGCGATTGCCGACTGGCTGGAAGTGCGGCTTGAGCGGGCTCTGGCCCAAAGCGCCGCGCAGGTCGCAATCACCGTACCGGGCGGATCGACCCCGTTCCCGATCATGGAACTTCTGGCGCAACGTGGCCTTGATTGGCCCCGTCTGGCGATCTGGCCGGGTGACGACCGGATCGTGCCCGAGGATCATCCGGCATCTAACACCGGCAAGATCCGCGCGCTGTTCGAGCCGCTCGGGGCCACCGTTGCCACGCTGACTGCAGATGCCCGCCCGCCGCATTTTGCCATCGCTTGGCTTGGCATGGGCGGCGACGGGCACATCGCCTCGCTGTTCCCCAACGCCGATCCCCAAGTCGACGATCCGCTGCCGGTGCGCCGGCTGACACCCGACCCGCTACCCCCCGAAGCGCCGTTCGACCGGCTGACGCTGACGATCCCTGCCTTGCTCGATAGCGACGAACTGGTGTTCGTGATCCGGGGTGACGACAAGCGCGCGCTGTTCGAAGCGGCCATGCGCGACGAGCATGATCTGCCGGTCGCGCGGTTGCTGCGGGCCGCGCTGCAGAGGGTGACATGCTTCACCTGATAATCCGGCTGGTGCCCGCCCCGGTGCACCGCGCGGTGTTGCCGGTGGCGTTCCGCTGGCGGCACCGTTGGCGGCGCTGGCGCAGGACGCCACTCTATGGCTGCAATGTGGTGATCACCGACCTTGACGGGTCGGTGCTGCTGTTGCGGCACAGCTATGGCCCCGACCAGTGGGGCTTGCCGGGCGGCGGCCTTGGCCGGGGCGAGGATCCGGAGCGGGCGGCGCAGCGCGAACTGCGCGAGGAACTGGGGCTCGACGGCGTGCGCCTGCTTCCGCTCGGCACGGTCGATGGGATCCTGTCGGGATCGCCGCATACAGCCTATCTGTTCAGCGCGGTGATCGACTGCCATCCCCGGTTGGACCGGCGCGAAGTGATCGAGGCGCGCTTCTTTCCGCCGCATTCGCTGCCCGAACCGCTGGGTGCCACCACCCGCGAGCAACTGGCCGCCTGGCGCGAACGCAGAGGCTAGAGCAGGGAGAGCTGTGCATCGTCGCGCGGGCGCTCGTCCTTGCGCTCGTCCCCCTCGAGCTTCGACAGCGTCAGCCCCATCAACCGGATCGGCAGCGGCAAGGGCAGCAGTTCGTCGAGCAGGCTGCGTGCAATCCCGGCGAATTCGCGCTTGTCCGCAACCGGGCGGTCGAGAGTTCGGGCGCGGGTCACGTTCTGGAAATCGGTGTATTTCATCTTGAGCGTGACGGTGCGCCCCCTCGCACCGCTCCGCTCGATCGATTCCCACACGATGTCGATGATGCTGTCGAGCGTCTCGCGCAGGGCCGGGCCCGATGAAATGTCGTCACTGAAGGTGCGCTCTCCGCCGACCGACTTGCGCTCGCGATGCGCACGCACCGGCCGCAGGTCGATCCCGCGCGCCGCCCGGAAGAGATAGTCGGCCTGGCTGCCGAAATGCTGGCGCAGGAAGACGATGTCGCGCGCGGCGAGGTCGGCGCCGGTGGCGATGCCCAGCCGCGCCATCTTCTCCGCTCCGCGCGGGCCGACCCCGTGGAACCGGCGCACCGGCAACCCGGCCACGAAGCGCGCGCCTTCGCCTGGGCGGATCACGCACATGCCATCGGGCTTGTTCTGGTCGCTGGCCAGCTTGGCGAGGAACTTGTTGTAGCTTACGCCCGCGCTGGCGGTGAGGCCGGTCACCTCGCGGATCTCGCGACGGATCAGTTCGGCGATGCGGGTGGCGGAACCAATGCCGAGCAGGTCGTCGGTGACGTCGAGATAGGCTTCGTCGAGGCTGAGCGGTTCGACATGCGGGGTATAGCGCAGGAAGATCGCGCGGATCTGGCGCGAGGCTTCCTTGTAGGCGTCGAAGCGGTGGCGCACGAAGATAAGGTCGGGACACAGGCGCCGCGCCGTGACCGAGGGCATGGCGCTGCGCACCCCGAACTTGCGCGCTTCATAGCTGGCAGCGGCGACCACACCGCGCCCGCCGGCTCCGCCCACCGCCACCGGCTTGCCGCGCAGTTCGGGATGGTCGCGCTGTTCGACACTGGCGAAGAACGCGTCCATGTCGACATGGATGATCTTCCTGAGGCCGCGCGCCTCCTCCTCGCCATCAGCGTCGGGCCGATTTTCCGCCATGGGCGCAGGCTAACCCCATTCGCGGCCGGGCGGAACCATGGGCGTTGCTGCGCGCTCTTTTCGCACTCGCAAAAGTTGCTTTCCTTCCGCGCCGGTAACGCCCAAGGAGCCACCATGGCCACCACGTCTGCCCCTGATCGCCCGTTTGGCGAGCGCGAACTGATCGTGCTGATGGCTTCGCTGATGAGCCTGCAGGCGTTCGGCATCGATTCGATGCTGCCCGCGCTTGGCCTGATGGCGGACGAACTCGGTGCGGCTGGCAACGACCGGCAGTATGTGATCAGCGCCTATTTTCTCGGTTCGGGCATCGGGGCATTCTTCCCTGGCGCCTTTGCCGACCGCTTCGGGCGCCGCCCGGTGCTGTTTGCCGGCCTGGCCGCCTATGTCCTGCTGTCGCTGGCCTGCGCGCTGGTGACCGATTTCGAGACGCTGCTCGCGCTCCGGCTGGTGCAGGGGATCGCCTGTGCCGGGCTCAGCGTGGTGCCGACCGCGATCGTGCGCGACCGTGTCGGCGGTGACCGCATGGCGCGGATGATGAGCCTCATCATCATGATTTTCCTGGCAGTGCCGATTTTCGCACCCGCGGCGGGCCAGCTGATCCTGCTGGTGGCGGACTGGCGATGGATCTTTGGCGGCATGGCACTGATGGGCGTGCTGGTGGGGGTATGGACCTGGTGGCGGCTGCCCGAATCGCTGACTGAGGAAAACGTGCAGCAACTCGACCCGCTCACGATCCTGAAGAACATGGGCGAATCGCTCTCGAACCGGGTCGCGATCGGCTATGTCGTGGGCAGCGCGCTGGTCTTCGGCTCGCTGTTCGGTTTCCTCAATTCGAGCCAGCAGCTGATCGCCGAAAGCTTCGGCGCGGGTGATTATTTCGCGCTGATCTTCGGCGCCTCGATCATCGGCATGGTGGTGGCAAGCTTCACCAATTCGCGCATCGTCGAACGGTTCGGCGCGCGGCGGGTGAGCCATGCGGCCTTGCTCGGGTTCCTGCTGGTCAGCGTGCTGCAGATGTTTTCGGCCGGGCGCGGCGGGCAGACCCTGTGGGAATTCGTGCCCTTGCTGGCGCTCAACATGACGATGCTGGGCTTTGTCGGGGCGAACTTCTCCTCGATCGCGATGCAGCCTTTCCAGCACATCGCGGGTGCCGCCTCATCGGCGCAGACCAGTGTGCGGATGGTAACCGGGGCGGTGCTGGGCGCGGTGATCGGCCAGGCTTATGACGGCACGGCTTTCCCGCTGGGGCTGGCGATGGCGATCTCGGCGCTGATCGCGCTCGCGCTGGTGCTCTACAGCGAACGGGGCAAGCTGTTCCGCCGCCCGGGCGAAGCGCGCAAATATATGTTGCTGCACGACATCATGCGGCATTGATTGGGAAGCCCACCCCGCTGCGACTATCCTCGCTTGAGGCTCGGAAAGTCTCGCTCCCCTCCCGCTTGCGGGAGGGGTTGGGGGTGGGACCTAGACTTCACTCTCCAACTTTCGCCACGCCAACGCGGCAAATTCGCACAGCAGCGGGCGGGTGTCGCGCGGGTCGATGATGTCCTCGACATTGAAACGCTCGGCGCTGCGGAAGGGCGAGGTCACCTTGCTCAGCCGCGCACGGATCTCTTCCAGCATCGCCGCCGGATCCTCCGCCGCCTCGAGTTCCGACTTGTAGGCGACCTCGAGCCCGCCCGCGATCGGCAGGCTGCCCCAGTCGCCCGAAGGCCAGCAGAAACGGTACTGGAAGTTCTCGGCATTGCTCATCGCGCTGCCCGCGATGCCATAGGCGCGGCGCAGAACGACCGAAGCGAGCGGCACCGTGGCCTTGTAGATCGCGTTCATCGCGTTCACGCCATAGCGGATCGTGCCCGCCATCTCCGCCTCGCGCCCGATCATGAAGCCGGGATTGTCGACCAGGTGGACCACCGGCAGGCGGAACTGGTCGGCCAGCCTGACGAAGCGTTCGACCTTCTCGCTGGTCTTGGCTTCCCACGATCCGCCGAGGAAGCTGGGATCGCTTGCCACCACCGCCACCGGCCAGCCGTCAAGCCGGGCGAGCGCAGTGATGGCGGCGCGGCCCCACATCCGGCCGATCTCGAACACGGTGCCGGTGTCGAACACCATGTCGAGGCAGCGCCGCATCGAATAGACCGCCTTGGGATCGCGCGGCACGAGGCTGAGCAGTTCGTCTTCGCGGCGGTGGACCGGATCGAGGCAGTTCGAACGGCGCGCCAGCTGGCCGACATGTTCGGGCATGAAGCTGAGGAAATGGCGCGCGCGGGCAAAGGCTTCGGCCTCGCTCGCCACTTCGTCGTCGACCACGCCATTGCGGGTGTGGATGTCCGATCCGCCGAGATTCTCCTTGGCTTGCTCGTGGCTGGTGGAGCCGTCGCGCCAGGCCTCGCCCAGCCCCTCGACCACCGCCGGGCCGGCGGCGAAAATCTGGCTCAGGCCCTTGACCATGATCGAATAATGGCTGGCGACGGTGCGTGCCGCGCCGAGACCAGCGGTGGGCCCCAGCGCCAGTGCCACCACCGGCACGGTCTCCAGGTTCCTGACCACGTCCGACCAGCCGGGGACCGCAGGGATATAGGTCGCGCCGATCTGCTCCAGCGTCTTGACCGAGCCGCCGCCGCCAGTGCCGTCGATCATGCGCACGATCGGCAGCTTCAGCTCGTGCGCCATCTTCTCGGCCTGCACCATCTTGCGGCTGATCCCGGCATCGGCCGCGCCGCCGCGGATGGTGAAATCGTCCGCCGTGGCGACCACCGGGCGCCCGTGGATCGTGGCCTTGCCGAACAGGAAGGGCGCGGGCGTGATGCCCGCCAGGTCGCCATTTGCGTCGTAATGGCCATGGCCTGCGATCTTGCCGATTTCGCGAAAGCTGCCTGGGTCGCACAGCGCGGCCAGCCGCGCGCGGGCGTCCATCTTGCCGCGACCATGCTGCCGCGCGACCTTTTCGGAACCGCCCATCGCCTCGGCGAGTTCCTCGCGGCGGCGCAGTTCTTCGAGTTCATTCTGCCACGACATCCCCATCTCCGTTCGGGCTGAGCTTGTCGAAGCCCTGTCCTTGTCTTCCGGGCCAAAGCTAGAAGAAAATGCAGCCCTTCGACAAGCTCAGGGCGAACGGTCAGGGATTTCAATCCTCGGCAGCCGGCTCCACCACGCACAGCAGCGCTTCGACCTGCACCTGCGCCCCCGCGCTGACCGCGAGGCCCGTGACCGTTCCGTCAAACGGCGCGGTGAGCGCATGCTCCATCTTCATCGCTTCGAGCACCATCAGCCGCTGCCCGGCGGTAACCGCATCGCCCTCGGATACATCGACCGCGATGACCTTGCCCGGCATGGGGGCGATGATGTCGCCGTCATGCGCGTGGTGGTGTCCGGTGCCGCGTTCGCCAGCGAAGCTAACCGTGTGTGCATTCCCCCGATCGAAGATCAGTATGGTTCCATCAGGCTCGGCTTCTGCCATCGGGCCATGAGTAGTTGGCATGTATCCGGAACCGTCGAGGTCCCGGCTTCCGTCAATTTCCACGTCCCACCCTTCTCCGCCTTCGAGCGGTGACATGGATACCGTGCTCTTATTGCCATCGACGCACATGGCAAACCGGGCCGACGCCCGTGGAGCATTGAGCCGGAAGCCAAACAATCCGCTGGGGGACATCGCGTAGTCGCCGTCGAATCGAGCCGCTTCGAACGTTTCGGCCCGCCATGAAGCCGCGGCAAGTTTCACCGCCTGCGAAGGTTCACTTTCGAGGAGACCATCGACTTTTCGTCCGATCAGCCCAGTGTCGAGATCGCAAGCGCGGAACTCCGGTAGGTCGAGCAGCCTCGCGATGAAGGCAGCGTTAGACTTGACCGGGTAGACCTCCACACTCTCTGCGATTGCTATCAGTTGGTCGATTGCGTCCTCACGTGTTCTGGCGGAGACGATGAGCTTGGCAATCATCGGATCATAGAATGGGGAAATTTCGCTGCCCTGAGTAACACCGGTTTCGATCCGGCCTTCCTCGCCCAGGTCGAAATGCTCCAGCCGCCCCGTACTCGGCAGAAACCCCTTCGCGGGATCCTCGGCATAGAGCCGTGCCTCGATCGCATGGCCGTTGATGCGCAGATCTTCCTGTTTCAGCGGGATCGGCTCGCCGCTCGCCACACGCAACTGCCATTCGACCAGGTCGACCCCGGTGATCTCCTCGGTCACCGGGTGCTCGACCTGAAGGCGGGTGTTCATCTCCATGAAGAAGATGCGGTCGGCGCGCAGGCCCTCCGAAGCATCGGCGATGAATTCGATCGTGCCCGCGCCTTCATAGTCGACCGCCTTGGCCGCGCGCACGGCGGCGGCGCAGATCTCCGCACGCGTCGCCGCGTCCATGCCGGGGGCAGGGGCTTCCTCGATCACCTTCTGGTGGCGGCGCTGCAACGAACAGTCGCGTTCGAACAGGTGGACGACATTGCCATGGGCATCGCCGAACACCTGCACTTCGATATGCCGGGGGCTGGTGATCCACTTTTCGAGCAGGACCTCGTCATTGCCGAAGCTGGCCTTGGCTTCGCGCTTGCAGCTTTCGAGCGCGGCTTCGAACTCGGCCGGGCTGTCTACCTTGCGCATGCCCTTGCCGCCGCCGCCCGCCACCGCCTTGATCAGCACGGGATAGCCGATCCCTTCGGCTTCTTTCTTCAGGCGGCTTGCCGACTGGTCCTCGCCTTCATAGCCCGGCGTCACCGGCACGCCCGCCGCGCGCATCAGCTGCTTGGCGGCATCCTTCAGCCCCATCGCCTCGATGCTCGACGGTTTGGGCCCGACCCAGATCAGCCCGGCATCGATCACCGCCTGCGCGAAGCTGGCATTCTCTGACAGGAAGCCATAGCCCGGGTGCACCGCATCGGAGCCGGTTTCCTTGGCCGCTGCGATGATCTTCTCGCCGACAAGGTAGCTTTCGGCGGCGGGCGAGGGGCCGATATGCACCGCTTCGTCTGCTGAACGCACATGCAGCGCCTTGGCATCGGCATCGGAATAGACCGCGACCGTCGCGATCCCCATCGCGCGCGCGGTGCGGATGATGCGGCAGGCGATCTCGCCGCGATTGGCGATGAGGAGTTTCTGGATCATCGTCAGCCGGTTCAGCGTCCCTTGGGGCAATTGTCGGGTTCGACGGTATACTGGACACCCGTCACCTTCCACGCGCCATCGATCTTCAGCAGATTGAATACGTCGATGCCGCAGTGGCTGCGCTTGCCATCGAGGTCGAAGCTGTATTCGGCCCAGACCACTGCGATATTGCCACGCACCAGCACGGTCGGGTCCCAATAGACTTCGCGCAGGGTTTCCTCGCCTTCGCCGATCGTCGCGAGATCCTGGGCGAAACTGCGCGCGCGAACTCGGTCGCCACCGTCGCGCACCATGTGCGCCACGAGCATTCCCTGTTCGGTCGAAACCGCCGCCATCACCGCAGGGTTCCTCTCGTTGAGCCCGCGCAGGAACTCGTCGACCGAACGCAGGATTCCGGCATTGGTATCGTCCTGGGCTGCGGCGGGGGCGCAGGCCCCGATCATGGCCGCCGCCGCCAGCATCGTTGCAAGGATTCGCATCTTCCCTCTCCCTATAGGCACAGGGGGTTCGCTACGCGCTGCCCGACTTCTCCGCAAGGTCGCTGCGCCGCCAATGAGGTTCGTGGTCGAGCCGCGGCGGTCGGTTCACCAGCGCTTCGACGAAGGCCATCGCGGCATGGCCGATCTTCTGCGCCTTCGAGGTATAGACTCGCCGGTCCCACGCCGCCGGGCCGCGCGCGCGCACTTCGCGCCCGATCGCGGTGTAGATCCGCGCCGCGCTGAGGATCGCCCAGCGGCAGCGGAACGGCAGCCGTGCCGCCCCGATGCGCGAGGAGGCGGCATGCGCTTCCATCAGCTGGGCCAGCCGCGCCGCCATATCGGCCAGTTCCTGCCGGTGGTGCGGCTTGGTGTGCTGGCCCGGCTCGATATCCTCTTCCACCAGCCATTCGACCGGGATGTAGCAACGATCGGCCGCGTCATCCTCCACCACGTCGCGCGCGATATTGGCGAGCTGGAAGGCCAGGCCAAGGTCGCAGGCGCGGTCCAGCGTGTCGGCCTCCGCCCGATTCACTCCCATCACCAGCGCCATCATCACGCCGACCGCGCCGGCCACGTGCCAGCAATAGCGCATCAGGTCGGCCTCGCTGCGCGGGCGCCAGTCGCTGGCGTCGAGTTCGAAGCCGGCGATCACCGCTTCGGCATCGGCCATGGTCAGTCCGCATTCGCCCGCGACCTGGCCAAAGGCATCGAACGCCGGATCACCGGTCGGCTGCCCGTCAAGCGCGGCCCGCGTCAGCGTGCGGATATGTCGCACCCGTTCGGCGATCTCGCTCTGGTCGCCCAGCGCGCCGCCCATGTCCTGCGCATCGGCCAGGTCGTCGCAGCGGCGGCACCAGGCATAAAGCATCCACACCCGCTCGCGCGTGGTCCGGTCGAACAGGCGGCTGGCAGCGGAGAAGCTTTTCGAGCCGTGCTTGATGGCGCGGCGGCTCTGCTCGACCAGCGCGGCGCGATGTGCGGCAGCGACCCCCATCGTGCGAACCCTACAGCTCCTCGGCCTTCATGCGGAAGATCGGCGTGTGCGGCTGATAGCTCGCCATCTTGTCGAGCAGGTCACCCAGATTGTCCGAATGGATCAGGATCCCCTGGTGCGCCGGGCGCACAAAGCCCACTTCGGCCATACGCGCGTTGAACGCGATGAGGTCGTCGTAGAAGCCGAAGGCATTGAGCAGGCCGACCGGCTTCTGGTGATAGCCGAGCTGCGCCCAGCTCATCGCTTCCCACAGCTCGTCCATCGTGCCGACCCCGCCGGGGATGGTGACGAAGCCGTCGCTGAGGTCGGTGAAGCGCTGCTTGCGCTCGTGCATGCCCGACACGGTGAGCAGCTGTGTGCAGGCGTGGTTGGCGACTTCGGAATTGACCAGCGCTTCGGGGATCACGCCGATTACTTCGCCGCCCGCTTCCAGCGCGCCGCGCGCCACCGCGCCCATCAGGCCCAGCCGCCCGCCGCCATAGACGACGCCGATCTCGCGCAGCGCCAGCGTGCGCCCGACTTCATGCGCGAGTTCGACATAGCGCGTGTCGAGCGGCGTGGCGGAGCCGCAATAGACGGCCAGGCGTTTCATGCGGCCGTCTTTACTGCCAGGTCCTCCAGCATCAAGCCCGCGGTGGCCTTGGCGCTGCCGACCACGCCGGGGATGCCCGCGCCCGGATGCGTGCCCGCGCCGACCAGGTAGAAATTGTCGATCACATCGTCGCGGTTGTGGCCGCGCAGCCACGCGCTCTGCCACAGCACCGGCTCGAGGCTGAAGGCGCTGCCAAGATGCGCGCTGAGGTCGGTGGCAAAGTCCTTCGGGGCATAGCTGAACTTGGTCACGATCCGATCGTGGATGTCGGGGATCAGCCGCCGCCCGATCTCGTCGAGGATGCGCTGTTCCAGCACCGGGGCGACCTCGTCCCAATCGACCGCCAGCTTGCCCATGTGCGCCACCGGCACCAGTGCATAGAAGGTGCTCTTGCCCTTGGGCGCCATGCCCGGGTCGGTCACGGTCGGGTGGTGGAGGTAGATCGAGAAATCCTTGGGCAGCACGCCCAGCGAATAGATGTCGTCGAGCAGGCCCTTGTAGCGCGGACCGAACAGGATCATGTGGTGCGGGATGCCCGGCCAGGTCCCTTCGAGCCCGAAGTGGACCACGAACAGCCCGGGGCTGAAGCGCTTGCGCGAAAGCGACTTCGCATAGTCGCGGCCGCGCTTCGACCCACCCAGAAGGTCGCGATAGGAATGCATGATGTCGGCATTGGAGGCGATCGCGTCGAACCGCTCGCGCCAGCCGCTCAGCGTTTCGACTTCGCTCGCCCGGTTGCCCACGGTGTGCACCTGCACCACCGGATCGCCCACCCGCATGGTGCCGCCCAGCCGCTCGAAATGCCGTACCATGCCCGCGATCAGGCGGTTGGTGCCGCCGCGCGTCCACCACACCCCGCCATCCTTCTCCAGCTTGTGGATCAAGGCGTAGATCGCGCTGGTGGTCATCGGATTGCCGCCCACCAGCAGCGTGTGGAACGACAGCGCCTCGCGCAGCTTCTCGTTCTTCACGAAGCTCGACACCATCGAATAGACGCTGCGCCAGGCCTGCTTCTTGACCAGCGCCGGCGCGGCCTTGAGCATCGACTTGAAGTCGAGGAACGGCACGGTGCCGAGCTTGACATAGCCTTCCTCGAACACGCCGGCGGAGTATTCCAGGAAGCGCGCATAGCCCGCCACATCCTCCGGATCGAGCTTGGCAATCTCGGCGTTGAGCGAGGCCTCGTCGTTCGAATAGTCGAAGTTGGTGCCATCGGGCCAGTTGAGCCGGTAGAACGGCATGACCGGCACCAGTTCGACGTCTTCCGCCATGTCGTGCCCGGTCAGTTCCCACAATTCGCGCAGGCATTCCGGATCGGTCACTACGGTCGGCCCGCCGTCGAAGATGAAGCCGTCCTTTTCCCAGAAATAGGCGCGCCCGCCGGGCTTGTCGCGCGCTTCGATCACGGTGGTGGCGATCCCCGCCGATTGCAGGCGTAACGCCAGCGCCATTCCGCCAAAGCCCGATCCGATCACGCAGGCGGTGCGGCCCTCGTAACGGGCCGGATCGACGGCGTGGCGCGCACGCAGCGGGGGCGTGGTCAGCGGGGTCTGCGCGTTCATGTCACTTTCTCCATGGTCAAGGGATCTCCCTTGCCGGCCAGCGCGCGGATTGCACGCCTGATAGATACGGGCGGCTTGCCAATCAGGACGCGGGCCTTGTCAGCCAAAGTCGAATGGCAGGCATAGAAACGTTCGATCAGCCCTTCGGGAAGGGCATAGAACCTCTGGAAAATGTCCACACGGCGTTCGGGTTCCGCTGCCTTGAACAGCATCCGGCCCAAAGCGCGATAAATCCCGGTCTTGCGCCAATGGGCGCGGGCGCGGTGCTCGCAGAAAGCGGCCAGCCGCGGACCGTCAAGATCGCCCCGCGCTGCGATCGCCAGCGCGTTTTCGACCGCGATCGGCACGGTGTAGCTGGTGAGCGGGTGGGTAAAGCCGCCGCGCGCGCCAGCTACCGCCACGCCGTGTATGCGGATCGAGGCCAGGTAGGCGGCGAAGTTCCCCCCGGTGATCACCGGCAGCACGCCGGTCTCATGCCCGATCGGCAGCCCATCGCCCCAGCCGTGCCGCGCGGCATACTGGTCGAGCCGGCCCGACAGCAGCTGGCGGTCGAGCGCCGGGGTTTCGGCGTAATAGGTGTCCTCGATGAACACTTCGCGTTCTGCCAGCGGCAGGACATAGACGAAGCGATAGGCGCCGCCATTCCCGGCCGGGGCGTTCTGGGTCACCGTCGCATCCATGATCACCGGTCGCTCGACCCCATGCGCCGCGGGCAGGGCCAGATGGCGGCCCATGAAGATCTGCCAGCCACCGAGCAGGTGGGGTGACGGGGTAAAGCTGCGGCAGTCGATCACGCGGCGCGCCGCGATGCGCTCGCCGCTCTCCAGCGTCACGCCGTCTGCGTCGAGCGCGGCCGCACCGGCGTCCAGGCGGATCGCTTCCGGCGGCAGCAGCCGCTTCAGGGTCGAATCGAAATCCTCGCTGGCGAGTGAGCGATAGCCGGCCTCGAGCTGGCGGCACAGGCGCGGGAAACGGACTTCATAGCCGTTGTCCCAATGCACCTGGCGGAAGGGTTCGAGCAACGCTTCGCCCGCAGCGGAAAGATCGCTCGAGAACCAGCTCCAGCGATGGTTGCCGCCCAGCACCGCATCACGCTCGATTAGTTGCAGGGCCCATTCCGGATGCGCGCGATGCAGCGCAAGCGCGATCAGCCCGCCAGCCAGCCCGCCGCCCACGATCGCCACATCTGCCACGCGCCCGCTCATTGACTCTAGCCACTAGGGGAGGCGGAGCGCTGCGGCAATGGCGTGGCGACAATCAACGCTTGCCCGGCACGCGCGGCTGGGTCATCCTTGCCGCGCATGTCGACCCTTGTCCCGCATCGCCCGGCGATCCTGGCCTCGATCGGGATCGCGCTGGCCACCCTCGCGATCCTGCTGCTGATGGATCGGCCTCCGATCTGCACCTGCGGCACCGTCAATCTGTGGCACGGCAACATCAATTCCTCGGGCAACAGCCAGCACATTTCGGACTGGTACACGCCCAGCCACGTGATCCACGGCATGCTGTTCTATGGCCTGGGCTGGGTGCTGTTCGGCAAATGGCGGATTGGCGGCGAGGGCGCGGCGCGGTGGGGTTTCACCCTGGCGGTGGCACTCGAAGCGGCCTGGGAAGTGATCGAGAACACGCCCTTCGTGATCGACCGCTACCGTTCGGTCACGGTCAATTGGGGCTATTCCGGCGACAGCGTGCTCAATTCCATGGCGGATCTGGGCTGGATGAGCCTGGGTTTCGTGCTGGCCATGCGGCTGCCGGTCAAGCTGACCGTCGCGCTGGCGATCGCGATGGAGATTCTGGTGGCGCTGGTCGTGCGCGACAATCTGACACTCAATGTCATCATGTTGCTGTGGCCGATCGATTCGATTGCCCAGTGGCAGGCGGGCGGATAGGCGGGGGTGGAACGCGTCTGGCCGCACGGCGTTTACCGGGCTGAACGGGAGCCCTGGCCGTGACGCACTTCCACACCCTTTGCGCGCCGCTGGCGCTGGCGCTGTCGGCGTCACCGCTGGCAGCGCAGGATGCACATGCACCTGCCGAAGGCGGGAGCGCGGCCAATCTGCCCGAAGCGGCAGCGGGCGTGCCTGACCGCCCGCCGCGCCCGGAAAGCCGTTCCGTGCTGGCGGGAGACTGGATCGCCGTTGGTGCGGGGTTCGTCTACGGGGCGAACTACAGCGGCTCGAACGACTACCGGCTGCTGGCCGTTCCGGTGGTCGCCGCCAATTTCAAGGGCATCGGCATCAGGCCGCGCGCCGCCGGACTTTCGATCAACCTGCTCGAAGGGATGCGCGGCGATGTCACCTTTTCGGCCGGCCCCACCTTCCGCATTCGCAGCGACCGCAGCGGCAGCTTCAAGGACGATGTGGTCAAGGCGGCCGGCAAGCTCGACACGGCGATCGAGCTGGGCGGGCAGGTGGGTATCTCGTTCAACCGCATCGCCACCCGGTTCGACCGGCTCTCGTTTGATCTCGACGTCCAGCACGATGTCGCTGGCGCCCACGGCGGCATGCTGATCGACCCCGGGGTTTCCTATTCCTTGGCGCTGGGTCGGGGCGCCGTGGTCTCGCTTGGCGCCAGCGCCCAGCATGTCGACGGCGAATTCGCGGACTATTACTACTCGGTCACGCCGGGCCAGTCGGCGGCCAGCGGCCTGCCCGTGTTCGACGCCGATGGCGGATGGCACAAGGCCGGGGTCACCCTCGCCATGGGGTTCGACGCCAGCGGCGACTTTCGCGATGGCGGCCTGATCTTTGGCGGCGCGCTGGGCTATCGCCGGTTGCTGGGCGACGCGGCCGACACGCCCTTCACCGCGCTGCGCGGCGATGCCGACCAGTTCACCGCCATATTCGGTGCAGCCTATGTGTTCTGACGCGAGGCACGCAAAGGGGCCGCGCGGCGGCGGCCCCTCGCATCAGTGGCTGCCATGACCGCTCAATCGGCCTTGTCGTCATCCGTCTCGGGCTTCGCGCCCTTGGCGCCTTCGGCCAGCGCAGGGCGCGGCGCGGGCAGGGCCGCCTTGCGGTTGCCGGTCTTGAGGTAGGTGTCGAACCACTCCATCATCCGCAGATTATAGTCATAGCGGCTTGCGGCCATGCGGTTGCCATGGCCTTCGCCCGGATAGAGCACCAGGCGCACCGGCGTGCCGGGCTTGCGGGTCTTCATATGGCGGTAGAGTTCGTAGCTCTGCGTCGGCGAGACACGCGTATCCTCTTCGCCATGCATGATCAGCAGCGGGGTCTGCGCCTTGTCGACATGGGTGATCGGGCTGCGCTCCATCAGCCGGCCCCATTCTTCCCACGGCCATTTGCGCTCGTGCACGAGATACATCTCGTTGGGAATGTCGGTGGTGCCGAACTTGCTGATATTGTTCGAAATGCCCACGAACATGACGCCGGCTGCGAATTCGCTCGAATAATAGGTCGAACTCCAGGCGGTGGCGAAACCGCCATAGGAACCGCCGGTCACGCCCACGCGCTTGGGATCGGTCACGCCCATCGCCACCAGCGCGCGCTTGCCATCGACCAGATCGTCGAATTCCTTGCCCGCGTAATCGCCCTGGTGCTGCTTCGAGAAAGCCGTGCCATAGGCGGTCGAGCCGCGGTAATTGGGCAGGAACACGGCATAGCCCTGGCCCGCGGCGACCTGGCCGGGTGAACTGTAACCGGTCGTCCAGCCATTCGATTCATGCGCTTCGGGCCCGCCATGCACTTCGAAGATGGTGGGGGCACCGCCGCGCGGCGCGCCGCCCACCGGCTCGATCAGCACGCCTTCGATCTTCTGTCCGTCGCGCGCGGTATAGGTGATCGCGCGCTGGGCGCCGAAAGTGATTTCGCTCAGCCACGGATTATGGCTGGTCCAGCGCTGGAAGGCGCCGTCATTGAGGATGTAAAGCTCGGTCGGGTGCGCCGGGCTGTCGGCGGCCACTGCAATCTTGCCGCCGGCCGCTTCGACCCGGGTCAGGATCAGCGCGCCGGGATCATGTTCGTGATCGACGGTACCATCCGGCTTGTAGACTCTCAGGCGGCTCTGCACGCCGACATGCACCACGCTGGCCAGCCGCCCGTCGGGCAGCCATTCGGCGTCGATCGTGGCTTCGGCGGCACCGGCATTGAGCGCGCGGAAGGCGCCGGTTGCCACATCGGCCAGATGCAGCGTGGTCTCGGCCGGATCGTGCTGGTCGACCGCCGCGATCAGGGCGATCTGCTTGCCGTCGGGCGAGATCTCGACATCGCCCAGCTTGCCCGGCGTCTTGACGACGGCCCGCACCGCGCCGGTCGCCAGGTCGATCACATGGACACGGTTCGAAGTATAGCTGTCATCCACCAGCGGCGTGGGCGCGCTCAGCACGATCCCGGTCAGCCCATCAGGCGCGATCTGGACCGCGCTGAAATAGCCGGGCAGCTTGATCTCGCGCGGGGCTTCGTCCACCGCGTCGCCCGCCTTGGCCGCGAACAGCCGGTTGAGCGTCAGCTCTTCTTCGTAAACCACGGCATTGAAGCCGCCTTTGCTCTGCGCCTCGCGCTGCTTGTCAGCCGCGGCATCGACCAACAGGTACAGTGTCTTGCCGTCGGGCGCCCAGGCATAGGACTGGACATCGGCGTCCTTCACCGCGGCCAGCTTGCGATAGGCGCCGCCATCGACCGGCACGCCCCACACGGCGCGATCTTCGTCGCCCTTGCCCCATACAAAGCTGATCATCCGGCCATCGGGCGAGAAGCGCACTGCCGCGGGGCTGATGTCCTTCGGCAGATAGGTGCGCGCCATGTCCGGCCCCCAGGCGAGCTTGAGTTCCTGCTTGGGGCTGCCGTTGTCTTCGCCCTTGGTCACATCGGGCAGGCTCGAGGTGGTGTAGGCGATGCGCGTGCCATCGGGGGAGACGGCGATCGCTCCGAGGCTCTGCAGGCGGGCGACATCTTCCGGCGTCATTGGCCGGGCAGAGGCCGTGGCCGCAATCGACACAGAAGCCAGAAGCGTTGCTGTGGTAAGCGCCAAGCGGATCATACGAATATTTCCCTCTCGTGTTTCTCTGTTGCGCGCCTGATAGCGACTGCGCGCGAAATGGCAAATTGGGTGAAGTGGGCAAAATGCCCTTGAGCACAAAATGCATTCAGCGCATCACGGGTCCCGAAGGGAGAGAATTATGCGCATGTTTTCGGGTCTGATGGTGGCGGCTGCGGCCTTGATGGGCAGCCCTACGCTGGCCGATACGACGGTGATCCATGCCGGATCGGTGATCCGCGACGCGGCGGGCGAACCCAGCGGCCCGGCCACCATCACGGTCACCGACGGGCGCATCGTCAGCATTGTCGACGGCTTCCAGCCCACGCCCGCGGGCGCGACCATGATCCACCTGCCCGATCACACGGTGCTGCCCGGCCTGATCGACCTGCACACGCACCTGACCGGCGATCCGGGGGGCGACTTCTGGAAGGAAGCGACCGAGCCGGATGAATGGGGCGTGGTCATGGGGGCAAAGAATGCGCGCCTCACCGCGCTGGCAGGCTTTACTACCGTGCGCGAAGCGGGGAGCGCGCAGCATACCGCGTTCGTGCTGCGTCGCGGCACCGCCGAAGGCAAGATCCCCGGCCCGCGTATCGTTGCTGCCGGACCGGCACTAGCGATCGTGGGCGGGCATGGCGACACCAGCGGATTCCGCCCGGAAGTGAACGAGCTGCTCGATCCCGGTTTCAATTGCACCGGCCCGGTCGAATGTGCCGAAAAGGTGCGGCTGGCCAGCCAGAACGGCTCCGACATCATCAAGATCACCGCCACGGGCGGCGTCCTGAGCCAGCAGGGCCGCGGGCTCGAAGCGCATTTCACCGACGCCGAGATGAAGAGCATTGTCGATACCGCGAAGTCGCTCGGGCTCAAGGTGATGGCGCATGCCCATGGCGCGCGGGGAATCGAAGCGGCCGCCCGGGCGGGGGTCGCGACGATCGATCACGGCACCTATATCGACGAGGCCGCCGCCAAGGTGATGCGCGAGAACGGCACCGTGCTGGTGCCCACGCTGATGGCATTCCAGGGGATCAAGGGGCGGCTGGGCAAGGGTATCTATACCCCGGTGGTGGAAGAAAAGGTGCGCGCGGTGGCCGCTTATGCCGAAACCATTATCGAGCGTGCCCGCAAATGGGGCGTCAGGATCGCCTTCGGCACCGATGCCGGCGTGTTCGAGCACGGCCGCAATGCCGAGGAACTGGCGCTGATGCGCAAGGGCGGGATGAGCGACCGCGAGGTGCTCGCCAGCGCCACCAGCTTCGCTGCCGAAGTGCTGGGGCTGGAGAAGGAGATCGGGCGGCTCGCCCCCGGCTTCTCGGCCGATATCGTGGCGGTCAAGGGCAACCCGCTGGCCGATGTCAGCGTGCTGGAGAAGGTCGACTGGGTGATGGTGCGCGGGCGCGTGATCGAATAGCGCGCGCCTATTCCACCGCAGTCGCCAGGTTCTCGTAGCCGGCCAGGAAATCCTGCTTGAACTGCTGGACCACCTGGCCCGCTGAAGTGATTTCGCGCACCAGCCCCACGCCCTGGCCTACCCAGTAGGAGCACAGCTCGCGCGCCTTGGGATTGCCGTTCACGGCAGCCTTGTCGATCGCGCGCAGCACCGGCTCTGACAGCAGGCTCATCAGCGGCATGGGCAGCGCGGGCAGCCCGGCCTCTTCCCACATCGCGTGCCAGCCGCTGCGCAACTGGCGGCTGTATTTGCCGGTGCGATGCTTGCTACGGATGGTGTCGCGGCTGGTCGCTGCGACCATTTTCTCGCGGAACACTTCGTGCGTCTCGGCCTCGGTCGTGGCGAGCCACACGCTGCCGCACCATACGCCCGCCGCGCCCATCGCCATCATGCCCGCCATCTGCCTGCCGTTCATGATCCCGCCCGCCGCCAGCACCGGAATGTCCGCGCCGGCATCCTCGATCGCCTGCAGCACTTCGGGAATCAGCACCACGGTGCTCACTTCGCCGCAATGCCCGCCTCCTTCGCCGCCCTGGGCCACGATGATGTCGACCCCGGCCTCGATCTGCTTCACGGCATGTTCCTTCGCGCCCACCAATGCGGCGACCGGGATGCCGTGCCGCTTGCCCGCTTCGATCATGGCCGGCGGCGCGGTGCCCAGCGCATTGGCGATCAGCCGCACCGGGTGGTTGAAGCTGACCTCGAGCAATTCCTGGCCGAGCGAGGTGTTCGGGCGTTGCGCGCCGCCGCGTGGCGGTGCCGCATCGTCGCCAATGCCGCATTCGCGCAGGATCTGGCGGGTGAAATCACGGTATTGCGCCGGGATTGCCGCGACGATCTCGTCCGCGCTCACCGACATGTCGACTGCCTGCACCTCGGGGATCAACACATCGATGCCGTATGGCTTGCCGTCGATGTGATCATCGATCCAGCGTAGTTCCATTTCGAGCTGTTCGGGCGTGTAGCTCACCGCGCCCAGCACCCCGAAGCCGCCCGCCCGGCTCACGGCAGCCACCACGTCGCGGCAATGCGAAAAGGCGAACAGCGGGAACTCGCATCCCACCAGTTCGGTCATGCGGAACGGCATCGGCTTTCCTCCCCTATTGCACCAGGTTGTGCAGCCGATAGGGTGAGGAGGCAAGGAGATGCAAATGGCAAAGATGCTGGGGGCCTGGGTTGGGCTGGTTTTGGCCCATCCGGCATGGGCACAGCAGGCCGCGCCCGCAGCGGAAGCGGAGCAGGCGCTCAGCCGGGCCCAGTTCGTCCAGCAGATGGACGCCGAGTTTGCTCGGTTCGATCGCGATTCGAGCCGGTTCCTCACGCCTGAGGAAATCGTCGCCAGCCAGCGTGCCACGGCCGAAGCAGAGGCGCTGCGGCAGAACCAGGCGGTGTTTGCCGGGCTCGATCGCGACCGCAATGGAGCGCTCAGCGCCGAGGAATTTGCCGCGCTCGCCAACCCCGGGGCAATCCCGGTCGATGCCGCGCCGCTCATGCAGCAGTTCGATCGCGACAAGGATGGCACGATCACGCTGATCGAGTACCGCATTTCGACCCAGGCCAATTTCGACCGGATCGACACCGACCGCGACGGGGTGGTGACGGGTGTGGAAATGCGCGCGGCAGGGATCGCGCCGCAGTAGCGCGCTCCGCCGCCGTTTCAGGTCGGCCGGTTCAGAACCCGAAGGCGACCCCGGCCCTGGCGCCGGTCGAGTTCTTCGCGGTCGACCCGGCAATGCTGCCCGAAACATAGATGCGCGGGGCCACCCTTGCGGTGATGCCGCCGGCAAAACCCTGCTCGCCGCGATAGGTCGAGGCATTGAGGCTGACCGAAACCGTGCTGTCGGGCACGATCATCATGCCGCCCATCGCCATCGCGGCCGCGATCCCGCCACGCATGTTGCTGTCGAGATCGTCGAGCCGGAAGCCGAGCGTATCGACCCTGCCTTCGAGCGCGGCGAACTGCGCGTCGGAGATGAGGGCGATCTGTTCAAGCGAGCTTTGCATGGCCATCACTGACTGCACGCTGGCGACCTGCTGGCGCCCGAGCACGCCATTGCTGTCGACCGTGACCGCGCTGACCGGGCCGGTCTGGGCAGAGGTGGAAGCGGCGATGTCGCCGATCCGCACCGCCGAGCCAGCACCGCCCAGCGTGACCTGGTTGGCGGCGGTGGTGGTGGCATTGGCGCCGATCGCGGTCGCGCCGTCATGCGAGGCATTGGCGGCAAAGCCCAGCGCGGTGGCATTGGTGCCGTTCGAAACGGCCCGCGCACCAATCGTCAAGGCGCCATTGCCAGTGGCCAGGTTGTTCGCGCCGAACACCAGCGCATCCTCGCCGTTGGCGGTGGAACTTTCGCCGATAACAGTCGAGCGCGGACCCAGCGCCCGGGCATTGTCGCCGATCGCCACGCCGAACGAGTTGGCCGAGGCATTGGCACCGATCGCGAGCGACTTGAAGCCGAGCGCGGTGGCCTGATAGCCAACCGCCACCGATTGCAGGTTCCCGGCGCGCGCCTTCGCCCCCAGCGCCGTAGTGGTTGTGCCGCCCGCGCTCGACCCCGCCCCCAGCGCTACCGCATCGGCTACGCTGGCCAGGGCATCCGCACCGATCGCCACCGCATTCGTCGCCATTGCCTGTGCGCCAAGCACGTCAGCGTCGGTGCCGTCCGATCCGATCGCGATCGCCGAGGTGCCAGTGCCGCTCGATCGCCGGCCGATCGCGATCCCGTCAGCCACGGCCTTGGCCGTGTCGCCGATGGCGACGGCCTCTTCGCCGGCCTCTGACTGGTAGCCGATGGCGACCGCGGCCCGCCCGGACGTGCTGGCAAACGGGCCCAGCGCAGCCGACAGATTGCCTGCCCCCGCGGTGTTCACCCCCAGCGCGACAGCATAGAGCCCGATGGCATTGGCGTTGTCGCCCACGGCCACGCCCGAACTGGCGGTCACCGAACTGCTGAGCCCGATCGCGACCCCGGACGGGGCCGCGCTCGACACGGTGGCATTGCTACCCACCGCCACTGACCAATTGGCTTGGGCGGTGGCACTGCCGACCGCGACCGCTCCGCTGGCACTGGATACGGCTAACCGGCCAAGCGCCACCGACCCGAGCTCGCTGGCGGCGGCGCTTTGCCCGACCGCCAGCGAGTTGTCGGCGGTTGCGCTGGCACTATGGCCAAGCGCGGTCGCATCGCTGCCGCTGGCGGTCGCGAGGCGGCCCACCGCGACGGTGCGGACGTTGCTGGCCGTGGCAAAGCTCCCGATTGCCGTGGCGAATTGGCCGCTCGCGGTCGCATTGACCCCGCAGGCGGTGGACGTATCGTCGTTGTTCGAATCGGCCGCGCCGTCATTGTCGGTCGACCCCGCATCGACATTGCCATCATTGTCCCGATCGAGCAGGCAGTCGTCGGCCTGCGCCGCGGTGGGAACCAGCAATGCCGCGGCAGCGCCCGCTGCAAGCGCCCGCAGCAGATGGCGCGAAGTCATTGTCATGTCGTGAACCCCCTATGCGGGCGTAATGATCACGCCCTGTTGCGACCTTCTTCATGACGAGGTGGATCGATTACTTCACGAGTCGATGCCATTCTCGCATCGCTTGCCGTAACGCTGCGCCGGACCAAAGTATAGTGCTAGACCCGGCGGTGCCGCCGTCAAGTCGGACGCGTTGCCGCCGCGCCGCATCGTCCGCGCGAACTTTCTTGCGCCGCCTGCTGGATTCGCCGCCCGCGCCGCGCTAGGATGGATCATCCCCGGGGAGCCAGCGTGTGGCTGAGAGGTGTGGGTATGCTCCACACGACCCGTCGAACCTGAACCGATTAGCATCGGCGGAGGGAGTGGAGCGGTGTCTGCCTGCGGTCCGCTCTCCCGCCACATGGAGAGACTTCGCATGGCCGATATCAATTCCCCGATCGAGATTGGCGTCACCACCGGGCCGATCCGCGGCAGCCGCAAGATTCATGTCGGCGCGCGCACCGGCAGCGGCGTCCGCGTCGCCATGCGCGAGATCGATCTCGAGGGAGGCGAGCCGAGCGTGCGGGTCTATGACACATCCGGCCCCTACACCGATCCCGCGGTCGCGATCGACATCGCCAAGGGTCTTGAAGCCAGGCGCCGCGAGTGGATCCTGGCGCGCGGCGACGTCGAGGAATATGCCGCGCGCGAGGTCAGGCCGGAAGACAACGGCCAGCTGGGGCCCGATCGCAGCGGCGGCGTGCCGCCCTTCCCCAATGTGGCAAAGCGCGTGCTGCGCGCGAAGGCGGGGATGAACGTCACCCAGATGCATTATGCCCGCCGCGGCATCATCACGCCCGAGATGGAATATGTGGCCGAGCGCGAGAACCTGGGGCGCGAGATGGCTGCCGAGCTGATCGCCGCCAACCGCGCCGGCGCGCAGAGCTGGGGCGCGGCGATCCCCGACATCATCACGCCCGAATTCGTGCGTGACGAAGTGGCGCGCGGCCGTGCCATCATCCCCTCGAACATCAACCACCCCGAAAGCGAGCCGATGGCGATCGGCCGCAACTTCCTGGTCAAGATCAACGCCAATATCGGCAATTCCGCAGTCGCGTCCGACGTCGCCAGCGAAGTCGACAAGATGGTCTGGTCGATCCGCTGGGGCGCGGATACGGTGATGGACCTTTCGACCGGCCGCAACATCCACGACACGCGCGAATGGATCATCCGCAACTCGCCCGTGCCAATCGGCACCGTGCCGATC
Source organism: uncultured Porphyrobacter sp. (assembly GCA_964500135.1). GTDB lineage: Bacteria > Pseudomonadota > Alphaproteobacteria > Sphingomonadales > Sphingomonadaceae > Erythrobacter. Next base: position 76,076 of record CAZCNF010000002.1, read on the forward strand.
TACCAGGCGCTCGAGAAGGTCGGCGGCATTGCCGAGGAACTGACCTGGGAGATCTTCCGCGATACGCTGATCGAGCAGGCCGAGCAGGGCGTCGACTATTTCACCATCCACGCCGGGGTCCGGTTGCCCTATGTCCCGCTCGCCGCCAACCGCGTGACGGGCATCGTCAGCCGCGGCGGCTCGATCATGGCGAAATGGTGCCTGGCGCACCACAAGGAAAGCTTCCTCTACGAGCATTTCGACGAGATCACCGAGATCATGAAGGCCTATGACATCGCCTATTCGCTGGGCGACGGCCTGCGTCCCGGTTCGATCGCCGATGCCAATGACGAGGCCCAGTTCGCCGAGCTCTACACGCTGGGCGAGCTGACCCACCGCGCCTGGGCACAGGATGTGCAGGTGATGATCGAAGGGCCGGGCCACGTGCCGATGCACAAGATCAAGGAAAACATGGACAAGCAGCTGGAAGTGTGCGGCGAAGCGCCGTTCTACACGCTCGGGCCGCTCGTCACCGACATCGCGCCCGGTTACGACCACATCACCAGCGGCATCGGTGCGGCGCAGATCGGCTGGTACGGCACGGCGATGCTCTGCTACGTTACCCCCAAGGAACACCTTGGCCTGCCCGATCGCGACGATGTGAAGGTGGGCGTGATCACCTACAAGCTGGCCGCTCACGCGGCTGACCTCGCCAAGGGCCACCCCGCCGCCAAGGTGCGCGATGATGCGCTGAGCAAGGCGCGCTTCGAATTCCGCTGGCGCGACCAGTTCAACCTCAGCCTCGATCCCGACACGGCCGAGCAATATCATGACCAGACGCTGCCTGCCGAAGGCGCCAAGTCGGCCCATTTCTGCAGCATGTGCGGGCCCAAGTTCTGCAGCATGAAGATCAGCCAGGACGTGCGCGACTTCGCCAGCCGGCAGAACCAGGGCGCGGACAGCTTCCTTGCCAGCATGCCCAGCGGGGCCGAAGCCGCCGCCGCCAGCCGCGAGGCTGCGCTCAAGGGCATGGCGGAGATGAGCCGCCGCTACAACGAAGGCGGGCGCGAGCTCTATGTCGGGGCGGGCGGGCGCGAGCACGA
>CAZCNF010000002.1:77257-99522 GCA_964500135.1 uncultured Porphyrobacter sp.
CCTGTTATAACGCCCGTATGAACAAGCCGCTCAAGATCACGAAGATTGGCAATTCCGCCGGGATTATCCTGCCCAAGGAGGTGCTTGAGCATCTGGCCGTCGGCGTGGGCGAGGCGCTGTCGGTGATAACCACGCCGCGCGGCATCGAACTTTCGGCGGCCGAACCCGATTTCGACGCACAGATGGCGGCCGCACGCGAGGTTATGGTGCGGCGCAAGCGCGCGCTGCGCGAGCTGGCGAAGTAGCAAGGCCAATGTCGCCCCGGATCGTCTGGATCGCCACTGAGGTGGCCATGGCGGCGCATGCCGAACAGCTGGCCGAGCATGGCGGCGCCGAAGGCGTGCGTGATGCGGCCGCTCTGGAAAGTGCCATGATGCGCCCGCGCAATCTGGCTGAATATGCCCAGCCCGATATTGCCGCGCTGGCCGCCGCCTATGCTTACGGCATCGCCCGCAATCACCCCTTTGTCGATGGCAACAAGCGGACAGCGGCGGTCGTGAGCGAAACCTTTCTGGTGCTCAACGGGCATGCCCTTGTGGCAACCGACGCCGAACTCGTGGTGGCAATTCTCGCGCTTGCTGCAGGCGAGTTGAGCCAGGACGAGCTCGCCGACTGGTTCCGCCTGCGGCTGGCCTAGGCACCGCTGGCTTGAACGGCCGGATCAGGCGCCGGAGCCGCCTGGCACCAGTTTTTCCACCAGCCGCTTCAGTTCCGCGGGCGTCGTGTGCCCCGCCACGATCTCGTGATAGCCGATCCCGGCCTTCCTTAGCGCTTCCTTCTTCACCGCATCGCGCGCGGCGGCACTGCTGCCGTTGTGGTGGCCGGTGCCCTGGTATTCCAGCGCGTGGCGCACCTGGCACTCGTCGTCCATCAGCGCGAAATCCACCCGCTTGGAATTGACCGCGAGATAGGCGTCCTTGTCTTCGCTGGCGAGGAATTCGCCCAGGCTCACCTGCGCCATCACCTGCCAGCCGGGATTGCGCGCGATCACCGCCGTATCAAGCGCCTTGAACACCGCCGCCTCGGGCCGGTTGAGCAACGGGCGCGCCCGGAAATCGGCCTTCGCGACGATCTTGAGCTGGTCAGCCGCGAAGTCGGCGGCTTTCGCCTCGGGCTCGCGGATCGGCACGACCTTCGCCCCGCCCTTGCCGGGCTTGCCCTTGGCGGCATTGCGCCCCTGCCAATAGGCGCGGCGTTCGGCGCGCTTCTGCCCTTCGGCGAAGCGTTCGACCGCGATGCCCAGCCCGGCGCCAAGCGCCAGCAGAATGGCGAGCAGCCACGGCTTGTCCAGCAGGGCGATGATTTCAGACGGCATGACCCCAGAATAGCGCGGAATTACTTGCAAAAGGTCAATAGCAGGGAAGTCTTTCCTACATCGCCGAAATCTGGCTTAAGTTGGCGGATGAGCCCGCGCCTTCGTATCTCTGGTGCCGCCCGGTTCCGCCTCTGGACCAGCCATTCTACCGGGCGCCTTTTCGCTTCAGGACTGTGGTGCATGCGGTGCGTGCCTGCTTGCCCTACCGCTTCGCTGCATGAGGGTGTTCCTGCTCGCCCTACCGCTTCGCTGCTTGAGGGCGGGTGGCGCATGGACATGCCCCCTGCGCTCGCCTATTCCGTAACGCCAAAAGGGAGGCGGGGCATGCGGTTTGGGCGGGGTTCGGCAACGGCAGCGGGGCTGGCAGCGCTGGCGCTGGCCGCCTGTTCCGGCGGTGCGCCCGATATGCCGGGCGAGGTCGCGGTGTTCGACGGGATCGCCGACAGCGAGGTCATCAGCGCGCTGGGCACCGAACCCTTCTGGAGCGCGAAGGTGGAAGGCGCTACGTTGACCTGGTCCACGCCCGACAACATCGAGGGCACGCGGATCGCGGTGACCCGCTTTGCCGGCAATGGCGGGCTGGGGATCAGCGGCACGCTGAACGGCGAGCCGCTGCAGATGGCGGTGACGCCGGGCGCCTGCTCCGACGGGATGAGCGACCGCACCTATCCCTTCACCGTCACTCTCAATATCGGCAATGCCCAATTCAACGGCTGCGCCTATACCGACCGGCAACCCTTCGAAGGCGAGGAGAACCCTTGAGCATGAACCCCTATGGCGATGCCGGGCGCGGCTGGCGCATCTTCCTGTGGCTGGCGGCGGCATTCAATTTCGCGATTGGCCTCGCGGGCATGCTGGTGCCCGAATCGAGCGTGGATGCGCGGATCATCGGCCTGCTCGTGTTCGCGTTCGGCCTCGTCTACCTGATCGTGGCGAGCGACCCGCTACGCTACGGCACGGTGCTGTGGGCCGGGATCCTGGGCAAGGTGGGCGTGGTGTCGCTGCTGGGGCCGAAGGAAATCGCCAGCGGGGGCGACCCGCTGATCCTGGCGGTGCTGGCGGGCGATGCGCTGTTCGCGCTGGGCTTCCTGGTGTTCCTGTTCACCCGCGCGGATGCGTCCGCGGATGGCCGCTAGGCGAGGGAGGGAGCACAATGGGACTGACCGGAGGATGCCTGTGCGGCGCGGTGCGCTATGAGCTCACCACCGATCCGTTGATGTGCGTGACCTGCCATTGCAAGAACTGCCAGCGCCAGGCCGGCAGCGCGCTCTCGATCATCATCGGCGTGCCTGAAGGCTCGGTAAAGGTCGAGGGCGAGGTCAAGACCTACAACGACACCGGCGACAGCGGGGCGACGGTGCGCCGCCAGTTCTGCGAGAATTGCGGCTCGCCGGTGTTCACCCGGGTGGAACACCCGCCCGGGCTGATGTTCATCAAGGCGGGGACGCTGGACGATACCTCGAGCCTCAAGCCCGCGTTCCATTGCTACACCAAGAGCAAGCAGGACTGGGTCGACCTGGGCGAAATCCCGGGTTTCGAGACGGTGCCGACCGGGCTCTAGCCGGGTGGTGCCCGGCCGCGTCCGGCTGCGCTCAGAACAGTCCGGGGATCTGGTGCTGGGCGCTTGAGGGCCGGTCGGGCTGGAGCAGCTGCCGCTCTGCCCCCACGGCCTGCGCGCCCTGGACCCCCGCCCCCGCGATCGCGGTGCAGCTGCGCCCGGCGAGGAAATCGAGCGCGGTGGCGATCGAGGCTTCGCGGGCAGCGCCAAGCGGGGCGGAAATGTCGTCGCTGGCGCGGCAGGTGTTGGTGAAGAACGGGGCGAGGCCGTTGAAATACTCGCCTTCGCCCGCGGCATTGTCGGTCTTGAAGGTGACGACCCGCAGCCTGAGGTCGCAGGCGGCCAGGTCGAAGGCGCTCTGCCCCACCGGCTTGCCGCTGGTGTTGGTGCCGATCAGCGCCATGTTGGGTCGGAGATAGGCGAGCATCGAATTGGCGACGAGCTCGCTGGCCGAGGCGGTGCTGCTGCGCCCGATGATCGCGATCTTGAGGGGGGCGATGGCATTGGCTTCGGCCTGGAAGTTGCGGGTGGAATTCTGAGAGGCCTTGCTCGGGCGGTACACGGTCCGGCTGAACACCTGGCCGACCCGGTTGGCGCCCAAGAGGTCGCCCAGCGTCTGGGCCACGTTGACCAGGCCGCCGCTGTTGTAGCGCAGGTCGAGGATGATCTCGTTCACGCCCAGGGTGCGGAAATTGGAAAAGGCGTCGCGCAGCTGGTTCGAGGCATCCTGGACGATGAAGGTGCGCAGATTGATGTAACCGACCTGCTTGCCGCCATCGTTCAGGATCAACGCGCCGTAACGGTCAGACACCGGGTCGAGCGCGAAGTCGGCCTTGACGATCGTCCGCTCAATCACGCTTCCGCCGAACGGCTGGAACCGCAGCACCCGCGTCACCCCCGCGTTGGACGGGCCGAGCGCATCAATCACCGCTTGCGGCCCGCCGCTCGCCATCAGCGAGCTGACGCTTTGCAAATTGGAGCTGCTGGTGCCGATCGCGAGCAATTCGGCGCCGCGGTCGATCCCGGCCGGGAAGGCGGGGGCGTTCTCATAGGCTTCGAGCACGAACACCCGATTGGCCGATGTATCATAGCCAAGCCGTACGCCAAAGCCGGCATTGGAGCCGGAATTGATCAGTGCATTCTCTTCCGCGATCGAGGTGGCGAAATTGAAGAAGTCGTCCTTGCCTGCCGCGCGTGCCGGTGCGGTGAGCGCGTCCATATAGGCCTGCACCGTCGAATAGTTCGCCTGGTTGACGTTGGTCGCGATCAGGTCGGGGAACAGGTACCACTCGTTGATGGCATCGAACGCAAACTGCTGCTGCTGCGACAAAGCACAGGCGCCGGTGGTGGGCGTGGGGGTCGGCGTGCCGCCGCCGCTGGTCGGACTGCCTCCCCCGCCGCCGCCACATGCAGCCAGCGAGAATGCCAGTGTGGCAGTGAGGGCTGTGCGACCGATACCCATCAATGTCCCCGTGTTATGCGCCGGGCCGAGGCCCGATCAGGAAATGTCGGCGGGCAGAATGGTGCGATGTGCGGCTGCGGGCAATCCCCGTTCGGCCCCAATATGAGGCGGATTTGGCTTGGCCAATGCGAATTACCCACAGTTAAGCGGCCAAAAGCAGTGCAAATCACCCTTAACCGCCTCGTCACGCCCCTCCGAAGTCCCTAGTTTCGCTCATCGAAAAAGAGAGGGAACCCGTTACCGTGTCGACCGTGCCCCCGTGGCTCCAGACTGCCTTGCCTGCGGCGGCGCGCCATCCCGGGCTCGCGATTGCCCGACTGGCGAGCGAGCGCGATTGGGGACGGGGCGGGCTGAGCCTGAGCAGCCCGGCCTTCGCCGCCGGGGGAGAGCTCGATCCCTGCTTTACGGCCGACGAGGAAGATGCAGTGGCGCCGCCGCTTGAATGGAGCGCGCCTCCGCCGGGCACACAGGAACTCGCGATCGTCGTCGAAGATGCGACCAGCGCAGCGGGCGAGCCGCGTTGCCATTGGCTGGTGTGGGGCCTGCCCGGCCAGCGCGGCAAGCTGCTTGAAGGCGAAGCGCCACCGCGCACCGGCAAGAACGCGCTCGGCAATTCCGAATGGCTGCTGCCCGATCTGCCTGAGGGCGAAACCCATCATTACGTATTCCAGCTGTTTGCGCTCGAACTGCCGCTGACCCTCATGCCGGGGGCCAAGCGGGAGGACCTGCTCGCAGCAATGGAAGGGCAAGTCGTCGCCAGCACCGCGCTGGTTGCCCGATACACCCGGTCGCAGGACAACGAGGAAGGCTGGGATGATGACGAATTCGAGTTGTAACGGCCATAGAATGGAAAGGAATTGAACATGGCTGGAAACGCGCTGCAAAAGCCCGTTAACGTATCGCCCGCGCTTGAGGCGGTGGTCGGCAAGGGTCCGATGACCCGTGCCCAGGTCACCTCCAAGGTGTGGGACTACATCAAGGCCAACGGCCTCCAGGACAAGACCGACAAGCGTCAGATCAATCCCGATGCCAAGCTTGGCGCGGTGATCGGCAATGCCCAGATCTCGATGTTCAAGATGACTGCTGCGGTGTCGAAGCACCTCAGCTGATTTTTGCTTGGGGCGGCGTCGCGCCGGGCGACGGCGCCGCCCTGATGCCTTTGAGCGACATAGCGTCCCTCGCCTGTTTGTGCTGCATGGTCCGCCATTCAGCCGCTTCCTGCGCTTCCCTTTGACGCTGCCTGCGCTATGGCCAGCGCGATCCGCTCGCATTTCGGCTGAGCGAAGCCGGAGGAATGCATGAAATTCGCCCCGTTCGTAGTTATCGGTGCAATGCTGGTTGCCCCCGCCCTTTCCCGCGAGCCGGCGCCGGAACAGGTGGCCGCCGCCGCGCTCGAAGCCGCCCCGGTGTTCGACGGGCACAATGACGTGCCGATCCAACTGCGCGACCGGTTTGGCAATGTGATCGCGGAATTTGATTTCGAGGACACCACTGGCACCGGCGCAACCCATCCGCGCGGCGCGGTGATGCACACCGACCTCGCCCGGCTGCGGCGCGGCAAGGTAGGTGCACAATATTGGTCGGTGTATGTGCCGGCGTCGTTGTCTGAACCGGAGGCAGTGCAAGTCACGCTCGAGCAGATCGACGTGACCCGCCGCTTGATTGCCCGCTATCCCGACGACTTGCAGCTGGCGCTGACGGCGGATGATGTCGAAGCAGCGATCAAACGCGGCCGGATCGCCTCGCTGCTGGGTATGGAGGGTGGACATTCGATCGGATCGAGCCTCGCAGTGCTGCGCCAGATGTATGCGCTGGGCGCGCGCTACATGACGCTGACCCACTCGAAGAACACACCCTGGGCCGACAGTGCGACCGACACCCCAGCGCATGATGGGCTGACCGATTTCGGGCGCGACCTCGTTCGCGAGATGAACCGGATCGGCATGCAGGTCGATCTCAGCCATGTCAGCGAAGCCACCATGCATGATGTGCTGGATGTGGCCAAGGCGCCGGTCATCTTCAGCCATTCTGGCGCCCGCGCGATGAATGGCCACGCGCGCAATGTGCCCGACAGCGTGCTCAAGCGTTTGCCGCAGAATGGCGGTGTGGTGATGGTGGTGGGGTTGCCTGGCTTCCTGAGCGAAGATTTGCGCCAGTGGTCCGCCAATCGCGATGCCGAGCGCGCACGGTTGGCGGCGCTCTGGCAAGGCCAGCCCGATGCAGCTGCGGTGGCGCTCAAACTGTGGGAGGAAACGAACCCCGCACCGCTGGCCACGATTTCGGACATGGCGGACCATATCGACCATGTCCGCAAGCTTGCCGGGATCGACCACATCGGGATCGGGGGCGACTATGACGGAATGCCCAATGGCCCGGTCGGGATGGAAGACGTCGCCGGCTATCCGGCGCTGTTTGTCGAACTGGCTCGCCGGGGCTACACCCGCCAGGACCTCGAGAAGATTTCGTTGCGCAATGCCTTGCGTGCGCTGCGCGCGGCGGAAGCCTATGCCGCCAGCCAGCGCGGTGCCGCGCCGATCGAGAACCGCGTCAAGGGAAGCTAGGTTCAGGTCGCGGTGAGCGCTGGAATCACCCAGACGAGTGTCATCGCGAACACAGCCAGCAATAGGCTGATTGCCAGCACCCAGCGCAGGCCAGTGTTGGTGACTGCGCCGCGCGCATCGTCATCCTCGATATGGATTCTGCCGTCCCTGTTTTCCATGGACATTCCTTCCCGCGAAACCGGCCATCGGGGCGATCGTGCTCCGGACCGGAACGATGCGCGAAGTCTGCGCTCTCGGCGGGCCGAGGTCAATCGCGCAGGAGTTCGTTGATCCCGGTCTTGGCGCGGGTCTGCGCATCGACGGTCTTCACAATCACCGCGCAATAGAGCGAGGGCCCGGGGTTGCCGTCGGGCAGCGGCTTGCCAGGCAGAGATCCGGGCACGACCACTGCATAGGGCGGCACTTCGCCGCGATAGATCCGGCCGGTTTCGCGATCGACAATCTTGGTCGAAGCGCCAAGGTAGACGCCCATCGAAAGCACTGCGCCTTCACCTACGCGCACGCCTTCGGCCACTTCGGCGCGGGCGCCGATGAACGCGCCGTCACCGATGATCACGGGTTCGGCCTGCAATGGCTCGAGCACCCCGCCAATGCCGGCACCGCCCGAGATATGCACGTTCTTGCCGATCTGAGCGCAGGAGCCAACCGTGGCCCAGGTGTCGATCATCGCGCCTTCGTCGACATAGGCGCCGATGTTGACGAAGCTGGGCATCAGCACCACGCCCTTGGCGATATAGCTGCCTCGCCGCGCCACCGCGCCCGGCACGACCCGAAAGCCGGCTCCGGCAAAGCGGTTCTCGCTCCAACCGGCAAACTTGCTCGGCACCTTGTCATAGGCCGGCTCGCCTGCCGAGCCGCCCAGCATTACCCGGTTGCCGTTGAGCCGGAACGACAGCAGCACCGCCTGCTTGAGCCATTGGTTGACCTTCCACCCACCGGTGCCGTCGGGTTCGGCAACGCGCGCGTGACCGCTGTCGAGCAGTTCGATCGCCTGCTCCACCGCATCGCGCACGGACTGGTCGGAAGGAGTCAGTTCGGTCCGGCGGTCCCATGCCGCTTCGATAGCCTGGATGAGTTCGCTGGACATTCGGGGGCACTCCGCAATCGGCCAAATGGTATCGCTGCGCTGCTAGCGGCGGCAAGGCAGGCCGACAAGGGTTCAGCTACGCAGAAAATCTTGCCAGTGCGATAACCTTGCACCTATGCCTGTCGTTTAGGGGAGTTGGCACAGGAAGGTCGCACTATGCCTGAGTACCCGCATCGATCCTGGCCCGCTCGGCCTGCAACAGCCGCATTTGCCGCGGTTTCGGCACTTGCCTTGTTGAGCGGTTGTGGAGGCGGGGGCGGTGCCGGGCCGATCAGCACTCCAGCGCCTGCCCCCAGCCCGACCCCGTCGCCCACCCCCAGCCCGACACCATCCCCTACGCCCACCCCTGCCTCGACTTTCAACACGCAGGAATACCGGACCTCTGACGGGCCCGCCTTTCACAACGCCATCACGGCGTGGCAGGGTGGCAACACCGGGCGGGGGTCGATTATCGCGGTGGTCGATACCGGCATCGACAGCGATAGCCCCGAGTTCGCCGGGCGCATCCACCCCAACTCTGCCGATGTGGCGGGCAATCGCGGGATCGACGGGCCAGACGATCACGGCACCCATGTGGCGCTGGTGGCGGCGGCGGCCCGCGATAACCAGGGCATCCTCGGCATTGCTTACGAGGCGCAGGTGCTGGCGCTGCGCGCGGATGCGCCGGGCACCTGCAGCAGCAACGGCAACGATCCCACGCTCAATTGCCAGTTCAACGACACCGATATCGCCCGCGGGGTCGATCTCGCGGTTAGTTCCGGCGCAAAGGTGGTCAATCTCAGCCTTGGCGGCAGTTCGGCAACGCGCGAACTGCTCGATGCCGTGGCGCGCGCTGCCGCCGCCGGGATCGTGATCGTGGTTGCAGCCGGCAATGGTGGCGATGGCAGCGAGCCGGGGATCGATCCCAACCAGCCCGATCCCTTCGCCACCAGCCTGCTGCAAGCAGGTGGGGCCAATGTCATCATTGTCGGTTCGAACGACAGCAGCGGCCAGTTTTCGAGCTTCAGCAATCGCGCCGGTGCGGCGCAGGGCTCGTTCCTGACCGCGCTGGGAGAGGACGTCTGCTGCCTTTACCAGAACGGGCAATTGTTCGTGGAGACGATCAGCGGGCAGCAGTTCGTGACCGTGTTTTCGGGCACCAGCTTCTCGGCGCCGCAAGTGACAGGCGCGGTGGCTCTGTTGGCGCAGGCCTTCCCCAACCTGACCGGGCGGCAGATCGTCGAGATCCTGCTCAACAGCGCACGCGATGCCGGTGCGGTCGGGGCTGACGCGGTGTTCGGGCGGGGAATTCTCGACATTGCCCGGGCTTTTGCCCCAGCCGGCACAACCACGATAGCTGGCCAGTCCACAGCATTCGCGCTGAGCGAGCGGGTGGTGATCGGTTCGCCCGCCATGGGCGACGCGCTGGGAGGCCAAACGCTCGCGACGATCGTGACCGACAGGTACCGGCGCGCCTATGGCTTTGACCTTGCCGGGGGTTTGGCGGGTTCGACGCTGGTGCCGCGCCTGCGCGGCGCGGTCGAGCGCAGCGGGCGCCATGTGGCCGTGCAAGGCACCTCGCTTGCGCTGGCGTTCCAGATTGCTGACGGACGACGGCATGGAGGCTTGGCCTGGGCCGAGCCGCTTCGGTTGAGCGGTGAAGAGGCCCTGCAAGCGGAAGTGCTGGCGGCCAGTATCGCCGCAAGGATCGCGCCGGGCACGCAACTGGGCCTTGCCTACGCGCAGGGTGCGGGCAGCATGGTCGCCCGGCTCCAGGGCCATTCGACGCCCGCCTTCCGGATCGCGCCGGGTATACGCAATGACAGTGGCTTCTTCGACGCGAGCGACGTGTCATTGGCGCTACGCCAGGACCTTGGCAGCTGGGGCCTGACCCTCCATGCAGGGCGGGGCGATGCGCGGCTGGCGTTTGCCCCGCGTTTCGAGGAAGCCCTCTATCGTCCACGCGAGCGCTTTCCCACCCAAAGCTATGGCGTGGCCTTCGACCGGCGCCAGGGCCCCCTCGCGGCGACACTTGGCCTCAGCTGGATGCACGAGGAGCGCACGCTGCTGGGTGCGCAGCTCCACCCGGCGATCGGTACCGGCGGTTCCGACAGCCTCTTTGTCGATGTCGGTGCGCGTTGGGCCATTGGAGCGGGCTGGTCGGCCGGTGCCGAAACGCGGCTCGGGTTGACCCGCGCCCGGCGCAGCGGTGTGATTGCGGGTGGGTCCGAATTGCTCAGCCAGGCCTGGGCTTTTGACATCTCGCGCGGCAATGTGCTCGCGCGCGGTGACAACCTCGGCCTGCGGGTCAGCCAGCCGCTGCGGGTCGAACGCGGTGGACTGCGGCTCAACCTTCCCGTCAGCTACGATTACGCATTGGAAATGCCCGGCTATGCAGTGCAGCGCCTGATGCTGGCGCCGCAGGGGCGAGAGCTGCTGGGCGAACTGGCGTGGAGCGGCCCGCTAGCCTGGGGCCGTGGCGCGGCCAGTCTGTTCTATCGGCGCCAGCCGGGCCATTATGCCAAGGCGCCCGGCGATGTCGGGGTGTTGGTGAGCCTAGACGCCGGGTTCTAGCGCGAGCGACCTATTCGGGCATCCCCGCCGACAGCGCGAAATCATAGGCACGCTCGATCAGCGGCGTTACGCGTTCGCTCATCTGCTTGGCATGGGCGGATGAGGCCGTGCCGTCGATCACGCGCTTCTTGATCCCCTGCATGATCCCCGCCAGCCGGAACAGGTTGTAGGCGAAATACCAATCCATTGGCGGCACCGGATAGCCAGTCCGCGCGACGTAGCGTTCGACCGCCTCTTCCTGTCCCGGAATACCCAACGCATCGAGGTTGAGGCCAAGCAGGCCGGCACGGCCATCGGCGGGATTGTGCCAGTTCAGCATCAGATAGCTGAAATCGGCAATCGGATCGCCCAACGTCGACAGTTCCCAGTCGAGCACCGCGATGATCCGGTTCTCGGTTTTGTGGAAGATCACATTGTCGAGCCGGTAGTCGCCATGCACCACGCTGGAGTTGTGCTGAGGCGGGATGGTCGCGGGCAACCATTCGATGAGCCGTTCCATCTTGGGCTGGTGCTCGGTTTCCGAAAGCTTGTATTGCTTGGTCCAGCGGCTGATCTGGCGTGCGCAATAGTCGCCCGGTTTGCCGAATTCACCGAGGCCGAGCGCCTGCGGATCCTTGAGATGGAGATCTGCCATGGTGTCGATCAACGCATGATAGATCGCGCGCCGTTCGTCCTGCGAACACTGCGGCAGCGCGCCGTTCCACAGCGAACGCCCGTCGGCCAGGCTCATCACGAAGAACTTCGCTCCGATCACGGCCGGGTCCTCGCACAGCCCAAAGGTGCGCGGCACCGGGAACCCGGTGGGATATAGGCCCGTCATCGCGGTGTATTCGCGGTCGACCGCATGGGCCGACGGGAGCAGCTTGCCGAAAGGCTGGCGCCGCAGCACATAGGAGGCGCCCGGTGTATCGATGCGGTACGTCGGGTTCGACTGGCCACCCTTGAACTTGGAATAACTGATCGGGCCTGAAAACCCCTCGACATGGGCTGCGAACCAATCGGTCAATCGGTCGAGATCGAGCTGGTCCTTCTCCGACACCTCGACCGTACCGACCATTTCCCTGTCGAAATCGATTGTCGCGTTGCTCATCAGTCGAACACCACCACGCTGCGCGCCGAATGGCCGCCCCGCATCTTGTCAAAGCCGGTGTTGATCTGGTCGAGCGGGATGCGCTCGGCGATGATCGTGTCGAGATCGAGCAGCCCGCGCATGTAGAAATCTACGAGCCGCGGCAGGTCGACCGGGAAGTGGTTGTAGCCCATGATCGCGCCCTGCAGCCGCTTGCCGCTGAGCAGATCCATTGCGCTCAGCCCGACCTTGCAGTCCAGCGGCATCATGCCCAGGATGATCGCCGTTCCCCCGCGCCGCAGGCCCGCCACGGCCAGATCCGCCGCGGCCTGTCGGCCCACCGCCTCGATCCCGTAATGCACCCCGCCGTTGGAGATCTCGATGATCTGCTTCGCCGCATCGGGGGCCATGGCGTCGACGGTATGGGTGGCGCCCAGCACCTTGGCCAGTTCACGCTTCTCGGGAATTGGATCGACCGCGATCACTTTGCCTGCGCCGGCAATCTTGGCGGCATTGATCGCGGCAAGTCCTACGCCGCCGCAGCCGATCACTGCCACGGCCTCGCCCGGCACGACTTTCGCTGCATTAAAGATCGTTCCTGCGCCGGTCGTCACGGCGCAGCCGATCACCGCTGCACGGTCCAGCGGCATGTCCTTGTCGATCGCAACGCAGGCATGTTCATGGATCAGCATCTGCTCGCTGAAGGCCGAGAGGTTGAGCATCTGCAACACCGGCGATCCATCCGCGCGCTTGAGGCGCGGCGCGGAATCGGGCCCGCGCCGGGTATCGCCACCCAGGCACAGCGCCATCCGACCGGTCACGCAGAACTCGCAATGGCCGCAAAAGGCGGACAGACAAGTGACGACATGGTCGCCCGGCTTGACCGTGCGCACTTCGCTGCCCACTGCGCGCACCACTCCGGCTGCTTCGTGGCCCGGAATCGCGGGCAGCGGGTGCGGATAGGCGCCGTCGATGAAGTGCAGGTCCGAATGGCATAGCCCGCAGGCTTTGGTGTCGATCAGCACCTCGTGTGGGCCGGGATCGGCCAGTTCGATCTCGCCGATGACCAGTCCCTGGCCCGGGGCTTCAAGTATCGCTGCTTTCGCCAAAGTCTCTCTCCCCGCCGTGCCTTATCGCGCCACGCCCACGTCGCCCGAACTGAAGCCTGCTTCGCCCATGGTCGGGGCATTGCCGTGGCGCAGCGCATTGGCGGTCGGCCCGGGTTGCGGCATGTGCTTCGCGAATTCCATCCGGGCGATCGAGCGCGAATGCACTTCGTCGGGCCCGTCGGCCAGCCGCAGCGTGCGCTGGTGGGCATAGGCGTTGGCGAGCCCATAATCGTCCGACACCCCGCCGCCGCCATGCGCCTGGATGGCGTCGTCGATGATGCGCAGCGCCATGTTGGGGGCCTGCACCTTGATCATGGCGATTTCCTGCTTGGCGGCCTTGTTGCCGACCTTGTCCATCATGTCGGCGGCCTTCAGGCACAGCAGGCGGGTCATGTCGATATCGATACGGGCGCGGGCAACCCGCTCTTCCCACACTGAATGCTTGTAGATCGGCTTGCCGAAAGCTTCGCGCTCCTGCAGTCGGCGACACATCTTGGCGAGCGCTTCCTCGGCCACGCCGATCGTGCGCATGCAGTGATGGATGCGCCCCGGGCCAAGCCGGCCCTGCGCGATCTCGAAGCCGCGCCCTTCGCCAAGCAGCATGTTGCTGACAGGTACGCGCACGTCCTTCAATTCGACTTCCATATGGCCGTGCGGTGCATCGTCATAGCCGAACACCGGGAGGTGGCGCAGCACGTTAACGCCGGGCGCGTCCATCGGCATCAGGATCATCGACTGGGCGGCATGGCGCCCTGCCGAAAAGTCGGTCTTGCCCATCACGATCGCAACCTTGCAGCGCGGATCGCCGACGCCGGACGACCACCACTTGCGGCCGTTGATCACATAGTGATCGCCGTCCCGCTCGATCCGGCACTCGATGTTGGTGGCATCGGACGAAGCAGTATAGGGCTCGGTCATCAGGAAGGCCGATCGGATCTCGCCGTTCATCAGCGGGCGCAGCCATTCTTCCTTCTGCTCGCGCGAGCCATAACGGTGGAAAACTTCCATATTGCCGGTATCGGGTGCCGAGCAGTTGAAGACTTCGCTGGCGAACCCGATCCGCCCCATCTCTTCTGCGCACAGCGCATATTCGAGATTGGTCAATCCCGGCCCCTCGAACTCGAACGTGTCGTCGACATGGTGGTGGCTGTCGTTGCGCGGCGGCATGAACAGGTTCCAGATGCCGTCGGCCTTGGCCTTGGCTTTGAGCTCTTCCACCACCGGAATGACCTTCCAGCGTTCGCCTGCGGCATCCTGCGCCTTGTAGGTTGGCACGGCCGGGCGAACATGGTGTTCGATGAAATCGCGCACCCGGTTGCGCCAGTACTGCTGCCGTTCGGTTGGTTCGAAATCCATGCGGGTGCTCCTGTCCTTGGCTCTTGTGTCTGTCGTTTGCCGCGCGCTTCAGTGGCAGAGCCCGCAAAGCGCGCCAAGCTCTCATTTGTGCAGTGTCATGGCGTGATCCCGTGGGCGTCGGGATCGGCGCGGAACGCTTCGTCGAGCGGATTGTCTTCACGCAGGTCGCCGCGTGCGGTGCGGGCTGCGACCCGCGCTTCGTGATCGGCGCGGCTGATCGGGAACCGGTCGAGCCAGAAGGCAGCGAGCAGGCCGAGGGCAGTGCCAACCACCATGTAGACCAGGGCCAGTTGCGTGACCACCGCCTCAGGCACCTCGTCCTGCGGCGTGCCTTGTTCGATGCCGAGCGATTGCACGATCAGGCTGGTCGCCAGAATGCCGATCCCCGTCGCGCATTTCTGGACCAGCCAATTGCCCGAATAGAATGTGCCTTCGGCCCGCTTGCCGGTGCGCTCTTCATAAGCCTCGACGATTTCGGCAACCATCGACGTGGCGGAAATGATCGCCACCACGCCTGCAACATTGGCAAAGACCAGCATCGCCAGCACTAGTACGGTCGAGATTGTGCTGCCCGGCTGCGGCCACAGGCCCATCAACAGCAAGGCAAACGGCGTGAAATAGAACACCAGCGCCACCAGCGCCCCGCCCGAGGCCGAGCGCGGCTTGCCAAAGCGGCGGTGCAACGGGCCGACCACCATGAACATGACCACGACCGACGCCGCCAGCACGAGCGGGAAGGCCTGGAAGCCCAGCTCGTCGAATTTCCAGACATAGTTGTTGACGTATTGCGTGATCGAGAAGTTCACGCCCTGGCCGACATAGGCGGCAAGCCCGCCTGCGGCGAAGACCAGAAAGGCCCGTTCGCGAAACGCATCGAAGATTTCACCGAAAGCGTGGCGCAGCGAGAATGGCGGCGGTCGCTGCGCGGGTAGCCGCGCCACGAGCCGGTGCTGGCCCGCAGCGGAACCGACCACAGCAATCGCGATCAAGGCGGCGCCGAACATGCCGTACTGGGCATAGCCATCGGCCTGCAATTGCGCCTCGGGGGTGGGCAGGAACACGGTGAAGGCCATCACCATCATCAGCAGGCCGCCCAGCCAGCCTGAAAGGAAGCGATACCGGAACAGCGTGGTCCGCTCGTCATAATCCGCGGTGATTTCCGGCACCAGGCTGATCGAGGGCACCTCGCAGGCTGACAGCAGCAGCCGCACACCCACCGCCAGCGCCACGATCTCCCCGAACGAAGGCGTGCCGGTGAAAGGAGGAGACCATAATAGGGTCCACATCAGTGCCAGCGGGATCGGCGCGAAATAGAGCCACGGCAGCCGCCGGCCCCACTTCGTGTAGGTGCGGTCTGACAGATGGCCGATCAGCGGATCGACGAAAGCATCGATGATCAGCGCGGTGGCCAGCGCCAGTCCGACCAGCCAGGCCTCCACGCCCAGCACCAGATTGTAATAGGGCAAGAGGAAAAAGCTGAAGCCCGAATCCTTGACGCCGAAGGCCACCGCACCCGAGCCGTGGATGAGCTTGAGGCGTTGAGGCAAAGGACCCCGGACAAGGCTCATGCCGCAGCGCCTTCGGGGCGGCGAATCGGCACTGCCTTCAACATCAAGCCTCTCCTCTCGATTGACGTTAGCGTAAGCGAACCACGCCGCCCGTCAACGCCCGCGCTGCTGACGCTACGGCATGGCTGTGCCTCACAACTCTGCTTGCGGCAGGGGTGCGAATCACCCTAACGTAAGCGTCAATCAGGAGAGATGAGAGGAGAATCGGCCATGTCCGATCTGGAAGCCTTCCGCAGCGAAACCCGTGCCTGGCTTGAAACCAATTGCCCGCCCGAAATGCGCGAGCCCGTGCGTGACGAGGACGACGTCTACTGGGGCGGCCGCAACGCTACCTTCAAGAGCGACGCTCAGAAGGCGTGGTTCGAAGCCTGCGTGGCCAAGGGCTACACCGTTCCGGCCTGGCCCAAGGAATATGGCGGCGCGGCACTCAACCCCGCCGAAGCCAAGGTGCTGCGCGAAGAGATGAGCCGTATCGGTGCGCGCCCGCCGCTGTCCAGTTTCGGCATCTGGATGCTTGGCCCCGCGCTGCTCCATTTCGGCACCGAAGGGCAGAAGCGCCGCTTCCTGAACGAGATCGCGCGCGGCGAGATTCGCTGGTGCCAAGGCTATTCCGAGCCGGGCAGCGGGTCTGACCTTGTCTCGATGCAAACCTTCGGCGAGGACAAGGGCGATCACTGGGTCGTCAACGGCCAGAAGATCTGGACTTCCTATGCCGACAAGTGCGATTGGATCTTCTGCCTCGTGCGCACCGACAAGGAGAACAAGTACCAGGGCATCACCTTCATGCTGTTCGACATGGAGACACCAGGTGTCACCACCAAGCCGATCAAGCTGATCAGCGGCAATTCGCCCTTCTGCGAGACGTTCTTTGACGATGTGAAGGTGCCCAAGAGCTATGGCGAGGACGTGCCGGGCTTCGTGGGGCAGGTCAATCGCGGCTGGGACGTCGCCAAATATCTGCTGGGTCACGAGCGCGAGATGATCTCGGGCGCGGGCGGAGGCGATCGCACCGCCGCGATCGGCGCGGCGATGAAGCGCCACGCCGGCGAGCTCGACCCGATCCTGCGGGCCGAACTGGCCATGTTCGACGTCGATGCCCTGGCCTATGCCTGCATGGGCGAGAAATTCCTCGACGAAATCAAGGTGGGCAAGGCGCATCCTGCGCAGCCCAACATGATGAAGTACGCCGGAACCGAGCTCAACAAACGGCGCCATGAATTGATGATGAGCGTTGGCGGTTCGCGCAGCCTCGAATGGGACAGCGATGACACCGATGGCGGCAAGCCGGCGCGCAACTGGCTGCGGACCAAGGCCAATTCGATCGAAGGCGGCACCAGCGAAGTCATGCTGAACGTCATTTCCAAACGCATTCTCGACCTGCCGGGAGCCTGAACCATGGCGCTGTATCATAACGAAGACCAGGCCATGCTGGCGGAAACCGCCAGCCAGTTCATGGCCGACGAAGGCGCGATTGCGAAGCAACTGCGCCACTGGCGCGACCGCGAATGCAAGGATGGCTTCGGCCATGCACTGTGGAAGCAGATGGCCGAACTTGGCTTCACCGGAATCCTGGTGGGCGAAGATGACGGCGGGCTGGGCATGGGCCATGTCGAGGCCGGAATCGTGCTCGAGGAGATTGGCCGCAATCTTACACCGTCGCCGTTCCTGACCAGTTCGGTGCTGGCAGCTACCGCGTTGAAGCACGCCAGTACTGACCTGCGTGGTCGTTACCTGCCCGGCCTCGTGTCGGGCGACAGCGTGTTCGCGGTTGCGATCGACGAAGGGGCCAAGCACCGCCCTGAACGGATTGCCTGCAAGGCCGAGCGTTCGGGCAACGGCTTTAAGCTATCTGGCAAGAAGGACTTCGTGGTCCACGGCGCCAGCGCCGACATGATCGTTGTCGCGGCGCGCACTTCGGGCAGCGATTCCGACTCGGACGGGGTTACTCTGTTCGCCGTGCCCAAGGACGCGGCCGGGATCAGCCATGATGCGGTGCGGTTGGTCGATAGTTCAATCGCCACCCATACCACCTTCGAAGATGTCGAACTCGATGGCGACGCCGTGATCGGCGAGGTCGATGGCGGCCGGACGGTGCTCAACGCGCTGCTGATGGCAGGGCGGGTCGGTGCGGCGGCAGAAGGTGTTGGTGTGGCCCGCGGCGCGATGGACATGACTATCGGCTACCTCAAGCAGCGCAAGCAGTTTGGCCAGCTGATCGGCGAATTCCAGGCCTTGCAGCATCGCGCCTCGCACCTCTATTCCGAAGTCGAGATCGCCCGCGCTGCGGTGATCAAGGCCCAGCAGCTGCTCGATGCGGGCAGCGAGCGGGCTGACCTCATGGCATCGGTCGCCAAGGCCAAGGTATCGAAGGCGGCGGGCCTCGCGGTCCGCGAAGGCGTGCAGATGCATGGCGGGATCGGGATGACCGACGAATACGACATCGGTCTTTACATGAAGCGCGACCGGGCGTTGCAGGAGTTCCTCGGCGATGCCTATTACCACGCCAACCGCGTGGCCGAGCTGAGCGGTTATTGAGAGGATCGGGCGCATGGACATCCAGTCACTCTTCGGCCTGCACGGGCGCATCGCGCTCGTCACCGGCGGCTCGCGCGGGATCGGCAAGATGTTCGTCGAAGGCCTGCTCGCGGCCGGCTGTGCCCGGGTCTATATCTCGGCGCGCAAGATCGAGCAGATGCAGGAAACGATCGAAGAGTTCGGTGCTGACCGGGTGATCGGGATTCCGGCGGACCTCAGCCAGATGGACGGGATGCAGCGGCTCGCCGACGAGATTGCCAATCGCGAAGAGCGGCTCGACATCCTGATCAACAATGCCGGTGCGGCCTGGGGGCAGGACTATCTCGAGTTCAGCGAGGCGGGTTGGCACCGCACGATGGATCTCAACGTCAAGACCCCGTTCTTCCTGACGCAGAAGCTGCACCACCTGCTGGTCGCTTCGGCCGCCTCGGGCCGCCCGGCCAAGGTGATCAACATCTCCTCGATTGACGGCTTTCGCATCAATCCGTGGGAAACCTATGCCTACCAGGCGTCGAAGGCCGGTGTAGTGCAACTGACCCGCCGCGTGGCCGCGCGGCTTATCAAGGACAACATCGTGGTCAGCTCGATCGCCCCGGGTGCCTTCCCGAGCGAGATGAACAAGGCCGCCAAGCATGCCCCTGATGCCTCAGCGGCCGGCATTCCCGCAAAGCGGATCGGCACCAAGGAAGATATGGCGGCCGCTGCGATCTACCTTGCCAGCCGCGCGGGCGATTATGTGGTGGGCGAAACCGTAATCGTCGATGGCGGCGTGGTGAATGCCTACCTGCCCGACTATTTCAACGATCCGGCCGGCAACGGCTGAACCGGGCGCCGGTCTGGCGCATGGCTTCCATTTAGGAAATCGGGATAGGGCAGTACCCTGCCCCCTAGCGGTCGCGGTCAGGTCGCGGCACCGCTCCCAGGGGCTGCCTGACCCATAAGTTCGCGCACGAAGGGGATGAGACCCGTCTGCCGCTGGCGTTTCATCCGCTCGGCATGCAGGATCTCGCGCACCTTGGCAAAGCACAGGTCGACATCGTCGTTGATCACGACATAATCATAGCCGTCCCAATGGCTGATTTCGGCGCGGGCGCGCTCCATCCGCGCGGCGATCACTGCGGCGCTGTCGGTGGCCCGGTTCTGCAATCTCTGGTGCAGTTCGGCGAGGCTCGGTGGCAGGATGAACACCCGCACCACGTCCTGCTGGTCCTTCTGGTAAAGCTGCTGGGTGCCCTGCCAGTCGATGTCGAACAGGAAATCCTGCCCCTCCTTCAAGGCGGCGCGGATCCGGCCCTTGGGCGTGCCGTAGCGATGGCCGAAGACATGCGCCCATTCGTAGAAATCATCATCCGCGACCATCCTGTCGAATTCAGCGTCGGACACGAAATGGTAATGCACCCCGTCCTGCTCGCCGGGGCGGGGCGGGCGGGTGGTGGCGGAAACCGACAATCTTATCTCGGGATCGGCCTTCAGCAGCATGCGCGAAATGGTGGTCTTGCCCGCGCCCGACGGCGAGGACAGGATGAACATCAGGCCGCGGCGTTGCAGCGCGTCGGTTTGGAGCGATTGGTCGACCATGTGCGCTGTTGGCGCAAACAGGGGGCAGGAATCAAGTGGGCCGATTGCGGCAATCGACCTATTTCTTGCGTCCGAAATCCACCGTCACGACGTTCGAGCCGTCATCGGCTGGAGCGGCCGCATCGCTGCCGTCGCGCTCGTCATTCTCGGCATCCTCATGCGCTTCGGGCGCCAGATCGGCCACGGTCGCCTGAAACTGCAGCCCGAAATCGACCGCCGGATCGACAAAAGCGGTGATTGCGCCGAACGGAATCGAGAGCTTGGCCGGAATCTGGTTGAAGCTTAGCCCGACTGAAAAACCCAGATCATCGACCTTCAGATCCCAGAACTTGTTCTGCAGGACGATCGTCATCTCGTCGGGGAAGCGCTCGCGCAGATGCGGAGGGATCGACACCCCAGCCGCCCCGGTCTTGAAGGTGATGTAGAAATGGTGGCTGCCGGGCAGCGTGCCACCGGCCGACTGCACCTCGCCCAGTACCCGGCCTACCACGGCGCGCAGGGCTTCCTGCACGATCTCGTCGTAAGGGATCAGGCTGTCGGGCGTGTTCTCGCTCATAGGCCTGAAAGGTGGCGTTGCGACGGCCTGCGGTCAAGCGGCAATCGACTTCAACCTTGCATTGCAGCAGCGCTTGCGCCCGCGCTGCAAGCGCCTATAGCGCGCCTATGCGCACAGGCAGGATAGAGCGAAACACCGCTGAAACCGCGATCCGCATCGAGGTGAACCTCGACGGCACGGGCCGTTATGACGTCTCCACCGGTATCGGTTTTCTCGATCATATGGTCGAACAATTCGCCAAGCATTCGCTGATCGACGTGACCATGCAGGTGACCGGCGATCTCCATGTCGATCAGCATCACACCACCGAAGACAGCGCACTGGCGCTGGGTCAGGCGATTGCCCAGGCGCTGGGCGACAAGGCCGGTATTGGCCGCTATGGCAGCGCTTATTCGCCGATGGACGAGACGCTGGCGCGCGTTTCGCTCGACATTTCCGGGCGGCCCTACCTGGTGTGGAAGGCCGGCTTCACTCAGTCGCGGCTGGGCGAATGGGACACCGAACTGATCGAGCACTGGTTTCATTCCATTGCGCAGACGGCCGGCATCACGCTGCATGTCGAGTTGCTCCACGGCACCAACAACCACCACATCTGCGAAAGCATCTACAAGGGGTTCGCGCGCGCCATGCGCAGCGCGGTGGAACTGGACCCGCGCAAGGGAGGCGCGATCCCGAGCACGAAAGGACAGCTTGGTGGCTAGCAGCTTGGCTGCAAGGCAGCCGCAAGGGCGACTGCCCGCCGGCAGCGGGCGCAGCTATGCTGCGCGTCGAGCGAGGACCGTGCGCCCGGAGGGGCGTGCGGAAACCAACGATGGCTGAAGCTCTGGCGCTGATCGATTACGGCGCGGGCAATCTCCACTCGGTCTACAACGCGCTGATGGCGGCGGGCGCGCGACATGTCGCGGTCACGGCCGATCCCAATCTCGTGCGTGGGGCAAAGCGGATCGTGCTGCCCGGAGTCGGCAGCTTCAAGGCCTGCGCCAAGGGCTTGCGCGCCATCCCAGGCATGGTCGAGGCGCTTGAGCGGCGCGTGGTGGAGGACGGCGTGCCGTTCCTCGGCATCTGTGTCGGGATGCAATTGCTGGCGACTCACGGCCGCGAACACGGCACCACCCGCGGGTTGGGCTGGATCGCGGGCGATGTGCATCTGATCGAACCGGCCGATCCGTCGATCAAGGTGCCGCATATGGGCTGGAACGACGTTGCCTTGCTGCCGCATGCGCGCAACCATCCGGTGCTGCGCGAAGGGGAGGCCTACTTCCTCCATTCCTACCACTTTGCCGCGAGCGACGGCCACGATGTAGCCGCGATGACCGACCATGGCGAGGGGCTGGTTGCGGCGGTGGCGCGCGACAACATCATCGGCGTGCAGTTCCATCCGGAGAAAAGCCAGGCCTATGGGCTGGCGATGCTGGAACGTTTCCTCGAATGGGATCCGAAATGATCATCTTCCCCGCGATCGACCTGAAGGGCGGCGAAGTGGTGCGGCTGGCCGAAGGCGATATGGCGCGCGCCACGGTCTATGGTGATGACCCGGCAGCGCAAGCGATGATCTTCGCCGACGCGGGCGCCCAGCATCTTCACGTGGTCGATCTCGACGGCAGCTTCGCCGGGCGGGCGGAGAACCGTGAAGCAGTGGAGGCGATCCTTTCGACATTTCCCGGCTACGTCCAGCTTGGTGGCGGGATCCGCACCCGCGAGGCGGTCGAAGGCTGGTTCGATCTCGGCGTGGCGCGTGTCGTTATGGGCTCTGCCGCGCTGAAGGACCCCGAATTCGTCAAGGACATGGCGCGCGAATTCGAAGGCGGAATCGTCGTCGCGGTTGATGCGCGCGACGGCATGGTCGCGACCGAAGGCTGGGCCGAGGTGTCCAATGTGCCGGTGGTCGACATGGCGCGCCGATTCGAGGACGCAGGCGTCGCTTCGCTGCTGTTCACCGACATCGGCCGTGACGGGCT
>CAZCNF010000002.1:99622-112502 GCA_964500135.1 uncultured Porphyrobacter sp.
ATCCGCGTCATTCCTTGTCTCGATGTCGCCGATGGGCGCGTGGTCAAGGGCGTAAATTTCATCGACCTCAAGGATGCCGGCGACCCGGTTGAGCAAGCGCGCGCCTATGACGCGGCTGGCGCGGACGAGCTGTGCTTTCTCGATATCTCGGCCAGCCACGAAGGCCGCGGCACGTTGCTCGATATCGTCCGCCGCACCGCCGAAGTGTGCTTCATGCCGCTGACTGTCGGCGGCGGGGTGCGCAGTGTCGAGGATGCGCGCGCGCTGCTGCTGGCGGGGGCGGACAAGGTGGCGGTGAACAGCGCGGCGGTGACCCGGCCCGAGCTGGTCGCCGACATTGCGGAGAAGTTCGGCAGCCAGTGCATGGTCGCCAGCGTCGACGCACGCCGAACCGGGGCCGGGTGGCAAATCTACACCCATGGCGGGCGCAAGCCGGCCGGCATCGATGCGGTCGAACACGCGGTGCGGCTGGCCGAGCTCGGCGCGGGCGAGTTGTTGGTGACGTCGATGGATGGCGACGGCACGCAATCGGGCTATGATCTGGCGCTGATCCGCGAAATCGCCGATGCAGTGAACGTGCCGGTGGTGGCGAGCGGCGGGGTGGGCACGCTCGAACATCTGGTCGACGGGGTGACCAAGGGCCATGCCAGCGCGGTGTTGGCCGCTTCAATCTTCCACTTCGGGACCTATTCGATCTCCGATGCGCATGCGGCGCTGAGGGCGGCGGGCTTGCCCGCGCGCGGCGTTTGAACCACACTCGGCCGATGGATACTTTGACCCGCCTCGAACAGGTCATCGCCGCGCGGCGTGGCGCCTCGCCTGACAGCAGCTATGTAGCCAGGCTCAACGCCAAAGGGATCGAGAAGATCGCCCAGAAGCTGGGCGAGGAGGCGACCGAGACGGTGATCGCAGCGGTGTCGGGCAGCCGCCGGGAGTTGGTCGGCGAAGCCGCCGATGTGCTGTTCCACCTGCTGGTGCTGCTTGGCGCGAAGGATATCGCACTGAGCGATGTGCTGGCCGAATTGGACCGGCGCGAGGGCGTGTCCGGCCTCGATGAAAAAGCGTCCCGGAGTGAATAATGCCGATCGATGCGACCCAGCCCTATGACGACAACAATATCTTCGCGAAGATCCTGCGCGGCGAGATCCCGTCGACCAGGGTCTATGAAGACGAGTGGGCCTATGCCTTCGAGGACATCAATCCGCAGGCCGCGATCCATACGCTGGTGATCCCCAAGGGGCGCTATGTCAGCTGGGATGATTTCTCGGCGCGGGCCAGCGCCGAGGAGATCGCCGGCTTCGTGCGCGCGGTGGGCGAAGTGGCACGCGCCAAGGGGCTGGTCGAGCCGGGTTATCGCCTGCTTGCCAACATCGGGGGCCACGGCCACCAGGAAGTGCCGCATCTGCATGTGCACATTTTCGGTGGGCATCCCCTTGGCCCGATGCTGGCGCGTCGATAGCCATTTATCGCAACCGGGAATCGTTTCGTCGGATTGGCTTGCGGGGTGAGTCGCCCCTCCGCTAAGGCCGGATGTGCATGATCAGGCCCAATCCCCCCGGTGGCTGCTTCGACGGCGCGCGGCATCTCTATGCCGTGCGGGTCTATTACGAAGACACCGATCTTTCGGGCATTACCTATCACGCCAATTACCTGCGTTGGTTCGAGCGCGCACGGAGCGACCTGCTGCGGCTGCTCGGGATCGACCAGCGGGCAGCGATCGAGGCTGGCGAAGGCGCTTATGCGGTGTCCGAGATCAACCTCAGGTACCTGCGCCCGGCACGGCTTGACGATGACGTGCTGATCACAACCCGCTGCACCGAACTGGGCGCGGCGAGTTGCCGCATGGCCCAGGCCGCCTGGCGCGGCGAAGAATGCCTGGCCGAAGCGCAATTGCGGGTCGGCTTCATCACTCCGGACGGGCGCCCCCGTCGCCAGCCCGACGAATGGCGCACCGCCTTCAAACGCATGATGGAAGACCAATCTGCATGACCACCAGCCTTCTTTCCCTGCTCGCAGTGGCACCCGCCAGGCTCGATCCGCTCGATCTGTTCCTTCAGGCCGATATTGTGGTGAAAGTGGTGATGATCGGCCTGATCGTCGCGAGCATCTGGGTATGGACCATCATCGTTTCCTTCAGCCTGCGCATGCGCCAAGTCGAGCAGCGCAGCACCGCTTTCGAAAGCGATTTCTGGGATGCCGAGGAATTCGACAGCCTTACCAGCGGCCGCGCCCGCAAGGACCTACCCCCGGCGCGGGTCGCTGCGGCAGGCGTGACCGAATGGAAACGCTCGACGCAGCATCCGCCGGTCGATCGCGAGGGCACGCGCCAGCGGCTGGCCGTAGCGATGGAGAGCCAGGTGGCCAAGGAGGCTGACGATCTGTCGGTGCGGCTCGGATTCCTTGCCACTGTGGGTTCGGTTGCACCCTTTGTGGGCCTGTTCGGCACCGTTTGGGGGATCATGAACAGCTTCTTCCAGATCGGCATGCAGGAAAGCTCGTCGCTTGCGGTGGTTGCGCCCGGTATCGCCGAGGCGTTGTTCGCCACCGCGATCGGCCTGTTCGCTGCGATCCCGGCAGTGATCGCCTACAACCGCTTCAGCGACCGCGTGAACCGCTATGAAGCGCGCCTGCAACGCTTCGCCGACCGTTTCCATGCCGGGCTGAGCCGCGAGCTGGACAAGGCGTGACCTGCGTGGATCGCCTTCGCTACGCTTCGGCTTGCACCGCTTCCTTCCGCGAAGGAGGCGAATAATGGCCATGAACCTACCTTCATCGGCCAGAGGCGGGCGACGTTCGCGCCGCGCCCCTATGGCCGAGATCAACGTCACCCCGTTTGTCGACGTGATGCTGGTGTTGCTGATCATCTTCATGGTCACTGCGCCGCTGCTGGCCTCGGGTGTACCAGTGGAGCTGCCCGACAGCCGCGCCAATCCGATTGACCAGACACCCGACCAGGTCACCATCTCGATCGATGCCAGCGGCGCGATCTATCTCGACGACGCACGTGTGCCCGAAGGCGGGTTGCCCGAAGTACTTGCCGGGATTGCACGTGGTGATGGCACGGGTGGCCCGGTGATCGTGCTGCGGGGCGATCGGACGCTCGAATATGCGCGGGTGATGGCGGTGATGGGCGAACTCAACCGGGCCGGGTTCAACTCGATCTCGCTGGTCACCAACAGTTCAGTTACCCCGCCATAGGCCGTGCCCCTGATGGAAGCGAACGCTCTGCGGCGAGAGGAGAAGACCGGCCTGGCGGTGGCGCTGGGGCTGCACGTCCTGCTCGCTGGTGTCCTACTGCTTCAGCCGGACCCGGGCGAGCTCGTCGAGCCGCCCGAGCGCATGACCGTGAGCCTCGCTAGCGAAGTCTCACTCCGTTCGACAGCGCCGGATCCGGTTGCGGAAAGCCGCGCCGCGATGGCGCCGACCCTGGCGGAAGAACCGGCACCAGCGGTCGAGCAGCCCCAGCCCCAGCGCCAGCGCGAACGGACCGCTGCCGATCCCGCGCCGTCGCGCGCAACCCGCAATCCCGCTCGCGAACCGACGCGGGAAGCGGCGCAAACCCCACCGCGCCAGGCCAAGGGCACGCAGATCGGCGAGAATTTCCTCGAAGGCTCGGGCTCGAGCCGGGCCAGCGATGACACCCGCATCCCGGCCAGCGAGATTGGCGCGAGCGCAAGGGCCAGCCTGGTGCAAGCTATCTCGCGGCAGATCAAGCCGCATTGGAATGCGCCTTCGGGGGTCGATGCGGAACTGCTGGTGACCGAACTCGCCTTTGATCTCGACGAAGATGGTAGCCTCAAGGGTCGCCCGCGCGTGCTGCGCCAGTCGGGGGTCAACGATTCCAATCGCCCGCAGGCCAGCCTCCATGCAGAACGCGCAATCCGCGCCGTTCAGCTTGCCGCTCCGTTCGACCTGCCTGCCGAGTATTACAACGCGTGGAAGTCGATCCGGGGCGCCCGTTTCGATAGGAACCTGTCACGATGAGAACCTTGCTTCTGCTCGCCCTTGCCTTCACTGCTACGCCGGTCGCTGCGCAGGATCAGGATCTTGGCCGGCCGGTCAGTGAAGGCGGGCAAGTCGAGACCACCGGTGTCGAAGCTTCGGGGCAAGATGCTGACGGAGGCCTCAGCTTCACCGTCACCGACGAAAGCGAATGGGCCGATCTCGGCATCGCAATCCCCGGTTTTGCCGCCGACCGCGACGTGCCGACCCCGGCCAATGCCAGCGGCACCGCCGCGCTGGGGCGTGAAATCGCGCGTGTCATCACCGCCAACCTCCAGAACAACGGGTTGTTCAAGCCGGTCGGACCCGGCAGCCTGCCGCAACCCGGCTTTGCCGAGATCACTGCGCCCAACTGGGGAAGCTGGCGCGGCCGCGGCGCGGAAATGCTGGTCCACGGCTATGTCCGTGCGCGCAGCGATGGGCGGCTGGTGGTCGGCTGCTATCTCTACGACGTCGCCTTGCAGGACGAACTGGTCCGTGAGGGCTGGGTCGTGCCGCCAGCCGACTGGCGCCGTGCGGCGCACAAGTGTTCCGATCTCATCTTCTCGCGGCTGACCGGCGAAAGCCCGTTCTTCGACAGCCGCATCGCCTATATCGCCGAAACCGGACCGAAAGATCGCCGCGTCAAGCGGCTAGCGATCATGGACAGCGACGGGGCCAATCACCGCTTCCTGACGCTGGGCAGCGCCACCGCGCTCACCCCGCGCTATTCGCCCGATTACAAGCGGCTGCTCTATCTCTCCTATGTCGACGGCAATCCGCGGATCTATGTCTATGACATCGGCACCGGTAAGCAGACGCTGGTGACGCAGAGCCGCAACCCCACATTTGCCCCGCGCTGGAGCCCTGATGGCCGATATATCCTCTATTCGATGGCGGTGGCCGGCAATACCGACATCTACCGCGTGCCCTCCACCGGCGGGCAGAGCGTGCGGCTGACCGATACGCCGGGCATCGATATCGGCGGTTCCTATTCCCCCGATGGCCGGCAGATCGTCTTCGAAAGCGACCGTTCGGGCACGCAGCAATGCTATGTCATGAATGCCGACGGCACCGGCCAGCGCCGCATCAGCTTCGGCGGCGGGCGCTGCGCCACGCCGGAATGGAGCCCGCGCGGCGACCAGATTGCCTTTACCCGGATCGCGGGCGATTTCAACATCGCGGTGATGAGCCCGAACGGGCGCAACGTGCGCGCGCTGACGAGCGGCTGGCAGGACGAAGGCCCGACCTGGGCACCAAACGGCCGGATCGTGCAGTTCTTCCGGACCGAGCGCAATTCGGGTAAGTCCTCGCTGTGGCAAGTCGATCTCACTGGTCGCAACGAGCGGCGGCTGCCGACCCCGGTCGATGCTTCCGACCCGGCCTGGGGACCGATCCTGCCTTGATGCGTCATTCCCTCAATCGCGGTGCATCCCCCTTGCGCGCCGCCCATCGAAAGGACCGAACATGACCAAGACCTTCCGCATTGCCATGCTGTTGGCCGGCACTGCAGCCATGGCTGCCTGTGCCAAAAAAGCGCCCGAGGAGCTTCCGCCGCCTCCGGCCACCACCACTGACACGGGGGCGCCTGCGCCCGATGTGTCACCAACCGGGCCCGGTGTCGGCAGCCAGGCCCATTTCGAGCAGGGAGTGAACGGCCAAAACGTGATCTACTTCGACACCGACCGCTTCAATATCGACAGCGCCGATGCCGCTGCGCTGCAGACCCAGGCGCAATATCTGGCGCAGTACCGGCAGGTGTCGATCACCATTGAGGGCCATGCCGACGAACGCGGTACGCGCGAATACAACCTCGCGCTGGGTGAGCGCCGGGCCAATGCGGCAAAGAACTATCTTGTTGGACTCGGGGTCGCAGCCGATCGGATCGCCACTGTCAGTTACGGGAAGGAACGCCCGGTGGCGCTGGGGTCGGACGAAGCCTCGTGGGCGCGCAATCGTCGCGCCGTGAGCGTGGTCGTAAATTAATCTGCGAAGAACGAAGGCCGGGGCAGGTCGAGAGCGGGGCTCTCGGCCTGCACGGCAAACCCGGCTTCGCCCGTGCCCGGGCCGATCTGGTCCGGCGTCAGGAACAGCGCCATCGCCGCCATGGCGAAGGTGGCAAAGCTGCTGGAAATGGCGAGTTGCTTGCTCATCGGGTTCTCGTGCGGCGCGACTAGCGCCCAAATGTTGACGTTCTGTTGCAATGCAACATTTCGCATCGAAACTGGTTCCCGCATCTTTCAAAGCAATGCAATCGCTCCTAGACTGACCGGTATGTGTGCCAGACGAACGACATGGGGTAGGCCCCTGCAGGACTGCCCAGGTGCCTAAGCCCCGTCGTTCGCTAGACTGGGGTTTTCCGCGCTGGCGTGGCTACGGCTCATCGCGTGAGGCGACCAGCGTGCGCCTCTGCGACCGGCATGGTTGCAACGAGCCGGGCGATTGCCCTGCCCCCAAGGCACCGAACAGTCCCGAACGTTGGTACTTCTGCCAGCGGCATGCGGCCGAATACAATTCGAAGTGGGACTATTTCGAAGGGCTCGACCAGGCCGAGCGTGACGAGCGGGCACGCGCGGAACGGCGCGACAATTCGGGCTATGCCGAGGCCTCGCATTACGGCTGGGCCGGATCGGGCGACGGCAGCCGCAGCCAGGACGAGATGCGCGCGCTGGGCGTGCTCGAACTCGAAGCCGATGCCGATTTCGCCGCCATCAAGAAGGCGTGGCGCGAAAAGGCGAAGACGGTCCACCCCGATGTAAAGCCTGGCGACAAGCATGCCGCGGCCGAATTTCAGAAGCTGCAGCTGGCCTATGAAGTGCTCAAGGCGGCGGAAGAACGCCGCGAATGGCGCGGCTGAGCGGGACTGAGCGGAGCCACAGCGTAACCATCCGAGGCAGTGCGTTGCCAGACAGCGCCGATCAGGGGATCATGTCTTGGGCCCCGCAAATCCCCGACGGGTTGCATTGATCGCCGGATCGGGATTGTCGTTCCACCACGGCACGTCCTGCCATGGGCGCACGTCGAGTTCGTGCGTCCAGCAGTTTTTCGGCTGCTGTGCCAAATGCCAATAGGTTTCGGCGAGTACGGCCGGATCGATGATCCCGTCTTCGCCCTTGGCCGCTTCGAACGCGTCCCACCGATCGCCCAGCAGTTTGACCAGGGTGTCGGGTGAGCGCACCGGGCCATCGACCACGACATGCGCGACATGGATGCCCTGGGGCGCGAACTCGGCGTTCAAGGTCTGGCACAGCATGCGCCGCCCGCCCATCGCCGCGGCATGGCTGTGCTGCCCGGCATTGCCGCGCATCGCCGCGGTGGCCGAGGTGACCAGCAGCGATCCCTTGCCGCGCTGGACCATGGCGGGGAACATCGCGTGCGCCAGACGGAACACGCCGAAACACGCGAGCCGCCAGCCCAGCTCGAAGATGCGGTGCGGCGTGTCTGCCAGGCTGCGGTTGCCGATCTGCGCGCCCAGATTGTAGAGCGCGCAGTCGATCGGTCCGATGTCGCGCTCGATCCGGGCGACAAGGTCCTCGATCGTGCCATCTTCCGCCGCGTTGAGCAGCGTGCCGCTGGCCGAACCGCCCGCCGCCTCGATCTCGCAGACCAAACGGGCGAGGCCTTCCTCGTCGCTGCGGCGCGCCAGCACCGCGTGATAGCCACCGGCGGCAAAGCGCGCGGCGGCGTGGCCACCGATCCCGGCCCCTGCGCCAATCACGAGAAACACCGGTTTGCCGCTGGCCATGATCCTCTCCCTATTGCTGCGGGGAAGACTAGGGCAGCGCTCAAACCTTCGCCAGTGCCTGTTCGAAATCGGCGATCAGATCGTCCGGATCCTCGATCCCGATGCTGATCCGCACCAGATTGTCGGTGATGCCGAGTGCGGCCTTGCGTTCGTCGGGCACGGACAGATGCGTCATAGAGGCGGGATGGCTGGCAAGCGTCTCGGTGCCGCCCAGGCTGACCGCCAGTTTCGCCACCTTGAGCGCGTCGAGGAAAGCAAAGCATTCGGTCTCGCCGCCCTTGATGAACACCGAGAAGGTCGATCCGGCGCCGGTGCAGTGGCGGTCGAAGATATCCTGCTGGCGCGGGTCCTGGATCATCCCGAGATAGCCCAGCCCCTCGACCTTCGGATGCTGCGCCAGGAATTCACACACCTTTGCAGCATTCTGTCCGGCGCGCTCCATCCGCAGTTCGACCGTCTCCAGGCTGCGCAACAGCATCCACGCCGTGTTCGGATCGGCGATCCCGCCCATGGTATTGCGCAGCGCGCGGATCGCATCAATGAAACGCTTCTTGCCCGAAACGCTGCCCGCGACGAGATCGGAATGGCCGCCGACATATTTGGTAAGTGAATAGACCACCAGGTCCGCACCGTGATCGAGGGGGCGCTGCCACAGCGGTCCCAGGAAGGTGTTGTCGATCGCGATCGGGCAACGATCCGGGTCGAAATGGGCATCGCGCGCCGCCTTCACTGCCTCGACATCGACCAGCGCATTGGTGGGGTTGCCCGGGCTTTCGAGATAGATCAGCGGCACTTCGCCGCCCTGCGCCAGTGCTTGAGCCTTGGCCTTGCGCATCACTTCGTCGAGCTGTTCGGGCGTGGCGCCGGCCGGAAAGTCGACATAGGTGACGCCATACTTCGCCATGATCCGGGCCACGAAGCCCTCCGATGCGGCATAGAGCGGGCCCGAATGGACGATCACGTCGCCGGCCTTGCACGCGGCCAGGATGAGAATGGCGATCGCGGTCATCCCGCTGGAAAAGCTCAGCGCCTCTTCCGCCCCGTCCCAGATCGCCAGCCGATCTTCGAGGATTTCCTGGTTGGGCGCGTTGAAGCGCGAATAGACCAGGCCTTCGGCCCCGCCTGCGCGCTTGCCGGTGATCCCTTCGAAATGGCGCTTGCCCGCCGCCGCGCTCTCGAACGCGAAGGTGCTGGTAAGGAAGATCGGCGGCTTGAGCGAGCCTTCGGACAGGGCCGGATCAAAGCCATACCCCATCATCAGCGTGCTGGGCTTCAACGGCCGCCCGCCGATCGTGGCGATCGGTTCCTTGGGCTTGCGGCGCGGGGTGGGCTGGTCGACCGCATCAGTAGCGTCGGGCATCGGCAGCGCTCCTTCCTTTGCAAAACGCTCCCAGGAAGGCAGGAGCCTGGCAAACGCAGCCGATGGGGCACCCGTTCCTAACCTCCGCAGGAACGCCTCTCCGCCATCGACCCTCGCTGCCCGATTATCCCGATGTAGTTGCAGATGCAACGGATCGGCCCGACTTGATCGTCAGGCGATCAGAGCAGGGCTGCCACGCCCCATACCGCGCCCACGATCAGGAACGCCCCGGTAATGTCGAGCCACAACCCGGCAGTGATCATGCGGGGCAGGCTGAGGTGGCCGGTGCCCCAGGCGATCGCGTTGGGGCCGGTTCCCGAAGGCAGCATGAAGCCCCAGGTGCTGGCAATCGCGGCCGGCAGCGCCAGCAGGATCGGATCGGCGCCCAGCGCCGGGACCAGCGCAGCGACAACCGGCATGATCGCGCTGGCCGCGGCGATATTGCTGGCGAATTCGGTTATCAGGATCACGAAGCCGACCAGCAGCAGCACAACCAGCAGCGGGGGCACCGCCGACAGCGGCAGCAGCGCTTCGCCCAGCCAGCCGGCCAGGCCGCTTTCGGTCATGCCCATGGCCAGCGCCAGCCCGCCGCCGAACATCAGCACCACGTCCCACGGGGCACGATTGGCTTCGGGCCAGGTCAGCATCGGGCGACCCGTGCCATCGGGCAGCAGGAACATCGCGAGGCCCGCAATCGCGGCGATCGTGCCATCGGTCAGCCCGCCCCTGGGCAACAGTGGCTCGGTCAGCGGCAGGGTCATCCAGGCGAGCAGGGCGAGCGCCACGGCCACCATCAGGCGCTTTTCCGCGACCGACCACGCGCCGCCTGTTCCGATTGCGGCGCGCGCGGCTACGGGATCAAAATCCTCCTCGTCGAGCCTTTGGACCCGTGCGATGATGAAGGCGGCGAGCGGAATGCCGAGGATCACGATCGGCATGGCATAAAGGCTCCAGGTCACGAAGCTGATCTTCACGCCCAGCGTTTCCTCGATCAGGCCCGCTCCGATCATGTTTGTCGGCGTGCCGATCATCGTGCCGAGGCCGCCAATCGAGGCGGCAAAGGCGATGCCCATTGGCAGCGCGCCGGCCAGCCCTTCGGTGCGGCCTTCGGTGATCCCGCCCGCAGCCAGCATCGCCAGTGCCATCGGCATCATGATCAACGCGGTCGAGGTGTTGGAGATCAGCATGGAAAGGATTGCGGTCGCGGCCATGACCCCCAGCAGCAACTGCCAGTTCCTTGCGCCGGTCAGGCCCATGATGAACAGCGCCAGCCGCCGGTGCAGCCCGGTCCGTTCGATCGACAGCGCCATGAACGCCCCGCCGATGAAGATAAAGATGATGGGCGAATAATAGGCCGAGGCGGTTTTGGCTGCGTCGGCAACGCCTGCCAGCGGCAGCACGATGAACGGCAGCAGCGCCGTGGCATAAAGCGGGATCGCCTCGGTCATCCACCACACCGCCATCCACACCACCAGCCCGGCTGCGATCCAGGCCCCGGGGGCCATTTCCCCCGGCGGAGAGGTCAGCACGGTCAAGGCAAAGGCCAGCGGTCCCAGGATCAGCCCGATGCGTTTCGCGGTCATTGCGCTCCCCTGTTGCGGCGCTGTTGCGCGCAGCCAGGGCGTAACAAGCGCAGGGGCCCCGGCACAAGGCCAAAGCGGGGCGGGATGCGGGATTGTCGGGGGACTATTCGACCTCGGCGGTGCCTTCGGTGCCGGGCAGGGTAACCGGATTGAAGATCACGCGGCCGGTGCGCCCTTCCTTCTGCAGCCTCTCGGCCTTTGTGGCCTGCTCGCTCAGCAGCCGCGCAATGCCTTGCGGGATGCGGAAGGACTGAGCCCGCTCGACCCCGTCACGACCGGTTGTAGTGACCAGTGAATAGGTCGGCTCACGCACACCGCCTTCAAGGTCGGCGATGTCGGCTTCGTAAATCACGGCCTCGGTGGCGGAGGTTTCCTTGAGCAGGCCCTGCACGTCCGCATCCGCGAACGCGGCCAGATGGGCGCGCAGTGAATTGGGCCAGTCGGCGAAGAAATAAGGCCGCGCTTCGTCATAGATCGCAGAGACCTGCAGCTGGCCGCCATTCTCCTGCACACCCCGCAACGAGTTCACGAATTCCCGGGCGTTACGATCGAGCATCGCCCCGACATTCGCGCCGCTATAGGCATCGCTCGCGATCGAGGGTCCGCCGATGTCGCCGCGCCAGAAGCCGTAAATCACCTTGGGGTCTTGCCAGTGGCGATACACAATCTGGTGCCGGATATCGTAGGGGCTCATCCGGACGCCGGCGACCGTGATGAATTTCGCCTGATCTAGCGGCACGCCATCAATCTCGATGTCACGCGGCTGACGGATCGGCCAGGCCTTGGCGATCTGCTCGATCATCGCGACATTGTGGAGATTGACCCAATAGGCCAGCTGTTCGTTGCGCGGCAGCGACGCGATATCGACCTGCGCCCCGGTCTGCTCCAGTTCGGCCCGGTAATCAGCCACCATCTGGCGCAATTCGTCGGTGAAGAAGCCGAACATGACCCGGTTGCCCTCGAGCCGGTAGATCGATGTGTGCCCGTAGATCCTGCGGGTGCCCATGCCTGGGGCAGGCAGGCTGGAGGTTTCGCGCAGCGAACGCCCCATCGGGAACACCAGGTAGTTCATCGCCTCGCTCCAGGCGGTGTAATCGATCTGGCGCGAATTAAGTCGATCACGCGGAGCGAAGCGCGCAAAGGCCGGATCGGATGGCGCGACCGCAGCCGTGCTGGCGACGACCGAGAACTCGCCCTGGTCCGCCTGCGCTGCGGGGGCGGCAAGGGCGATGGCGGCAATGCCGGATGCGGCGAGCAGCGATTTCAACATGCGAGGCTCCAAGCGGGGGGTACTGGAGGGGCCAACGCATAGCCATGCGCCTGGTGCCCGGTGAACATCTGGCAAAGTTTCGTGTCAAATTGCGGACGGCCAGAATAGCCTGTCAGTCAGCAGGATCAATGACTTCAGTCGAGCCCTGCACGTGGTTCGTCGAAGCGGCTGCAGGCTCCAAGCAAAAGGGCGTGCCGTGCGGGCACGCCCCCTGAAGTTGCGGCCTTTCGGCAGCGGCCTATTTCGGGGCCAGCACCATCAGCATCTGGCGCCCTTCGAGCCGCGGAAACGCTTCGACCTTGGCGATCTCCGCCACATCGTCCTGCACCCGCTTGAGCAGGTTCATGCCCAGTTCCTGGTGCGCCATTTCGCGGCCCCGGAAGCGCAGCGTGACCTTGACCTTGTCGCCATGCTCGATGAACTTGTTCACATTGCGCATCTTCACATCGTAATCGTGCGTGTCGATGTTCGGACGCATCTTGATCTCCTTGATCTCCTGCGTCTTCTGGGTCTTGCGCGCGGCGTTGGCCTTTTTCTGCGCCTCGTAGCGGTACTTGCCGACATCGAGGAACTTGGCCACCGGCGGATCGGCGTTGGGGGAGACTTCGACCAGATTGAGGCCCAGTTGGTTGGCCTGCTCGATCGCTTCCCTGGTGTACATCACGCCAAGGTTTTCGCCTTCGTGATCGATCACCCGAACCTTGTCGGACTGGATGTATTCATCGTAGCGCGGGCCGCTCTTGATGGGCGGAGCCAGCGAACGCCGGGGTGGACGGGCTATGGGGTATTCTCCTGTGTCAGCCGTGAATCAGCGCGCTATGTAAGGGCAAACCGCGTGGAAGGCTAGGGGTTAGGCGGCAGCCCGGAACAGCGGCAACTGCACCAGCCTGCCCTTTGCCGCGAGCACCGCGTCGATCCGGCTGGCGGGCATCAGCGCGGCG
>CAZCNF010000003.1:0-7069 GCA_964500135.1 uncultured Porphyrobacter sp.
GTGGGCGTCGATACTTGAAAGGAGTTGCCCCTAGTACGAGAGGACCGGGGTGAACATGCCTCTGGTGTACCTGTCGTTCTGCCAGGAGCGCAGCAGGGTAGCTATGCATGGACGGGATAACCGCTGAAAGCATCTAAGCGGGAAGCCTCCCTTAAGATTAGGTATCTTCGAACCGTCGTAGACCACGACGTTGATAGGCTGGGTGTGGAAGCGCAGTAATGCGTGGAGCTAACCAGTCCTAATAGTTCTGATCGCGCTTGATGAATCCCACCATCAATGACAGCCCTGCCTCGCAGGCTGGCGTTGAGGAGGAACTCACAGCCAGATCGTCGCCCGATTATTGCATCGATTTAGAACCATTCGTCTTCCGTCTGGCCCAGCCAGTCGGTAGGCCAGCATCCGCCTGCTTCATTGCTTGGTGGCCATAGCGCCTGTGACCCACCCGATCCCATCTCGAACTCGGCCGTGAAACCAGGTAGCGCCGATGGTACTAACGCTTAAGCGTTGGAAGAGTAGGTCGTCGCCAGGCATTGCAGCCGGCGGGTGCGCGGTAGAAACCCATTCACAAGTCGAAGGGCTGACCCATCATGGGCGGCCCTTTCGGCGTCTTTGGCGGACGTCAATCCATGGTGCCGCGGGGTGGAGCAGCCCGGTAGCTCGTCAGGCTCATAACCTGAAGGTCGTTGGTTCAAATCCAACCCCCGCAACCACCGAAATCCTTGAACCAGATCACAGGCCTCGCTTTGCGGGGCCTGCTTGATTCCCGGTTCGGTGCCGCCTCACTGCCCAATTCGTCAGGTGGCGGGCGCCATCATGGTTCCTATGCCTCGCGGCGGGCAGCGGCAGCGGAGCAAGGCGAATGGCAGCGATCTCGG
Source organism: uncultured Porphyrobacter sp. (assembly GCA_964500135.1). GTDB lineage: Bacteria > Pseudomonadota > Alphaproteobacteria > Sphingomonadales > Sphingomonadaceae > Erythrobacter. The sequence continues at coordinate 876 of CAZCNF010000003.1, forward strand.
ACGAAGCACAGGCGATTGCCCGGCGGGTGGAAAGCTTCGTCCGCGACGTCGTTGCCCCCTTCGAACACGATCCGCGCTGCGGCAGCCACGGCCCTTCCGATGAACTGGGCGCCGAATTGCGCCAGCTGGCCCGCGAGGCCGGGCTGCTGGTTCCGCACATCCGGCCCGACGGATCGCATTTCAACCATCGCGACACAGCGCTGATCCTGCGCAAGAGCGGCCTCTCACCGCTGGGCCCGATCGCCTGCCACGTGATGGCGCCGGATGAAGGCAACATGTACCTGCTGGGCAAGGTCGGCAACGACTTCATCAAGCAGCGTTTTCTGCGGCCCATGGTGTCGGGCGAGGCGCGGTCGGCCTTCTTCATGACCGAACCCGCAGCCGATAACGGTGCCGGTTCCGATCCCTCGTTGATGCAGACGACCTGCCGGCGCGATGGCAATCACTGGCTGGTCAATGGTCGCAAGGCCTTCATTACCGGCGCCGAGGGGGCAAAGGTGGGGATCGTGATGGCGAAATCGGAAGAGCCGGATTCGCATGGCGGGGCCTGCATGTTCCTGGTCGACTTGCCCGACCCTGCAATCCGGATCGAGCGCGTGCTCGAAACGATCGACAGCTCGATGCCCGGCGGCCACGCGGTGATCGCGATCGAGAACCTGCGGGTCCCTGCCGACCAGATGCTGGGCGAAGCGGGCGAAGGTTTCAAATATGCCCAGATCCGCCTGGCGCCCGCGCGCCTTACCCATTGCATGCGCTGGCTGGGTCTAGGCGATCGGGCGCAGGAAATTGCGACCGACTATGCCTGCCGCCGCGATGCGTTCGGCAAGAAGCTGATCGACCACGAAGGCGTGGGCTTCATGCTGGCGCAGAATCGCATCGACCTTAAAGCCTGCGAGCTGATGATCGACTGGTGCGCCAGTGTGCTCGATACGGGCGATCTAGGCACTACTGAAAGCTCGATGGCCAAGACCTTCGTGGCGGAAACGCTGTTCCAGATCGCCGATCGCTGCGTCCAGGCGATGGGCGGTACTGGGGTCACCGGCGACACGATCGTCGAGCAGTTCTTCAGGGAAGTCAGGGCCTTCCGTATCTATGATGGCCCGACCGAGGTCCACAAATGGAGCCTCGCCAAGAAGATCAAGCGCGAATGGCGCGAAGCCCAGGGCGCGGGCGAAGCGGTCGGCTAGCCTTCGCGGACCTTGGCCAGGAACGACTGCATCTGAACCCGCAGGGTCGAAGCCTGTTTTTCGAGATCCGTGGCCGAGGTCAGCACCTGCGACGCGGCCGCGCCGGTCGCAAGCGAAAGATCGCGGACATCGTCGATATGGCTTGATACGGCGTCGGTTGCACGCGCGGCGAGATCGATGCTGCGGGCAAGGTCGCGCCCGGCAACCGACTGCTGATCGACTGCCGATGCGATCGATACCGCAGTCGCCTCGAGCTGCCCGATCTGGCTGGCGATGCTGCGCAGCGCGGTAACGCTGGCACCGGTGGTGTCCTGCATGGCGCGGATCTGCTCGGCCACCTTCTCGGTGGCGCGGCTGGTCTGCATCGCCAGATCCTTGACCTCGGAGGCGACCACGGCAAACCCGCGCCCGGCCTCTCCACCGCGGGCCGCCTCGATCGAGGCGTTGAGCGCCAGCAAATTGGTACGCTGGGCAATGGTCTGGATCATCTCGACGATCTGGCCAACTTCCTCGGCCGATTGCGCCAGGCGCGAAATGGTCGCGTCGGCTTCGCCGGCCGACTGGCTTGCGTCGCGCGCCAGTTCGGCGGAGGAGGCCGCCTGCCGGCTGATCTCGCCGATCGACATCGCGAATTCGTCGCTCGCAGCTGCAGCCGCGGTGGCGCCGGCATTGGCCTCTTCCATCGAACGCGCCACAATCGCCGTCTGGCGGGTCGATTCCTCGGCCGAGCGCGCCATGGTTGTGGCGGTTGCCTGAAGCTGGCTCGATGCGGCAGCAACGCCTCCTACGACATCGCCCACGCTTCGCTCGAACTGTTCGGCGAATTCGTGCAGGACCTGCGCCTTTTCCGCCCGGATGCGCTCGCGCTCTTCCAGTTCGGCGGTGGCCCGCTCGGCGCGTTCCTTGGCCCATTTCTCGAGCTTGATATTGGCTCGCTTGAACAGAGTCAGTGCCCGCAACATCTCGCCGATTTCGTCGCGGCGTTCGATCCCCGCGATTTCGAAATGCCGGTCACCCCTGGCAAGGCGGGACATGCCGCTGGTCACTTCGGCCACTTTGGTGGCAAAGTCACGGGTCAGGTAACGCAGCCCGGCCACCATGATCACCGCTGCCAGCAGCGTGACCAGGCCGAAGATCGCAATCATCCGGAAGAAATAGTCGAGCCCCGACTGTTCGATCACCTGCGAGGTTGCCAGCAGATCGGATTCGAGTTTCCGCGTCTGTTCGAACAGCGTGTCGCCCTGGGCCGACAATTCATAGGCCAGCTTGACCGACTTCTCGCTGCTCTGGCCTTCGCTGGCGAGGCTGGCACGCAGTTCCTCGAACTTCGCGTTATACGCGGTAAGTCCCTTGCCGATCGCATCGAGACGCTCGCCAAATTCCGGCACGCGCTGCTCGGAGATTTCGGAAATTCGCGCCAGCTCGGTTTGCGCCTCGGCATAGCTGGCCCGCTGGCGCTCTAGCGCAGCCTGCTCGCCGCCGAATATGAAACGCACGGCATTGTAGCGGAACTCGCCGGCCGTGCTGCGCATGTCGGCCGATGCCAGCACCGCCTTCTGCACGTCGGCGTGGAGGTTGTAGCGCGAGTAGAGCTCCGCCAGGCCGACCCCCAACACCAGCGACATGGCGACAACGGTGACCAGGAACGAGCCGAACACCGCGCGGATTTTGCCGGCAAGCGGCTGGTCGTGGAACCAGGCCTTGAGGCGCAGGCGCGGCGCCGCTGCGGCTTCCGCGCGCTCGGCGAGATCGCTCTCGGTCTCGGCCTGCAACTGCTTGGCGACATCTTCGATAGCGCTCATGCGACACCTTTGTAGATCGCCGGCTGGGGCCATTCCGAGGCCGCCGCTGCCCGGCTGAGATGCTGATCGATCTGGTCGGCCGGCATCGCCTTGTAGAACAGCCAGCCCTGGATCTGGTCGCAGCCCGCGGCGCGCACCATGGTCGCCTGCTCTTCGGTCTCGACCCCTTCGGCCGTAACACCCATGTTGAGCGCGCGGGCCACGGTGATGCTCGACAGCATCATCGCGCGCGAACCTTCATCGCTGCCGGCATCGACCACCAGCGAACGGTCGAGCTTGAGCTTTTCGAAGCGGAACTGCCGCAGGAAGCCGATCGACGCATAGCCGGTGCCGAAATCATCGAGCGAGATATTGACCCCGAAGCCGCGGATCACAGCGAGATTGCGCTCGGCTACAACCGGATCGAGCACAAGGCAGGTCTCGGTGATTTCCAGTTCAAGGCGCTCGGCCGGAAAGCCGGTTTCCTCCAGGATATGGCCAAGCTGGATCGGGAACTCGGGATTGCGCAGCTGCGCGGCGGAAATGTTCACCGACAGCATGATCCCGTCCCACGCCAGTGCATCGGTGCAGGCACGGCGCAGCGCCCAAACGCCGATCGCATTGATGAAGCCCGATTCCTCGGCCACCGGAATGAAGATATGCGGGCCGACCTGCTGGCCATCGGCGCGGGTCCATCGGATCAGCGCCTCGACCGCCACGATCTCGCGCGATTCCGCATCGACCAATGGCTGGTAATGCATCTGGAATTCTTCATTGGCGAGTGCGCGGCGCAGTTCGGTGTCCATTTCGCGCTGCGCTTCGCGGTTGCGGTCGAGGTCTTCGCTGAACCAAGTGCAGCGCATCTTGCCGGCGCGCTTGGACGCATACATCGCGACATCGGACCGGCGCAGCAGTTCGGAAGAACCCAAGCCGTCCCGGCCGTTGGAGCGGGACAGGCCGATGCTGGCCCCCACCACCACTTCGCGCTTGCCCAGTTGCAGCGGCTTGCCGAGCCGTTCGATGATCTTGCGGCAGATGCCTTCCAGGATGTTGCCAGCGACTGGGCCCATCATGGTGATGGCAAACTCGTCGCCGCCCAGGCGATAGCAGCGCGCCTCCTCGCCGCAGATCTCGCGCATGATTTCGGCGCATTGGCGGATCAACTGGTCGCCGATCACGTGGCCGTAATGGTCATTGACTTGCTTGAAGCTGTCGAGGTCGATCAGTGCAAGCGCAATCTCCTCGTCAGCGACATGGTGATGGTCGATATCGGTATGCAGCGCGCGACGGTTAGGCAGCAGGCTCAGGCTGTCGGTCGCGCCTTCATCGGCCATATCCGACCTGCGATCGCGCAGGATCCGCCCGAGGTAGAAGATCGATCCCGCATAGAGCAGCACCGCCGCCGCAGCGACAACCGCAGGGAAAAACCCGGCAATCTCGCCAGCCGAAGGGGCGATCAGCCCGGCCACCCCCAGCAAGAGCGCGAGGGGGATCAACGGTGCGGCCAGCGGGGGCAAATGCCTCTTTGTCATGCGAAGAACGCCAGGCTCCAAACTTGTTCGCGTTGCGCCGTATTCGCGCATCTTCAGCTAGGCTTAGCCGTCATTCGCTAAGGAAGGGTAAACCCGGAATTTACCTTGATTGGTGAGGGATCGCGCGCGCTTGGCGCATCAGCTGGCCAGGGCAAGCGGCGCGGTGGCGCCATTGCCGGCCGGTGCATAGATGCTGGCCAGCCCCGGGCTGGGGGCAAAAAGATCGGTCTGGCCGACCACGGTTTCGCCTGCACCCAGCATCAGGAACCCGTCCGGCGCCAGCGCTTCGCGCAGCCGCGCAAAGGCACGGCGCCGCGTGTCGGGATCGAAATAGAGCAACAGGTTACGGCACAGAATCAGATCGAACGGCTGTTTCCCGGGCGAGCGATCGAGCACATTGTGGCGCTCGAAGCGCACGACCGAGCGGGTTTCGCTGCGCATTTGCCAACCCGCAGCGGTCTCGTCGAAATGGGCTAGCATCTGCTGGACGCTGAGCCCGCGCTGGACTTCAAACTGGCTGTAATGGCCGCTCCGCGCGGTCTTGATCACTTGCCCTGAGATGTCGGTGCCCAGAATGTCGATCGACCAGCCATCCCAGCGCCGCGCCTGTTCGGCGAACTGGATGGCAAGCGAATGGACTTCCTGCCCGGTCGAACAGCCGGCGCACCAGATCTGCAAGCGCCGGCGATGGCTGCGCCGCTCGGCCAGCTGCGGGAAGATCTCCTGCGGCAATTGGTCAAAGGTGGGCTTGTCGCGGAAGAAATAGGTCTCGTTGTTGAGCAGCGCTTCGACCACGTCCTGGACCAGGCCCGGATCTTCCGGCCCGGCCAGCAAGCAGGCCAGCTGGTCGACATTGGAAATTCCGCGCTCGCGGAAGACCCGCGACAATGCCGTGGCCACGCGCCAGCGGCGGCATTCGGTCAGCTGCTGCCCTGTATGTTCGGCCAGAAGGTCGGCGATCACCTGAAGCGAGGCGCTGCTCACTTCCATGCGGGCGATCCGGCCAGCCGCAGGATTTCGCGTGCCAGGGCGTCGGGCGGCAGCGCGGCTGTGGCAATGCCATCCTTCACGACGGCGCCGGGCATCCCCCAAACGGCGGATGTCGCCTGGTCCTGCGCGAGCACGGTGCCGCCCGCGGCGACGAGACGCGCCGCCCCGTCCGCCCCGTCGCGACCCATCCCCGAAAGGATTGCGCCCAGGGCATGACCGTCGAGCGCCTCGGCAAGGCTTGCCAGCATCGGATCGACCGACGGAAGGCAGCCGCTGCGGGCTGGGGCGCTCGAAGTGCGCGCGACCAGTGCGGCGTTCGTGCGCCGGATCTCCATGTGGCCGTGGCCGGTGGCGATGGCGATGCTGCCGCGCCGGATCGGCGTCCCGTCTTCGGCGATCACGGTATGCCTGCCGGAAACCGATTCCACCTGGCGCGCGAACACCGGAATGAAGTTGGCCGGCAAATGCTGGGTGATCAGGATCGGCAGGTCAAACTCGCGCGGCAGCGCTCGCAACAGGATGTTGAGCGCGTGGATCCCTCCCGTGGAAGCTCCGATCGCGATGACCTGCGGCGCCTTGCCGTGCTGGCGCGGTGCAAGGCTGATGCTTCGCAGCGGCGCTGCTGATTCCGCGCCGCGCTCGTCCTCGGCTTCAAGCCCGCCCAGCGCGTAGATCTTGCCAAGCAGCGCAGCGCGATAGGCGTC
>CAZCNF010000003.1:7169-11976 GCA_964500135.1 uncultured Porphyrobacter sp.
GAAAAGACGGTGCGCACCGTCAGCGAATCGTCGACCACCATCACCCGCACCGCAGGGCGGCCGCTGGCGCGCGGGAACCCGGCGGCGGCATGTGCAAAGTGATGATTGGATCCCATCGGGCGACAGCCTAGTTGAAGCCGACCAGTTGCAGCTTGATCTGCAGTGTTTCGTGATCGAACGGCTTCATCACATATTCGTCGGCACCGGCGCTGATTGCTTCGCGGATATGCGCCACGTCGTTCTCGGTGGTGCAGAATACCACCTTGGGCCTGTCACCCCCGGGGCGCTGGCGCAGCTGGACGATGAACTCGATCCCGCTCATGACCGGCATGTTCCAGTCGAGCAGCACCACATCGGGCATCGATGCCTCGCAGCATTCGAGCCCGATCTTGCCGTTCTCTGCCTCTTCCACCGTGAAGCCCAGCGTTTCGAGGATGTGCCGGGACACCCGGCGGATCACCCGCGAATCGTCAACGATCAAACACTTTTTCATGCGCACCCCTGTGATCTTGGCGATGAAACTAGCCGCGATGCGTAACTATTGCCTTAAGCGGCCACTCGAGCGGCTGCCGGCCCGGCGACAAGCGCCGCGAGGTCAAGCAGCAGCGCGGGGCCGCGATCGGTTTCGACCATGCCGCGTGCCACCCGGTCCCACAGCGGGCCAAAGCCGCCGGGGAGCAGGGTCGGCGCGCCCTGCGCTTTTGCGACATCGTCAATCAGGTCGACCTTTAGCGCGTAGGAATGCCCTTCGACGCGCACTACCGCGGCCCGCGCGTCGGTCGCAAAGCCAGTGCGATCCAGCCCGATCGCTGAGCGGCAATCGAGCACGGTCAGCGCCTGACTGCGCAGGGCCGCAAGCCCGGTGACATGCGCCGGGGCCCGCGGGATCGGCGTGATTTCGCCGACATCGATCACTGACTGCACTTCGAGCGCAGATAGTGCGCAGCGGCGTCCGGCCACCTGTGCCATGACGAGCAGGTCGGTCATGCGGCCACTCCCTTGCTGGCCGTGCGAAGCGCGCGGAGCACCGCTTCCCGGTCATAGCGATAGATCGACTGGGCGATTTCGTCGGGCGCCACCTGGTCATCAGGCATGCTGCGCAGGCGGATCACCGAGCCCGAGCCACCTTCGCTCGGCGCCGCATCGATGACGAAGGCGATGTCGGCCGCAGCCGGGTCCTCCACCGGGCGGTAGCCGGCTGCCTTGACCAGCGGAGCGAGGATCGTGCGCGACCAGTCACTTTCGGGCAAGTGGCAGGTCAGCGCGGTCACCGGTTGCGGCACGGCACCATGCCGCGCAAACAGCGCATGGCCATCGACCAGCGCGACCGGCTCGCCGCCGATCAGCGTGACGGCTTCGACCAGCGGATCGTCAGCCACCGGAACCAGGTCGGCTTCCAGCGCAACCGCGTCCTCCACTGCGGCCACGGCATGGAGCAGCTCGCAGCTGCCGTCGGACAGGCGCAGCAGGCGGAGATTGCCCTCGGGCTTCGCCTGTGCGGGAAGGCCGACCAGCGGCAGGATCTCGCCATCCACCACCGCCCGCAAGCGCGACCCGCTGGAGTCGATGGCGCTGGCAGGAACTGTCTCAATACGCTGGACCAGTTCGAGCCGCACCGCGCACCGCCGCCCCTCGAAGCTGCGGAACAGCATGGCCTGGTCGCGCCGCGCCAGGGCCGTCTCTCCTGCCAGATCGGGCTCGAAGCTGCGATAGCTGTCGGCCTGCTCCAGGCCGAGCCCGTACAGTTCCGCAATGTTCGGCACATCGAGCATCAGGATCGGGCGCCCGTCATCGAGCAGGGTCGATCCCGCAAACACGCGTGTATGCATCACCGCAGGCGCGACCGGCTTGACCACCAGATCGCCATGATTGTGGATCGCATCCACCGCCAGCGCGAACAGATTGCCGCGAGCCAGCTTCAGCAGGACAAGCACCTTCGCCCCGTCCGCCCTGCCGCCATCCAGCTCCAGCACATCCGCCAGAGCCAGGCAGGGCAAACGCTGCCCGCGAAAGCTGACCAGCGCGGCATCACCCAGCTTCGTCACGCCGTGCTGCGTGGTATCGAGATGGACGATCTCCTCGACAAAACCCTGCGGGATGGCAAAGCGCTGTCCATTCGCTTCTACCGTCACCCCCGCGATAATGCTGAGGGTCAGCGGGATCTGCAGCGTGAACACGGTGCCCTGGCCCGGTGTGCTGGCCACTCCGATCGACCCGCCGACCTTCTCGAGATTGGCGCGCACGACATCGAGACCTACACCCCGGCCGGAAACCGAACTGACCTGCTCAGCCGTCGAAAGCCCCGGTGCAAACACCAGCTGGAGAATATCAGCGCGTGACATCTGCTGCAGCTCGGCGGCACTGATCAGCCCGCTCGAAACCGCCTTGGCGCCGATCCGCGCCTGGTCGAGGCCCTTGCCATCGTCGCTCACCACGATCGCAATGGTGTTGCCCGACTGGCGTGCCGCAATCGACAGCAGGCCGATCTCGCGCTTGCCGGCCTTGAGCCGTTCAGCCGGGATTTCAAAGCCATGGTCGATCGCGTTCCTGACGATGTGCGTCATCGGGTCGCGGATCATTTCGATCATTTCGCGGTCGAGTTCGACATCGCCGCCGTCAAGATCGATCATCACCTGCTTGCCCAACTCGTTCGACAGGTCGCGCACCAGGCGGGGGAAGGCGCCGAACAGCGTATCGATGCGCTGCATCCGCATGCGCGTTACCGCTTCGCGGACATCGGCGAGAATGGCGGTGAGCCGTTCGAACGGGCCATCGACGGTCGGCTGGGCACCGGCTTCGCGCAGGCGGTGAGCCAGATCGTTGCGCGCCAGCACCATGTCGGACACGCCGATCATCACCCGGTCGAGCAATTCCACCGGCAGCCGGATCGACCGCGGTGCCGCGCTTGGCGTCGGGCCCGTGGCGGATTGCAGCGGATCGGCCGGTTGCGGATCGGTATCAGCCAACAAGGGCTCGGTCGGATCCTCGTCCAGCGCGGCAATCAGCGCGTCATCGCCGCCCGCCGGGAACTCGTCGCCGGCTTCGAGTGCGTCGACCATCTGCGCGATCCGATCGATGATGGCCAGCACCGCGCTGACCAACGCGGCATCGGGCTCGCGCCGACCGTTGCGGACATCGGCCAAGGCGTCTTCGGCGGAATGGCTCAGCCGTTCGAGCCGGGGCAGGTCGAAGAAGCCGCAGTTACCTTTCACCGTGTGGACGAAGCGGAAAATGGTATCGAGCCGCGCGCGGTCGCGCGGATCGGCTTCCCAGGCGATCAGCTCGCCTGCGCTCGCTTCCAGCAATTCGCGGGTTTCCTCGATGAAATCCGCCAGCAGGTCGTCCATTCCCTAAGCCCTCGAGTGCGGCATGCAGACCAAACTCTATGAGCGAAGATGGTTAACGAACCGTCACTGCCGCGCCGCCGCGCCTGGGTTGTGCAGGGCGGGCCTGCATGCGATAGGCACGCGAGGATCCCACCTTTCGAGGAGTAGGCGCGTTCATGCCGCGCATGACCGTAAACGAGCGCCCGGTCGAATTCGACATGGACCCGCAAACGCCGCTGCTGTGGGCGCTGCGCGATGCGGCCAACCTTACCGGCACCAAATACGGTTGCGGCAATGGCGATTGCGGGGCCTGCATGGTGATGGTCGATGGCGCGGCGCTGCGGTCCTGCATGGTCACCATAGCCGAGGCCGAAGGGCGCTTCGTCACCACGATCGAGGGCCTGTCGCGCGATCGGTCGCACCCGGTGCAACAGGCGATGGTGGCGGAACAGGCGATCCAGTGCGGCTTCTGCACCCCGGGCATCGTGATCTCGGCGGCCGCACTGCTGCGCAGCAATGCCAATCCCAGCGAGGCCGAGATCAAGGCGGCGATCCCCAATATCTGCCGCTGCGGAGTCTATCCGCGGCTGGTGCGCGCGGTGCAGCGCGCAGGACGAGTGGCACGCCGGGTCGAAAAGATCAGCGCCGCGCCGCCGCCCGGAATCAGCACGCGGGATGCCGCGCGCGAGGTGCCGGCTTTGCGGCCGGCACCCGAGGCCAGCGAATAACGCCTACAGCTTCACCCGCACGCCCAGTCGCGCGCTCAGCGGGCGGCCGGGCTGGATGTTGTTGTCGCCATGGGCGGCGGGGAAATAGCTCGCGTCGAACAGGTTTTCGACGTTGAGCTGGAGCGCCAACCGGTCGTTCACCGTATAGTAGGCCGCCGCGTCCACCCGGACATAATCGGGCAGGGTCACCGCGTTGGTGAAGCTGGCGAACTGTTCGTCCTGGTAGATCACGCCAAGGCCGAGGCCGAACATCTCGCTGAAGTCATAGCGCGTCCAGGCGCTGATCTGGTGCTCGGGCAATTGCTGCAGGCGGCGGCCGGCCGGTCCATCCACGCTGGTGCTGGTGATCTCGCCGTCGAGATAGGTATAGCCCAGGTTGGCCTGCCAGCCCGGCATGATTTCGCCGACGAGGTTGAGCTCGACGCCGCGGGTGCGGCTTTCGCCAACCAGCGCGGTCAGCGAGGGATCGACCGGATCGGGGCCCTTGGTGTTGGTGCGTTCCAGCTGGAACAGCGCTGCGGTGACAAACAGCTTCTCGCTGGGTGCCCATTTCGCGCCCAATTCGTAATTGGTGAATTTTTCAGGCTCGAATGCAGCATCGCCGGGAGACAGTAGGAAGAACTGGTCGCCGGCCTGCGGCAGGAAGCTGGTGGCATAACTGGCATAGAGCGAGAGCTGCCCCGTGGGCTTGTAGATCAGGCCGACCCGCGGGCTGACCTTTTCGTCCACCCGGTTGCCGCGCGCGCCATTGAG
>CAZCNF010000003.1:12076-109160 GCA_964500135.1 uncultured Porphyrobacter sp.
GCGCAGGCCGTCGGGCAGGATGTTGCTGTAGGACTTGTCGTAATCGGCAAACTGCAAGGTGGCATTGGCCGACAGTCTGCCGGAGAATTCGTGGTCGATCCGCGCGCGGGCGATGTGCACCTGCGACGAGGCGGTGTTGAATCGGGCATCGCCGAACAGCGTGTCGCGATAGCCGCGCAGAGGCCCGCTGCCGTCGGCGGGATTGCCGCGGTCGACCAGCCGCTCGTCCTCGTCATAGGAATAGGTCGCGGTGAGACGGGTCGCCTCGCCCAGTTCGATGGTCATGGTCGGCGAGAAGCCGATGAAACGGCCCTCGTAGAAATCGCGGTTGCTGTCGAATTCCTCATAGGTCGCGTTGACGCGCAGCGCGGCTGCATCGGACAGGGTGGTGTTGACATCTCCCAGCAGCGCAAAGGCACCTAACGTATCTGCCGAGGCATCGAACTGCGCTTCGAAGCCGTTGATCCGCGCGGTCTTGCTGACGCGGTTGATCACCCCGCCGCCGCCGCCGCGCCCGAAGATCAGTGCGTTGGCGCCCTTGAGCACTTCGATCCGCTCGACGTTGTAGAGCGAACGGTAATATTGCGCATCGTCGCGCAGGCCGTCGAGATAGAAGTCGGCCGTGGTTTCCTGCCCGCGGATGAAGATCTCGTCACGGTGGCCCTCGCCCGTCTCGAGGCTGATCCCCGGAATATAGCGCAGCGCCTCGCCCAACTGGCGGACCGACTGGTCCTCAAGCTGGTCTTCGGTGATGAAGGTAATGGTCTGCGGCACGTCGATCACCGGGGTCGGTGTCTTGGTTCCGGTCGAACCGTCCTCTTCGGCATAGCCTTCGCGTTCCCCGGTCACGATGATGCCCTCGGGCAGGTACTGCCGGTCCTGCTCAGCCGTAGCGCCAGCTGCCTCACCCGCTGCCAGCGCGGGCGCGGCGACAGTGGCAAGCGCTACGCCAGCCAGCCAGTGGGTCTTGCTCAAGTTCCTCATTTGCCGTCCGTTCATTTGAGTCGTCTGATCCGGCTTGTTCGCTATTGAGAATTATTCTCAAATGCAACAGGCAAAATGAGGGCAGGGGTATTTTCCGGCCGCGCGGCCGCGAGGCCGGTCAATGAAGGAGGCCGGCTTAGAGGGTCAGTGCCGGTCGATGATCAGGTCGTCATCGGGCGAGAGTCGGCGCCAGCCCAGCAGGTAAACCGCAGCGCACAGGCCGCAGATCGCGGCAAAGCCGACTATCGGGTGATGCCCGTAGAGCCACACGCCGATCGCCGGGGCGACGATGTAGGCCGCCCCATTGACCGAGGCGACCATGCCGCCGACCTGCCCCTGCTCGCGCCGGTTGACCGCCAGCGAGGCCCCCGCGGTAAAGCCCGGCCGGTAGAGCCCGAAGCCGAGCGAGGCGATGGCAAAGCCCAGCGCGATGGCATGCAGGTCATGCGCCAGAGAAAAGGCAATCGTTCCGATTGCTGCCAGCGCCATCCCCCACATGGTCGACGCTCGCGGGCCGAGCCGGAGCATCGGGATCAGGCCCCATTGCGCCAGCAGTGTGGCGATCGCGCCCGCCATCAGCACCAGACCGATCGGCCCGGCGCCGACCGCCGGATCCTCGCGCAGGCCCAGCCGGTCGAGAATAAAGAAGCCGATGATGCCCAAGGTGGCGGCTTGCGCGTGCCCGCCCAGCAGCCCGGCCACCAGCCAGGGGCGCAGCCGGGGATCATTCCAGCGCAGTCGGGGAATGTCATCGTGCCCGTTTGGGGCATTGTGATCGAGCTCTTGCGGCGCATCCTCACTGTCGTCGCCCGCCATCCCTGGATTGGAATTGGCACTGAATGGCGCGGCGATCACCAGCCCGCGTGCGGCAAAGCTGGGTGCGTCATTGGGCAGCCGCAGCCGCACCGCGATCAGCACCAGCACCGCGAACAGCGCAAAGGCGAAGAACGGCCCCACCAGGCCGCGGCCGGGCAGGATCAGCAGTGGCGCCAGCGCCGGACCGATCACCGTACCTAGGCCAAAGCTCGAGGAAATCAGCGCCAGTGCCTGCGTGCGCTGCGCGCGGGGCGTGCGGCTGGCGACATAGGCCTGGACCGCGGGCGGCGCGGCCGAACCGAACCCGCCATAGAGGCTGCGCGCGGCGGCAAAGAAGATCAGCGTCGCACCGGCCGAGAGGAGGCCGGCCAGGCCAAACCACAGCGCCCAGCCGCACAGAGCCATCGAGGCGATGAAGCCGAGCAGGCCGACAGCCATCATCGATTTGCGCCCGCGCCGGTCGGACCGCCGCGCCCAGATCGGCGCACAGATCACCCACAGCAGCGCTGACCACGTATAGGCCAGGCTGATCCACACATCGGCCACGCCCAGCGCCGTGCCGATCGACGGCATCACCGATTGCATCGCCGTATTGCCGGCCGCCGTCACCAGCATCACCGCGAACAACAGCGCCATCCGCTCGCGCGAGATGGGCGTCGCCGCTGTCACCGGCGAGGCGGTCGAGGTGGGGGCAGGATCGAACTCGGCCATCGGACAGCCAGCGCTAGGCCAGCCGCGCGAAGCTTGCAATGCGCGGCTGCATCTGCGACTGCGCGGTCATGACGGTTCGAAGCGAGCTAGCGAAAGCCCCATGAATTCCAGAGGAATTGCAATCGGCCTGCGCCGGCGCCTGCGCGACCGGCTGGCCGCCTATGCCGGCCAGTGCGCGGTGTTCTTCCGTGGTTTTGTCGAGCATCCCCGCATGGTTGGCTCGATCATTCCATCCTCGCGTTTCACAGTGCGGCGCATGCTCGAACCGGTCGACTGGCGCAATTGCCGCCTGTTCGTGGAATACGGTCCGGGGATCGGCACCTTCTGCCGCCCGGTGCTCGAGCGGCTGAGCGGCGATGCCACGCTGATCGTGATCGACACCAACCCACTCTATATCGACTATCTGCGGCGCACGATCCGCGACAAGCGATTCCATGCCGTGCTGGGTTCGGCGGCCGATGTCGAAACGATCATCCGCGATCACGGCTTCGAGCAGGCCGACTATATCCTGTCGGGCCTGCCGTTCTCGACGCTGCCGGCCGGTGTCGCGCCCGCGATCGGAGCGGCGACGCACCGCGCGCTGCGGCCCGGCGGCGGGTTCCTGGTCTACCAGTTCACGGCTGCCTGCCTCGACTACATGCGCCCGCATTTCGCACGGATCGACAGCGGCTTCGAATGGCTCAACATCCTGCCGTGCAAGCTGTTCTGGGGCTGGAAGGACGAGACGCCTTCGGCCGGATAGCGCAGCCGGGTCGAGCCTACTCGAACAGCTCGGTCAGCGCTTCGGGCGCTTCGCCTGCCAGCTGGCGGTGCACCCCGGCCAGGACCCCGAAGAACACCACCACGAAGGCGGCATTGATCAGGCTGCTGAAAATCGCATTCCCGATCTTCTCGATCTCGCCGCCCAGCGCGGCAAAGACCACTCCCACCACCATCGAGACCAACGCCAGCATCACCGTGGTGGCGACCAGCAGCAGCGCATAGAACAGCAGCAGCCGGAAGCTGTTGCCCTTGGTGAGCTGCCACGAGCGGGCAAGTGCCGCCAAGGGGTTGAGGATCCGGTCAATCGCGATTGCCGGCATGATCAGCGAAAACTTCACCATCAGGTAGAGCATCACCGGGATCACGAGCACTACGCCCAGCGCAACCGCGGCACTGCCGCCGGTGATGCTGACCAGCGCCATCGGCAGCAGCAGCACGCCCGCCACCGCCATGGCAGCGAGGATGTTGGTCACGAAATAGGACGGAAACGAAATCGCCCCGCGCTTGATCGCCTCACCCACGGTTGGCCGGGCGCGGTCGGTCAGCAGGGTCAGCAGCGCCAGCGTGCCGATCCCCTGGGCCATGAAGGTCAGCAGCAGCGCCCACCAGTAATCGGCGTAAAAGCCCATCATCGCGTTCATCAGTGCCTGGGCATCGCCGGGCGTGGCGGTGGCCAAGGCATCGGCCTGCGGCAGCGCCAGGCTGACCGCGAACGAGGGCAGGAAGAAGAACACGCCTGCAATCACCAGCACGACATCGCGATTGCGCCCGATCAGGGAAGTGGCCGTGTTCCAGGCGGCGCCCATGTCCAGTTTCATGCCTGCATCTCCCCGATTGCTGCGCGAAATCCGCGCGAGCCCCTTGATAAGCGCAGCGATTGCCCCCACGCAATCATCGATGGAATCGCAAGCCACAGATGCGATCGAATGGCGGCGCGAGCCCGGGCAAGTGCCCTATCGCGAGGCGCTGGCCGAAATGGAGCGCCGCAACGCCGCGATTGCCGCCGGCGAGGCGCGCGAACTGGTGTGGCTGCTCGAACACCCGCCGGTCTACACCGCCGGCACCAGCGCCGCCGCCGCCGAACTGCTCGACCCGCGCTTCGACGTGGTCGAGGCCGGGCGCGGCGGCCGCTATACCTATCACGGGCCGGGCCAGCGCGTGGGTTATGTGCTGCTCGACCTGACGCAGCGCGGCAGGGACGTGCGGTGCTTCGTGCACGGGCTGGAACAATGGGTCATCGCCACCCTCGCCGGCTTCGGGGTCGAGAGCTGGGCTGCTGACGGGCGTGTCGGGATCTGGACCAGGGATATCGACGGGCGCGAGGCGAAGATCGGTGCGATCGGCGTGCGCGTGCGGCGCTGGATCACAATGCACGGCTTCTCGGTCAATCTCGATCCCGACCTGTCGCATTTCGGCGGGATCGTGCCCTGTGGGATCGAGGAATTCGGCGTGACCAGCCTCAAGCGGTTGGGGCTCGACATTTCGCCGCAGCAGTGGGACGAGGCGCTGATCGCTGCGGCGCCCGGCTTCTTCGAGCGGCTGGCCGCAGCCAAGGGGAGACAGTCATGCGAGGTCTGAAGGTTGCAGCGGTGGCCACCGCCTGCGTGGTGCTGGCGGCCTGCGATGCGCAATTGCCGGGCCGCGGCGAGGATGCGCGCGAGGCCGAAGGCGAAGTGCTGGGCGGCTCGATCAGCGACGACATGCTGCCGCTCGACCAGGTCAAGTCGCAATCGCCGGTGCTGCGCGAAACGCGCTCGGCCGAACCGGGCGAAGGCGAAGAGGGCGCCGCCGAGGGGGCTGAAGGCGAAGCCGCCGAAGGCACGGAAGGCACCGCTGGGGCCGAGCCTGCCGCACCGGGCGCCGCCGCGCCCGAAACGGAGTAAGCCCGGCCTCGGCGTGCTGGGTCAGGCCGCGGCCTGTTCTTCCGCCAGCGTCGGATAATCCACGTATCCCGCTTCGCCCGGGAAGTACCAGCTCTTGGGCACATCCTTGTTGGGGTTCCAGTGCGCGCCCACGCGGATCCGTTCGGCGAGATCGGGGTTGGAGATATAGGGCCGACCGAAGCTCACCGCGTCGCACTTGCCCGAACTCACATCGGCGTCGGCCGCTTCGGCGCTGTAGTCGCTGTTGAGCACCAGCGCGCCCGAATAGATCTCGCGGATCAGCGGGCTTTGCTTGGGCACGTCGGTCTGGCCGAAGGTGCCGTCCGGCCCCGGCTCGCGCAGCTCGACAAAGGCCAGGCCCAGCTCTTCGCAGACCCGCGCCGCCGCACCGAAGGTGGCAGGCGGATTGCTGTCATCGCAGCCCTGCGAATCGCCATTGGGCGAAAGGCGGATGCCCACCCGGTCCGCGCCCCATACATCGACCAGTGCTTCCAGCACTTCGCGCATGAAGCGGGTGCGGTTGTCCGGGCTGCCGCCATAGGTATCGTCGCGCAGGTTCGTGCCGTCGCGCAGGAACTGGTCGACCAGATAGCCATTGGCGCCATGCAGTTGCACCCCGTCAAACCCGGCTGCCTTGGCGTTCTCGGCGGCGCGGCGATAATCTCCGATCGTGCGCTTGATGTCGTCGAGGGTCATGGCACGGGCCGGCTGATAGTCCTGCCGGCCCAGCGGCGTATGCGCATGTCCCGGCGCGCAGGTGGCGCTGGCCGAGAATGGTGGCTCGCCGTCGAGGAAATAGGGGTGGACGATCCGCCCCATGTGCCACAGCTGCAGCACGATCAGCCCGCCTTCCTCGTGGACGGCCTTGGTCGATGCTTTCCACGCCTCGGTCTGCTCGTCGCTCCAGATACCCGGAGCGGACGGCCAGCCCAGTCCCTCGCGGCTGATCCCGGTCGCTTCGCTGATGATCAGGCCTGCACCTGCCCGCTGGCGGTAATAGGTCGCCATCAGATCGTTGGGCACGAACATCGGCTCGGCCGCGCGTCCACGCGTGAGCGGGGCCATGAAGATGCGGTTCTTGGCTTCCAATGCGCCGAACTTGAGCGGCTGGAACAGCGAATCGTGCAAGGCGGTCTCCTTTCAGAACGGGTCGAATTGGCTTCGCACTTGGGGGTTTGCAAGCTAGGGCGCAACCCTCGGAAAAAAGGGGAGGGTCGTGGAGAAGGACGGGGCCATCGAAAGCGCGCGCGCGGCTGCACCGGGATGGGTGCTGGCGCTGGCGCTTCTCGCTGGCAATGTCGGGCTGGCGCTGGGCCCCTGGGCCGTGCGCGAGGCCGACAGCGGCCCGGTGAGCGCGGCCTTCTGGCGGCTGTTCCTGGCTTTGCCGGTGCTGATGCTGCTGGCGCGCGCGATGGGCGAGCCGCTGGGCGGCATTCCCCGCCGCACGCTGGTGCTGGTGGCGGTGGGCGCCACTGCCTTCGGGCTGGACCTTGCCGCCTGGCATGTCGGCATCGGCATGACACGGCTGGGCAATGCCTCGATCTTCGGCAATATGGGCTCGCTGGCGTTGATGGTGTGGACCTTCTTTGTCGCGCGCAGCCTGCCGCGCGGCATGGAATGGCTGGCGATCCTGTTCGCGCTGGGCGGGGCCGGGCTGCTGCTGGGGCGGAGCTTCGAGATCTCGACCGCGACGCTGGTGGGCGATCTGCTGTGCATCACCGCCGGGCTGCTCTACGCGGTCTATCTGATCATCCTGCAGGACGCGCGCCAGTCACTCGGCGGGTGGAGCCTGCTGGTGTGGGTCAGCATCTTTGCTTGCCCGGTGCTGCTGGCGCTGGCGATCGCGCTGGGCGAGCCGGTGCTGCCGCTGCAGCGTGAAGGCTGGATCCCCTTGTTCGCGCTCTCGCTCACCAGCCAGCTGGTGGGGCAGGGGTTGCTGGTGTTCTCGATGCGGCATTTCCCGCCGCTGGTGATCGCGCTGGCGCTGCTGACCCAGCCGGCGGTGGCCGCGCTCAGCGGCTATCTCGCGTTCGGCGAGGTGCTGCTGCCGCTCGACGTGGTGGGCATGGTGCTGCTGGGCAGCGCGCTGGTGGTTAGCCGGGCGCGGCGAGCCTGAACGTCAGTCCCGCGCGCCCAGATCGCCCTTGCCCACGGTCGCGGCCGCCATCTCCAGCATCCGGTCGAGGCTTTTCTTCGCAGCTAGCCGCAGGTTCTCCTCGATCTCGATCCGCGGCTGAAGATCGCGCAGCGCCACGTAGAGCTTCTCCATCGTGTTGAGCGCCATATAGGGGCAGATGTTGCAGCTGCAGTTGCCGTCAGCCCCCGGCGCGCCGATGAAGGTCTTTTCGGGCAGCGCCTTTTCCATCTGGTGCATGATGTGCGGTTCGGTCGCGACGATCAGCGTGTCCCCGTCGAAGTTCTTCGCAAAGTTCAGGATCCCGCTGGTCGAGCCGACATAATCGGCATGGTCGATGATCGAAGGCGGGCATTCGGGGTGCGCAGCGACCGGTGCGCCCGGATATTGTTGTTTGAGTTTCAGCAGCTCGGTCTCGCTGAACGCTTCGTGCACAATGCACACCCCCGGCCACAGCAGCATCTCGCGCCCGAACTTGCGGCTTAGATAACCTCCCAGGTGCCGGTCGGGACCGAAGATGATCTTCTGATCCTTGGGAATCTGTTGCAGGATCGTCTCGGCGCTGGAGGAGGTGACGATAATGTCGCTCAGCGCCTTCACCTCGGTCGAGCAGTTGATGTAGGTCAGCGCGATGTGATCGGGGTGCGCCTCGCGGAAAGCCCTGAACTTCTCGGGCGGGCAGCTGTCTTCGAGGCTGCAGCCTGCATCCATGTCGGGCAGGATCACGATCTTTTCGGGGCTGAGAATCTTGGCGGTTTCCGCCATGAACTTGACCCCGCAGAAGGCGATCACATCGGCATCGGTCTCAGCCGCACGGCGGCTGAGTTCGAGCGAGTCGCCCACGAAGTCGGCGATATCCTGGATGTCCGCCGTCTGGTAGTAATGCGCCAGGATCACCGCGTTGCGTTCCTTGCGCAGGCGATTGATCTCGGCCAGCAGCTCCGTGCCGGTGGGGACTTTGGTCAGGACGCTCATCTTGGCTTTCCAGTCAGTTGCGACTGGCATCCATATAGGGTGCCGCCGCCGATTTGCGAGCGCGTTTCGCCCGCAAGCGCCTACATCGAGAAGCCGGGCGGCAGGAAAGCCTCCATCGGGCGCTGCGCACCGGGCGATCCGGCCAGCATCTCCTGCGTCAAGGCAACGCCGAGCGGGCTATAGGCGACGAGGTCGGCCACGATCTGCGCGCCGATCACCATCCCGACACCCCAGAACCACGCCCGATGCACCTTGCCGTGGCGGCGCCAGTCCGCGATCATGCCGATCAGCGGGAAGATCAGCGTCATGGCAATGGTCAGCTTCCAGGCATAGGGGATCATAAGCGGCATTGGCAGCAGTCGGCCAAGCCCGGGCCCGGTCAGGATCGCCATCGAACAGAACATCAGCCGGCGGTGCAAGCCGTTGTATCGCCGCGCCTGCAACGCGGTGAAGGCGAGGCCGCCGAACACCAGCAATTGCAGCGAATTGCTGATGAAGAATTCGTTCTGGTCGAAGAAGAACGGCCCGCCGGTGCGCCGCATCGAGGTGATCATGATGGTGAAGCCCAGCCCCACCATCAGCGGAATCCAGAGATAGGCCAGCTGGCCCAGCCGCTTGTGCAAGGCGATGTTGCCGCCCGCAATCAGCGTGTTCTGCGCCAGGTAGATCCCTACCCAGGCGAAGAACACCACCCCGTGGACATGGTATTGCCAGGGCACATCGAAACTTGAGCGCCCCATCGCCAGGTTGAGCGAGAACCCTGCCACCAGGATAAGCGACATGATCCAGGCCATGACCAGGAAAAAGCGCCGTTCCGGGTCGGCCTGCGCCGTGAGAACTGTAGCCATTGTCAGGAACCCTCCCGTGATCCTGACCGCAGTCTAGTCGAGCAAGGACTGAAGCGGAACCCTTTATGCCCGGGTCCGGCACCCTTTGCGTTACGGCGCTACGCCCCGCGCCAGCTGTCGCCGTCGCGTGCCGCCATGCCGCGCTTCTCGAGATCGAGCAGATGCGCCAGCACACTCATCTGCGCCGCCTTGTCGAGCCGCGGGTCGAGCCCCTTGTACATCTCGGGAATGAAATCGGGCAGCTTGAACGCCCGCAGGCTCAGCAGGCGCAGGATCTGGTTCTCGCGCTGGCGGCGGTGGCCGATCATGCCGCGCACCAGTTGCTGCGGCTTGGTGATGGGTTCGCCATGCGCCGAATAATAGACCCGGTCGCTGCGCGCTTGCAGCCGTTCGAGGCTCTTGAGGTAATGCCCCATGTCGCCATCGGGCGGAATCACCACGCTGGTCGACCAGCCCATCACATGGTCGCCGGTGAACAGCGCGCCGCTTTCTTCCAGCGCAAAGCACAGATGGTTCGAGGTGTGACCTGGCGTATGCACCGCGCGCAAGGTCCAGCCGGTGCCCGCCATGGCCTCGCCATCTTCAAGCACGCGATCGGGCGCATAGGTGCTGTCGAAGCTCTCGTCGCTGCGCGGCAGATCGCTTTCGAGCACCAACGGCGCGCAGCCGACTACCGGCGCGCCGGTCCGTGCGCTCAGCGGCGCGGCGGCGGGCGAATGGTCGCGGTGGGTGTGGGTGCACATGATTGCGACCACCCTGGCGCCGCCGATGGCCCGAACCACCGCGTCGAGATGCGCCTCATCGGCCGGGCCCGGATCAATCACCGCCACATCCCCGGCATTGCCGACGATATAGGTCTGCGTGCCGGTGTAGGTATAGGGCGAGGGGTTGGGCGCGAGCACGCGCCGCACCAGCGGCTCGCATTGCTCGGCTACACCGGTGGGCCAGGGCTCGGGAGGTAACGCCATGGCTTGCATATGGAGATGAGCCTGCCACATGTCACGCCTGAGAGATTTGGGAGGGCCCCGTGAGCGATTACATTCTGGTGCTGGACGAGGGAACGACGTCGACCCGGGCGATGCTATTCGATGCCGCTGGCGCGCTGCACAGCGTTGCCCAGCAAGAGCTTACACAGCACTATCCCGAGCCTGGCTGGGTCGAGCATGACGCCGACGAGATCTGGGACAAGACACTGGCTTGCGCGCGCCAGGTCACTACCGCGGCCGGGGGGGCAGAACGGATCGCCTGCATCGGCATCACCAACCAGCGTGAAACGGTGGTGGCGTGGGATCGCAACACTGGCGCGCCGCTGGCACGGGCGATCGTGTGGCAGGACCGGCGCACGGCCGATTTCTGCGGCACTCTGCGCGACAGTGGGCATGAGGCCGAGGTGCAGCGCCGCACCGGTCTGCTGCTCGATCCCTATTTCTCTGGTACGAAGATGCGTTGGCTGCTCGACAATGTTCCTGCCGTGCGCAGCGCAGCCGGGAACGGCACGCTGGCGCTGGGGACCATCGAAAGCTGGCTGACCTTCAAGCTCACTGGCGGCAGCCATGTCAGCGATGCCAGCAATGCCAGCCGCACCATGCTGATGGAGTTGGGCGGAGCGGGCTTTGACGAATGGCTGTGCGCCCTGCTGGGCGTGCCGCATGCGGCCCTGCCACAGGTGGTCGACAATGCCGGCGAACTGGGCGTGGCGAGGGCGGACTGGCTGGGGCGTGCGATCCCGATCACCGGCCTCGCCGGCGACCAGCAGGCCGCCACGATCGGCCAGGGCTGCCTGCGGCCCGGCGAGACCAAGGCGACCTATGGCACTGGCGCTTTCGTGCTGACCAACAAGGGCAGCGCCATCCCGGCTTCGGCCAATCGCCTGCTCGGCACGGTGCTGTGCCAGCTGTCAGGGCAGCGCACCTATGCGCTCGAAGGCTCGGTGTTCGTGGCCGGGAGCCTGGTGCAGTGGCTGCGCGATTCGCTCGGGATCGTCGATGTCGCGGCACAGACCGAGGCGCTGGCGCGCTCAATCCCCGATAGCGGCGGCGTGACCATCGTCCCGGCACTCAGCGGGTTGGGTGCCCCGCATTGGCGGGCCGAGGCGCGCGGCGTCATCACCGGCCTCAGTTTTGCCAGCGGCAAGGCCGAGCTGGCGCGTGCCGCACTCGAGGCCATGGCGCACCAGACGCACGACCTCGCCGAAGCCTTTGCCGCCGATGGGGCCAAATGGCAGACGTTGCGGATCGATGGTGGGATGAGCGCGAACAACTGGATGGCTCAAGACCTGGCCGATGTACTCGACCTGACGGTCGAGCGCCCCGATCTGGTGGAAACGACCGCGCTGGGCACGGCCATGCTGGCTGCGACCGGGGCCGGGCTGTACCCCGATCTCGCCAGCTCTGCAGAGGCCATGGCTGGGCAACGCAACCGGTTCGAGCCGGCGATGGACGCAAGTGTCAGGGGCGAACGTCTGGCGCGCTGGCGGGCCGCGTTGGCAGCGGCCTGATCGCCCGGCACCGTGCCGGGCGCAGCCGCTCAACGCGAACCGAGTACGCGCCCCAGCCGCTCGTGCATGTTGTGAACGGTCGGCTGCGCGTCGAACCGCTCGCTCCACGCCCGGTCAAGCCGCGCGATCCGCCGGTGCAGGCGGATGGTTTCCTCGATCAGTTCGCGCGTGGCCGGCTCGAGCAACGCCAGGTCCTCGCTCCGCGAGGGGCGATCTTCGGGCAGCCGGCCGTGGCGCCGCAGTTGCACGTCGCTGAGTTCGCCGGTGAAATAGGCGCGCTGGTTGAGCAGCCAGGCCAGCACATGCATCATGCGGGTGGTCGCCTTCAGGCCTTCGCTCGACAGCGCCAGTCGCAGCATGTCGTCGGTCTGTTCGGCGACGTCGCCCAGCCTCAGCGCAAACGCTGCGCGCACTTCGTCGGCAAGCAGCAAGGCTTCGCTGTAGAGCGATTCGATGATCGGGCGTGAGAGGCTGGCGGTGCGCAACATTTCGGCATCGCTAGAACGGGCCGAGCGTCAAGGTCCAGAGCGGCAACCATATTGTCCGCGACCTTTGGCAGCGATGTCCCATAGCGGCACGGACCGCAATCCCGGGTTAACCATGGACGCAGGGCAAAGCGCGGGTTTTCCGCGGAACTTCGGCGCGCGCCCGCACCGGTCGCCGTGGCCGGCGTTCATCATGCCGGATGGCGTGCTGGCGCCGCCGCGTTGCTGTCAGGCGATGATGTCGGGCAGCAGATAGTCTTCGATCAACGCGATCTGGTCTTTCAGCTTGAGCTTGCGCTTCTTGAGCCGCGCGATCTGCAACTGGTCCTGCGAACCGGCCTCGGTCAACGCGCTGATCGCCGCGTCGAGATCCCGATGCTCGGTCCGCAGCAGTTCGCGCCGCTTGCGAAGCTCCTGCTCGTTCACTGACTGGTCTCCCGGAAATCGGCTCGACGCAAATCCGAGCGCCTGCGTCGAATACCTGGCGCGATCTTCTTTTCAAGATAGGCGTATTATGATTTGATGACAATTCGCGGCTCGTCCGCGTCTGGACGAGTCGCTCCTGCGGGTAACCACGCGAAAAGGAGAGCCTTGATGGTATCGACCCATGTCCAAGCGCTGAAATCCAAACATGCCGGCCTCGAGGCGCAACTGCGCGAAGAGCTGAACCGGCCCGCGCCGGACCTTGCGACGATCCAACGGCTCAAGAAGCACAAGCTGAAGATCAAGCAGGAACTCTCGACCGGCTGAAACGGGCTTCAGGGGAAACCCTGGCAGGCATCATCGGCGTTTCGGATCGCGCGGAACCTGTTATAGGCTCGGCCTATGTCCGCCGCTACATCCGCCCGCCAGATCCTTACCCGCCTGCACGAGGTCATGGCTTCGCGCTTGCATGCGCAGGGCAAGCTCGACCAAGTGGTCGAGATCATCGGGCAGAGCCTCGATAGCGAAGTCTGCTCGATCTACCTGCTGCGCGAAGGCATGCTTGAACTGTTCGCGACCCGCGGGCTCAACAAAGGCGCGGTCCACGTGACCCGTATGGCGATCGGCGAAGGGCTGACCGGCACGATCGCGGCCAATATCGAAACGCTCAACCTGGCCGAAGCCAAAGCCCATCCTGATTTCCAGTATCGCCCGGAAACCGGCGAGGAAAAATACCACAGCTTCGCCGGTGTGCCGATCGTCTATCGCGAACGTGCGGTGGGCGTGCTGTGCGTCCAGCATGTCGATCCGCGGCGTTACGAAGACATCGAGATCGAAGCGCTGCAAACCACGGCCATGGTGCTGAGCGAGATGATCGCCAACGCCGGGCTGATCGACGAA
This sequence comes from uncultured Porphyrobacter sp., assembly GCA_964500135.1. GTDB lineage: Bacteria > Pseudomonadota > Alphaproteobacteria > Sphingomonadales > Sphingomonadaceae > Erythrobacter. Next base: position 25,495 of record CAZCNF010000003.1, read on the forward strand.
GAGCAGGCCCTGGGGTTGACCGAAGGGCAGATCGGCACGCAGACCGTCGCCGGGCTGACGCTGGTGAAGGGCCTGGCGGCGGGGCAGGCGGTCTATCACCAGCCGCGCGTCACGATCGACCAAGTCATGGCCGAAGATATCGAGGCCGAACGCCAGCGGGTCTATCGCGCGTTCGACCGGATGCGCGAGCAGATCGACAACATGGCCAGCCAGGCCGAGTTCGGCGGTGGCGGCGAGCACGAGGAAGTGCTCCAGACCTACAAGATGTTCGCCTATGACGAGGGTTGGAGCCGCCGCATCAACGAAGCGATCGATAGCGGCCTGACCGCCGAGGCAGCGATCGAACGCGTGCAGCAGCGCACCCGCATGCGCATGCGCGAAATCGACGATCCGCTGCTGGCGGACCGGATGCATGATCTGGAGGACTTGTCGAACCGGCTGCTGCGCATCGTTTCGGGCCAGCTTGGCACGGCGGCGCAGCAGGGCTTGCCGCGCGATTCGATCCTGATCGCACGCAATCTCGGCCCGGCCGAACTGCTCGAATACGACCGGCGACGGCTCAAGGGCGTGATCCTCGAGGAAGGTTCGCTCACCGCGCATGTGGTGATTGTGGCGCGGGCCATGGGGATCCCGGTGCTGGGGCGCGCGCGCAGCCTGCGCGGGATCATCCGCGATGGCGACGAGATCCTGCTCGATGCCGACAAGGCGACCGCCACGATCCGGCCGTCGCAGCAGGTGGCCGACGCCTTCAATGCGCGCTTTGCCAAATCGCGCGAGAAGCAGGCGGCCTATGCCAAGCTGCGCGATGTCGAACCTTTCACCCGTTGCGGCACCAGAGTGCAGGTGATGATCAATGCCGGGCTGCGCGACGACATCTCGGCGCTGGCAATGACCGGTGCCGACGGGGTGGGCCTGTTCCGCACCGAATTCCAGTTCCTGGTTTCGGCCACGCTGCCGCAGCGCGAACGCCAGACGCGGCTTTATCGCGACGTGCTCGACGCGGCGGGCGACAAGCCGGTGATCTTCCGCACGGTCGATATCGGCGGCGACAAGGCAGTGCCCTATCTCCAGTCCGAACAGGCCGAGCATGACGAGAATCCGGCGATGGGCTGGCGCGCGCTGCGGCTGGCGCTGGAACGCGACGGACTGCTCAAGGTGCAGGCGCGCGCGCTGCTTGAGGCGGCAGCGGGCCGAAATCTCTATGTGATGTTTCCGATGGTGTCCGAACCATGGGAATTCGATGCCGCCAAGCAGGTGTTCGACGACCAGCTGGCCTATCTGCGCAAGCAGAAACGATTGCTGCCGGATTCGATCCGGTTCGGCGCGATGCTGGAGGTGCCGGCCCTCGCCGAAGTGCTCGACATCCTGCTGCCGAAAGTCAATTTCCTCTCGGTTGGCACCAATGATCTCACGCAGTTCCTGTTCGCCGCCGATCGGGCCAATCCCAAACTGGCCGAACGCTATGACTGGCTCAGCCCTTCGATCCTGCGTTTCCTGCGGCGCGTATCGCAGGCGATGGTGGGGCAGCAGGTCGATCTGGGCGTGTGCGGCGAGATGGGCGGGCGGCGGCTCGAAGCGCTGGCGCTGCTCGGTATCGGCTTCCGGCGGCTTTCGATCACGCCGGCTGCAGTGGGCCCGATCAAGGAACTGGTGCGCAAGGTCGACCTCGGCGAAATCACGGCAGCCATGAATGGTTGGCTCAATGACCCCAATGCCAATCTGCGCCAGGAATTACAGGCATTCGCCGAGGCACGCGGCATCGAGACCGACTGAGCAGCCTCGCATTGCAGCCGTGCCGCCAGCATTGAGCGCGCGTCAGCGACGGCTCGTCCCGAACCGCGTCGCAATGTTGCAACGACGGCTTGACAGAACGGGGCGGGGCAGAGTTTCTGCCGCGAAACAGAAGGTCGCAAAGCATGGTTGAGGAAAGGGACGCGGTGCCGCTCGATGAACTGCCGCTCGAAGGCGTAGGCCAGAAACTGCGCCGCGCTCGCGAAGCGCAGGGGCGGACGCTGGAGGATATGGCCCGGCAAACGCGGATTGCGCTGCGCCATCTCGAGATGATCGAGGACGGTGATTTCGCGCATTTGCCAGCCCGCACCTATGCGATCGGCTTCACCCGCAGCTATGCCCGCGACCTCGGGCTCGACGAACATGAGATTCTGACCGAATTGCGCGCCGAACTGGCTGAAAGCGGCACTTATCGCACTGCCTATGCACCCGGGTTCGAGCCGGGCGATCCGGCCAAGGTGCCGCCGCCGGCGCTGATCTGGGCATCGGTGATCGCTGTGATCGTGTTCGCGGCCGGGGTTTATGCCTTCTACTCGCGCTTCATGGCGACCGGAGCCGATCCCGCGCCGCTGGTGGCCGAGGCTGCCACCACGGCTCCGGCCGAAGTGGCCGCAGCGACGCCGGCCGCGCCAAGCCCGGGCGCAGCCGACGAAGTGGTCTTTACCGCGCTCGAGGACGAGATCTGGGTCAGCTTTTACGAGGCCGGCGGGCAGCGGCTCGAACAGAAAATCATGGCCAAGGGCGAGCGCTTCGTGGTGCCTCCAGGCGCGCGCGACCCGCGCATCTGGACCGGGCGACCCGATGCCTTTGCGATCACGATCGGTGGCCAACCGGCGCCCAAGCTGGCTGACAGCGAGACTGTGGTGCGCGATGTCGCGATAACGGCTGCGGCCCTGCGTGCGCGAGCGACGCCGACAGGCGCCGTTGCGCCAGCTGCGGCCACCCCCCCGGCATCCGGAAATTCCGCGCCGAATGCTGCCGGATCATCAGCGGTCACTGTCTCCGGCTGAGGATTTCCCACCATTTTGGCGTTCCTGCGGCTCGACTTGCGCGCCGCGTTTGAGGCAGGATTCGCCTGAGGTTCATCCACGGGGTGCCAGTTCCAGCATGGACGGCGCGCCCAAGTGGCATTCTGATCGAGGAGTTCGGCACGTGAAACTGTTTCCCCTATCGCACCTGGCGGCCGCCGGACTGGCGGTTGCCGTTGCGGTGACCACGCCGGTTCCGGTGCTGGCGCAAGAGCAGACGGCGGAAAGCCGGTTGCGCAAGATCGAGGCCGAAGTGCGCGCGCTCCAGCGTCAGGTTTTCCCCGGTGGCGATGCCCGCTTCTTCGAGCCGGAAATCAGCACCGCCCAGCCGCCGCAGAACCGCCCGGCTGCCGGGGCACCCTCGACCACCGCGGTGACCGACATCCTCGCACGGCTCGACGCGCTCGAGGCGCAGCTCCAGCAGCTGACCGCTTCGGCCGAAGAAAGCCGCAATGCGATGGCGCTGCTTGAGGAGCGGGTGGTCGCGCTTGAAGGCGGGGCTCCTGCGAAGCCCGCGGCGGAGGCGACGCCCGCTGGCGAGGTCAAGCCTGCCGCCACCGAAACCAACCTTGCCGCCATGACCGGCGCCCCGGCAAGGCCCGCGGCAGAGCTCCCGCCGACGCGCCCGGCGGCCGAACTGCCGGCGGCCTCGACCAGGCCTGCCAGCACGCCCGCTCCCGCCGCCGCCACGCCCGCCGCTGCTGCGCCCGCCGGACCTAGTGCCGAACGGCTGGCCGGGGTGCAGGCAATCCTGAAGCCGCAGACCGCCGATCCGGGGGATGACGAGTATTCCTATGGCTTCCGCCTGTGGGAAGCGCGCTTCTATCCCGAGGCGCAGCAACAGCTCACCCTCTTCCTTGAGAAGTATCCCAACCATCCGCGCACGACCTTCGGGCGCAACCTGCTCGGCCGCGCCTATCTTGACGACGGCAAGCCGCGCGAAGCCGCGCCCTGGTTCCTGCGCAATTACCAGGCTGACAAACAGGCTGCGCGGGCAGGCGACAGCCTGCTGTTCCTGGCCGAGGCGATGATCGCCCTCAATGACACCAACCGGGCTTGCATCGCGCTGGCCGAATTTGCGGAAACCTATCCGGCGCTCGCGACCGGTCGCTTGCTCGACCAGTACAATGCCAACCGGCAAAAGGTGAAATGCAATTGATAGCCCGCTCGCTCCCGAACTGATCGCGCGTTTCGCGGCCGATCTCGCCCGCATCGGCGCGAGTACGGGGCGGCTGGGCGTAGCGGTTTCGGGCGGGCCCGACAGCCTCGCCCTGCTGCTGCTCGCTGCAGCGGCGCGCCCGAACGACGTCGAGGCGGCCAGTGTCGACCACAGCTTGCGGCCCGGCAGCGCCGCCGAGGCCGCGATGGTTGCTGAAGTCTGCCGCCGGATTGGCGTGGCCCATATCACGTTGAAGGTGGAGGTCGCACCAGGCAACCTTCAGCAGGAAGCGCGCATGGCGCGTTACCGGGCGCTGGCCGAATGGCAGGAATCGCGCGGGCTCGATGCGCTGCTCACCGCGCACCATGCCGATGACCAGACAGAAACGCTGCTGATGCGGCTCAACCGCGGCAGCGGATTGGGCGGACTTGTCGGGATCAGGGCGCGCGGGCGCAATCCGGCGAGCGGCGCCACGGTGCTGCGTCCGCTGCTCGGTTGGCGCAAGGCTGAACTTGCACGGATCGTGCGCGAGTGCGGGTTTGAGCCGGTGGCGGACCCTTCGAACCTCGACGACCGGTTCGACCGTGTGCGGATCCGCAAGGCACTGGCGCAGGCCGACTGGCTCGATCCCGCCGCGCTGGCGCAAAGCGCCGCCTGGCTGGCCGAGGCGGACGCCGCGCTGGCGCAATTTGCCGCTGCCGAATGGGATGCCCGGGCCTCGGTTGCCGCGGGGGCAATTGCCTATCGCCCGCTTTCCGGGACCCCGCGCGAGATTCGCTTGCGCGTGCTCTCACGCGCGATCGAAGCGACCGGCGGGCGGTTGCCGTCCCGGTCGCAGGTTGCGGACTTGCTCGACGCGCTTGAACGCGGTGAGGGAGGTAATCTGGCCGGCGTGCTGGCACAGGTGGAACAGGGCGCCTGGGTGCTGAGGCCCGAGCCGCCCCGGCGCTGAAGGCTTATCCGTGTGCGCCGAACTCGTTGGCGATCGCGGTCGTTAGCCGCAGGCACAGCGCATAGGCGCGCTCGATCGGATCGATGTAATCGCGCGCGATCGTGGCATAGCCTTCGCCGCTGCTGTCGGGATAGTCGCTTGGCGCCGCCACCGCGAAATCGGTGATCTGCGGGAAATGGGTCGGATAGGCGCGCCGCAATTGTGCCAGTGCCTCGTCGATCCGCAGCGTGAACACCATCTCCAACACATCGTCGCGACTGATGTCGTTGGCGCGGCTGAAGGCCGGGATCGAGACCGCCCGCAGGAACATGTGCTGCAGCAGCGCCAGCCGGATCGATTGCGCCACGCCGATCGTGCGGCGGGTGTTCTCGCGGTCGGCCAGCGGGCGTTCGTCAGGGATCAAGGCCAGCAGCCGGTGCAGCTTGAGCGCATCGACCCTGAGCCGCGAGGCCAGCCGCCGGAACACGCCCGTGCGATCATCCTTGGTGAGATATTCGGCCAGCGCCTCGCACGCGTCCGACAGCTGGCTTTCGGTGCCGCGATAGGGGCGGCTGGCCCAATAGGCGCTGTTGAACAGCTCGCCATAGGCCGCCACCGTCTTGATGCTGGCCAGCGCATTGGAGCTGCGCACCAGCCGCAGCAGCTGGCGCCCGCGCTCGCTCTCGATGATCAGCTGCGCCAGTTCCTCATAGGACCCGTCGGCCGCGCTGCCGACGCCCGCGATCACGTTCACCGGATAGCCCAGCTGCTGCAGGATTGCATTGTGCGGGATCGCGCGGATCTGCCGCAGGCTCATTTCGCGGTCGGCGCTGATGTCGCTCTGGCGGCGCGACACGCGGCTGCCGGTGGGGTTGAGCAGCCCCAGCCCGAACGCCGTCAGCGCGCGTGAATAGGTCTGGCTTTCCAGATGGTCGCGCTGGTGGCGGCGGATCGCACGGTAGAAATCCAGGCTGAGATCGGTGCGGCGATAGAACGGATCAGGCGCGGCATCGGGGTCGGTCTCGGCCGGACGCAGCAGCGCGATCCGGGTCAGCGTGGCGAGCGCCAATTCGGGGGTGGCAAAGAACAGGTAGCCGTCACCACCCTGGAAGCTGACTTCGGGCTCGAGCCTGATCCCTGTACGCAGGAAGCGTCGCTTGGCCCAGGGGCTGAGCGGCCATGCCAGCCGGTCGGCGAAACTGTCGGGATGCGCGCCGCGCCCCATGCTTTCGCCATGGGTGTTGAAGATCAGCGCCGCGACATCGGTCAGGCCATTGGCCGCCATCGCCTCGCTCAGCCGGCCCTGCAGCCGCTCGATCGCCAGGCTGGCGGGAAGCTGGCCGACGAAACGCCCGGCATCGGAAAAGCCGGTCTGGATTGCCAGCCGCCCGCGCGCGCGGACATAGGCCTGGTAGTTTTCCTCAGCGCAAAGCGCGTCGAGGAACCGCCCGCCATGCTCGAGCGCGCTTTCCGTCTCGAACAGCGGCGAGACATCGACCTTGTCCTCGATCCCGAAAAGCCGCGCGAAATAGAGCGCGGCGAGGATTGTCGAGGGCTGTTCGCACTCCGCGATCAGCATGCGGATCGGCGCGTCGGAATCGACGTGTGCCAGCAGCTGCGCCATCACCAGGAATTGCCGGATTGCGGTCGAGCTTTCGATCGCGAGTGCGGCGAAATTGCTGCGCAGCGGCTGCACCGTGCGCAGCAGTTCGCGCAGCGCCGCCATCGCGCCGCGGCTGGCGAGATCGAGCGTGTTGTCGGGGTCGATCCGCCGCCGGATCGCATTGTGCAGCTGGCTGGCATTCACCCGGAAATGGATCCAGCCCATGCCGAGGCCATCGGCCTGCATCGCGGCAGCGAGGGTTTTCAAGGCGATCGCGCGTTCGCGCTCGGCCGTGCGTGCTTCGGCTTCAAGCAGGGCGATCGCTGGCGCCAGGCTCAGCAGCTTGTCAGGGTGGCTTTCGGTGAGCCGATTGGCGGCCGCCGAGAGCGCTTCGGGCTGCGACAGATCGGACGCGAAATCGCCCGAACGCTCGGCGGCATAAGTGGCGGCGCGCGCCAGCTCGCCGACCAGCGGATGGCCCGGTGCAGCGCGTTCGAGCGCCTCGGCATAGCGCGCCAGTCGCTGAGCCTTTTCCGCCAGGCGGAAACTGATCGAGGTGTACCAGGCGATATCGGTGCGCCCGTCCATGTCGTAACCGACCCAGCTGGCGAACCGGAACGGCAGCGGAGCGAGCTCGTGCCATTGGCCGGGCCATTTGGCAGCGGCATGGCCCAGCACCTCGCCGACAATCGTATCGCGTGCATCCTGCGCTTGGGCAATCGCCTGCATGGCCTGGTCGTGCTCGTGCGCCAGCGTCACGGCGGGCCGCGGGCTGTGGATCAGGCAGACCTCGGTGCCGATCTCGCTGCTGCGGCTGGCGGCTTCGGCCACGGCGGCCGATTGCTCCGGGGTCAGCAGGAAGGTGGGATGCGCGGTGAACACCGCGTGCAGTTGCGGGCGTTCCCAGCGCGCGCGGAAGGCTCCGAACTCGCTTTCGGTGAAGCTGTCGGCCAGCGCCGCACGGTTGGCTTCGGGCGCGACCGGGGCAACCAGCCGGCGCAGCCGCGCGGCGCGGCTCTGCATGCTGTCGCATTCCAGCTCGGACACCAGCGCTTCGATCGCGTCGAGATCGGTCTCGCCCGCCTCCAGCTGGCGCGAGAGGTCGAGCCCGAGCTGGAACACCGGGTTGAACAGCGGGGTTTCCTGCGTCCTCGTATGGAGCTGGCTCAGCCGCTCGATCAGGGCGCCGATGCCGCTCATGATCCCAGCTTGCTGGCCTCGCGCGCCGTGGCTTCAATTGCTGCCTTGTCCGGCACGCCGCGCGGCGCAACCCAGCTGCCGCCGACGCACAGCACCGGCTCGAAAGCCAGCCATTCGGCGGCATTGCCGGGGCCGATCCCGCCGGTCGGGCAGAACCGGCACTGGCCGAACGGCGCGGCCAGCGCCTTCAGCGCGGGCAGCCCGCCCGATGTCGCCGCCGGGAAGAACTTGAAATGGGTGAGACCGAGGTCGAGCCCGCGCATGATGTCGCTGGCATTGGCGGTGCCGGGCAGGAACGGCGCCCCGGCCGCAATCGCTGCGCGAGCCAGCGGCTCGGTAAGCCCGGGCGAGACGATGAATTCCGCCCCCGCCGCCAGCGCGGCGTCAAGCTCGCGCGGATTGGTGACTGTGCCGGCGCCGACCACCGCGCCGGGCACTTGCTTCATTGCAGAGATCGCCTCCAGCGCGGCCGGGGTGCGCAGCGTCACTTCAAGCGCGCGCAATCCGCCTGCAATCAGCGCTTCTGCCAACGGGATCGCGTGTTCGACTTCGTCGACCACGATCACCGGCACTACCGGCGCCAGCCGCATGACCTGTTCGATATCCATCATACGAAATGTTCTCTGGCAAATGCTGCAGCCGCCCCGAACAGGCCGGGCTGGGGATGGGTGATGAGCTTGACCGGGATCGATGCCATCAGCCCTTCGAAGCGCCCCTTGGCGCGGAAGCGCTCGGCAAAGCCCGAACCAGGCAGATGATCGCGCAGGCGATAGCCGAGCCCGCCGGCGATCACCACGCCGCCGAACCCGCCCTGTGCCAGCGCGATATCGCCCGCCACGCTGCCGAGCGATAGGCAGAACCGGTCGACCGCGGCGGCCGCCAGCGAATCCTCGCCGCTCATCCCGCGCGTCCACAGCGCCACGGCTTCTTCCTCGCGGGTCTTGCGGTCTTCCATTGCCGCCAGCGTTTCGTAGATATCGACGATCGCGGGGCCGGCCACCACGCGTTCGACCGACACGCGGTTGTGCCGCTTGCGCAGGCGCGCCAGGATCGCGTCCTCGATTGCATCGAGCGGGGCAAAATCGATGTGCCCGCCTTCGGTTGCGGTCACCCGGTAGTCGCGGCCCGCACGCCACAGATGGGCGACGCCCAGGCCCGTGCCCGGGCCAAGCACGCTGATCGTACCGGTTTCAGCCAACGGCTGGTCAGGGCCCGTGAGATGGACGAACTGGTCTTCCGGCGCGCGCGCGACCGCATGCGCCACGGCCTCAAAATCATTGACGATGGTGAACTGTTCGACGCCCAGCTTCTCGCGCACCAGCGCGGGGCGGATGATCCAGGGATTGTTGGTGAAGCGGATCACCTCCTGGTTGACCGGTCCGGCGATTGCCATCGCAATGCGCGGCGGCACCTTGCCGCCCATCCGCTCGCGGAAATCCTCCCACGCGGTCTGGAAACTGGCGTGATCGACGGTGTGGAGCGTTTCGGGTTCGCCCAGGGTGATCGCCCCGCGGTCCGAAACCGTGGCAATCGCGAAGCGCGCGTGCGTGCCGCCGATATCGACGCTGACCAGCTGTGTCATAGCCCTGCGGTTGCCAGCATGGCGCTGCCTCCCTGTTCGGCGCCATCGGCCAGGTTGCGGAACATGGCGAAAAGCTCGCGCCCCACGCCCACGGCCGGGCGTGGATCGGGTGCGGGATCGCGGGCGGCAAGATCGGCGCTGGTCGACAGTTCGCCCGTCACCGCGCAGACCTTGACCATGTCGCCATCGCGCAGCCGGCTGAGCGGGCCGCCGCCCAGCGCCTCGGGCGTGACGTGGATCGCGGCAGGAACCTTGCCCGACGCGCCCGACATGCGCCCGTCAGTGACCAGCGCGACGCGGTAACCGCGATCCTGCAGCACCCCCAGCGGCGGGGTCAGCTTGTGGAGCTCGGGCATTCCGTTCGAGCGCGGGCCCTGGAACCGCACCACCACCACCACGTCGCGGTCGAGTTCGCCCGCCTTGAACGCCTTGGCGACATCGGCCTGGTCCTCGAACACGCGACATGGCGCCTCGATCGTCCAGCGCTCGCGCTCGACCGCCGAGCTTTTGAAGCAGCCGCGGCCCAGATTGCCCTGTACCAGGCGCATCCCGCCGTCGGGCTGGAACGGGTCGGCCACCGGGCGCAGCATGGTGTCGTCGCCCGAAGCGCCAACCTCGCGCCACACCAGCGCCTCGCCATCTAGGCCCGGCTCGCGGGCATAGGCTGCCAGGTCGCTGTCCCATACGGTCAGGATATCGCGGTGCGCGAGGCCCCCAGCCAGCAGCTCGCCGATCACGAAGCCCATGCCGCCTGCGTCGTGGAAATGGTTCACGTCGCCCGCGCCGTTGGGATAGACCCGCGCGATCAGCGGCACCACGCTCGAAAGCTCGCTGAGGTCGTCCCAATCAAACTGCACGCCTGCCGCCCGCGCCATCGCCGGGATGTGGATCGCATGATTGGTCGATCCCCCGGTAGCAAGCAGGCCGATCGCGGCGTTGACGATCGCCTTTTCGTCGACGCATTTCGCCATGGTCCGCTCTCGCGTGCCAGCCAGCGCCGCCAGGCGATGCACCGCCGCCCGGTCGAGCGCCTGACGTAGCTTCGTGCCCGGCTGGATGAAGGCGGCGCCGGGGATGTGCAGCCCCATCATCTCCATCATCATCTGGTTCGAATTGGCGGTGCCATAGAAGGTGCAGGTGCCCGGCGAATGATAGCTGCCCATCTCGCTCGCCAGCAATTCGTCGCGCCCGACCTTGCCCTCGGCATAGAGCTGGCGCACGCGCTGCTTTTCCTTGTTGGCGACGCCGCTGGGCATCGGGCCGGACGGCACGAACACCGCCGGCAGATGGCCGAAGCGCAGCGCCCCGATCATCAGCCCGGGCACGATCTTGTCGCAGATGCCGAGCAGCGCCATGCCGTCATACATCGCATGGCTCAGCGCCACCCCGGTGGACAGCGCGATCACGTCGCGGCTGAACAGCGACAGTTCCATCCCGTCTTCGCCCTGCGTCACCCCGTCGCACATGGCAGGGGTTCCGCCCGCCACTTGCGCGGTGGCGCCCACCTCGCGGGCATAGACCTTCATCCGTTCGGGGTAGCGGCCATAGGGCTGATGCGCTGACAGCATGTCGTTATAGGCGGTGACGATGCCGATATTGGGCGCGCCGCCGGCCTTCATCGTAGCCTGGTCTTCCAGCGCCCCGGCAAAGGCATGCGCGAGGTTGGAACACGACACCTGGCCGCGATCGGGTGCGCGGTCGGCCTCGCGCTCCATCAGGTCGAGATAGGCCTGGCGGCTGCCGCGCGACCGGTCGATCACCCGCGCGGTGACCTTGGCCACAACCGGGTTGAGATCACTCATGCCAGCTCACTCCGTCACGTTCCGCAAGGGCAATCGCCGCGCTCGGCCCCCAGCTGCCGGCGGTGTAGGTCTTGGGCGTCAGCCCTTCGGCCTGCCAACCGGTGCGGATCGCATCGATCCACTGCCACTGCGCTTCCACTTCGTCGCGGCGCACAAACAGAGTCTGCTCGCCTTCGATCAGGTCGAGCAGCAGCCGTTCATAGGCGATCCGGCGGACCTTGCCCGAAAAGGCATCGGCCATCGCAATGTTGAGCGGGACCTGCCGTAGCCGGATACCTTCGCGGTCAAGCCCCGGCACCTTGGCCATCAGCGACAACGTGATGTTCTCTTCGGGCTGGATTCCGATCACCAGCCGGTTGGGCTGCATCGTGGCACCCTTGCCCGCGAAGATCGAATGCGGGACGCAGCGGAACTGCACCATGATCTCGGTCACGCGGTTGGGCAGGCGCTTGCCGGTGCGCAGGTAGAAGGGAACGCCCTTCCAGCGCCAGTTGTCGACATGCGCCTTGATCGCCACGAAGGTTTCGGTGTCGGACGGCTTGCCCAGTTCCTCGTCATAGCCCGGCACTGCCTGGCCGCCGATCGCCCCGGCGCGGTACTGGCCGGTCACCGTCTCGCCGCTTTCGACCTGCCGCAGCGCGCGCAGCACCTTGACCTTCTCGTCGCGCACGGCGGTGGCATCGAAGCTGCCCGGCGGCTCCATCGCCACCAGCGCCAGCAGTTGCAGCATGTGGTTCTGCACCATGTCGCGCAGTGCGCCGGCATCGTCGTAGAAAGCCACGCGGCCTTCCAGCCCGACCGTTTCGGCGACAGTGATCTGGACATGGTCGATATGCGCCGCATTCCAGATCGGCTCGAACATCAGATTGGCAAAGCGCAGCGCCAGGAGGTTTTGGACCGTTTCCTTGCCCAGATAGTGGTCGATCCGGAAAATCCGCTCTTCCGGGAAGGCCGAGGCTACTGCGTCGTTGATTTCGCAACTTGTGGCCAGATCGGTGCCGAGCGGCTTTTCGAGGCACATCCGGACATTGGCCCCATCCAGCCCGGCGTGCTGCAGCCCCTTGATGGTCGGGCGGAACAGGCTGGGCGCGGTCGACAGGAAGATCGCCAGCCCCTTCTTCGGCTGGCCCACCTTGGCGGCCAGTTCCTCATAACCTTCGAGCTTGGTGGCATCGAGCGGCTGGTAATGCAGCCGGTTGAGGAATTCGGCCATGCCCCCGCGGCGTTCAGCCGGCAGATATTTCTCCAGCGCGGCGCGGGCGAACTGGCGGAATTCCTGGTCGGTCATGGCCGAGCGGGCCGTGCCGGTGATGTGGAGGTCCTCCGGCAGCAGGTCATCGGCGTCGAGCGCGCATAGCGAAGGCAGCAGCATGCGCTGCGACAGGTCGCCGGTGGCGCCGAACAACAGCAGCCGATCGGCGGTGAAGCCTGTCCCGGTCATCGAGCGAACCTCCATCTCAAAACACTTCCGCGCAAGGTAGCACAGGTGTCTAGCGCGTCGGGCAAATGTGGGCCATAGCATCGCATAGCTATTCACGCGTCGTTGCAGGGCAGGGGATGAACACGATGGACGCGCCGCGCAAACCCGTGCGGGTCACCAGTTTCGATGTTGCGGAGAAGGCCGGGGTCAGCCAGTCGACCGTGTCGCGTGCGCTGTCCGGCTCGGCCGTGATTACGGAAGCAACGCGTATGCGCGTGATCGAGGCGGCGCGCGAGCTGGGCTATTTCGTGGACGAGCGCGCGGCGCGGCTGCGGCGCGGCCACACCGGTACGCTGGCCACCGTGGTGATCTGCAAGCCCGGGCACAGCGCGAAGGACGTCAATCCCTTCTCCTATGCCCTGCTGGGCGGGATCTGCACTGCGGCCGCGGCGCGCGGGCTGGAAGTGCTGGTCTCGCTGCAGGCCGAGGAAGACCAGCTGTTCGGCCATTATGTCGAGCGCGGCCAGGCCGAGGGGCTGATCGTGATCGGCACCACCGCCAACCGCGCGGCGTGGGATTTCTTCCGCAAGATCGGCGAGACCAGCCAGCCGGTCGCCTATTGGGGCTCGCCCATGGGCGATCTCGACTGGGTCAGTTCGGACAATCACGCAGGCGCCCGGATCGCGGCCGATCACTTGGCGGCGCGCGGCTGCCAGCGGTTGGTCTGCATCGGCTCGCACGGCTCGGCCCAGCGCCAGTTTGCCGAACGCACCGACAGTTTCGTCGAGCGGGCGGGCGAACTGGGTCTTGCAGCGCAGGTGGTGGAGATCGAGCAGGGCAGGGATCGGCGCGAACAGGGCCGGCTGGCCGCCGAAGCGCTGCTCAAGAGCGGTGCGGCGTTCGACGGCGTGTTTGCGGTATGCGATGCCATTGCTTTCGGCGTGCTCGAGGCGTTCCAGGTCGCCGGGATCGCCATGCCCGGCCAGGTGAAGGTGATCGGTTTCGACGGCCTGCCAGCGGGCGAACTCAGCAATCCGCCGCTGACTTCGGTCGAACCGGATTTCGATGTGGCCGGTCGGCTACTGGTCGAAGCGGTCACGTCCGAGGATGGCGTCCATCCCAGCATCCGGCGGGTGCCGGTGCGCCTGCTCGAACGCGGCAGCAGCTGAGCCGCGGCTCTGCGCCCATTTTCCTACTCGAAGGCCATGCGTTACAAGGAAGCGATGGCCTGCCTTTCGCTTCCGCCCAGCGATCGCATCAATCGATTATCCGGCCGCGCTTCGATCGGCAGGAATTCAGCAGCAGGACTGTGGTGCATCCGGTGCGTGCGTCATGCAGCGCCGACGAATCGGGTGCGCCGCCCCCCCGTCACGCTGCGGGTGCAATCGCCCCGAACAGGTCGTGCGCATCGGCGTCTTCCACCTCGACGTTCACGATATCGCCCGGCTGGAGCCAGGCTGGCACGTTGCGCAAGTAGACCGCGCCGTCGATTTCGGGGGCATCGGCCTGGCTGCGCCCGGTTGCGCCGATGTCGCCGTCTTCGTCGGGCTCGCCCACTTCGTCGATGATGACGGGCAGGATCCGGCCGATCTTCGCCTGCAGCTTGGCCGCGCTGATCCGTTCAGTCACTGCCATGATCCGGGCATAGCGTTCTTCCTTGACCTCTTCGGGCACCGGATCGGGCAGGGCGTTGGCGGCGGCGCCCGCCACCGGCTCGAACCGGAACGCGCCAACCCGGTCGAGCTGCGCTTCCTCGAGCCATTCAAGCAGATAGCGGAAGTCATCCTCGGTTTCGCCCGGGAAGCCCACCACGAAGGACGATCGCACCGCGATGTCGGGGCAGATTTCACGCCAGCTTTTCAGACGTTCGAGCACCTTCGCTTCATTGGCCGGGCGTTTCATCGCCTTCAGCACGCGCGGGCTGGCATGCTGGAACGGGATGTCGAGATAGGGGGTCAGCAGCCCTTCGGCCATCAGCGGGATCACCGCATCGACATGCGGATAGGGATAGACATAGTGCAGCCGCACCCACGGCGGCATGCCTTCGGGCGTGCGCAACTGGCCTAGTTCGCGCGCGAGGTCGGTCATATGCGCGCGCACTTCGCGGCCTTTCCACTCGCGCGCCTCGTGGCGGATGTCGACGCCATAGGCGCTGGTGTCCTGGCTGATCACCAGCAGTTCCTTCGTGCCGGCGGCGATCAGCTTCTCGGCTTCGCGCAGCACCGCGTCGACCCGCCGGCTGGCGAGCTTTCCGCGCAATTGCGGGATGATGCAGAAGGCGCAGGAATGGTTGCAGCCTTCGGAGATCTTCAGATAGCTGTAATGGCGCGGGGTCAGCTTTATCCCCGCCTCGTCAGGCTGCGGGATCAGGTCGATGAACGGCCCCTGGCTTGGCGGGGCCGCCTCGTGCACCGCTTCGACCACCTGCTCGTACTGATGCGCGCCGGTAACTGCCAGCACCTGCGGATACTTGGCCCGGATCGCGTCGGCCTCTTCGCCCATGCAGCCGGTCACGATCACGCGGCCATTCTCGGCAATCGCTTCGCCGATCGCCGCAAGGCTTTCCTCCTTCGCGCTGTCGAGGAAGCCGCAGGTATTGACCAGCACAACGTCGGCCCCGGCATAGTCGGGGCTCATGGCATAGCCATCGGCGCGCAGCCGGGTGAGGATGCGCTCGGAATCGACCAGCGCCTTGGGGCAGCCGAGGGACACCATGCCGACCTTCTTCTGGTCGGGAATCGTGGAAATGGGGGAGCTCATGATCGCGGCGCCCCTACACCAGCATGCGGCAATGCGCTAGCATGATGGCTCGGGGCGCAATCGGGGGAGGAAACAATGGACCTTTTCGCGGTAAACTGGCTGGCCGTCGTGTTGGCAGCACTGGCCGGCTTTGTGGTCGGCGGCATCTGGTATGGGCCTGTGATGGGCAAGAAATGGATGGGCGCCGTCGGGCTGACCGAAGAACAGATCAAGCAAGGCAACATGGCGGCGATCTATGGCGGCGCGTTCCTGTTCTCGCTGCTGGCCAGCTGGACGCTGGCGCACACTTTCGCCAGCTACGGGCAGGATTTCTCGGTCTCGGTGAAGATCATGACCGCGTTCGGGGTCGCGCTCGGCTTCATCGTGCCGGCCATAGGGACCAACTATCTGTTCAGCCAGAAGTCGAAAGCGCTGTTTCTGATCGACGCGGCCTACTGGCTGCTGTTCTACATCGCCATGGGCGCGGTGCACGCCTATCTGCCCTGAGGCAATGCGCGCCGCGCGGGCAGGGCCACCGGCTAGGGCGTGAACCGCCCGGCCAGCCCCGCCAGCGAGGCGTGGTGGGTCAGGTCGAGTTGGAGCGGAGTGACCGAGACATAGCCCTCGGTAATCGCTTCGAGATCGGTGCCGTGATCGGGCGTGCGCTCGATCGCGTCGAGCCCGAACCAGTAATAGCGCTGGCCGCGCGGATCGCGCCCTTCGACCACCGAGGCGCGGGCATAATCGTGGAAGCCCTGCCGCACCACGCGGATGCCTTGCACTTCGCCCGGCGCGAGGCAGGGGAAGTTGACCGTGACCAGTGTGCGCGGTTCGAACGGGGCATCGAGCAGTGGCGCGATCACCCGGGGGGCCCAGGCGCGCGCGGCGGCAAAGCGATCTCCCCAATGCGGGCGCTCCTGCCCCATCACCTGGCTCAGCGCAATCGAGCGGATTCCGGCCAGCGCGCCTTCCATCGCGGCCGAAACCGTGCCCGAATAGGTGATGTCATCGCCCAGATTGGCGCCGGCATTGATGCCCGACAGGATCAGGTCGGGCGGGCCGCCCAGCACCTGCTTGAGCCCGATCGACACCGCATCGGTCGGCGTGCCAGTCACCGAAAAGCGCCGCTCACCATGCTTGCGCAGCCGCACCGGCAGCGACAGCGTGAGCGAATGGCCCGCCCCGGTCTGGTTGTCCGACGGGGCGCAGACCCACACATCGTCGCTGATTCCGCGCGCGATCTCTTCCAAGAGCGCGATCCCCGGCGCATGGATGCCGTCGTCATTGGTGACCAGGATACGCATCAGGCGCCCGGCCCCAGCCGCGTGAGACCGCTCATATAGGGGTGCAGCACCTCGGGCACCTCGACGCTGCCATCGGCCTGCTGGTAGTTCTCGATCACTGCCACCAGCGTGCGCCCGACTGCGAGGCCCGAACCGTTGAGCGTGTGGACGAAGGCTGTGCCCTTGGCGCCGTCGGGCCGATAGCGCGCGTTCATCCGCCGCGCCTGGAATTCGCCGCACCAGCTGATCGAACTGATTTCGCGGAAGGCACCTTGTCCGGGCAGCCACACCTCGAGGTCATAGGTCCGCCTTGCGCCGAACCCCATGTCACCGCTGCACAGCAGCATCTTGCGATAGGGCAGGCCGAGCGCTTCGAGCACGCCTTCGGCGCTCCGCACCATGTGATCGTGTTCGGCTTGCGCATCCTCCGCGCGGCAGATGCTGACCAGCTCGACCTTCTCGAACTGGTGTTGGCGGATGAAGCCGCGCGTGTCCTTGCCCGCGGCGCCCGCTTCGCTGCGGAAACAGGGGGTCAGCGCGGTCATCCGGATCGGGTTAGACAGGTCCTCGATGATCTGCTCGCGCACCGCATTGGTCAGGCTGACTTCGGCGGTGGGGATCAGCCAGCGATCATCAGTGGTGCGGAAATTGTCCTCGGCAAACTTGGGCAACTGGCCTGTGCCATAGAGCGAATCCCCGCGCACCAGCAGCGGCGGCGCGCATTCGACATAGCTGTTTTGACCCGTCTGCCGGTCGAGCATGAACTGGCCGAGCGCGCGGTGCAGCCGCGCCATCTGGCCACGCAGGAAGGTGAAGCGCGCGCCGCTGATCAGCGTGCCGGTTTCGAAATCCATGCCCAGCGCAGGCGCGATATCGGCATGTTCGCGCGGGGTGAAGGCAAAGCTGCGCGGCTCGCCCCAGCGGCTCACCTCGACATTGCTGTTCTCGTCCGCACCTTCGGGCACGTCGTCGGCGGGCAGGTTGGGGATGGCGGCCAGCAGATCGTCAAGCTGCCGGTCCGCCGCCCGGGCCGTCTCCTCCAACGCGGGGAGGGTTTCCTTGAGCTCGGATACTTCAGCCTTGAGCGCTTCGGCGGTGGCCTTGTCGCCCGTGGCCATGGCCTGGCCGATCAGCTTCGAGGCTTCGTTGCGCCGGTTCTGCGCCTCCTGCAGCCGGGTCGCGGCGGCGCGGCGGACTTCGTCGGCGTCGAGCAGGCTGGCCGCAACTGGCTCAAGCCCGCGCCGGGCCAGCGCCGCGTCGAAAGCTGCGGGGTTTTCGCGGATGAAACGGATGTCGTGCATGGGCAGCGCCTATGCACGAGCGGGCAGGGCATTTCCAGTGCGGGGTTGCGAGATAGGCGGATGGGAACTCCCCTGCGGACTGCGGATAATGCTCAGGGCGAAAGCCGCTGGCGTCCGGCCAGGGGTAATCCGAATAGAACCCGAATGAACCAACGGATTGTTGTTTTGAGAGGTGCGGTACATAAGGGCTAGATGTTGAAAGCTACGCTCAAAAAGATGCCTCTCGTTCGCGATGCAGTCCGTTGGTTGATGTCAAAGACAGTGGCGAAGCGGCAAAAGGGCTTTGTGTCGCGCGATTATTGGGAAGGCCGCTACGCCAAGGGCCTGGATTCTGGTGCCGGCTCTTACAATCGCCTTGCGACCTATAAGGCAGATTTCCTGAATAAATTTGTAGCCGAAAATGCGATTGAGAGAGTTATTGAATTTGGCAGCGGCGACGGCGCGCAATTGGAACTCGCAGATTATCCTGAATATATTGGGATCGATGTCTCTAAGACAGCAATAGCGCGTACTAGAACCAAGTTCAGATCCGACCTAAAAAAACGTTCTTCACGCCGGAAGAGTATGATGGAAAGCAGGCGGATCTCGCGCTATCCCTCGACGTCATTTATCATCTCATTGAAGATGA
Source organism: uncultured Porphyrobacter sp. (assembly GCA_964500135.1). Taxonomy (GTDB): domain Bacteria; phylum Pseudomonadota; class Alphaproteobacteria; order Sphingomonadales; family Sphingomonadaceae; genus Erythrobacter. The sequence continues at coordinate 43,962 of CAZCNF010000003.1, forward strand.
TGTATTCGAGAATTACATGAGGTCATTGTTTAATTCATCGACAAGATTTGTCATTATCTATTCTAGCAATGAGTTGATGAAGTCGGATTCTCCGCATGTGAGGCATCGGCGTTTCAGTGATTGGGTAGAGCGCCACACCAAGGCAAATCTCGTTAGCCATGAACGCAACCCCTATCCCTATTCGCCGGCAAATCCGGACAACACCTCATTTGCCGACTTCTTCGTTTACCAATTGGATTAGTATCGTTGCGTCGGTAAATTGTATCAAAGTCGTGACCCGAGCAGTTTTACTGCAAGAAATCGCACTATGCGATATGGCGCACCATGAATCGAAATCCCGAAAGGACCGAACCGTAAACTTGCTGATTTGTTTTCATGGTTCGCACGGATCAGCGATGCACAAGCATCCTCGAAGATTCTTGCCACTTCGATTCCATCGATATTGGAAAAGTAGGCATCTGGCCCAATCCGGGCCAGCAGCCTGAAGTGTTCTAGTTCAAGCGTTCCTTTATGGTCTTCGATCTGAATTACGCAACGACGACTGAGCGTTCTAGTGGCGCCTGCGAGCACTTCCTTTTCGTGACCTTCGACGTCAATCTTGATCGCAAATGGTTCCGCCTGCTCACTCAGAATCGCATCAAGCGTTACCGACTCAAGCTCCGATGTTTGGCGAAAGTTCTGACCTGCTGATGTTGCGACAACGGCGCTGTTGCCCGCCAACCGACTTACCGTACCGAAACTGACGGTGCCATTCCGACTGGATGCTGCCTTGCGAATTATTTGAGCTTGTAAATTATTTACTGATAAATTCCTCGCCATTTCATTTGCGGCGTTGGCATTGGCTTCGAACGCGATAACATTATCTACGGCTTCACTCATTAATACCGAGTAAGCTCCAATGTTTGCACCAACATCTACAAAGGTTTTGCAATTGGTTGCCTTTATCAAGGCAAGCAAAAAGTAAGGCTGGACCGGCTCGTACTCCTGGCTGATGCCGTTTCGTCGATGCGATGCGCGTGTCCATTTGAAGCGATGATACATTTTCCTAGCTTGCTCGACTTCACGCCATTTGCAAGCGTGTTGGGGAACATTGGCTGCTGGGTTCATGAGCAGGACTGATGCGAGCGGTCGCGATTGGACATTTGGCTAACTGATCATGGTGTTCAAGCAGCTATTTCGATAATCTCACGATGACGCGTAACTCTCGCCGCCTCGTAGTGTGCCTTGGATAGATTTTAAGTGAGATATCCAGACCTGTTGTTCGTTTCAAGAAAGTGGCCTCCGGCCATGGGCGGCATGGAAACCTACGCGAAGCGGCTGACCGAGGAGTTGGCGGCTTTCCTCTCACTCGAAGTCGTGGCTCTTCGCGGTCGCGATGATGGGCGACCTCCCTCTATCCAGGCGTTGCTGCTTTTTCCGTTTCAGGTGCTGCGTCGATGGTTGGCGCTCAAGCAAGCGCCCAAGATCCTGCACATCGGCGATATGGCCATTTGGCCGATCGGAATGCTGGCGTGGCTCGCGAGAGGAAGGACAAAAGTCATCCTTTCTGCGCACGGGACGGATGTTTCCTTCCCCCGGAGAGGTGGTCTCAGGGGATCGCTATATGGCGCCTATCTGCGGTTTGGCGCGAGCGTGTTTCCGAATGCGCGAGTCTTGGCGAATAGCCAGGCCACGGCTGCTGCAGTCAATGAGGCTGGCTGGAAGGTTGGCGCTGTGATCCCTTTGGGCACTGATGCTGCCGCTCAGTCGGTCGAAGGAACTCACAATGGGAGAATTCTGTTCGCTGGGAGGCTCGTTCCTCTCAAGGGATGCAGTTGGTTTGTTGAGAATGTCTTGCCCCTCTTACCTCCAGAGATTGAGCTGGACGTCGCGGGTACCGTTTGGGACGCTAAAGAAGGGCAGATTCTGAGCCAGCCTCGAGTGAATTATCTCGGCTACCTCAAGGGGCCAGCCCTGGCCGAAGCCTATCGATCGGCCTTGTGCGTTATCCTGCCCAATGTCGCCGTTGCTAACGGGCAATTCGAAGGCTTCGGGCTCGTCGCAATTGAGGCGGCTGCGGCGGGCGGGGTGGTACTGGCATCAAATCGTGATGGCTTGGTGGATGCGGTTATTGATGGGCGCACCGGTATTCTTTTGCCCCCAGGCGAACCAGAGTCTTGGCGGGACCAGATCATCTCTTTGCAGAACTGGCGCCGTGAAGAACGAGCTGAATTTGCCAAAGAATCCCAAAAATTGATTGGCTTAGAATTCAATTGGAAACGCGTAGCAACCGACACAATGAAAATATACAATGCGACATAACAACAATAATAAATACCTTCTCGAGATATCGATCATTGATCATGAAGCACTAGGATTTTTATCCATCAAAATGTAAGAGCATGCTATTAGCATGTTTAGTCCAAAGCCAATAATCCTGATCATTGCCACTGCCAAGAATGCAGATGCCGGATCAACGTTGAGCGGGATCGCGAGCAATGCCGAAATACTTTCACCAATGCCCAGCCCCGCTGGAACGATCGATGCAGCCGATCCTAAGACTACTCCGAATGTCAGACCGATAGTGTCTCGAAACTCAACGGCGATCGACAGCGCATGGTATGCCAAAGATAGGTTAGTTGCGACCAAGCAAAGCCCCAACGCCCGCAGCCCGTTCGCGACCAGCGCGATGGTCCAGCCGTAGTTCGTCCACAGCCAGTACGTGATTGCCAGCATCGCCAGCAGCCCACCTACCAGCAAGGCCTGGCCAAGCTGGTCATGGCTCCACAGCGCCAGTCCGCCGCCGGCCGCAGCCCAGGCAATCCACAGGCATGCGAAGGCCAGCACGATGCCCGTGCTCTGCAATCCTCCGCCGCCACCCTTCATCAGGGCCGCCGTGCGCACGATGGCGCCACCTGGAATCGGCAGCAGTTCTGCCACCTGCGCGAAGACGCTGATCCTTACGCCCGAGACGAAACCGATCGGCACCCCGATCGCCTTACCCATCAGCGACATGTTGACTGCAGAGTAGGCGATGGCGAGCGGCGCCACGACCAGCGCAAGCGCCGCCAAAGGGCCAAGGCGAAGCTGGTCAGGGTCAAGCGAAAGCTGGTGCACCGAAATTGCGACGCCACCGACGAAAACGCCGATCGCCAGTAGCAGCAGCGGAATCCTGAACCGCGCCCGATGGCGATGGAGCGCCTCGGCTAGCGCTGTCACTCTGGGTCGCAATCCAGCGAGAAAATGGTGGAAGCCTTCAGCCACAGGCACGGGGCCTAGAAGCGCGTATAGAATGGGCCATCCCATTCCATCGGAGGGGGCGAGGGCAGGCGTTCGCCCCGCCAGAGGACTGTGCGGTTGGCGCGTGGCCCGCTGGCCTCGTGCTCGCCGGCAGCCAGCACGATGGTTTGGCCATGAACCACTTCCTGCCCGTCGATCAGCAGACGCTCGCCCTCAAGCGTATAGGGGCCGGAACTGGGAACCTTGAACCTGTGGGGAGCATCGCCGGCAGGGATCGCCTTCGCCGCGCGGTAAAGCGGCCCCCATTGCTGGACGAAGTTGTCGTTCAATAAGTTGGCGTCCGCTTGCAGGAAGGAGCGAGGCAGCGGCTTGCCGTTCAAGGCTGCTTCGATGTTGGGATGGTTTGCGAGCACGAAGGCGATTTGCCCGGCTTCGACCTTTCTGGCGATGATAGGCTTGCCTCGCTCATGGTATCTGTTCATCCCAACGCTGGCAGTGAGATGGACCAAGGCTCTTGGGTAATTGGCAATCTCGCCTGACCTCGCGAGGTAACTGACTGGCCTGGGAAACTCGCGCTTTACGTAAGCAATCATAGCCTGCTGGCGGTCAATCACATCGATGGGCTCTCTCAACGTTAGCACGACGGGAGAGAGTGCCAATAAGGCAAGCATTGGGATTGTGCCGTATCGGTCACGCATCGTGCCTAGGACAGGTGCAATGGCTACTGCGACCGGAGCCAAAAGAAACACGAAGAAATAGGGGAAAGTATTGCGATAGAAGGTCAGCACCAGGAGTGGTGCTACCAGCCCGATCAAGGCCAGTTGGGCTGAGGCCGAAACTCTCGTCCAACGCCAGCCAAAGGGCGCAAGCACAATACAGAGAACAAAGACAAACGCCCAACCCGCTTGGACCAAGATCCACTTTTGCCCATAGCTGTCTTCGCTGAAGAACCACGCCTTTCCGCTTTCCATAAAGGACGCCGGGCTAGAACTCTCGACCGGCTTTGCCGCCAGCCCGCTCGTGTGCAGCCAATAGATCACGGCAAAAGCCAGCAGCGCCGCCATCGTCATCGCCGCGATAGGGATCAGGATGTCGGCTTTGCCGCCAGCCTGCCGGTAGCGCCACCACGCAATCCCGGCAAAGCATGGCGCGTAGAACACCGATTTCAGCGTGATCATGCCCGCCAGGCCAATCAGCGCACCGGCTGCAATCGCCCTGGCAGGGGTCAACTTGCCGCTGGCGAAGAGGTACAAAGCGCTCATCAGCGTCGCAGCGGCCATCGGGTCAGCGCGGATCGAAAAGCTCTGCGTGAAGACGTAGCCCGCAGTGAGATAGGCTATTGCCGCGTAAAGCGAGTTTACTCTGCAGGTGAACTGCCGGGCTAGTCCATAGATCGCCGCCAATGTGACCAGCGTGCAGCCCCACATGAAAAGCCGCGCCAGCCGCATCTGGTCGACCAGGCTCTCTGCGGCATAGGGTGCCCAGAACAGAATGCGCGAATGGAGCACCTGGAATGGTGCGGCAAGGGTGCCGTTACGCGCCAGATAGACCTGGCTGTAATGGAGAAACTCGTCCCAATTGAACGATTTGTAGGATACCAGATAGAGTTGCATCGCGAGCAGCATGCCCAGCACGATTGCTGGCGTGAGCAGTCCTTGACGTGGCCTGCCGCTAACGTTCGGATCAATAGTCGCTGCAGCCGAGGCGGCGACGTCAGCCTGCTGACTCATGAGGCTTTCTTGTCGGCTGAGGCGCTTGCCTTGTTCCTTGATGGCGCGCGTGTCGCAACTTCACTTGTATCGGCTCCCGCTCCACTTGCATTGGCCGAACCGCCCGCCTTTTCTTCGAGCTGGCTGATCTTGTGCAGCGCTTGCTCGATCAGCCTGCGGTTGGTTCCCATCAAGTCGGCCAGCAGACCGAGTATGATGACAAGCAGGCCAAGGATCGCGAGCGCCGAACCGAGCACCAGCGATTGCAGGTGACCGTCACCGTGGCCTTGCGCCCAGAACCACAAAAACCGCAGGATCGGGATCGCGCCGATCAGGGTAGCCACTAGGCCGATCCCCATGAAAAAGCGCAGGGGGTTGTAGGTCAGGTACACCCGCACCATCGTCACACCGGTATTGGCGATGAAATCCGGGATCGACTTGAACAGGCGCGAGGGGCGGGCTGCGGCATTGGTGCGGATCGGGACGCTGAGGATCGACAGCCGCTTGCGACCTGCCTGGATCAGCATGTCGGTGGTGTAACTGAAATCGGTGGTGATGTGGATCTGCTGTGCGGCGGCACGGCTTATCGCCCTGAAACCGCTTACGGCATCGGTGATATCGGTGCGTGACAAGCGCCGCACGATCGAGCTTCCGAGCCTTTGCAGCAGGCGCTTGAATGGGCCGAAATGGGCATTGTCGCGCACACCGCGATCTCCGATCACTATGTCGGCACTACCATCGACAACCGGGGCCACCAGCCGGGCGATATCCTCGCCGACATATTGCCCGTCGGCATCGGTGTTGACGATGATATCTGCGCCGGCGCGCAAGGCATGGTCAAGCCCGCTGCGGAATGCGGCTGCCAGACCCCGGTTCTTGCGGTGCCGGACGATGTGGTGAACGCCATGCCGGCGCGCCACGCCGGCAGTGTCGTCGCTGCTGCCATCATCGATGACGAGGAGCTCGATCTGATCGATATCTTGAATGTTGCGCGGCAATGCCGCCAGGGTGTCGGGCAGGTGATCGGCCTCGTTGAGGCAAGGTATCTGGATGATCAGCTTGGTCACAAATTCCCCCGTGTCCCGTGCCGATTAGATACCAGCGATTAAGACACCGTAAAGCATAGTCGCGATCGCCCCTGCAGAGAGTGTGCTCATGCGCCGCCCTGCCTTCCTTCGGTAGCCTGCAATACGCCACCATCGCCCACTGCAAGCTGCGACCGTCCGGCGACACTCATGCGACAATTGTCGGCAAAGCCGCCATGATCCGGTCGTGAAACTGCCTCCGATCAGCCTCCGATTGTGCATCGCAGCGTAAGAATCGCGCTCTAACGGCCTTGCAGCGGTCGGCGGGGCAAAGCGGCCCGGCCCCGCCCAATCATGAGGGATAAGGTCATGCGACTCACGAGAATCATTTCGCTGGTTTCCACCGCGCCGCTGGCGCTGCTGGCTGATGCCGCACTGGCACAGGCCGAGGCCCCCGTCGAAGAGGCAACGACAGAAGGGGACACCATTATCGTGTTCGGCCGCGGTGAAACCCGCCAGGTGCAGGAAGTGCAGTCCGACGATGTCGTCGTGCTGCTGCCGGGGACGAGCGTCATCCGCGCGATCGAGAAGCTGCCGAGCGTCAACATCCAGTCGGCCGACCCTTTCGGCAATTACGAATGGTCGGCGCGCGTGACCATCCGCAGCTTCAACCAGAACCAGCTGGGCTTTACCTTCGACGGCATTCCGCTCGGCGACATGAGCTATGGCAACCACAACGGCCTGCACATCAGCCGCGCGGTCAGTTCGGAAAATGTCGGCTCGGTTCGGGTGAGCCAGGGCGCGGGCTCGATCGGCACCCAGTCGACCAACAACCTCGGCGGGACGGTCGAAACCTTTTCGATCGATCCTGAAGATCGCTTCACAGCCGACGCCGCTGCCACTTACGGTAGCGAAGACACGCTGCGTGGCTTCGTGCGGCTGAACGCGGGCACGACGGAAGGACCGCGCGGCTATGTCTCCTACGCTTATGGCTCGACCGACAAGTTCAAGGGCACGGGCAAGCAGGATCAGCACATGGTCAACGCCAAGGTGGTGGTGCCGCTGGGCCTGGTCGAAGTGGATGGCTGGCTGAGCTATTCCGACCGGCGCGAGCAGGACTATCAGGACATGTCGCTCGATATGCTCGAACGGCTAGGTTACGGCTCGGACAACACCTTCCCCGACTACGAGTTGGCGATCCTGCTGGCCGACATCGGCGCGAACCGTGGCGAAACCGGCGCCACGCCGACCAATCCCGGGGCAGGCACCGTCTATCCCGGCAATTTCGCTTTCGTCGACGATGCCTATTACGATGCCTCAGGTCTGCGCAAGGACACGTTGGCAGCGCTGGGCCTGACCGCTCCCGTCGGCGATAGCGGTGAGTTCGCGATTCGCGGCTACTACCATGACAACAGCGGGCGCGGCCTGTGGGGCACGCCCTATGTGCCTAGCCCCAATGGCGTGCCGATCTCGATCCGCACCACCGAATACGAGATGGAACGGACCGGTGTCTTCACCAGTCTCGATTTCGATGTCGGCAGCCACAGCATTTCGCTGGGCGGCTGGTATGAAAACAACGATTTCAACCAGGCCCGCCGCTTTTATGCCTTCGACAGTCGCACCAGTCCCGGGCGTTCGTTCCGCGACTTCCCGAAGGACCCCTTTGCGACGCAGTGGGAATTCGACTTCAACACCGAGACACTGCAGTATTTCGTCTCGGACCGGATCGACCTGGGCGCCTTCACGCTGAACCTGGGGTGGAAGGGCTTCAAGGTCACCAATGAAGCCACGCCGGTTATCGCGGCCAGTTTCCCGTCGGGCTCGATCAAAGTCGAGGACTGGTTCCAGCCGCATGCCGGTTTCAATGTCGAGGTCAGCGACACCACCGAAGTGTTCGGTGGCTTCACTCAGGCAACCCGTTCGTTCGCGTCTGCCACCACCACCGGTCCGTTCAGCACCAACCAGGTCGGGTTCGATGCCATCCGCGACACGTTGAAGCCCGAACAGTCGGACACCTATGAGCTGGGCATTCGGTTCAACAACGCCCGCTTCAACGGAGTGGCCGGGGTCTACTATGTCGATTTCAGCAACCGGCTTCTGTCGGTGGCTGTCGGCTCGTCGATTCAGGGCAATCCGAACGCGCTGCAGAACGTCGGCTCGGTGCGCGCGCTGGGCTTCGAGGCTGCGGGTGATTTCAAGGTGACCGACACGGTCACGCTGTTCGCATCCTACAGCTATACCGACGCGACCTATCGTGATGATGTGGTCGACGGCAATGGCAATGTCGTTGCGGCGATCGACGGCGCGACCGTGGTCGACACGCCCGAGCACCTCCTGCGGGGCGAGGCCGGCTATGACGATGGAAAACTGTTCGGCCGCGTGTCAGTAAACTACATGTCTGAGCGGTATTTCACCTACACCAACGACCTTTCGGTCCCTGGGCGGGCGATCGTCGATGCGACTCTCGGCTACCGCATCAACGACAATCTCGAGCTGCAGCTGAACGCGACCAATCTGTTCGACAAGCGGCACATCTCGACGATCGGTTCCGGTGGCTTCGGGAACAGCGGCGACCGGCAAACCTTGCTGGTCGGCGCCCCGCAGCAATTCTTCGTCACGGTGCGAGCGGGGATCTGAGGCTCCGCTCCAGCAACTCAGGAATTCGGGCGGTGCAGCTTTCCCTGCGCCGCCCGAATTGATAACCAGCTTCAACCGGGAGCACCGCCTTGGTTCACACTCCGATACCGAACTTGCCCGTTTCCCGCCGCACCACACTGGGTGGCCTTGCCGCAGGGACAGCCTTTACGCTGTTTGGCGGCTCTGCAGCGGCAAGCGACCATGGTCCGTTCCGCCATGGCGTGGCGAGCGGGGATCCGGACGCTACCAGCGTAGTGCTGTGGACCCGCTTGACGACGAGCGGCAAAGTTGTGCTTCAGTGCGAGGTTGCTCACGACCTGTCCTTCTCGCGAATTGTGGCGAAACACGAAGTCGTGACGGGACCCGAACAGGATCATACCGCCAAATGGCTCGCCACCGGGCTTGAGCCCGGCAAGACCTATTATTACCGGTTCCTATTCGATGGAAAGGTTTCACCGGTCGGGCGTGCGCGGACCTTGCCGGTCGGCGCCGTCAGCAGGATCGGGATCGCGCTGGCGTCCTGCTCCAATTTCGCCTTCGGCTTCTTCAACGCCTATGAGGCGATCGCTCACGATCCGTCGGTCGATTTCGTGCTCCACACCGGCGATTACATCTACGAGTATGGCCATGGCAGCTGGGGCGACGACATTGCCCGCACGATCGGCCGCCGGCACGATCCTGCGCACGAGATCGTCAGCCTGTCGGATTATCGCCGGCGCCATGCGCAGTACAAATCGGATGCGGGTTCGCAGGCCATGCACGCGGCGCACACCTTCATGGCTTGCTGGGACGATCACGAAAGCACCAACAATCCCTGGACCGGCGGGGCGCAGAACCACCAGCCCGAACGCGAAGGCGATTGGGTCGCGCGGCGGGCGGCCTCGATCCAGGCCTATTTCGAATGGATGCCCGTGCGCGAGCCAGAGTGGCTTTCCGCCCCAGCGCGCAGCCGAATGCAGTTTTGGCGCAGCTATAGCTTCGGCGACCTTGCCACTCTTGCGACTCTCGAGACCCGCCACACGGCCCGTGCGGAGCAGGCCGATTACGCCGTGCTGGCAGACAAGTTCGATGACCGGGACGAGGTCGCCCGCTTCCGCCGCGAACGGCTTGAGGTGCCCGGGCGGCGGATGATCTCGGCCGAATGCGAAGCCGATCTGGCGCGGAGCCTTGCAGCGTCCGTCGCTGGCGGCCAGCCTTGGCGACTGATCGGCAATGCCATTCCTATTGCCCGCATGGATGTTCCCGACCTGGTGGCGCTGGGCGTGCTGCCCGATCCCTTTGCAGCGCAGCCGCCATACAGCGCGGCCGTGCTCGACAATGCCCGCGTGCTGGCGGGGAAGGGGCGGGCCGGGCTGCCGTTCTACCCCGATACCTGGGACGGCTATCCCTGGGCACGCGAGCGGCTCTACGATCTATCGCGCAAGGCTGGTGCCGCCGATCTGATCTTCCTGACCGGTGACAGCCACAGCTTCTGGGCCAACCGCCTCAGCGACGCGCAGGGCCGCCCCGCCGGGCTCGAGCTGGGCACGGCCGGGATCACCTCGCCAGGCGATTTCGTGGAAAGCGGCTTTGGCGACGATCTGTCGCGGGCGCTTGACCGGGCCTTCGCCGAGCATGTGCCGGAAGTCATTTGGACCGACAACATGCACCAGGGTTATGTCCGGCTGGATCTGGCCCGCGAGCAGGCCGAAGCAAGCTTCATCGCGGTCGATACCGTGCGCGATCGCGATTTCCGCACTTCGATCGTCAACCGCTTCAGGATCGCGCGCGAAGGTGCAAGGATCGACTTCACCTGAGCGGTGTCGCGCGCCCCGTTCGCGTGCCGGGCGAGATCAGGCCGACCAGGGGCCGTTGATCGCCAATGTCATGGTCGGGCTGTAGGCGTTCACGAACAGCACCTTGCCGTCGGGCGACCAGCAGGCACCGGCCAGTTCGGTTTGCGTCCTGAGCCGTGCGAGCGGGTAGACCTTGCCGTCCGGCGTAATGCCGCGCAGATGGTTGTCGACGACGTCGGTATACTGGTCCTCGCACACGATCAGGTGGCCATTGGGGGCAACCGTCAGGTTGTCGCCATAGTTGAACTGATCGGGCGCGCTGCTCTCGAAGAACAGCTGAAGCCGGTCCTGCCGTCCTTGCCTGGGTACCAGGCGAAAGATCTGGCCAAGGCCTGCGGCTCCGCCCGATGTGCAACAGAAATAGAGCTCGCCGTTGCCCATATGGATGCCTTCGCCGCGGGCGAACAGCGTTACCCCCTGTGCTGCACCGCGCTGGCGCAGGTCGTCGCGCGGGCTTTCCACATCGTCGAGGTCGATCCAGCTGACCGAGGCCCAACTGCCAGGCGCCATTCCCTGGCCGTCGAGGTTGCGGCTATCCGAAACGCCGCCTGCGACCAGCGCCTGCAGCTTTCCGCCCTGTGCGAGCTGGCCTGGAGAGGATGGCAGGAAGCGATAGAGTAGGCTGTCGTCGCGATCCTCTGTCAGATAGACGATGCCGCTGGCCGGATCGACGCAGGCTGCCTCGTGATTGAACCGGCCGAGCGCCTTGAGCGGCACCGGATCGACCGGCCCATCGGCGACCGCCGGGACCTCGAACACCCAGCCGTGATCGCGCTCGACCCCGTCGCCGGCATTGGTGACGTCTTCCTCGCAGGTCAGCCAGCTGCCCCAAGGCGTGACCCCGCCGGCGCAATTGCGGATGGTGCCCGCCAGCGAACGATACTCGCGCTCGACCGCGAGGGTGCGGGCGTCGAGCACCAGGGTGGTGGTGCCACCGGGCAGGATCGTGCCATCGGACGCCCGGTCGAAGCCGCCAGTCAGTGCTCCTCCGGCGTCATGCTGGGCACGCAATTCGTGGTTACGCACCAGCGCCAGCTGGCCTCCGCCAAGGTCAAAACAGCCCATGCCGTCGGCGCGATGGGGTACCTTGCCACCATCACTCATGGCCTGGCCGAGCCGCGAGATCACGCGGTAAGAAAAACCCTCCGGGAGATCCAGCAATCCTGCCGGATCGGCCTTAAGCGCGCCATAGGGGCTGGCGGCGTAGAGGCCCGTGAGCGATGCTTGCCGCGCCACGCAACCGCTGGCGAGCAAGGCGGCAAAGGCGCTGCCGGTCGCAGCGAGAAACTGTCGCCTGCTCGTCTCGATCACCGGCCCAACGCCTCCATGATGTCCTGCCATGATACCAGCTTGAAATTCTGCGATGTCGGCACGTTCATCCCGTCCTGCGCGATGAACAGGCCTTGCGGATACTGCGCGCCGAAATCGCGTGTATCAAGCGCGATCCCGTCGGTTTCCTCGGTCGCGTCGAACTGTCCCGCCGCGATGCGGAACCTGCCCGCCGGCGTCATGTCGGGCAAGCGGTATCTGGCATAGGCATTGTCGCCCTGGCTGGAAACCACCAGCCAGCCTGCGTCATCGCCCTCGGGCGCCAGCGCCAACCCCTCGACATCGGCAACCAGTTGGCGATTGTCGACCGGGGCAACCAGCTTCTTGGCTTGGCTTTTGCGGTCGAACATCCACACGCCAACCACTTCCTCGCCGACATAGAGTCGCGAAGTGCGTGCATCGTAGACGCATCCTTCGGGCTGGCTTGGTACGGCAAAGACCGCGGTCGTTTGCCCGCTCCACTTGCCATCGGCGTTGCGGCTCAGGATCGTGCTGTAGATCGTACCCTCCTTGACCGGGCTGAACAGCTCGATCGCGCCGTCGGTCATGATCTCGCCGAGGCAGATGCCATAGCCTTCACCCGCCCCGATCTCGATCCGGCCGAGCGGTTCGAGCCGGCCACTGCCGGTGTCGAGCCGCGCGAGATAGACATGGGCGCGGGCAAGGTCGGCTCGGTCGCTGGCGGCCACCAGCACTGTTCCATCCGCCAGCTCGACCAGGTCGACATTGTTGAGCCCCGGCGCCGGGAGAAAACTCTTCTCCCGCCCCGCCAGATCATAGACGTAGAGCCCGCCCTTCTTGTCGGTCGCAACGATCAGGCTGGCCGCAGCACCGACACCATTGCGCCAGATCGCAGGATCGTCCGCCGCGTCCTGGTTGGTGGTGCCGACCGGCGCCGTCTCAGCCCGGGCGGTGACATCAACCGCCGGGTCGCCCATGATGGCCGGGGTCGCGCAGCCACCCAGCAGCAGCGCTGCGCAAACCGGAACAATGATCGACTGGCGCATCAGAAGGCATACCTCGCCATGATCTGGAACACAGGGCCGGCCTCTTCGGTCTCGAGTTCATACTCGTCGAATTCACGGTCAAGTTGCTCTTCGACTGTGGTAAACTTGTTGAAGACCTCGTCCTTGCTGCCGTTGAGCAAATTGGACCCGACCGCGCGGATCGTGAAGTTGTTGCCGAACCGCTTTTCGACGAAGATCTCCAGATCGGCGCCGTAGGTAGTGGTCACTTCTTCCGCCACGACCCGGTCAAACGCTGCACCCTGCTTGCGATAGGTCGCGCCAAAGGCGGCACCTACGCTCGGGAGGTTCTGGATGAAACCGAAGTTGTAGACATATTCGGACTGGCCGTTGAAGCGCCGCTTGCCGGCGAAATCGCGGATCGAGCTGTCGATCAGGCCCAGATTGCCGAACACGCCGGTGTCGGGCAGGCCGATAAAGGCCAAGCTGGCGGACAGGTCGAATTCGACGCCCCACACTTTGCCGTCGCCGGTGTTCTGCGGCTGGAAGACGAACACAGTGACCGGCTCTGGGTTGTCCGGATCATCGCCCGGATCGTAAGCCGAGCCCGGTTCTCCGGTATTGGCTATCTCGACCAGATCCTTGATGTCGCGGTAGAACACATTCACCCCGACAACTCCGGTGCGGCCGATTTTGTGCTCGTAGCCCAGATCGCCGCCCCATGCGGTCTCGGGCGCGAGGTCGGGATTGCCCAGGAGGTCATTGTCGCCCAACTCTTCTTCCAGCGTTGCGGGCGAAATGAAATCGAAGCGCGGGCGGCGCAGGGTGCGCGCTACCGAGGCAGTGATGCGGCCCTGGCCGACTTCCCACTTGAGCGAGGCCGAGGGGAGCAGTTCGTCATACTCGGTGCGCGAAGTAGCCGGGACCGTCAGGTCATCGATTCTCACCGTGGTGTTTTCCCAACGCAAGCCGGCTTCGAAGGTGAGTGGGCCGGATTTGCCTTCGATCAGCGCGTAAAGGTCGCGGCGGTCCTCCTCGATGGTGTTGAGCCCGCCGGCAATCGGCTCGAGCGGGGGAAAGCTCGTTGGGGCGAACTCGGCCGGATTGCGATCGAATTGGTCATAACCTTCGCGATCGGCTGCGGTCAGGTTGAAGCGGCTGCGAATCTCAGCGATCGAGGTGTCGCGGTCCTTGTTCTGCAGGAACCCGCCGAACACGAGGCTGATGTCTTCGGCCAGCGCGAACTCGTGCTCAAGGTTGGCTGAAAACTCCTTGTCGACGATATCGCGATCGGTCAGGTCGCCGGTGAAGCGCGGCGAAGAGCGGTCGAAATCGACTTCGTATTCGAATTCGCCCTGCCGGTCGGTGAAGCGGGCATAGCCCAGCCGCAGGCTGGTCTTGCCGAGCGACCATTGCTGGCTCAGCTTGCCCGTCAAGCTCCAGCTTTCCTGCGTGATGTCGTTCACATTGGCATTATCGGTCAGCAGATTGCCCGGCACTGTGGTGCGGACAGGACCGTTGATCGCAGTCGGGTCGTTGTATTCGAACGACCGTTCGTCCTCGGTCCGCTCGGTCCGCACGAAATTGCCCGAAATCTCGAACTCGGTGGTCTCGCTCTCGATGCCCCAGCTGGCGTTGAAAGCATAATCGGTGCCGTCGCGGGTGTCGGTCTGGTCTTCGCGATTGTCGAAATCGTCCGTCGCAAAGTTGGGGTTGTTTTCGGGCGAATCGCCATAGCGCAGGCTGAATTTCTTCTTCGGGTTGTAGCGACCCTGAATATTTGCACCGATCAGCACGCGGCCACCGGCCAGCGACCCGCCGTAATAAAAGCCGCCGCTCGGCTTCACTTCTCCGTCGTCGAAGCGCAGCGCCCCGCCGCGGACATAGCCGCCGTCAAGCGAATAGCCGTCACGCAGCACGATGTTGAGCGTACCCGCCACGGCGTCGCCCGTGCGGCGCGCAGAAGAGGAACGGATGATCTCGACCTGCTGGATCAACTCGGCCGGGATGCGGTCGAGAAAGAACGAACGGTCGGCATTCGATCCGGGGACCTTTTCGCCATTGATCAGGATTTGCGTGTAGCCCGGGTCCAGCCCGCGCAGCCGCGCCCCGTCGCTCTCGATAACGTCTGACAGGAAAGTCACCGAAGGCACGCGCTTCAGCGCATCACCGGCGGTGAGCGGCTCGAATCGCTGGAAGTACTCTTCGTCGTAGACCAGTACCGGCTCCGCTTCCTCGCTGCGGTTGCGGAAGCCGATCGAGCCCTGCACCACGATCTCGTTGCTGGTCTGGATGTCGCGGTCCTGGGCCTGCGGATCGGCCGCGGTATCGACATTGGCGGTTGCTTCCGCGGTGTCGTCGGCCAGCGCGGGCGTAGTCGCCCCGATCGCGAGCGCACTGGCCGTGAGCGCGAGGAGAACTCGAGTATGGGTCATTTCGATCATCCCTGAGGTGTTGTTTTCTCCCTCGCCGTAGGGTTGCAGGGTGACGCGCGAGTGACGCTTTCGCTTCAGTTCGATGAAAGTGCGGATGTGCGAATGGAGAGCGGCTGACGCCTCATGCAGGTCAGGCATGGCTGCCTTGACTGGCCTCGCCGTCGGTCCGATAGCAGGCAAGCCGTGCTATCTCAGAAGACTCGTTACGCCATCCGCGCCATGCAGCATCTGGCCGACCGGCATGGCCAGGGCCCGGTCCAGCTGGTCGAGATCGCCGAGAAGCAGAACATCCCGGCCAATTTCCTCACGGTGATCCTGTCCGAACTCACGCGGTTCGGGCTTGTGGCCTCGCAGCGCGGGCCCGATGGCGGCTACTGGCTCGCCCTGTCGCCGATCGACATCACCTATGGCGACCTGATCCGGATCATGCGCGGCTCGCTTGCGCTCGTGCCCTGCGCCAGCCGCTTTGCACACGAGAAATGCAAGAACTGCGTGGAGGAAGGCGAATGCCGCACCCGCGCACTGATGCTGACCGTGCGCGACCGCACCGCCGAACTGCTCGATTCGATCCGGTTGTCGGACGCAATCGATCCGGTCCCTGCCTTCACCGACGAGAACCCTACCGCCGCCTGACTATTCGGGCTGCCGCGTAAAGCCTGCCTTTCACCGCAAGTGCGCAAACTATCGCACGAAGCCTATTGTCAACTTTTTTAGTTGAGATTAGTCATGCAATGCGGCGCCGAGCCGTGATACGAGAGGCGAACGAATGCCAGAGGAGAACAAGGGAACCGGTGAATCCGCTGGCTTCCGCCCGGAAGCGCTGAACGTGGTAAGCGATGCGCTTTCACGCCTGCGCTATGGGGCGATCCAGCTCACCGTGCATGACGGGCGCGTCATGCAGATCGACGTAACCGAACGCAGACGGCTGGGCGACTGACCCGACAGCGGGCCCTGACAGGGGCGCCCCCATGCCACATCATCATCCTTCAACCCCATCATCCAGGGACTGGCAGACCGGACATCCGGATGCATGCCCGCTTTCAAGAGCGACATCATGCATCCAAGATTCTCCAGGCCGCTGCTGGCCACATCCTCGATCCTTGCCGTCACCTCCCTTGCCTGGGGCAGCCCGGCGCTCGCCCAGGACTTTGCCGTCGATGCGGCCGCAACGGTCGACAGCGATACCGCCGATGCATCGGACGCCGCCGGCGAATCGGGTGGGCCGATCCTCGTCACCGCTCGCCGCCGCGAGGAAAGCGTGCAGGAAATCCCGGTGGCGATCTCGGTCGTCAGCGGCGACACGCTCGACAGTGTGGGCGCATTCAATGTGCAGCGGCTCCAGCAATTGACCCCGTCGCTCAACTTCTATTCGTCGAACCCGCGCAACACCGCGATCAACATTCGCGGCATCGGGGTCCCCTTCGGCCTCACCAATGACGGTTTCGACCAGGGTGTCGGCATCTATGTCGATGACGTCTATTTCGCGCGCATCGCCTCGGCCACGCTCGATTTTCTCGACGTGGAACGGATCGAGGTGCTGCGCGGGCCACAGGGCACGCTGTACGGCAAGAATACCACGGCGGGCGCGATCAACATCACCACCAACAGCCCAAAGTTCTCGCTTGAAGGCCGGGCGGAAGTGACTTTCGGCAATCTTGGCTTCAAACAGGGCAAGGCTTCGATATCCGGCCCGCTGGCAGACAACCTGGCCGGGCGGTTCTCGATATCGTCGACCGGCCGGCGCGGGACAATTTTCAATGTCGCGACCGGCAATTACATCAACGAACTCGATAACCTGGGCTTGCGCGCGCAGTTGCTGTGGGAAGCCAGCGACAATGTCGAAGTGTTGTTCGCCGGCGACTTCAGCGAACAGAACCCGGAATGTTGCGCGCAGATCTTCGTCCGCACGGGCGCGACCCAGCGGCCGCTAAATCGGCAATATGCCGCGCTGGCTTCAGCCCAGAATTACGTGGTGGCCAGCACCGATCCGTTCGACCGGGTGACCGATGTCGATGCCGATCTGAACGCCGGCAACGAAATCGGCGGTGGCTCGGTTCGGGTGCGCTGGGACACGGGCGCCGGGCTGCTCACCTCGATCACGGCCTACCGCTATTGGGACTGGTTGCCGCAGAACGATCGCGATTTTACCGGCTTGCCGATCAACACCAAGAGCCAGAACCCGTCGCAGCAGGAACAATGGACCCAGGAGTTCCGGTATTCTCACACTGGCGAAGGCTATGATTTCCTGGTCGGCGCCTTTGCCTTCCACCAGAAGGTTCGCACTCAGGGCACGACCGAGTTCGGCCGCGCTGCCAGCCGCTGGCTACTCAATCCGGGCAGCGCTCTGGCCAGCAATCCTGCCGTGCTCGACCAGTTGACCGCAAACAACGACATCCGGCTGGACAACACCAGCCTGGCGGTGTTCGGGCAGTTCAACTGGGAATTCACCGATGGCCTTTCGATTCAGCCCGGGTTTCGCCTGAACTACGACAAGAAGACAGGGCTTTACGATTCGGTCGTGACCGGAACGGCCTCGGACGGGACCCGTCAGCTGGTGTTGTTTTCCGGGCCCTATGCAAGCGATCCTTGGATCGTCGCCCAGCGCGGGGTTGCCGCGCCGCAACGGTTCGAGCCAGCCTTCAGCGACTGGAACTTCAGTTATGACCTGACGTTGCGTTACGAGCTGAGCGCTGAGGCATCGATCTATGCAACCTATGCCAAGACCTTCAAGCCGGGCGGCGTAAACCTTAATGGCGTGCCCAACGATGCCGCAGGCAATCCGATTCTGGCAGCCGGCTCGGTCAAGCCCGAATCGGTCAACCACTACGAGATCGGCTTCAAGTCGCAATTCTGGAAACGCAGCTTAACGCTGAATATCGGAGCCTATCGCACCGACATCGACGATTACCAGGCGCTGGTGGTCAATGGCCAGTTCGGCGTGCAGCGCGGCTATCTGGCCAATGCCGAAAAAGTCCGGACGCAAGGCGTTGAATGGGAATTGTCGGTGCGCCCGTCGAGCCGCTTCAACGCCTTCGTCAGCGGGGCCTACACCGATGCCACCTATGCGCGGTTCCCCGACGCGCCTTGCCCCCCGGAACTTTCCGGCGGCGGCAGCGGCACGCCGATCGGTGCTGCCGGCGCGCCGGGCACCAACAGCCCGGCCAATTGCGACATTTCTGGCCAGAGACTGCCCGGCGTGTCGGAATGGGTCTGGTCCTATGGCCTCGAAGGCAATCTCCCGGTCAGCTTCCTGGGCGAGAACGGCGAGCTTTACGCCGGCGTCGAAGCCAATACCCGCAGCAACTTCTCGTCCAATCCCACGCCTTCGGAATACACCTGGGTGGAAGGCTATTCGGTCGTCAATTTCCGCCTGGGCGTGCGCACCGACAACGGGCTCAATCTGTTCGGCTGGCTGCGCAATGCCTTTGACCAGAATTACTTTGAGCAGCTTGCGGTTCCTTCGGGTAATACCGGACTGATTGTCGGCCAACCCGGAGATCCGCGCACCTATGGCCTTACTTTGGCCTACAATTTCTGATCCTTCGCTCCCTTCGCAAAGAGGACCGCCTCATGTTCGATCTGGCCGATATCACGATCTACCACCTGTTGCCCTTCATCGCGATCGGCTTTGTCGCCCAGATGGTTGACGGCGCGCTCGGCATGGCCTTCGGCGTCATCTCGCAAACGCTGCTGGTCGCAGTCCTCGGCGTGCCTCCGGCAACGGCTTCGGCAAGCGTCCATCTGGTCGAGATGTTCACCACCGGAGCGTCTGGCGCCAGCCATATCTTGCACCGCAACATCGATTGGGACCTGTTCAAGCGGCTGGTGCCGTTCGGGGTGATTGGCGGGGTAACCGGGGCTTACGTCCTCTCGAACATCGACGCATCCGTGGCCCGGCCTTTCGTGATGATCTACCTGACCGGGATTGGCGTGTATCTTCTGCTGCGCGCGATCCGCCATTCCGAACCCCATGTGAAGGATCCGCAGTATACCGCCCCGCTAGCAGCTGCGGGCGGCTTTCTCGATGCGGCGGGCGGTGGCGGCTGGGGACCGGTGGTGACGTCGAATCTGCTGGTCCAGGGCAGCGATCCCCGCAAGACGATCGGCACAGTCAACTCAGCAGAGTTCCTGATCACCACATCGATCTCCGCAGCGTTCATTGTCACAATCGGGCTTGAGGCGTTCACGGTGGCCACAATCGGCCTGATCATCGGGGGGGTGGCGGCAGCGCCGTTCGGGGCCATCATCGCCAAGCGGGTCAATCCGGGCACCTTGCTGCTGGCCGTCTCGATCGTGCTGATCGCGACCAGCGCCTACAGCATCTATCGCGCGTGGCCGATCTTCTAGGGCGGATTGTCCAAAGCCGGAGCGAGCGAGAAGGCTAACCCCGCCAAGCGATGGAGGAACGGAGCGGGCTACGTCACCATCTCATCCATGCATCCGGCAAGATGGTGGGCGCGGCAAGGATTGAACTTGCGACCCCACCCGTGTGAAGGGTGTGCTCTACCACTGAGCTACGCGCCCGCCCGCATGGACAGGCGCGCGCCATTGCCATGCGGCAGGCCGCTTTGCAAGACCCCTGATGCGGGGCAGGTCAGTCGCTTGTGAACAGCCGGGCGAGCATCGCCAGCCAGCCTTCGAGGTGGCGGGTGGGCGCAGGCCGCACTTCGCGCGGGCACTCGAGGCAGTAGGCCTGGACACCCTGCATTCTCGTAAGCCGTTCGGCATCCTGCGCGATTTGCTGCAGCGCATGGCCACGCTGCCGGGCAAGCAGGGCAAACAGGTCGGCGCTGGCAGCCCCGCTGTCTTCAGAATTGTCGACCAGCATCTGGCGGATCAGCGAATCATAGCTCGAAGGCGTTGTGCCAAGCCGTTTCGCGTACCACTGGCCATCCTCAAGCTTCGCCTCCTTAGCCGCCCAGGCCAGCGCATCGTCCAGCCCGCCGAACTTGTCGACCAGGCCGATCTGGCGTGCACTGCCGCCGTCCCACACGCGACCCTGGGCAATCCGGTCGAGCGCGGCCGGCGTGATCTTGCGCGCCTTGCCGACATGGCCAAGGAAATCGGCATAGCTATCTTCGACCGAAGCCTGCAGGATTGCGTCCACCTCGGGCGTGAAGCCGCCGATAATGTCGGGCTGTCCGGAAAGCGGAGTGGTGCGCACCCCGTCGGAAGTGATGCCAAAACGCGCGGCGGTCGCCTCGAAGGTCGGAATTACCGCAAACACCCCGATCGAGCCGGTGATCGTTTCGGGCTGGGCGAAGATGCGATCCCCCGCAGAGGCGATCGAATAGCCCGCGCTGGCCGCGACATTGGCCATGGAAACCGCGATCGGAATGCCATTGGCCTTGTGGCGCAGCACGGCACGGCGGATCTGCTCCGAGGCGGTCACGGAACCGCCCGGTGTGTCGATCCGAACGACCAGCGCGGCGAGGTCGTCGTCCAGCGCTTCGTCCAGCAGTGCGGCGATCCGGTCGCCGCCAGCCGTCCCGGGACCGGCCTCGCCATCGACCACTTCGCCCGCCACGGTGATGATGCCGATCGGCTTCCCGCTTGCCGAAGGAGTCGTGTCGGCAAGATAGGGGGCAAGGCTGGTGGCGGCAAAGGCACCCGGGAGGCTGCTCCAGCTGTCCTCACCGGCAAGCTTGGCCACGCGCTCGCCCCATTGCGTGCGGTCGCCCAGCCGGTCGACCAGCCCGGCCTCGAGCGCAGCCTTGGCGAGATCGCCCTTCGATGCCTGGACCCACGCCACCGGATCCTGGGTGATCCGGTCAAGTTCGGCAGCGGGCCGTGCCTTCTTCACATTGGCTTTCCATTCCGCCCATAGCGCACCGTAGAGACTCGCCATGTTTTCGCGTGCTTCGGGCGAGAATTCGCTGCGGGTGTAGGGCTCCGTCGCCGACTTGAAGGTGCCGACCCGGTAAACGCGCGCATTGACGCCATATTGCTCGAGCAGGTCGCCGAAGAACAGGAAGGCGCCGCCCGGGCCGCCGACCACCGCGCCGCCGATCGGGTCAACCCACACTTCGCTGGCATGCGCGGCCAGCTGCAAGGCATCGTCGGAATAGGCGAGCGAGTAGGCCAGCACCGGCTTCTTCGCGGCTCTGACCCGCGCCAGCGCCTCACCCACTTCCTGCAAATGGACCTGGCCACCGCCCAGGAAGCGCGACAGGTCGAGCGCCACCGCCTTGATCCGCTCGTCCCCGGCGGCGGCATCGAGCGCGCGAACCAGTTCGCCTGCCTCATATTCGGTGACGGGTGCCTGCTGACTGAGCAGTGCCTGGATCGGGTCGAGTTCGGCGCGCTCTTCGACAATATAGCCGTCCAGTTCGATCAACAGCGCACCTTCGCGTACCATGCCGGGACTGGGGCGAGCCGATAGGATCGCGAAAAGCAGCGCAAAGAACAGCAGCATGAACAACAGGACAAGCCCGTCCTTGATGCCCACCAGCAGCCGCCAGACCTTGCCTGCAAAACTCATCGTCTGTGGTTCCTTGCGCATTACTCCACCTAAAGTAGGTGCGGGGCCGTAAAGTTCCACTCAATTCGAGCCGGGCGGTCGGTTAAACCCTCTCAATGAGTCGATATGCAGCAGCGGGCTGGAAACGCGGATTCCCACTGGACGGTTGGGTAAATCCAACTTAAGGCGCGGCATCATGCACGACCTGCTTCACGAGATCGAACAATTCTGCCTGCGCAACGGTCTGTCGGAGACGCGCTTCGGCGAACTGGCACTCAACGACAAACCCTTCGTTTCGCAGCTCAAGTCAGGGCGCGATCTTCGAAACAGCACGGCAGCGCGCTTGCGCCAGTTCATGGCTGATTACGAGGACAGCAAGTCGGCGATTAGTCGCGACTATCCTGCGGGTCGGCTGGCCTTCCCGCACAGAGACTTGCTCGGCATCGCCCAGCTCGAGCGGCACGAGATCCTTTATGTGCTGGACGAGGCCGAGCCTTGGGTCGAACTGAACCGTCGCAGTTCGAAGCATGCCGATCTTCTGGCTGGCCTGACGATCATCAACGCCTTCTTCGAGAACAGCACGCGGACGCTGTTGAGCTTCGAAATTGCGGGCAAGCGGCTCGGCGCGGATGTGGTCAACATGCACGCCGCCCAATCGAGCGTGAAAAAGGGCGAGACGCTGATCGACACCGCGATCACGCTCAACGCGATGCGGCCCGATGCGATCGTGATCCGGCACGGATCGAGCGGGGCGACCCAGCTGATCGCCAGCAAGGTCGATTGCCCGGTGCTCAATGCGGGTGACGGGCAACATGAACATCCCACGCAGGCGCTGCTCGATGCGCTGGCACTGCGTCATGCGCTGCGGGCGCGGGGCGAAGCGGCGGAGGACTTTACGGGCCTCACGGTCACGATCTGCGGCGATATCCGGCATAGCCGCGTCGCTCGTTCGAACCTGCTCTGCCTGCAGGCGCTGGGTGCCACCGTGCGGCTGTGCGCGCCCCCGGCGCTGATGCCGGACGGGGTGGAGGCGATGGGGGCCGAACCGTTCCACGATTTCGATGCCGCGCTGGCGGGCAGTGACGTGGTGATGATGCTGCGGCTCCAGACCGAACGGATGCAGGGCCAGTTCATTCCTTCCGCGCGCGAATATCACCACCTGTACGGGCTGACGAAGCAACGCCTCGCGCGGGCGGCGCCGGATGCTTTGGTGATGCACCCGGGGCCGATGAACCGCGGAGTCGAGATCGACAGCGACGTGGCCGACCTGCTCGACCGCTCGATCATCACGCGCCAGGTGGAAATGGGGGTCGCGGTCCGCATGGCCTGTCTCGACATCCTCACCCGCCGAAAGCGGCAGGTGGAGGGCTGGGCATGAAGCAGCAGTCCGCCATCGCGATCATCAACGGCCGCGTGATCACGCCTCAGGGCCTGGTCGACGGCGGCGTGCGCCTTGTCGACGGCCGCATCGCGGCGGTTGGCGCGGTCACCGTGCAGCCGGGCGACGAGCCGGTCGACGCCCGCGGTCTGCTGGTTGCGCCCGGCCTGATCGATTTCGGTGTCTTCGCGGTCGACAAGCCGGCGTGCCACTTTGGCGGTATCACCCGCGCGGCTCTGATGCCCGACCAGTCGCCGCCGCTCGACCTGCCCAGCCGCGTCAACTATATCGCGAAGAGCGGCAAGCCCGACCTGTGGGTCCATCCGCTGGCTGCGGCCACCCGCGCGCTCGAAGGCCGGGAACTGGCCGAAATTGCGCTGATGAAAGAGGCTGGCGCCCGCGGCGTTGCCACCGGGCGGCGCTGGATTGCAGACAGCGGGGCGATGCTGCGGCTGCTGCAATATGCTGCGATGCTCGATCTGGTCGTAGTGACCCACGCGGAGGATTCCGGGCTGACCGGCGAAGCAGCCGCGACTGCAGGCGAAATGGCCACCCGGCTTGGATTGCCGGGTGCGCCAGCCGAAGCCGAGGCGCTGGCGGTGGCGCGCGATCTCGCGCTTGCTGAGATGAGCGGTGCCCGGCTTCATTTCCGGCAGGTGACGACAGCGGCGGCGCTGGGCCTGGTGCGGGCTGCCAAGTCGCGCGGCGTGGCAGTTACCGCCGGAGTCACGCCAGCGCATTTCATGCTCTCGGACCTTGCCACCGCCGAGTTCCGCACCTTCGCGCGGCTTTCGCCGCCGCTGCGCAGCGAAGCCGACCGGCAGGCCGTGATCGGCGCGATCGGCGAGGGTACGATCGATGTGATCGCCTCGGGCCACGATCCACGCGGGCCCGAAGACAAGCGGTTGCCGTTCGCCGATGCCGCCGAAGGCATGGCAGGTGCAGAGACGCTGCTCGCCATGACGCTCACGCTGGTGCGCGACGGCGTGATCGACCTGCCGCGTGCCTTTGAACTGATGACCGCGACTCCCGCCCGGTTGCTCGGCGTGCAGGCGGGTGCGCTGGAGCCAGGACACGAAGCCGATGTGGCACTGGTCGACCCGGATCGGCCGTGGATCGTCGATCGCACCAAGATGGCGGCGACTGCCGATAACACGCCCTTCGACGGCCAGCCGGCACAGGGCCGCGCCACAACGCTATGGAAGGGCGGGGTGCGGATCGCCGGGTAGCATTTCCGTTTTCCCGCCGGGTCTGTTACACACAGGTCGGGTCGTTGTCCCTGGTTGGAGGGAATGATCCATGGCAACCCAGGCGCATGTCCACCAAGGCGGCAGCCGCGACGCACCATCGCCCGCCGCGTTCATTGATCGCTGGATCTATGTTTTCATGGCGGTGTTCCTGATCGCCGTGATCCTGATCGGCTTTGTCCCTGATTCCTTCATTCGCATCGCTGCGATCGAGGCGGGCGAACGCCCACCCTTCCTGCCGCAGGCGCATTTCCACGCTTTGACGATGGGGGCCTGGATGCTGTTGCTGCTGACCCAGACCACGTTGATGGCGACGGGCCGGCGCCAATGGCACATGCAGTTGGGCTTGCTCGGCATGGTGTTGGCCCCTCTGCTTGTGCTGGCCGGTTACATGCTGGCGACAGCCAATATCGAGACGCAGGCCGCATTTGCCGAGAATGCTCCGCCGCAAATGCAGGAGGCTTTGACCGAGCGGTTGCACAATGCGGTCAATATCGTGCTGGCGCAAATGCGGGCAGGGATCGGGTTCGTTGGCATGGTCGCGCTGGCACTGCTGGCGCGACGGACCGACCCGGGCACGCACAAGCGGCTGATGATCCTCGCCATCACAGCCCCGCTCGGCGCGGCGACCAGCCGCATTCCGTTCCTATACAGCACCGCGCCCGATTCCCCGCTCTCGGCAATGCTCTGGCCGCTCGCCTGTGTGCTGCCGATGTTTCTGTGGGATCTCTGTCGCCTGCGGCGCATCCACCGGGCCTATTGGATTTGTGCCGCAATCATGCTGCCGCTCAGCATCGCGACCCAGCTGCTGTGGGATTCGCCGTGGTGGCACGCGGTCGCGCCACCTTTACTCTACGGTCGATGAAGAAAACCCCCGGGGCCAAGGGCGCCGGGGGCAGTCTTCGCTGAAGCTCCGGGAGAGAACGCGTCAGCGCGAAGCGATGCGGATTCCGCGATCGACCGCGCCAGGCAACGGGCGGCTGGCCGCATAAGCGATACAGCCGCCCTTGCCGCCAGCGCGAACCGTCTGGCACAGCGAACTGGCGCTGCGTGCGCCGAAGCCGGCCGCCGCCACGCGGAAGTAGGTCTTGCCGCCCACGACTGCCTGCGTGATCACCACGTCGCGGCCTGATAACTGCGGATATCGCGACTGATAGATGCTCCAGGCCCGTTCGGCATTTGCGCGGCTCGAAAAGCTGCCAAGCTGCACCAGATGCGTCCCTGCATTGCTGTCCGAAGTGGCTGCCATCCGCCGCTGCGACGAGGACGTGGCGAGGCGTGACTTGGGCGTAGCCGGCTTCTTCGTTTCGGCTGCTGCAGCATATTCAGACGGCAGCTGTTGTACCACCGGGCCGCGCGGTGTGACCGGCGCAGGCGCTGTGACTTCCTGACCGAAGGCAACCGCAAAGGTCTGTGCGGGTGCAGCGGCAACCGGCGCCAATTCCCCCGTATCCGGCGCGGCGGTATCGGCTGTCGCATATTGCGGCGCATCGGTGGTTGCCGCGGCATCGGCCACCATTTCGCCATGGCTGGGGAAGTTGGCGAGCGCGAGCTGGGCCGGTTGACCCCCGTCGTAGGCTGGTGTCACCTGAAGCAGGCTGGCCACGCGCTGCTGGAAATACTCTGGGGCGGCCAATTGCGCCCATTCGCCGATGCGATCCGAAACCTGATCGGCCGGCACGTCTTCGGCGGCCATAATGCGGGCGGCGCGCCAATCGCCGTGAAGGGCATAGGCATAGGCCAGGTTCTGGCGCAACTTGCTGGTCGATTCGCCATTGCGCAGGGCTTCGGACAGCACTTCGACGCCGGTGCCCGTGTCGCCTGCCAAAGCCAGCGCCAGGCCCAGGTCGGCCGGATCGAGATCGTCCCGCGCGCCATCCAGCGCGATCACCGCTTCGCGGCTGTTGCCGAGGGCGATCTGCGCCAGCGCATAGCTTAGCACGGTGCGCGGGTCGCTGTCGCCCAGCGCCATGGCGTCCGAAAAGCTGGTGGCGGCCGCCTGGAAACGACCTGCCTCCAGATAGGCCGCGCCCAGCAGGGCACGGCTCTGCGCATTGCGCGGGTCGGCCAGAACGGCGCTTTCCGCATGCGCGATCGCCTTGGTGACATGGCCCTTCTCAAGCGCGACCTTGGCATCGGCCACCGAGGCCTGGGCCGGCGGTGCCGCCGACGTGGCACAGCCCGACAGCGCGATACTGGCCAGCGCAGTTCCGAGCGCCAGTGCGATCTTCGGCGAGGTGTTGGCGGTATGGCTCATTGGGTGGTCCCCTCGGTCAGCGAATGTCCGGTCACTTGCGGGTCATCTTGGCGACAAGTGCGTCCAGGTCTTCAATCTCGGCGAGCGCAGAATCGAGCGCATCGGTCACGATTTGTTGCGCGCTTTCGCCCTTGATGGTTGCGGCCAGCCGCAGCTTCAGATGCCGTTCGGCATCAAGCCGCAAGGTGAAGGCCGCACGTTGTCCGCGCTTCAGCGCCGAGCCGCGCGAGGCCACGCGCTGGCTACGCTCGCGGGGCACGCTGCGCGATGCTGCCAGTCGCACGTGCGAGGCCTCGTCAACGGTGGCTGGTGTCAATTGCACGACGTTGGCATGGTCATCGTGCCCCATGTCGTTCCAGCCCAGATCCTCGAGATGCGCGGGCGACGCGTCGGGAATCGGCGCCAGTTGCGGGCGCATCGCCGGCTTGGCGCCACCCTTGCGCGCCAGCAGCGTGGGGCTGAGCGAGGCGAAGCTGGCTTCGGTCATGCCGCGCGCTCCTTACTGGGCGACGCGGCGGCCGAAGCCGCCGGCAGGACGATGGGCACCCGGCAGCTGCGACTGCGTGCCTGGAGCGGCGAACACGGTGCGGCGGAAATTCTTTTCCAGCCGGTCCGAAATGTACTTCCACAACGCGGTTACTTCGGCAGCGCTGCGGCCTTCCGGATCGACTTCCATCACGGTGCGACCGTCGATCATCGAAGCGGCGAAGTCGGTGCGGTGGTGAAGGGTGATCGGCGCGACAGTGCCATGCTGAGACAGCGCCACGGCGGCCTCCGAGGTGATCTTGGCCTTGGGCGTAGCGGCATTGACCACGAACACCAGCGGCTTGCCGGCACGTTCGCACAGGTCGACGGTGGCGCCCACGGCGCGCAGGTCATGCGGGCTGGGGCGGGTCGGCACCACGATCAATTCGGCGACCGAGATCACCGACTGGATCGCCATGGTGATGGCGGGCGGCGTGTCGATCACGGCCAGCTTGAAGCCCTGCTGGCGCAGCACCTGAAGATCGTTGGCCAGCCGCGCAACGGTCGTCTGCGCGAACGCGGGATACTCCGCTTCGCGCTCGTTCCACCAATCGGCCAGCGACCCTTGCGGATCAATGTCGATCAGTACGACCGGGCCGGCGCCTGCGCGCTGGGCCTGGACGGCGAGATGCCCGGACAGGGTCGTCTTGCCCGATCCGCCCTTCTGCGATGCCAATGCAAGTACTCGCAACGCCTGGTTCCCCCTGGATAGTCCTGGACATGGTGCCGCAACAAAAACGGCTTCAAACAGGGGGATGGCAGGATACCCCTAATTTTGGGTTAACGCAGTTGCGGTCGGCATTGGCCGGGGGAGCTGCGATCCGCCCGCGCCTTCGTCGACGGCTGGCCTTCGTGATTGAGTGTGTTATCACGCCTGCTGGGTGGAAGGAGAAAGCAGCATGGCCTCGGGCAACGACCACGAGCACGCGGTCAGCGGCGGCGCGCAGGGCCCGGTTGCAGCGGGCGACCGGATCGGCAGTCTCGACTTCATCCGCGGCCTTGCCGTCATGGGGATCCTTGCCGCCAATATCGTCGCTTTCGGTCAACCGCCCAGCGCCTACATGTTCCCCGGTGCCTTTCTCGTGCCCGACGGCGATCCCGGCGGGTGGATGTGGGTGGCCCAGTTCGTGCTGATCGACGGCAAGATGCGCGGGCTGTTCACGCTACTGTTCGGGGCCGGCCTCTACCTGTTTATGGAGCGGGCCTGGGCGCAAGGCGCGACGCGCCGGCTGCAGGCGCGCCGGCTGCTCTTCCTGCTGTTGTTCGGTCTGGCGCATTTCTTCTTCATCTGGTTCGGCGACATCCTGACCTATTACGCCGTGTGCGGCCTGGTGGTGCTGCTGTGCCTGCACTGGAGCGTAAAGGCGCAGCTGTTGACGGGGCTGATCGGCTATGCCCTGGGCTCGTTGGCCTATCTCGCGATGATGGCGCCTTTGCCGTTCGTGGCTGATACCTCGCTGGGCGAGAGCGCGGGCTTCGCCGAAATGCGCCAGAGCCTTGCCGATGGCAGGGCAGACGCCGAAGCCGACGATGCCGCCGAGACCGCACTCATCGGCGGTGGTGACTATCCCGGCTTTGTGGCGCACCGCTTTTCCGAACACGCGTTTGACCCGCTGACGAATGTCCTGCTGTTCGGGCTGGAAACCCTGCCGTTGATGCTGATCGGCGTGGCGCTCTACCGCTACGGCTTCTTCGGCGGCGGACTTGATCGGCGCGCGATGGTGCGCTGGGGCTGGGTTGGGCTGGCGCTGGGCGCGCTGTTGCACCTCACGATCGCGCTATGGGTGCGGCAGGGTGGCTTCACCTTCTATGGCACACTGGCGGCATTTGTCGGCTTCAGCGCCTTGCCGCGGCTGCCCATGGTGGTTGGCCTTGCCGCCCTGCTGGTGGCCTATTCGCCCTGCTGGACCGGCTGGTTGGGGCAGCGGATCGCGGCCGCCGGGCGCGCTGCATTCTCCAATTATCTTGGCACTTCGATTGTGATGCTGCTGGTGTTCCACGGCTGGGCGCTGGGGCTGTTCGGCGAACTCAACCGCCCGCAGCTTTACAGCGTGGTGGTGCTTGCCTGGATCGTCATGCTGGCGTGGTCGAAGCCATGGCTGGCGCGCTTCCGCTACGGCCCGCTCGAATGGCTGTGGCGGTGCCTAACCTACGGCCGCCTGTTTCCGCTGCGGCGCGAATAGCGCTTGCTATTGAGAATAGTTCGCATAAGTTAGCTTTTGCGAATCACTCGCAGGAGCCTGTCGCCGATGTATGTCTGCATCTGCAATGCCATCCGCGAAACCGAACTGCGGCGCCTGGCGCGTTGCACCTCTGGCGATGCCGAGGCGGTTTATGCGGCGCTGGGCAAGCGGCCCAATTGCGGCACCTGCCTGGTAGAGGCCGATGCCATCCTCGACGAAGAGCGGGAAATGGGCTGCCGGCCGGTTGCGGCCTGACGCTTCACCGCTAACGCAAATCGCTCGCAAGTAGCGGAATTCCGTAGCTTTTTTTGCGATCGCCTTGTTTTCAGGCGCTTTATGGCGCATAAGATGCGCAACCATCCAATCAATCAAGGAGCCAAGCCGTGAAAGGCGACGCAACCGTCATCGACTTCCTCAACAAGGCGCTCACCAACGAGCTGACCGCCATCAACCAGTACTGGTTGCACTATCGCGTGCTGGCCGATTGGGGCGTCGCACGCTTGGCCGAATACGAGCGGCATGAATCGATCGACGAGATGAAGCATGCCGACAAGCTGGCCGAGCGCGTGCTGTTCCTGGGCGGGCTACCCAATTTCCAGGCGATCCACCGGCTGAAAGTGGGCGAGACGGTCGAGGAAATCCTGCGCGCGGACCTGGCGATGGAGGAGGAAGCCATCCCGCTCCTGCGCGATGCCATCGAACATTGCGAAAAGGTGCGCGATTATGTCAGCCGCGACCTGTTCGCCGCCATCCTCGACAGTGAGGAAGAACATGTCGACTTCCTCGAGACCCAGTTCGAGATGATCGAGCGGATGGGTCTGCAGAATTACGTCCAGCTGCAAAGCAAGCCAGCCGAGGACTGACCGCTGGGCGGGCCAGCGCTCGCGCCAGTTTCCGTGTTTGCCTTATTGCCGGTGTGGCCGTTTGACTCCGCACGTCAATCGGCCCACACCCCCATACAGGAACGCCGGATCTGATCCGGGGTCGCGCTTCCTATTCGCGGGTCGCAGTAACCTGAGAATGAGGGAGTACGATTATGACGACAATCCTGAGAAGCCTTGGACTTGCCGGTATCGCTGCGACAGCATTGGCGTTGGCCACGCCCGCAGCGGCGCAGCTGACCGAGTGGGAAGATTATACGCCGCAGAAGGAAGTGGTCGAACTGACCTACGTCAAGGTCGATGAAGGGCAGCTCAACACCTATCTGGCAGGGCTGCAGCAGACCTGGGTCAGGGCCAATGAAGCGGCCAAGGCGATCGGCCAGATCTCGTCCTATGGCATCTACACCGTGCCCTATGGCAGCAATGAAGTGAACCTGGTGCTGCGCATCACCTTCCCCAGCATGGCGTCGCTCGATGCCGACAAGGCCGAATACGACAAGTTCATGGCGGCGTGGGGCAAGGCCAACCAGGCTTCGAGCAACAAGACCGTACTCGAAGTCTACAACAAGATCCGCCAGATCAAGGGCACCTACATCCTGCGCGAATTGCGGATGAACTCGAAGTAGGCAGCGGTCCGGGAACCTGTATCGGGCGCGGCATGCGCGCTGCGCCCGGTGCTTTCCTGCTAGCCTTCACCGGAATCGCTTTCGCCACCAGGTGCCGCCGCAGACGCTGCCTCGTGCCCGCGTGCGGCCACCAGCGTTTCAAGCACGAAATGCACCAGCCCGGTGATGAGCAGACCCATTGTGGCGATCCATGCCAGCGCGGTTAGTGTGCCGATCTGCGGACGGATGAAGGCGCTGATGAACAACAGCGCCACCACCACGCAAATGGTAAGCGCGGCGCACGTGCTGTACATCACCGCGCGCTGGGCCAGCTTGCGCCGTCGCCGCAGCCATGCCAGCTCGCTGTAATCGGACGGCGTGCGTTCTTCCGCCATCCGCACCTCTAGCCGCTCGATCCGTTCGGCGGCCCAGATCAGCCGCGTCATCATCACGTTCATGATCGCCCCGATCGCCGCCAGCAGGAAGGCCGGGGCAAGGCTCAGGCGCACGATATCCTGCACCCTTGCGGTGCTCGACGTCCGTTCGATCAGATCCGTCGCGATATTGCCGCTGGCAGCCAAAAGGTCGAGCATGCCCTGTCTCCTCCGCTAGTCCTTGGCGTAGGGATTCTTGGGGCTTTTCAGCACCACGCGCACCGGCACTGCATCGAAGCCGAGGTTCTTGCGGATGCCGTTCACCAGATAGCGTTCGTAGCTTTTCGGCAGCATGTCCAGGCGCGTGCCGAACACCACGAAGCGCGGCGGGCGGGTGCCGGCCTGGGTAATGTAGCGCAGCTTGATGCGCTTGCCGCCCGGCGCCGGCGGCGGGTTCGCTTCCAGCGCATCGTCGAACCAGCGGTTGAGCGCGGCGGTCGGCACTCGTTTCGACCAGCTGTCGCGCAGTTCGAAAGCGGCGCGCAGCATGTCGTCGAGGCCTTTGCCGGTCTTGGCGCTGACCGCGAACAGCGGCAGGCCCCGCACCTGCGCAAGGCCCTCGTCAAGTGCATGACGGATGCCGTTGAACAGCTTCGAGGCGTCCTCGGCCACGTCCCACTTGTTGATCGCCACCATCAAGGCGCGGCCTTCCTGCAGCACCATGTCGGCGATCTTGAGATCCTGGTGTTCGAGCCCCTGCGTGGCATCGAGCAGCAGCACCACCACTTCCGCAAAATCGATCGCGCGGCGGGCGTCGGCGACCGACAGCTTTTCCAGCTTTTCGACCACATTGCGTTTCTTGCGCATCCCGGCGGTGTCGATCAACCGGACCTCGCGCGTCTCGCCCGATTGCGGATCGGTCCACTGCCAGTCCACCGCGATCGAATCGCGGGTGATCCCGGCCTCGGGCCCGGTCAGCAGCCGGTCTTCGCCCAGCAGGCGGTTGATCAGGGTGGACTTGCCGGCGTTGGGGCGGCCGACAATCGCCAGCTTGAGCGGCCCCAGTGGCTGATCCTCACCCTCGTTCGCCGCCAGTTCGGCCGCGAATTCCGCCGCCGCCTCGGCCGCTTCCGCCTTCTCGCCGATGATCGGCCACAGCGCGCCGAACAGGTCGGCCACGCCTTCGCCGTGCTCGGCGGACAGGGCGATCGGATCGCCCAGGCCTAGCGCATAGCTTTCCAGCACGCCCGCTTCGCCTGCGCGCCCCTCGGCCTTGTTGGCGACGAGCACGACCGGCACGCCGCGCCCTTGCTGGCCCTTTTGTTCCCGCAGGAAGCGTCCGATTTCCTCGTCGAGCGGGGTAATTCCGGCGCGCGCGTCGATCACGAACAGCGCCGCGTCAGCGCCTTCAAGGCTCACCTCGGTCTGCTTGCGCATCCGCCCCGGCAGGGTTGCGGGATCCTCGTCCTCCCAGCCGGCGGTGTCGACTATGGTGAAATCCATGCCGGCGATACTGGCATCGCCCATGCGCCGGTCACGTGTCACTCCCGGTTGGTCATCGACCAGCGCGAGCTTCTTGCCCACCAGCCGGTTGAACAGGGTGGACTTGCCGACATTGGGCCGGCCGATGATGATAACCTGCGGTTTCATGGCTTCAGTGCGAAGTGGCGCGGATCGCACCCGATGGCAAGCCTTGTGCCGGATCAGCCCTGCTTGGCGACCGGCGGGTTCTCGCCCAGATCCTCGTACCAAGCCTCGACCGGGCCGGTCAGCTTGATCGTCAGCGGGTTGCCATGGCGGTCCATGCTCTTGCCCGCCTGCACCCGCACCCAGCCTTCGGAAATGCAGTATTCCTCGATATCGGTGCGTACCCGGTCCTTGAAGCGGATTCCCACGCCGCGCTGGAGCTTGTCGCCATCGAAATGCGCGCTGCGTGGATTGACCGAAAGCCGGTCGGGCGGGACGTCATGGGCTGCGTTTTCACTCATGGCGCGGGCCTTTAGTCGCGACATCGCGCGCAAACAAGCGGCTTCCGCTTGCCCTTTGCCGCCCGCCACACTAATGGCGCTCCCCTACACGCGAGGCGGGCAGTCGTTTCGCGCGCGGCTTCGTTCGGGCTAGCGGGCGTGGCGGAACTGGTAGACGCGCTGGATTTAGGTTCCAGTATCGCAAGATGTGGGGGTTCGAGTCCCTTCGCCCGCACCAGTTTGCCCGGACGTGGCTCAGTTATAGCGAAATTGTTGAAAAGGCATCAGTTTTACTCCCATGCAGATCAAGGAAACGACCAATCAGGGCCTCAAGCGAGCCTATGAGCTGACGATCACCGCGAAGGATATCGCGGCAAGGATCGATGGCGAAATCAAGAAGATCGCGCCGCAGGTCCGCATGCCCGGCTTCCGCCCCGGCAAGGTGCCCGCCAACCTCATTCGCAAGATGCACGGCGAGCAGCTGCACGCGCAGACCGTGAACGATGTGATCCGCGAATCGGTCGACCGGCTGCTGAAGGACAAGGAACTGCGCCCGGCGATGCAACCGCGCATCAACCTGGGCGATGGCTATGCCGAAGGTAAAGACGCCGTATTGGCGGTCGAACTCGAAGTGCTGCCGACCATCGCGGCACCATCGACCGGCGGGCTGAAGCTCGAGAAGCTGGTGGTGCCGGTGTCGGACGAAGCGGTTGACGAGGCACTGCAGGGCATCGCCGGCCAGCAGAAGAGCTACAAGGACGCACCCAAGACCAAGAAGGCGGCTGAAGGCGACCAGCTGATCATCGATTTCACCGGCAAGCTCGACGGGGTGGAATTCGAAGGCGGCAAGGCGGAAGACGCCCCGCTGGTGATCGGTTCGGGCCAGTTCATTCCCGGCTTCGAGGAACAGCTGGTGGGCGCCAAGACTGGCGATGCCAAGACCATCAAGGTCACCTTCCCGGCGGATTACCCGGCCGAGAACCTGAAGGGGCAGGAAGCCGAGTTCGACATCAGCGTGAAGCAGGTCAAGATCGAGACCGAGACCAAGGTGGACGAAGAATTCGCCAAGTCGCTCGGGCTTGAAGGGCTGGAGCAGCTGAGGGGCCTGATCCGCGGCCAGCTGGAGCAGCAGACTGCCGGGCTGACCCGCACCCAGATGAAGCGCCAGCTGCTCGACATCCTGGCTGCCGGCCATGATTTCGAAGTGCCCGAAGGCATGGTGAATGCCGAATTCGACCAGATCTGGGCACAGCTCCAGCAGGAAGCCGCGCGCGAGGAAAACCCGCAGGACGCGCTTAAGGAAATCCAGAACGAGCGCGACGAGTATTGGAAGATCGCCGAACGCCGCGTGCGGCTGGGCCTCCTGCTGTCCGAAATCGGCCAGGCCAATGGCGTGGAAGTGACCGCGCAGGAAATGAGCATGCTGATCCAGCAGGCGGCACAGCAATATCGCCCGGAAGATCGCCAGCGCTTCATCGACTATGTCCGGCAGGAGCCGATGGCCGCCGCCCAGCTGCGCGCGCCGCTGTATGAAGACAAGGTGGTCGACTTCCTGTTCGAGCAGGCCGAAGTGACCGTCCGCGAAGTGACGCAGGCCGAACTCGAAGCCGCGATCGAGGCCGAGGAAACTGTCGAAGCGAAGCCGGCTCCGACGAAGAAGGCTGCCGCCAAAAAGGACGCGCCCAAGAAGGAAGCGGCCAAGACGGAAAAGCCCGCCGCCAAGAAGGCACCGGCCAAGAAGGTCGAGGACAAGCCTGCGGTCGAGAAGAAGCCTGCTGCGAAGAAAGCTGCGCCGGCCAAGGCGGCGGCCCCCAAGAAGGCGGCAGCGAAAAAGTAATCAGCCGGGCATGTTGCCGCCTAGTCGGCGGGCTGCCACGGTTTGAACGAGGGCGCGGGCAGCCTCGCTGTCCGCGCCCTTTCGTATGCGGCGCCCGCCTGCAGCACCGCGTGGTCCTGCCATTTTCCGGCAAAGATGCTGAACCCGACGGGCAGGCCTTCGACCGCGCCCATCGGCACGGTCAGGTGCGGATAGCCCGCGATCGCAGGGAGCGATCCGGCCCCCACCCCGCCGCCGAAATTGTCGCCATTGACGAGGTCGGTCGACCACGCCGGACCTTCGGTGGGGGCAACGAGAAACTGCACCTGGTGCTCGGCCAGCAGCCGGTCGATCCCTTCCTCGCGGGTCGCCTTGAGGTTGGCCTCGAGCGCGGCGCGATAGGCCGCCTCGTCCGCCGCGGTGAGCGCTTGTTCAAAGAGGTCCTGGCCGAACCAGCGCAGCTCTGACGCGGCATTGGCGCGGTTGAAGGCGACGATATCGGCCAGTGTGTCAGGCATCGCAGGGTCGGCCAGTGTGGCCAGATAGGCGTTCATGTCGCGCTGCAGTTCGAACAGCAGCACCGTAAGCGAGCGGTCCCAGAAGCCCTCGGGCCAGTCGTATTCGACGTCGACCAGCACCGCGCCGGCCGTTTCGAGATCGCGCAGCGCCTGTTCGAACAGCGCCGTCACGCCCGGCACTGTCCCGACCTGCTTGCGCATCACGCCGATCCGCACGCCTTTGAGCGAAAAGTCGGCCAGCCCCTGCGTGTAATCGCCGCGACGCCGGTCGGCCTCGGCAGTGGCCGGATCGGCCGGGTCGCTCCCGGCCAGCGCGGTAAGCAGCAGCGCGGCATCGTGCACGGTCGGTGCCATCGGGCCGGCAGTGTCCTGCGTGGCGCTGATCGGCACGACATGGGTCCGGCTGACCAGACCCACGGTGGGCTTGAAGCCGACGACCCCGTTGACGCTGGCCGGGCAGGTGATCGAGCCATTGGTCTCGGTGCCGATCGCCGCCCAGGCCAAGCCCGCCGCCACCGCCGCGCCGCTGCCCGAGGACGAGCCGCAAGCGTTGCGGTCGATCGCATGGGGGTTGCGGGTCAGGCCGCCCACCGCACTCCATCCGCTGGTTGAACGGTTGGCGCGGATATTGGCCCATTCGGAAAGGTTAGTCTTGCCCAGCACCACGCCGCCCGCCGCGCGCAGGCGTGCGATCATCGGGGCGTCGCGCCGGGTCATGTTGTCCTTCAGGGCGAGCGATCCGGCAGTGGTGGGCCATTCGCTGGTTTCGATGTTGTCCTTCACCAACACCGTGCGCCCCTCAAGCGGCATACCCGCCTTGCTCGCTTCATTGGCATGGTTGGGCGCTTCGGGTTCATGGACGATCACGGCATTGAGCGTGGGGCCGGTGTCGTCGAGCGCGGCGATGCGCTCGAGCTGGCGTTGCGCCTCCGCCGCAGCATCAAAAGGTGTATCGGCCAATGCGGGGGAAGCGAGCAGGGCGAGCGCGAGCGCAGCCAAGGATGGATTTGTCATGGCCCGCAACCTGCCATTTCGCGCTGCAGATGCAAGCATCCACATGCTTGTGATCGCTCCAAGGGTTAATGCCCTTGAACATCACGCCTTGCCGTCCGACATAGGCGGACTGACAGATCTACAAGGATGAATCGATGATCGACCTGCTCGGCAATTCCGGCGAAACCTATGGCAGCCAGGGCCAGTTCGCCCGCGACCCGGTGACCGGCGCACTGGTGCCCGTGGTGGTTGAGCAGACCAGCCGGGGCGAACGCAGTTTCGACATCTTCAGCCGCCTGCTGCGCGAACGCATCGTGTTTGTGACGGGGCAGGTCGAAGACAACATGGCTTCGCTGATCGTGGCGCAGTTGCTGTTCCTCGAAAGCGAGAACCCGTCGAAGCCGATCAGCATGTACATCAATTCGCCGGGCGGGGTGGTGACGGCCGGCATGGCGATCCATGACACGATGCAGTACATCAAGCCGCGCGTGTCGACCGTGTGCATCGGCCAGGCTGCGTCGATGGGCAGCTTCCTGCTGGCAGCGGGCGAACCAGGGATGCGGATCGCGCTCCCGAATGCGCGGATCATGGTCCACCAGCCTTCGGGCGGGGCGCGCGGCATGGCTTCCGACATCGAGATCCAGGCGCGCGAGATCCTGCGCATCCGCCAGCGGATGAACGACCTCTACGTCAAGTACACCGGCCAGAGCCTGACCGATATCGAGCGGGCGATGGACCGTGACACCTTCCTCGAAGCTGACGAGGCGCTGAAGTTCGGGATCGTCGACAAGGTGTTCGAAACGCGCCCCGAAGGCGAGGCCTCGAGCGAAGGCGAGGGCTCGGGCGGGGCGCCGGAGTAACCCATTCAGCCGCGATCGCCCCTCAGCGGTACAGCCTGCACGCTTGCGCCGCCTTTGCCGCCCCTGCGGGATGCGGCAAGCCGCAAAAGCGTGTGCTATAGGTTGATTCATGATTATGCGGCTATAGAGTCGCCGAATCCCCGCGTGCCGGGGATGCCGAAAGCCTAGGAAATGACAAAGTTGAGCGGAACCGACAGCAAGAGCACCCTCTATTGCAGCTTCTGCGGCAAGTCGCAGCACGAAGTGCGCAAGCTGATAGCCGGGCCAACCGTATTCATCTGCGATGAATGCGTCGAGCTGTGCAACGACATCATCCGCGAGGAAACCAAGGCGGGGATCGCCGGCCGCAAGGAAGGCGAAGTTCCCACGCCCAAGGACATCTTCGAAACGCTCAATGACTATGTGATCGGGCAGGACCGCGCCAAGCGCGTGCTGTCGGTGGCGGTGCACAACCACTACAAGCGCCTGAAGCACAGCGGCAAGGGCAACGATGTCGAACTGGCGAAGTCGAACATCCTGCTGGTCGGGCCGACCGGTTCGGGCAAGACGCTGCTGGCGCAGACGCTGGCGCGCACCTTCGACGTGCCCTTCACCATGGCCGATGCCACCACGCTGACCGAAGCGGGCTATGTCGGCGAAGATGTCGAGAACATCATCCTCAAGCTGCTGCAGGCGTCCGACTACAATGTCGAAAAGGCGCAGCACGGCATCGTCTATATCGACGAGATCGACAAGATCACCCGCAAGGCGGAAAACCCTTCGATCACCCGCGACGTGTCGGGCGAAGGCGTGCAGCAGGCGCTGCTCAAGCTGATGGAAGGCACCACTGCTTCGGTGCCGCCGCAGGGCGGTCGCAAGCATCCGCA
Source organism: uncultured Porphyrobacter sp. (assembly GCA_964500135.1). Lineage (GTDB taxonomy): Bacteria > Pseudomonadota > Alphaproteobacteria > Sphingomonadales > Sphingomonadaceae > Erythrobacter. The sequence continues at coordinate 82,046 of CAZCNF010000003.1, forward strand.
GCAGGAATTCCTGCAGGTTGACACCACCAACATCCTGTTCATCTGCGGCGGCGCCTTTGCCGGGCTCGACAAGATCATCGCCGACCGCCTGCAGAAACGTTCGATCGGGTTCGGCGCCAATGTCGCCGATCCGGAAAAGCGCCGGGTGGGCGAGCTGCTGGAAAAGAGCGAGCCGGAAGACCTGCTCAAGTTCGGGCTTATCCCCGAATTCGTCGGCCGCCTGCCGGTGATCGCCACGCTGCACGATCTCGATGTCGAAGCGTTGGTGCAGATCCTGAAGGAGCCCAAGAACGCGCTGGTGAAGCAGTATCGCAAGCTGTTCGAGCTTGAGGATGTCGAACTGACCTTCACCGAAGAAGCGCTGCAGGCGATCGCCGAGCGCGCCATCAAGCGCAAGACCGGGGCACGCGGACTGCGCTCGATCGTCGAGGGCATCCTGCTCGACACGATGTTCGACCTGCCTGACATGGACGGGGTGAGCGAGATCGTGGTCGACAAGGACGTCGTCGAGGGCCGCAAGGACCCGGTCCGCGTGGTCGAAGGCAAGAAGGCCGGCAAGGAAGCCGCCGCCTAGCCGTTGGCTGCGCTCAGGGCGCGATTCCGTATCGACCGAGTTCGGCGATCGCGCGCTGCGATCCTTCGCCATAGCGGCGCCACTTGCCCAGCGAGCTGGTATAGATCGGCGAGCGGACCTGGACCGAGCTGGCGGTTGCCACCGGTTGGGCATTGCGGTGGAATTCCATGCAGGCATCATCCCACTCGAGCCCGCAGAACCGCAGCAGTCGCTCGGTCTGGCCGCGCTGGTCGGCTACCACCTCTTCGTAACGCACCGGCATGAACCGGCCGGCAGGCAAGGTGTGCTCGAAGGCGCCCGCCATCCGCTCGAATGCCGCCACGAAATGCGCCGTATCGCCGAAGTCGTAGGCATAGCCGTAGTAACCGAAGCCCGTGGCAAACAGCTGCCGGTAATTGGCGAACAGGACGTCGAAGGGCGACCGGCGCAGGAACACGACCCGTGCCCCCGGCAGTGCCCGCAGGATCGCGGGCACGAAGAAAGCGTTGAAGGGCATCTTGTCGAGCGTATGCGGGGCATCGCCCGCCAGCATGGCGATGCGGGCAAGATAGGCCGCGCCAATCGGCGCGAGATCGGGGGCCGCAGCGGCAGCCGCGAGCATTGCGTCGTCGAGCACCATGGGCCCGGGCGTCCGCAAGCCGCGTTTCAGCTCCACCGCGAAATCGGACAGCTCGCCAAGTGATATGACCCTGGGATGCGAGGACAGAATGCGTTCGACCAGCGTGGTACCGCTGCGCGGCATGCCGACAACGAAGATCGGGCGCTGGTCGCCGGCCGGGTTATCCCCGATCCTTGCCGCTTGCGCCGAAGCGATCGCGGCATCGACCATCCGCTCGACACCGGCGCGGTCATGCGCGGTCTCGCGTGCCTTCGCCTGCTTGGCGCGATCGAGCCAGGCGAGCGAGGCATCCCAGTGCTGCTCGAGTTCGGCCAGCCTGGCCAGCGCATGGCCCAGCGCCAGGCGGGTTTCGGTGTCGCCGGTCGCCTCGAACAGATCGGCCAGGTGACCGGCCCAGCCGGGCTGGGGGCTTTCGGCCAGTTGCGCCAGCGCGAGCCAGCCCTTGGCGTGATCGGGCTGGAGTTCGACCAGCCGCTCGAACTCGGCCCGCGCTTCGGCCAGCGCGCCGTTGAACTGCAGGGCGATCGCGAGGTTGTAGTGGTAATCCGGATTGGCGGGGGCCCCTTCGGCCGCGATCCGGAACGGCGGCACCGCTTGGCCGTGCCGCCCGGTTCGTGACAGCACCACGCCCAGCTGATTGGCGATGTGCGGATTCTGGCTGCCCATGTTCGACGCGGCCTCGGCACGCTCGCGGGCAGTGTCGGCATCCTGCCGCATCAGCGCCGCGCGCGCTTCGAGCACCGCCAGCCAGCAGCTTTCATGGCCAGCCTCGCGCACCAGCCGACACAGCTTTGCGGTGCCGGGCTCGTTGCCGTGCTCGGCGGCGATTGCTGCCAGCACCAGCACCGCCTCGAACGCCTTGGGATCTTCCTTCAGGACCGACTGGGCAGCCGCATGGGCGGCTTGGAACCGCCCGGCAAAGAGATGATCCATTGCGGCTTTTATGTCGCTATTCAAAGGTTACTTGGTCCTTCTTCATAGGGTCCCGTTGACAAGATATGTCGCGATATGCTGCTCAGCGATCATGTTGCTTTGCAGCATCGGGGCTGGTCGGCAATAACACAAGTTTGAGGGATCATTCGACATGACACGCAAGAATTTCACCCATGCCGCGCGCTCGGCACTGCTGGGCGGCACGATCATCGCATCGGCCTGCGCCGCCCCGGCTCTGGCGCAGAGCGCCGACACCGGCCCTGACGCAACCGAAGGCCAGGGCGATACGATCATCGTCACGGCTACAAGGCGCGCTGAATCGGTCCAGGATATCCCGCTCAACATCGCAGCGGTGGGATCGGCCCAGATCGAGGAGCAAGGCCTTACGGAACTCGCCGACCTGCTGCCCTTCGTGCCCGGCATCAACATTGTCGACCGCGGTGGACGGCAGGGCAACCCGATCATTGTGCGCGGCCTGAACGTCGACGCGATCGGTTCCGGTGATGGCAACAACGATGGCGGTGGCACGGTTGCGACCTATCTCGGCGAAATCCCTGTGTTCGTCGACCTCAAGCTTAACGATCTCGAGCGCGTCGAAGTGCTGCTTGGCCCGCAAGGCACCCTGTATGGCGCTGGAACGCTTGGCGGGGCTATCCGGTACATCCCGCGCAAGCCGCAGTTCGGCGAGACGAGCGTCTCCGTTCGCGCAGAGGCATCGAAATATTCCAAGGCCTCGAGCCTGAGCCATGAAACCGGCTTTACCGCGAACCTCAGCCTTTCGGATACCTTTGCGCTCCGGGCCTCGCTCGATTGGTCGGACGACTCGGGCTTCATTGACTACGTCAACGTGGTCGAGGAAATCGGCGTGACCAATCCCGACACTGCCGACGGGCTGCGCCGCATCAAGGATGCGGATGGCGAGGAAACCCTGTCGGGACGGATCGCCGCCCGCTGGGAGCCGACCGACTGGCTCGATGGGACCCTCACCTATTACTACCAGGAAGCCGACATCGAAGGGCGCCGCGTTTCGCACTACCGCGATATCGTGCCAGGGCTGCTCGAAGGCACGCCCAGCGTGGGCCGCTATGAAAACGCATTCCGAGTAGAGGAACCCAACGAGATCAAGAACGATCTCCTGGCGCTCGAAGTGGTTGCCGACCTCGGCTTTGCCGAACTGACCTCGGCCACCGGCTGGAGCACCTTCCAGGACGATGGCCAGCGCGACCAGACGACATTGCTGATCACGCTCGAATACAGCTACGAACTGTTCCCGGCTTTCACCGCGTTCACCCGCGAAGTTGGCAAGGAAGAGCGGATCAACCAGGAATTGCGGCTCGTTTCAAAGCATGACGGGCCGTTCCAGTGGATCGTTGGCGGCTATTACAACAAGCTGACATCGGCAGCTTCGTCGTCCGAGTTCGTGCCGAACTATGTGGCTTACGTGAACCAGCCAGCGCTTGACTTCGGCCTGACCGATCGCCCCGACGCGCTCGAGTATTTCTCGACCGACAGGCAGCGCCTCGTTGAACTCGCGGCCTTTGGCGAATTGAGCTACACCCTGTTTGACCAGCTTACACTGACGGCGGGTGCGCGTTACTACGACTACAGCCTCAAGGCCGCCTCTTCGGTCGACTTCCCGCTGTTCGAGCCGCTGAGCTACACGCCGCAAACACTGGCCGAAATCGCCAGAAACCCGTTCGACCCGGCGCTTGCGCAGAAGGACGACGGCTTCCTCTACAAGTTCAACGCCTCGTGGAAGGTCAACGAAGACCTGCTCGTCTATGCCACCGTCAGTGAAGGTTATCGAATTGGCGGCGTGAACGGCGTGGGCGAATGCGGCGAATATGATCCAGACGCCACCCAGGGCGCCTGCGCGCTCGCTCCCGGTCAGCGCTACGGCCCTGGGCCGGACGACATCTCGATCCGCGACGAACGCCAGTTCACGCCCGACAAGACTCGGAACTACGAACTCGGCGTGAAGTCGACCCTGGCGGGTGGTGCGCTGACGCTCAACGGTGCCTTCTACTATATCGACTGGATCGACCCCCAGCTCGGCTCTTCGACCGTCAATGCCAACATCCCGATTATCGTGAACGGCGGTGGCGCCGAATCGAAGGGTGTCGAATTCTCGGCAAATTGGCGCGCGACGGATCGCCTCGAGCTGCGCGGCAACTTCAGCTATATCGATTCGCAACTGACCACCTTCACACCGGATCTCATCCGTACGATCACGCCTCCCGGGTTTGGTTCGTCGTTTGAAGATGGCGAAAACGGCGATCGCCTGCCGGGCTCGCCAAAAACCCAGTTCTCGGTGTTTGGTGCCTATGATTACCCGCTCGGCAATGGGGATAACCTGAAGTTCAATGCCAGCTATTCGTGGCAGGGCAATGTCCTGACCCGGACGGGTGGCCGTGGCTCCGGCCTCACCCTGGCCAGTTACGGTGTGGCCAATGCGGCAGTAACTTACGAGGCAAACCGCTGGTCGGCCACGGTGTTCGTCGACAACCTGTTCGACAAGTTTGCCGAGACCGGAGCGATCGGCACCGAACTGGGTAACCAGATCGTGACCGACTTCGAAGGAGGCAATGTGTATCCGCGCGCCTTCTCGACACATATTCTGCCGCCTCGCGCCATCGGCCTGCGTCTGAAATTCGATTTCGGATCGTAACTTCGACACCACAGGTGCCCCCGCTTCCCGGGTCGGGCCCGGGGCAGCATCGCTAGAATGAAGCAACCCCGCCCGGCCGCAACTGGCCAGGCGGGGTTCTTTTTGCGCCTCCGCCGGGAGGAGGGGGGTGTCCGGCGCCGCGGCGCTGGGGGAAATCGATCAGGCGGGCAGGAACACGCCGTCGGTCACGTGGATCACGCCGTTCGAAACCTTCACATCAGCCTGGGTCACAGCGGTCATGCGGCCTTTTGCGTCGGTGATCACGATCTTGCTGCCGGACAGCCGGGCGGTGAGCCGCTCGTTTGCCAGCGTGGTGATGGTTGCGGTGCCGCCGTTCTGCTGGATCAGCTTGAGGAGATCACCCGAACTCACCGCACCCGACACCACGTGATAGGTCAGCACGGTCGTCAGCGTACCCTTGTTTTCGGGTTTGAGCAGCGTGTCGACCGTGCCGGCGGGCAGCTTGGCAAAGGCAGTGTCGGTCGGGGCGAATACGGTGAAGGGGCCCGGGTTCGACAGGGTTCCCGCAAGGCCCGCTGCCTGGACCGCCGCGACCAGCGTGGTGTGGACGCCGGTGCCCTGCGCCGCCGCGACAATGTTGGGCTGCGAATGGGCAGACTTGTGGTCGTGCGCCGCAACCGGCGCGGCCGCAGCCAGCGCGAGCCCGGTAGTGGCGGCGATCGCGGCCAGCGCGGCAGCGGTGAGCTTGTTCGAATTACGCATGGGGTTTCTCCTTTGGTGCCAAGCCCCGTCCTGCTGGCACAAGGAGTTACGGATGTGATGCGTCGGCGGATGCACCGACCGGGCAAAAAACGTCAGATCAGGCGCAGATTGCCCTCGGCGACGACCGGCCCTGCGTCCTTGCCGGCGGGCTTGCCGCCCAGCGGCTCGCGAGTGAGCAGCAGCTGCACCCCGTTGGCCATGTTGCGCGTCACCGCGGCGGGCAGCGGCACCCGCCGCTCCTCGCCCGGCACCACCACGCCGAGCGACTGCAAGGCACCGCCATCGCCCGGCACCAGCCACAGTTCGTGATCGTGCACGCCGTCGGCGCTCAGCCCACTGGCCGAGACCAGCATTTCGCCCGATGCGGGAAGGTAGGTCACGCCCAGCCGCAGCGGTGTGTCGGCGATAGGGATCGAGGCGACCAGCGGCGCGGCGGCGGTGGGTGCAGGCGCCGGGCCGGGCGCGCCTGCCGGCCCCAGCGCGAGCCAGGCCAGCGCGACGGCGGCAGCCGCCGAAGACAGGCCGGTCGCCCATTTCCACCGGGTCAACTGGTCGCGCAGTTGGACCACATTGTCGCCCGAAGGTGTGGCCTCGCGCGCGCTGATTTGCGCGTCGATGGCCTGCCACAGTCCTGGCGACGGTTCGAGCGGTGCCACTTCGTCGAGCAGCGGGGCGAGCCGCAAATCCCAGTGCGCGACCAGCCCGGCAAAATCGGCATCGCGCGCCATCCGGCCCCGCGCAGCAAGCAGCGCCTCGCCTTCCAGCAGGCCAAGGGCCAGCTCGGCCGCCATGAGCTCGTCACCCGACAGCTCCTCGAGGCGCGGATCCTGGTTCATTCCCCCGCCTCCAGGCAGATCTTCAGCCGGGCGAGGCCACGCCTGATCCAGCTTTTCATTGTCCCCAGTGGCACGCCCTGCGCTTCAGCCAGTTCCGCATAGGTTCGCGCCCCGAAAAAAGCGTCCCGGATGCTGTCGCGCTGGTTGGCGTCGAGCGTTTCGAGGCAAGTATGAATCCGCGCGCGCCGTTCGCGGTCGATCAGCAGGCTGTCAGCCAGCGGGGCGGCATCGGCCACACCCAGGGCCTCGTCGAGTTCGACCGCCGATTGCCGCAGCTTGCCACTGCGCAACCGGTCAACCGCGCGGTTGCGCGCGAAAGTGGCGAGCCAGCTGATCGGGCTGGCTCGCTGTGGATCATAGCGGTCGGCCCGCTGCCAGAGTTGGACATAGACGTCCTGCAAGGCGTCCTCGGCTTCCTTTCTGTCACCCAATATACGGTAGCAGATCCCGAATAGCTTCACTCGGGTGGCGCGGTAAATCTCTTCCAGCGCGGCACGCTCGCCCGCCGCCAGCCGGGCCATGGCCGCTTGCAGCCGCGCGCGGGCCTCGCCTGCCTCGTTCATCAGCAGCAGCCCGGCGTGGCGCAATCGCGCGAGTGTTCGACCTGGATGGTGATGTGCCCGATCCCGAAATCGTGCGCCAGATCATGGGCCACGCCTTGCAGGAAGGCATCACCGGGATGACCGGCCGGCATCACCAGATGCGCGGTCAGCGCGGTTTCGGTGGTCGACATCGGCCAGATGTGGAGGTCGTGCACCGCGTCGACGCCGGTCAGCTGCATCAATCGATTGCGCACTGCCGCTTCGTCGATGCCTTCGGGCACGGCGTGGAGGCCCAGCCTGATGCTGTCACGCGCAAGGCCCCAGGTGCCCCAGCCGATCACGGCCACGATGGCGAGGCTGGTCAGCGGATCGATCCACGATTGCCCCGTCAGCAGGATCGCAACCCCGGCCACCACCACGCCCAGCGAAACCAGCGCATCGGCGGCCATGTGCAGGAAGGCGCCGCGGATGTTGAGATCGTGCTTGCGGCCCCGCATGAACATCAATGCGGTGGCGGTGTTGATGGCGATCCCGATCCCCGCGATCACCACCATGATCATGCCCTGGACCGGCGCCGGGTCGAGCAGGCGATGGATCGTCTCGAACAGGATCGCCCCGATCGCGATCGACAGCAGCATGGCATTGGCCAGCGCGGCCAGGATGGTCGAGCTCTTGAAACCATAGGTGAAGCGCGAGGACGCCGGGCGCCGCGCGGCGACGCTTGCCATCCAGGCCAGGATCAGCGCCAGCACGTCGGACAGGTTGTGCCCGGCATCGGCCACCAGCGCCATCGATCCTGACAGGAAGCCATAGCTGGCCTCGACCACTACAAAGGCACTGTTGAGCAGCACGCCCACCAGGAAAGCGCGGCCGAAATCGCCCGTGCCGTGCCCGTGTCCATGCCCCTGTCCATGCGCGTGGCCGACGTGGTGGCTATGTGTGTGCGCTGCGCCCATCGGGATCAGTCATAGACGCAGGAATCGAGCCCGTCACGCCTCACCACGCCCATGCGGGCGGAGATCATGTTGCCGTAACGCCTTGTGAAACCGCTGGGATTGACCACCGGGCGCTGCTTGGGCAGTGGCAGGGCGGCGGCCATTCGCGCTGCTTCGCTGCGGCTGAGGCGCGCTGCCGAATGGCCGAAATAGCGCTGCGCCCCGGCCTCGGCGCCATAGGTGGCAATCCCGGTCTCGGCGACATTGAGGTAGACTTCCATGATCCGCCGCTTGCCCCACACCTGTTCGATCAGGAGCGCGAACCAGGCTTCCAGGCCCTTGCGAAAATAGCCGCCGCCCTGCCACAGGAACACGTTCTTGGCGGTCTGCTGGGTAATGGTGGAGCCGCCGCGGATGCGCCCGCCCTGCATGTTGCGCGCGGCTGCCTTGGCGATCGCCTCGGCATCGAAACCGTTGTGGCTGCAGAACTTGCCGTCTTCCGCCGCGATCACTGCGGTCACCAGATTGCGGTCGATCGTATCGAGCGACTCCCAGTCCTTGGACAGGCCGTTCTCCCACACCTTGGGATCGAGCAGCATGGTCGCTGTGACCGGTACCGGCACCCATTTGAACAGCAGCACCAGCACCAGGCTGAGGCCCACGAAACCGATGATCGCTTTCGCCAGCCCACGGGCGATCAGGCGCGGCAGATTGCGTGGCGAAGTGGTCATCACCTGTGCGCTTAATCGCAGCCGCGAAGGCGCGCAATCGTGCCGGCCGACTTGCGCACGGCTTGCGAAGCTGCTTGGGAAGGCGCGACAGAATTGAGGGAGAGAGTCGATGACACAGCTGCGCAAGACCATGCTCGCGGCGATGCTGGGTGCAGCCTGGTTCGCCACGCCGGCAATGGCAAATCCCGATGCCATCGCGCAGGCGGTCGACGCCGATTACGAGGCCTATCTCGACGATCTGTTTGTGCATTTCCACCGCAACCCCGAACTCTCGTTCCTCGAAACCAAGACGGCGGCGCGCATGGCGGCCGAACTGCGCGCAGCGGGGCTGGAGGTGACCGAGGGCGTCGGAGGCACCGGCGTCGTCGCCATGCTGCGCAATGGCGACGGCCCGTTGATCCTGTTGCGCGCTGACATGGACGGGCTGCCGGTGCCGGAGAAGTCGGGCCTGCCCTATGCCTCGACTGCGCGGCAGGTGGGGCAGGACGGGGTCGAGTACCCGGTGATGCATGCCTGCGGCCACGATGTGCACATCACCTCGATGGTGGGCACGGCGCGGCGGCTGATGGCGATGAAGGACCAGTGGCGCGGCACCTTGATGTTCGTGGTCCAGCCCGCCGAAGAGCGCGTGGGCGGGGCCAAGGCGATGGTCGAGGACGGGCTCTACCAACGGTTCGGCAAGCCCGATTACGCGGTGGCCTTCCATGTCGCCTCCGCGTTGCCGACCGGCATGGTCTCGGCCTCGGAAGGCATCCAGTATTCGAGCGCGGATTCGGTCGACATCGTGGTGCCGGGGATCGGTGCACACGGCGCCAGCCCGCATTCGGGGCGCGACCCGGTCTACATCGCTTCGCAGATCGTCACGGCGCTGCAGTCGATCGACAGCCGCGAGACCATGCCGCTCGATCCGGTGGTGGTGACGGTGGGCTCGTTCCATTCGGGCACCAAGCACAACATCATCTCCGACCGGGCCGACCTGCAACTGACCGTGCGTGCCAATGACGAGAAGGTGCGCGCCGCCACGCTGGCGGCGATCGAGCGGATCGCGGTCAATATCGGCCGGGCGCACGGGCTGCCCGACAACCTGCTGCCCAAGGTCACGGTGACCGAAAGCACCCCGGTGACGAACAACGATCCGGCGCTGGCGCGGCGGCTCAATGCGGCGATGAAGCGCACCTTCGGCGAGGCGGCGGTACCTCCGTTCCGCCAGCAGAACATGGGCGCGGAAGATTTCGCCTTTTTCGTGACCGAGGAACTGGACGTACCCGGCTACTACTTTGCTGTCGGCGGTACCCCGCAGGCCGATTTCGATGCCGCGGCCAAGGGCGGGCCGGCGGTGCCTTCGCACCATTCGCCGCTGTTCAAGATTGCGCCGAAGGAATCGGTAACGGTCGGCACCCGCGCCATGATCGCGGCGGTACTGGACCTGGCGCCGGCCAGCTAAGGCCTTATCGGAGCGGCGATATTTCCTTTCGCCGAATCGCGGTGAAGGGGATATCCTCGCCTCAAGGGTCGCGACATGGGAGGGATGACATGCCGCAATTCGTGATCGAACGGGACATGCCGGGGGCGGGATCGCTTTCGGCTGATGAGCTGAAGGGCGCTTCGCAGCAATCCTGCAGCGTGCTGCGCGACATGGGCCCCGCAATCCAGTGGGTCCATTCCTATGTTACCGACGACAAGATCTATTGCATCTACCGAGCCGACAATGCCGAGCAGATCCGCCAGCACGCCGCCACCGCCGGCTTTCCGGCCAATTCGGTGTCCGAAGTGCGCACGATGATCGATCCGACCACCGCGGAATAGCGGGCGCTGGCTGCGCGCATGAAAAAGGGGCGGAAATCCGCCCCTTTCTCGCATCTGGTGCGATGGATCAGGCGATCCCGGGCAGCAAGCGCTCGCCCGCGATCCGCTGCATCGCCTTCTGCAGCTTCTCGAAGGCACGAACCTCGATCTGGCGGATGCGTTCGCGGCTGACATTGTAGTGCTGCGACAGCTCTTCCAGCGTCTGCGGATCATCGGTCAACCGGCGTTCGACCAGGATATGCCGTTCGCGTTCGTTGAGCGAATCCATCGCCTGGGCCAGCATTTCATGGCGCAGGTCGGCTTCCTCGGCATCGGCCACCAGCTCGTCCTGCAGCGGACGATCATCCGCCAGCCAGTCCTGCCACTCGCCCGAGCCTTCCTCGCCATTGCGCATGGGCACATTAAGCGAACCGTCGCCGCCCATCATCATGCGCCGGTTCATGTTGATCACTTCCTGCTCGGGCACGCCGAGATCGGCCGCGATCTTGGCGACATCGTCAGGATGCAGGTCGCTGTCCTCGTAGGCGTCGAGGTTCTTCTTCATCCGCCGCAGGTTGAAGAACAGCTTCTTCTGCGCGGCGGTGGTGCCCATCTTCACCAGGCTCCAGCTGCGCAGGATGAATTCCTGGATGCTGGCTTTGATCCACCACATGGCATAGGTGGCAAGGCGGAAGCCCCGATCGGGCTCGAATTTCTTCACGCCCTGCATCAGGCCGACATTGCCTTCGGAGATGAGGTCGCTCACCGGCAGGCCATAGCCACGATAACCCATCGCGATCTTGGCCACGAGCCGCAGATGGCTGGTCACCAGCTGGGCGGCCGCTTCGGGATCCTCATGTTCCTGGTAGCGCTTGGCGAGCATATATTCCTGCTCGGCCGTCAGCACGGGGAACTTCTTGATTTCGGCGAGATAGCGGTTGAGGCTTTGCTCACCGCTCAGCGCAGGAACCGTGGGGTTCTTTGTCTTGGTCACTTCTTCCCTAACCTTTCTTGCGTCAACCCGAGGCAACGGACCCCTGATGGGCATCCGAAAGTGCGGGCCACGCGGTTACATATAGACGCTTTCGCGCGGTTTTGCAGTGCGATTCATCGATTTCAACGAGCGGTTTGGTCGATCAGTTCCCGCATGTCGGCGGGCAATTCGGATACAAAATCGAGCCATTTGCCGCTCACCGGATGTTCGAAGCCAAGCGATGCCGCGTGCAGGGCCTGGCGCTCGAACCCGATATCCTTGAGAATCGGTCGCAATTCGGGCGGGGTGCGTCCATACAGTGGATCTCCCAATAGCGCATGGCCGATTGACGCACAGTGAACGCGGACCTGGTGGGTTCGCCCGGTTTCAAGGCGGCATTCGATCAAGGCGGCAGTCTTCAATTTCCGCAGCACCTTGTAATGCGTCACCGCGTGTTTCCCGCGCGAGGAATTCTTGTCGAGCACCGCCATTTTCTTGCGGTTCGCGTCGGACCGCCCAATCCGCGTGGCGATCGTGCCCTGCGGTGGCTTGGGATGTCCCGCGCAGACCGCGAGATAGCGGCGTTCGATCGAATGATCCTTGAACTGGCGCGCCAGGCCGATGTGCGCCGCGTCGCTCTTGGCCACCACCAGCAGGCCAGAGGTATCCTTGTCGATCCGGTGGACGATACCGGGGCGCGCGACCCCGCCGATGCCTGACAATTGCCCGCGGCAGTGGTGCAGCAGGGCGTTCACCAGTGTCCCCTCGGGATTGCCCGCGGCCGGATGCACCACCATCCCGGCCGGCTTGTCAATCACCACCAGGTGCTCGTCTTCAAAGACGATATCGAGCGGGATATCCTGCGCCCGCGCCGCCGCCTCCTCGGCAGGCGGCACGCGGATCGCGAAGCGGCTGCCGGCTGCCGCCTTGGCGCTGGGGCTGGCGGCAGCGGCGCCGTCGACCTCGACCCTGCCCTGCGCGATCAGCGCCTTGACCCGTTCGCGCGACAGCCCGCTTGCGTCCGCCAGCGCCTTGTCGAGGCGGGCGGGTGAGGCGATGGTGCCGGTCACCAAGTCCGTTCGTGCCGAGCTTGTAGAAGCACCGTCCTTGCTCCTTGCGTGCATAGAGATGGCCTCCCAGTCCCCGCGCATCTGCGCAAGCTTCTTCGTTCGCCGCACCCCAATAACCGCCTGCCCTGAGCTTGTCGAAGGGCTGCACTTCACTTAGCGGATGGAAATGCCATTCTGGACTTACATCCTGCATTGCAATGCCGGCGTGTTTTATACCGGGCACACCGATGACCTGGAGCGGCGAGTTTCAGATCATCAGGCTGGGCGTTTTCCTGGTTTCATCAGGAATTACCTGCCGGTTGAGCTTGCCTGGTCACAAGAGTTCGTGACCCGCGACGAGGCCAAGGCAGCCGAGCGGCAGATCAAGGGTTGGTCGCGGCGCAAGAAACTCGCCCTGATCCGTGGCGATTGGGTCGAGATGGGGCGACTTGCCAAAACCAAGAGCAGCCCTTCGACAGGTTCAGGGCAGGCGGATGTGGATATTTCGATCGCTGTGCTGTCAGGCATGAAGGCGCATGCCCGCGCCGCGCATCCGCGCGAATGCTGTGGGATCCTGCTGGGCCGCGCGGGGCGCATCCTTGAGGCGCGCGCCACGGCCAATGTCCATCCGGCGCCCGAAACCCATTTCGAGATCGACCCGCAGGCGTTGATCGATGCCCATCGCGCCGCCCGAAATGGTGGGCCGCAGGTGCTGGGCTACTACCATTCGCATCCCTCGGGCCCGCCGCACCCTTCGGCCACGGACCGGGCCATGGCGGCGGGCGACAGGCGGATCTGGGCCATCATCGCGGGCACTGAGGTGATGTTCTGGCAGGATTGCGCGGGCGGCTTCGAGGCGCTTTCCTACAGCCTTGCAGATGGCTAGATTGCCGCCATGATCGCCGATCCCGCCCGCTATCCCCGACCATTGTGCCGCCACACGAGGCTGGACGGCGTTTTTTGAGCTAGAACAGTGGTGCATGCGGTGCGCATGTTCACGCAAAGCAAGGACAAGATGAACACCACCTCTTCGACTGAACTCGCCGCCCTGATGTGCTCGCGGCTGTGCCATGACATGCTTTCGCCGGTGGGCGCGCTGTCGAACGGGCTTGAGCTGCTCGCCGACGAGAAGGATCCGGAGATGCGCGCGCGCTGCATCGAACTGCTCGAGCAGAGCGCACGGATCAGCACCGGCAAGCTCAAGTTCTTCCGCCTAGCATTCGGTGCTGCGGGCGGGTTCGGCGATGCCGTTCCGGTCGAGGAAGCCAAGGGCGTGATCGAAGCGCTAGTGGCCGAAGCGCGCCGGGTCGAACTGCATTGGGCGATCGACGGGTCGAGCCTGCCCAAGCCGGCGGTGAAGGTGATGCTCAACCTCGCGCAGATCGGGCTCGATGCGCTGATCCGGGGCGGCAGCCTTGATGTCGGGGCCGAACTGCATGACGGCAATTACGAGATCGTGGTGCGCGCGGTGGGTGACCGGGTCGCCTTCGACGAGGCGATCGGCCGTGCGCTCGAAGGCAATCTCGAGCATGGCGAATTGTCGAGCCGCACCGCCGCAGCGCACATGATCGCGATCCTGGCCGAGGAACTGGGCGGCGGGCTGCAGTACAAGCGCACCGAAGGCACGCTGGTGATGGGCGCGGTGCTGCCGCAACCTGATGGGATGATCGGCTGAGCCATGAGTGACGAGCTGGTCCATCGCGAGCAGCCTTCGCCCAACTGGAACGAGCGCGCGCTGCCGATCAGCATGGTGGTGCTGCACTATACCGAGATGAAGCCGGTCGAGACCGCGCTCGAGCGGCTGTGCGACCCCGCAGCGCAGGTCTCGGCGCATTACCTGATCACTGAAGAGGGCGAGGTGGTCCGGCTGGTGGACGAGAGCAAGCGGGCCTGGCATGCGGGCGCCTCCTACTGGCGCGGGCACAAGGATGTGAATTCGGCCAGCATCGGGATTGAGCTCGACCACCCTGGCCATGCCCTGGGCTATCGCCCCTTCGCTGAGGAACAGATCGACGCGCTGATCCCGTTGCTGCACCGGATCATGCGGCAATACGATATCCCGCGCGCCAATGTTGTGGGGCATTCGGACGTGGCGCCCGCGCGCAAGACCGATCCGGGTGAGCTGTTCCCGTGGGGCCGGCTGGCCGAGTACGGGCTGTGCCTGAAGCGCCCGACCATCGAACTGGGCGATCCGTTCGACAATGACGGGGCCTTCTATCTCGCGCTGGAGCGGTTCGGCTATGACATCACAGATGGGCACAAGGCGGTCGAGGCGTTCCAGCGGCGCTGGCGCCCGGAACTGATCGACGGGATCATCGACCAGCATATCGGCGCGATCCTGTTCCAATTGCTCTTGGATCGTGACCGTGGACTCACTAGATAGGGGCAGCCAGGGGGCCGGGCAGCCGCGCTATCCGCCAAGGGTATCGAGGAAAGTCCGGGCTCCACGAAGCAAGGGTGGCGGGTAACGCCCGCCGGGGGTGACCCCAGGGAAAGTGCCACAGAGAGTATACCGCCGATGGAGGGAGACCTCACAGGCAAGGGTGAAAGGGTGCGGCAAGAGCGCACCGGGGCGCTGGCAACAGGGTCCGCATGGCAAACCCCACCCGGAGCAAGGCCAAATAGGGGCCTCGCGCTGTAACCCAGCAGGGGTGTTTCGCCCCGAGAGGCCCGGGTTGGCTGCTCGAGCCATGGAGCGATCCATGGCCCAGATGAATGGCTGCCCCTGCGGGGCTGGTGTGCGAACATACCGCCTGCAGGACAGAACCCGGCTTACAGGCCCCCTGGCACATAGCTTGAACCGCCGGCCCGATCGCCTATCCGGCCAGCTCCTTGCGCTTGATCTTGATGCGGCCGTCCTTGGCGATCGCCTGGATCGAGCGGCGCTGGGCGCCTTCGAGCACCAGCGCGGTTAGCACACCGCTGCGAAAGGCGCCGGTGTCGATGCCGATGCGGTGCCGCCGGTCCTCGATCTCGTCGAAGATAGTGTGCCCATGCACCACGATCTTCGGCAGCGGCCCTTCGTGGCGCAGGAACCGTTCGCGGATCCACAGCAGGTCGGAGCGGCGCTGCTGCTCCAGGGGCAGCTTCGGGTCGATCCCGGCATGGACGAACACATAGTCACCCGCGACGATCATGTCTTCGAACCCGGCCACGAAATCGCGATCCTCCTGCGGGACGATCTGGGGAAGGCGCTCGAACAGCTCCTTGAAAGTGAGCTTGCGATAGTCCTTTGGCGAGAGGCCATAGCTCAGGATCGTCTCGCGCCCGCCATGCTTGAGAAAATGCCGCAGCACCTCGGCATCGCGGAACGCTTCGAGGAACATCTCCTCGTGATTGCCGGCAATGATGCGGACCTGCCGCTTCTTGCGCCATTTGCGCGCGCGCTTGATCACGCCCGCGCTGTCCGGCCCGCGGTCGATCAGGTCACCCAGCAGCACCACATGTGCCATGGCAGCAGGTGCGGTGGCTTCGTCTTCCTCGATCGCGCCGACCAGTGCCTCGAACAGGTCCAGCCGGCCGTGAATGTCGCCCACGACATAGTAGCGCTCGCCCGCTGGAACGCATGGGGCTGTTTGTCGCGCGGTCTCACGACGGAACAGCTTGCTCAAGGGCGCAAGAATCATGGGTCAGAGACAGGTCCAGTGCTGGTTGGGCCTTAGGCGAGGCTAGGCACGACGGCAACCGGAGGGTGCCCGGCCACCCACGCCAAAAGCAGGTGGTGCCGAAAATCAACACTTCCGGAGCATCTCGCGATTTCGCGCAATTTCCCTTGTGCGTTGCAGCAAAGGTGTGCACGAATATTGCGTCCCCGGCGAGATTGCCCGTGCAAAGAGGCAGCCACCGGGCACGCAGGTGGGACGAAGCAACGACAGAAAAGGAAATTGTCATGCTCACGTCCGTTCGCGGCCTTTTTGCCGCAAGTCTTGCCACCGGTCTCGCGCTCTCCGCAGCACCGGCATTAGCTTCAACCGCTGAGGATCCGGCCGGATTCGATCTGGCTGCAGTCGCTGCTGCCAGCGACGTGACGGTCGACGTGGCCGCGCTTGAGGCAGCAACCCCGGAAATCAGCGAAGACGCCAGCCAGATCGGCGCTGAAAGCGCGATCACCCTGTCGGCCAACGTGGCCCTCACCAGCGATTATCGCTTCCGTGGCGTCTCGCTTTCTTCGGGCGATCCGGCCATCCAGGGCGGCTTCGACGCGGCGCACAGCAGCGGCTTCTACGCCGGCGTCTGGGCCTCGTCGATCAGTGGCGGCCCGCTCTATGGCGACATGGAGCTCGACATCTATGCCGGGTGGAGCGGCAATCTGAGCGAAGCCGTGACCTTCGACATCGGCGCGCTCTACTACCTCTATCCGACCGAGGATATCGGCGCCGACACCGACTATTACGAACTGCTCGCCTCGCTCGGCTTCACGCTCGGTCCGGTCGAGACCACACTCGGGGTTGGCTATTCGCCTGAACAGGATTCGCTCGGCGATGCCGACAATCTCTACCTCTACACGGACTTCGGGATCGGCATCGGTGAAACGCCGTTCTCGCTCAATGCGCACATCGGCTACACCGACGGGGCGCTCGCTCCGCCGCTGCTGGCCGGAACGGGTGACGACAGCGGCATCGACTGGTCGGTTGGTGCCAGCTATGCCGCTGGCCAGTTTGAAATCGGCGTCGCTTACATCGGGGTTGAAGGGCCTTCGATCGAAGAGTTCACCGACGACGCAGTGGTTGCGACGATTTCCGCCAGCTTCTGATCTGCCGGGATTGCATCAGGAAGGGCGCGGGCCATCGCGGTCCGCGCCCTTTCCTTTGCCTTGCGCGCCCGGTCAATCGAGCGCGAAGCTCACCGTGGTGACGACCCGCACCTTCTTGTAGGGGCTGTCGCTTACGCCCCAACCGCCAGCTGGCTCTCCGTCGCGCGGTTCGACCGTGAAATAGCCCTGGGTCGCTTCGCGGATCTGGCCCACTTCGGCGCCGCTGTCGTTGGCGAACTGCTCTGCTGCGGCGCGCGCATCGCGGGTCGCCTCCGCCACCATCTCGGGTTTGATGTCGTTGAGCTTGGTGAAGCTGTAGACGATCGCCGACCCTTCCTCGAGCATGACCCCGCGGCTCACCAGGTCGAACTGTTGCGCCACCGCCTTCTGCGCACGGGCGATATCGCCGGTTCGCATCGCGATCCGCTGCCGCACCGTGTATTGGGTCACGCCATCGGTGGTGAAGCTGGCGACATTGGCCCCGGTCGGCTGAAGCGCGCCCGCAGGGAAGCCCAGCCGCGCGAAGAACTGTTCGAGTGCCTGCCGGTCGCGCTGCACCTTCTCCTGGGCAAAGGCGAGGTCGGACGATGTGGCCGAGAAGGAAATGGTCCAGGTGGCGAGGTCAGCGGTGACATTGCGTTCGGCCAGGCCCCGCACGGTCACGGCTCGCTCAGCCTGCTTGGCACGCAGCAGTCCGTCGCCCATCAGATAACCGCCTGCAACCAACCCGGTGGCTACGATCAGGGCGGTGCCGAACCAACGCCGGCTTTGCGGATCGAGCGAGAATTTCAAGGCTGAGGTATCGCTGGCATCTTGCATGGAAGGCAGGTTCATCGCATTTTGACCCGTAAGAGTTGAGCGCGATGAACTGTGCATTTTCATCGATGAACCGTTTTTGAACGAAGGCAGGCCATGGTCAAATATCTCCACAGCATGATCCGGGTGACCGATCCCGATGCAACGGTCGCCTTTTTCGAGCTGATCGGTCTGAAGCAGGTGCGCCGGTTCGATGTGGAGGCCGGGCGCTTTACCCTGATCTTTCTCGCTGCGCCGGGCCAGGAGGGCGTGGCCGAGGTTGAACTGACCTATAACTGGCCACCCGAGGATGGCAGCCCGCCCGAGGACTACACCGGTGGGCGCAACTTCGGCCACCTGGCCTATCGGGTCGACGATATCTACGACACCTGCCAGCGCCTGATGGATGCCGGGCACACGATCCACCGGCCGCCACGCGATGGCCATATGGCCTTCGTGAAGTCGCCCGACGGGATTTCGGTCGAGCTGCTGCAGGACGGCCATCTGCCGCCGCAGGAACCCTGGGCCAGCATGGCCAATTCCGGCAGCTGGTAAGCCCGCGAAGCGGCGCCGGATCGTTCAGGCTTCGTCTGGCTCGCGGCCGCGGTCGTCACATTCGGCTGGCGTCCGCGTGGCTGTCATACGCAGCAGGAAGTAGCCGAGCAGCGCGGAAATGGCCGAACCGGTCAGGATCCCCAGCTTGGCTTCCTCGATCAGCAGTGGATCGCCCGGAAAAGCCAGCCCGCCAATGAACAGCGACATGGTGAAACCAATGCCGCAGAGAATCGCCACGCCGTAGATTTCCAGCCAGCTTGCCCCTTCGGGCTTCTGGGCGAGGCCGCTGGTCACCGCGAGCCAGACCGCGCCGAAAATGCCGACCTGCTTGCCGATCACTAGCCCGGCGGCGATCGCCAGCGGTAGGGGATCGAACAGCGCGTCGAGGCCAAGACCCTGCAGTGACACCCCGGCGTTGGCAAAGCCGAACACCGGCACCACCAGATAGGCGTTCCACGGCGCAAGGCCATGCTCGAGCCGTTCCAGCATGGAATTGCCATCGGCCCGTTCCATCGGGATCGCGAGCGCAGCCACTACGCCCGCGATGGTGGCGTGAACTCCGGTGTTGAGGACACAATACCACAGCGCCAAAGCCAGCAGGATGTAAGGCGAAAAATGCACCACGCGCAGCCGGTTCAACGCCACCATCGCCGCGAACACCAGCGCCGATCCGGCCAGCCAGGCAAGCTTGATCGAAGGGGTATAGAACAGTGCGATCACCAGCACCGCGCCGATATCGTCGACGATCGCGACCGTCAGCAGGAACAGGCGCAAAGAGGCAGGGACGCGACTTCCCAGCAGGCCCAGCACGCCCATGGCGAAGGCGATATCGGTGGCGGCAGGAATCGCCCAACCACCGGCATAGGCGCCCCCGCCCGAGACCAGCATGTAGACCCCGGCTGGCACGAACATCCCCGCTGCGGCCGCCAGCACCGGCAGACGCCGCTTCACCGGATCAGCCAATTGACCGGCGATCAGTTCGCGCTTTACCTCCAGCCCGACAACGAAGAAGAAGATCGCCATCAGCCCGTCGTTGATCCAGAGATGCAAATCGTCGAGCTTGGCGATCGGCGTCCATGCGAGTTCGCCATAGAATAGATTACGATATGCGCCAGCCAGTGGCGAATTGGCTGCCAGGATGGCTGCAGCTGCGACAAGAATTAACAGAATTCCTGCCGAGGCATCGCTCACAAACAGCGCCCGGACCGGAGCAAAAATTGCGCGTACGGGAGTGGATTTTTGCATTTCTAACTTTGCCCCTTCAGGAATTTCTTATCGTTGCAAGATGAATGCCGCAGAGTTATTCTTTCCCCTCAAACGGGGAGGGGGTCGCCTTGCCTGCACCAGACGTGTCTGCCTCGCACCTGCTGGCTGTGCTCCAGCACGAATTGTTGCTGTTTGCCGGGTTCTTCTTCCTGCTCGGTGCGCTCGATGACATGGTGGTTGATCTCTACTGGTTTTGGCTTCGCCGGAAAGGGGAGGCAAGCACCATTCGTGTCAATGGGGGGGAGCTTGCAGAAGCCCCGCTTGAGGGTGCTGCGGCAATCTTCCTGCCAGCCTCGCCGGCTCACCGATTGGTTGGCGAGACTATCGCGCAGATCCTCGGCGCCTGGCGCCAGGCCGAACTGCGCCTCTATGTCGGGTGTCATCGCAGCGACCGGGCAACGATCGAAGCCGCGATGGTGGGGGGGAATGGCGATCCGCGGTTGCGCCTGGTGATCCATGATCATGCCGGGCCTTGCACCCGCGCGGCTTGCCTCGATCGGCTGTACGAGGCGCTGTGCCGCGACGAGGAACGCGCCGGGTTCGGCGCACGGATGGTGGTGATCCAGGCGCCGGGCGACCGAGTCGACCCGGCTGCGCTGGGTCTGCTCGACCAGGCCATCGGGGGCGCCGACCTAGTGCAATTGCCGCTGTTGCCGCTGGCGCAGCCACGCCGCTGCTGGATTAGTGCTTACCTGTTCGGGGAACTCGCGGAACTGCATGGCAAGGCGATGGTTGTTCGCGGTGCGCTGGAAGCAGGTTTGCCGACGACAGGCGGCGGCCTGGCGATTGCTCGGGAGGTGCTGGCGCGCCTGGCCGAAGCGGACCCGGCGCAGGGGCCATTTACGCGCGATTCGCTCGCACTGGACTATGAATTCGGGCTGCGCCTCGCCGCTGCTGGCGGACGTTGCCGGTTGCTGCGTGCCCGCCATGCCGATGGCACGCTGGTGGCAACCCGCAGCCAATTCCCCGCAACAGTCGGCGAAGCGGTGCGGCACCGGGCGCTGGCTATCCAAGGCAACGCGCTTGAAGCCTGGGACCGGCTGGGCTGGCCAAACATTGGCCGACCGGCGAGTCTTGCCGAAGGCTGGATGCGGCTGCGAGATCGTCGCGCACCGTTATCGGCGATGGTCCTGCTGGCATCCTATCTTTCGCTGGCGATCCTCGTTGCGGGCTGGATCGTCCCGCACTGGGGTGCGTTTGTGCTGGCACCACTGCCCGGCAATTTGGCGCTGCTGCTCGAGGCCTGCGCGCTGGTCCTGCTGTGGAGGGTGGGTGCCCGCTTTGCCTTTGCCGCGCGCGAAGCCGGACCGGCAGGCGGTTCGCGCGCAGTTCTGGCCATCCCGCTCGGTCACTTGCTCCAGATCGTGGCAACGGCCCGGGCTCTGCGCGACTATGCCAGGAGCCTCGCAGTTCGCCCCTGGGCGCAAGCAAGTCACCGCCAGGCGACTGTGCGCGAACCAGCGGATGCCCAGCCCCAAACGGGATTCAGGAGCATGCGATGAGCGGTTCGCCAGGCCCCGATCTCGCCAACAGGCGCGGCCAGCCGCTGGCGGCGCTGGCGCTGCTGCTGTCGCTCTGGGCCGGCGCGCGGCTCCTCATGTGGTAGCAGCCGCCGGCCCGGCCAAGCCGAGGCTGCAGCCTGTGCCGCCGCAGAGCCGGCCATTGGTCCGCGAACAGGCGATGCCTCGGAGTGCGCGGCACCGGCCACATTGGACGAACCGTAAAGTCCGCAGCCAACCCCCTTGGCCAACGCAGCTAGGGATTGTCCGGCTGCTGCGGCTTTAATCCGCCACACGGCTGGGCTAGGCCATCGTCATGGACGTTTACCTGCCCATAGCGAATCTGTCGGTCAACGGGCTCTTGATCGTGGCGCTGGGCGGGCTGACCGGAGTTCTGTCCGGACTGTTCGGGGTTGGCGGGGGCTTCCTGACCACGCCCTTGCTGATCTTCTACGGTATCCCACCAACGGTTGCAGCCGCATCGGCGGCCACGCAGGTCACGGGTGCAAGCGTGTCGGGCGTCCTGGCGCACCGCCGACGGGGCGGGGTCGACTACCAGCTCGGAACGGTCGCGGTTGGCGGCGGGGTCTTCGGCGCAATGATCGGCGCGCTGCTGTTCCGCTTGCTGCAGGCGATCGGCCAGATCGACGTGGTCATCAACCTGCTCTATGTCATCATGCTCGGTGCGATCGGCACCCTGATGCTGCAGGAAGCGCTGAGCGTGCTGCGCCCGCGCCCGGGCCAGACCCCTAAGGTGCGCAAGCGCCGCCATCACCCGCTGGTCGCCAGCCTGCCGATGCGCTGGCGCTTCTACCGCTCGGGCCTCTACATCTCGCCGCTGGCCCCGTTCCTGATGGGCGTGTTTGTGGGGATTCTCACCATGCTGATGGGGGTGGGCGGCGGCTTCATCCTGGTGCCTGTGATGCTCTACATCCTGGGCATGAGCGGCAATGTCGTGGTCGGGACCTCGCTGTTCCAGATCCTGTTCGTGACGATGGCGACCACCATGGTTCACGCACTCACCACCAAGGCGGTCGATATCGTTCTGGCCGGCCTGCTGCTGTTGGGTTCGGTGCTGGGCGCGCAGTTCGGCACACAGATCGCACTCAAGGCCCGGCCCGAAATTCTGCGCCTCGTGCTGGCTGCGATCGTACTGGCGGTGGCGCTGCGCATGCTGTTCGGGCTGGGCGTCCAGCCTGACGAGATCTACACGGTCGCGCCGCTATGAGAGCGTGGTTCCTTGTGCTGGCGGCATTCCTGCTGATGGGGCAACGCGACGCGATCCTGGTGCCGGCGGTGTCGCAGGATGAAGTGCAGGTGCGGCAGGGCTTCACCGGAACCGAGCTGATCCTCTACGGCGCGATCCTCGATCCGCGCGGGCAGCGCGGCGGCGCCGCATACGACATTGTCGTGGTACTGAAGGGCCCGACCGAGCCGATCCGGATCCGCGAGAAGGAGCGCATCCTGGGGATATGGATGAATGCGGAAAGCTCCGATTTCCGTTCCGCGCCCTCGTTCTTCGCGGTGGCCGCATCGCGCCCGGTCGACCAGATCGTCGACGAGCGCACCGCCGCGATCTACGAGCTGGGCACGCAGTTCATCCAGCTTTCGCCCAGCGGGCAGATCGAGCCGGAGAAACAGGCCCGTTTCGCCGCTGGCCTGGTCGACCTGCGCCGGCGCCAGGGGCTTTACAAGGAAGACATGACCGGGGTCGCGATCAGCGAACAGGTGCTCTACCAGGCCCGGATCGAATTGCCGTCGAATGTCGTAACCGGGCAATATACCGCTGAAACCTTTGCCATTTCGCGCGGGCAGGTGATCGCCTCGGCGATTGCCGAAGTGGAAGTGCGCAAGGTCGGCTTCGAACGCTTCGTCGAAGTCTTCTCGCAGCTCTATGCGCTTTGGTATGGCCTTGCCGCGGTGTTCCTGTCGGTGTCGATGGGTTGGATCGCCGGGCGCCTGTTCGCCTATATCTGACGCACCGGTCCCACTATCGTTGACGCGATCTTAACCTCGCGCGCTTAGGCCCATGCGCGTGTCGATCCAGTGCTATTGGGGCCTTACATGACCGATTTGGGCAATGCGAATTTCAACCAGTCTCGGCCGGCCGCAGCGCCGCATGATGCCGCCCGCGCAGTGCAGGGCTCGGCACCTGCGGCGGCTGGCGAAGCCAGCGACAATGCCATCCAGCCGATCGGGGTGGTGCTGGAAATCGCCGGTTCGGGTTCGCAGATTGCGCTTGACCCCCAGCGGCTCAACGAGTGCATGGACGATAATGATCCGTCGATTGCGCTGGCTGGCCAGGTCGGCAGCCAAATCAAGATCCGCGTGGGCGAGAACTGGCTGCTGGCCAGCGTGCGCAACCAGCGCAAGGACCGCGGCAGCGGCGGCGGCATTCTCGCCAATATCGACTTCCTGGGCGAAGGGGTCGAGGAAAAGCTGACGGGGCGCCTGCGCGGGTTCCGGCGTGGTGTGACGCGGTATCCGGTGCCGGGGGCGCTGATTTATCCGGCAACGACCACCGACCTCAAACAGGTCTATGCCAGCGACGGGCGCGCGAACATCGAAATCGGCACCGTGTTCCCGACGCGCGACATCCGTGCGGGGCTCTATATCGACGCCATGCTCGGCAAGCACTTCGCGCTGCTGGGTTCGACCGGTACCGGCAAGTCGACCAGCGCCGCACTGATCCTGCACCGCATCTGCCAGGCCGCGCCCAAGGGCCATATCGTCATGGTCGACCCGCACGGCGAATATTCGGCCGCGTTCCGTCAGACCGGCATGATCCTCGACGTGTCGAACCTGCAGATGCCCTATTGGCTGATGAATTTCGAAGAGCATTGCGAAGTGCTGCTGACCAGCGACGGCAACGAACGCCAGATCGATGCCGACATCCTGGCCAAATGCGTGCTCCACGCGCGCCGCAAGAACCGGCTGGCCGAACATCTCGGCAAGATCACGGTCGATTCGCCCATTCCCTATCTGCTGTCCGATCTCTCGAGCAAGCTGCAGGACGAGATGGGCAAGCTCGACAAGGCGACGTCAACCGCGCCCTATGTCCGGATCAAGAACAAGCTCGACGAAGTGAAGGCTGACCCACGCTACCAGTTCATGTTCTCAGGCATGCTCGTGGGCGACACCATGGCCGAGTTCATCAGCAAGGTGTTCCGCATGCCGGGCGACGGCAAGCCGATCTCGATCATCGACGTGTCGGGTGTGCCGTCGGACATCACCAGCACAGTGGTGGCAGTGCTCAGCCGCCTGGTGTTCGACTTCGCCATCTGGGGTCGCGACGACAAGACCCGCCCAGTGTTGCTGGTGTGCGAAGAGGCGCACCGTTATGTGCCGAACGAGAAGAACGCCGACGGATCTTCGGTCGGGCGTATCCTCAGCCGGATTGCCAAGGAAGGGCGTAAATACGGCGTATCGCTGGGCCTTATCACGCAGCGCCCGTCCGACCTTGCCGAAGGCGTGCTGTCACAGTGCGGCACCATCATCTCGATGCGTCTCAACAACGAACGCGATCAGGCCTTCGTGAAAGCCGCGATGCCCGAAGGCGCGCGCGGCTTCCTCGATTCGATCCCCGCCCTGCGCAACCGCGAATGCATCATCTGCGGCGAAGGCGTGGCGATCCCGATCCGCGTCGCGTTCGACAACCTCGAAGAGAACAAGCGGCCGGCCTCGGAAGATCCCAGCTTCGTCGAACTGTGGAACCACAGCGGCGGCGAAGAGGAGATGGTCCACCGCGTCGTCCAGCGCTGGCGGAGCCAGGGCTAGGTACCGCGCGTATCGCCGTAGAGGTGGATGTGCAGCCGGTCCGACAACCGGAAGCCATGCTCGAGGCATAGCTCGCTCAGCCAGGCCTCGCGCTCACGCAGCGTGGCGCTATCGGTGCCTTCCGCCATCAGGAACACATGCCCGGGCCGAAAGCGATAACGGCGGTGGAGCGCCAGCACTTCGTCGACATCACCCGGTGCGGCAATCACGAACTTGAAAAAGGCGCGCGGGTCGCTGGCATAGGCATCGAGCCGTTCGGGGATCAGTGCCAGCTGGGCTTCGTTGCCCGAATGCGCCAGCTTGGGGCTGACATTGTACTGGTCGACCCTGATGTCGAGCCGTGCAGGTGCTGCCACGGTGCCATTGGTCTCGATCTCGACCGCGATGTCAGGCAGCGCCGCCAGCATCTCGGCCAGCGCGCCGCCCTGCAGCAGCGGCTCGCCCCCGGTGATGACCAGGCGCGCCTGTCCCAACGCCGCGATGCGTGCGGCGACCTCGGCGGGCTCCATCGTCACCTGGTTGGCCTGGCGGGGATAGGTTTCACCGCCGCGGTGGGGGCGATTGTCGCCTTCGAAGTGCCAGGTATAGGGCGTATCGCACCAGCTGCAGGCGAGATTGCAGCGGCTGAGCCGGACAAATGCGACCGGCATCCCTGCGCTGGGACCTTCACCCTGCAGGCTGGCGAAGATTTCAGGCTCGCCCGGTAAGGTGGTGGCGAGCACCAACGCCATCAGCCGGGCAGGCCTACGTCGGTGATGCCGTCCTTGAGCGTGCCGACCGCGAGCGCGATATCGTCGCCGAACAGGTCGGGAGCGCTGAACTCGATCTCGAAATAGCCTTCGTAGCCCTCGCCGCTATAGGCGCTGATCGCTTCGATCCAGAAATCGCCCGGATCGCCATGCTCCTTGTCGATCGCCTTGCGCAGCAGCCGCGACCACGCCGCCCAGCTGCGGTGCAGCTCTTCGAGCAGCGCGATTTCCTCGTCCCTCTGGCTCTGGTCCGACAGGAACAGGGTCACTTCGTCGCCGTGCCATTCGCCTTCGGCAACCATGCCATTGCCCGACTTGCGCGGCATGAACACGAAGTCCTCGGTGAAATCGCTCATTTTCCTTACCCCAAGCGGGCCAGCGCGGCCTTCAGCCGTTCGGCTTCGCCGCTGTGATATGCATGATCGGCGCGGGCCTTTTCAACTGCCTCAGGCTTCGCCTTTTCAACAAAGGCGGCATTCGACAGCCGCCCTTCGAGCGATTTCGCCTCTTTCTCTGACGCTTCGAGCGCCTTGGCGAGGCGCGCCTTCTCGGCCTCGATGTCGATCACCCCAGCCAGCGGCACCACGAACACATCCTCGCCGGCGGTGACCTGCATCGCGGGCCCGGCGGGCGCATCGCCCAGCGTGACCGGAGCCAGCCGGGCCAGCCGCTCGATCGCCGCGCTGCTGCGCTCGACCACACGCTGCGCGACAGCCGAGGGGGCAGGGCAATAAGCGGCCAGCTTCGCTCCCGGAGCAATGCCCAACTCGTTCTTCGCGCTACGCACCGAGGTGGTAAGCGCGATCACCCAGTCGATCGCATCGGTCGCCTCCTTCGAGACGCTGGCCTGCGGATTGGGCCATTTCGCCACGATCAGCTCGTAAGGTCGCTGGCCCTGCGCGTGCCACAGCTCTTCGGTGATGAAGGGCATGAAGGGATGCAGCATCACCAGGATCTGGTCGAGCGCCCAGCCAGCCACTGCGCGGGTTTCCTGCGCGGCGGGGCTTTCGCTCGCGCCCTGGAACACCGGCTTGATGAGTTCGAGATACCAGTCGCAAAACCGGTCCCACACGAAGTGGTAGATCGCATTGGCGGCGGCATCGAAGCGCAGCTCCGCCATCGCGGCATCGAGCGCCTCGACCGTCTGCTGCACTTCGCCGATGATCCACTGGTTGGCCGACAGCCGCGCCTCGGGCGCGACGATGGAGGCCGAAGCGCCGATACCGTTCGCCTGGCAGAACCGCGCCGCGTTCCACAGCTTGGTGGCGAAGTTGCGGTATCCCTCGACCCGCTTCTCATCCATCTTGATGTCGCGGCCCTGGCTTTCCATCGCCGCCATGAAGAACCGCAGCG
>CAZCNF010000004.1:0-78555 GCA_964500135.1 uncultured Porphyrobacter sp.
ATGTTCGACACCGCGCTTTTCCGTGACCGCAATTTCGCCTTTGCACTGGGCTTCATGATCGTGATCGGAGTGGTGATGTTCGCGACCATGGCGCTGCTGCCTCCCATGCTGCAGAACCTGTTCGGCTATGGCGTGATCGATACCGGGGTGGTGCTGATGCCGCGCGGGGTCGGCATCCTCATCAGCATGCAGATTTCGGGCTGGCTGATGCGACATGGCTGGGATTCGCGCCCGGTGGTCGCGTCGGGCTTTCTGATCTGCGCCTATTCGTTGTGGCAGATGGCGCATTGGTCGCTCGCCGTCGACCAGTTCCATATCATCGCTTCGGGCCTGATCCAGGGGCTGGGCATGGGGCTCGTGTTCATTCCGCTGCAGGTCAGCGCCTTCGCCACCTTGACGCCGCGCCTGCGCACCGAGGGATCAAGCCTGCTCAACCTGTTCCGCTCGCTGGGTGCCTCGGTCGGGATCGCGCTGATGACGGTGCTAGTTGGCCATAGCATCCAGACCAGCCACAGCGACCTTGCCAGCCATGTCACCGCGGCCACCGGCAGCGCGGTCGATGTCTCGACGGTCGACCGCTACCAGGCGTTCGGCGACATGGCGCTGGGTTTGCTCGATGGCGAGATCAACCGCCAGGCCGCAATGATCGCCTACATCAACGATTTCTGGCTGATGATGTGGATCACCATCGCAGCCGCTCCGCTCGCGTTGTTGATGCGGCGCAACCGTACACCGCAGGGCGCCTTGCCTACGCCCGGCGAATAGCCCGCCGCGTGCGTCCTAACGAAAGATGCAGTTGGTCCCGGCCCACAGCCGCGTGACGCGTGCGCCCTCGCCCGGCCCGTCGAACAGGAACGAAATTACCGGCTCGCCGTCCTTGCCGAGATAATACTCGGCGCCCAGCGAGCTCCCTTCCACCGCGGTCAGCCCGCCGCTGCTCGCCGCCAGTTCCTTGCGGGTCATGGCAGGGATGTAATCGCCGCCATCGGCGAGCCAGCCGATAAACCGGTCTCGCTGGAAATTCAGCACGATCCCGTCATAGCTGGTGGTGCTGACCGGCCCGGCCGGGCATTCGGTGTTGGCGCCGCGATCCTTGATGCTGCCCAGCGCGCTCGCCAACGCATCCTCGACTTCGGCTCTCGCCGTACCGAACGGTACTTCGATCAGCGCACTGCTTGGCTGGGCCGGGACCGTGATCCCGTCGGCATCGAGATTGACCGACGGCCGGGCAGGCTCGGGGGCGGCAGCTTCCGCCGGCTCTTCAGCGGCTTGCTCCCCGGCCTCAGGCGCACAGGCCAGCAGCGCAAGCAGCGGCAGCGAGACGATCCAGCGCATCGGCCTAGCCCTTCTTCAGATGGCGACGGCCGAGCAGTTCGGCGATCTGCACCGCGTTGAGCGCGGCACCCTTGCGCAGATTGTCCGAAACGCACCACAGCGTCAGGCCGTTTTCGACCGTCGGGTCCTCGCGCACGCGGCTGACATAGGTGGCCCCATCGCCCACACATTCGATCGGCGTGATGTAGCCGCCGTCCTCGCGCTTATCGACCAGCATCACGCCGGGCGCCTCGCGCAGGATGTCCTGCGCCTGCCGTGCCGAGATCTCGTGCTCGAATTCGATGCTGACCGCTTCGGAATGGCCGACGAACACCGGCACGCGCACGCAGGTTGCCGACAGCTTGATCTTGGGGTCGAGGATCTTCTTGGTCTCGACCGTCATCTTCCACTCTTCCTTGGTGTAGCCATCGTCGAGGAAGACATCGATGTGCGGGATCAGGTTGAACGCGATCTGCTTGGTGAACTTGCGGGTTTCGACCGGATCACCCACGAAGATCGCACGGCTCTGTTCGAACAGTTCGTCCATACCGGCCTTGCCCGCGCCCGAAACCGACTGGTAGGTCGAGACGACGACCCGCTTGATTGTCGCGGCATCGTGCAGCGGCTTGAGCGCCACCACCAGCTGCGCCGTCGAGCAGTTCGGGTTGGCGATGATGTTCTTCTTGGCGTAGCCGTCAATCGCGTCCGGGTTCACTTCGGGCACGATCAGCGGCACGTCAGGGTCCATCCGCCAGAACGAGCTGTTGTCGATGACGACGCAGCCCTGCGCCGCAGCCTTGGGCGCATACTCCTTGGCCGGGCCGCCCCCGGCGCTGAACAGCGCAATATCGTATCCGGTGAAATCGAAGTGTTCGATGTTCTTGCACTTGAGCATGCGACCGGTATCGCCAAACTCCACCTCGGTGCCGGTCGAGCGCGGCGAAGCCACCGCTGCAACCTCGTCACAAGGGAACTCGCGCTCGGCGAGGATCTGCATCATTTCGCGCCCGACATTCCCGGTCGCGCCAACGACAGCAACTCTGTAGCCCATGCTTACTCACTCCGTTCAGGCAAGGCGCGACGCCATAGCCGTTTCACGCTGCACTGCAAAACAATTCGCTTGCAGCTGACCTGGCGCCCTATTCGGGCGGGGTCACGCCGTGCCGTTCGAGAAAGCCGAAGATCGTGTTCCACAGATGCGGCGAGATTTGCTCGCCCGCAACGCGGTGGGTGTAACCGGGATAGAGCATCATCTCGAACGGCACATTGTTCGCCTGCAGCTTGGCTATCAGCTCGGACGAATGCTCGAACACCACATTGTCGTCCGCCATGCCGTGGATCAGCAGCAAGGGGTCCGCCATCTTCGTAGCCTCCTGCATCGCATTGGCCTTTAGGTAGGCTTCGGGCACCTCGCGCGGATCGCCCATGTAGCGTTCGGTGTAATGCGTGTCGTAAAGCTCCCACTTGGTCACCGGCGCGCCCGAGATTCCCGCGGCATAGGTGCCCGGCTCGGCCTGCAGCCGCTTCAGCGTCATGTAGCCGCCATAAGACCAGCCGTAGATCGCGATCTTGGCCGGATCGACAAAATCGAGCGACTTGAGGAATTCGGTGCCGCGTGCCTGGTCGGCCACCTCGACCCCGCCCATCGCGCGCCATAGGGGCTGTTCGAAGGCCACCCCGCGGTGCGCGCTGCCGCGATTGTCGAGCATGAACCAGATATAGCCGCGATCGACGATCGCCTGCGCCAGCGTGCCTTCCCATGAACGATCGACCATCTGCGGGCCCGGCCCGCCATAGTGCTGCACGAACACTGGATACTTCTTGCCCGGTTCCATCCGGGGTTTCAGCATCATGTAATGCAGCGGCGTGCCGTCCTCGGCCGGAATCGTGCCGAATTCGGGCATGACATGACCTGCCAGCCAAGGTGCATAGGGATGATCGGCGTCGAGCGCGTTCTCCTCGATCCAGGCGATCCGCCGTCCTGCGGTGTCCGCCAGATAGGTCTGCGGCGGGTGGGCGGGCGACGAGCGCGTCACCAGCAGCGACTGGGCCTTGGCGTCCATAACCGAGGTATGGACATATCCCGGCTCGGTCAGCCGCTGCCATTCGCCCGCCTTCGCCAGGTCCAGCGCATAGACATGGCGTTCGAGCACCCCGTCGGCATTGCCTTCGAAATAGACCCGGCCCGCGGCCTCATCGACCCCGGCCAGGCGCGTGACGACCCATTCGCCCTGGGTCAATTGGGTCCAGGCGCCGTTCCGGAAGTGGTAGAGATGGCCAAAACCGTCGCGCTCGCTCCACCAGATCAGTGAACCGTCCTTGAGGAAGCGGTAGTCATTGCCGAGATTGATCCAGTAGTCTTCGCGCGCCGCGCGCTCAGTGAACCACACTTCACTGGCGCCGGTGGCAGGATCGACTTTCAGCACGTCCATCACGGTCTGCGCGCGATTCTGGCGCTGGACATAAATCGCGCTGCCGTCGGGTGCCCAGTCGACCCGGGCGATGTAGATATCGCTGTCCGGCCCAAGGTCGACCTTGACCTTGTTCCCACCGTCGGGGTCGATCACGTGCAGTTCGACCAGCGCATTGGGCGTGCCGGCCGCCGGATAGCGTTGGTCGAACACCTTGGTGCCGGTGGCCCCGATCGCCGCGCGGGTGACCACGCCCACGGGGCTCTCGTCCGTCCGCTGGACCACGATCCGGCGTTCGTCCGGGCTCCACCAGAAGCCTGTCAGCCGGTTCATTTCCTCCTGCGCGACGAATTCCGCTTCGCCCCAGCGGATCGTCTCGGCTTCCTTCGGAGTGACAGGCACGGCCTCCGCGCCGATCCGGCCCGTCCATAATTGCCGGTCGCGCACGAAGGAGACAAAGCCGGCCTTGGGGCTGAGCGTCGGGTTGAGTTCAGTCTCTTCGGTATCAGTCAGCCGCTGCACCGAGCCATCGAGCCCGGCGAGATAGAGATCGCCGTCGAGCGGCACGAGCACCGCCTTGCCGTCATTTGCCCATTGATAGCTGATGATGCCGGTCAGATTTCCGACCCGCAGCCGCTCACGCTGCATCTTCTCGTCTTCGCTGAGTTCGCGACCGGAACCGAGCTGTTTCGAATCGACCAGCATGGTCCAAGCGCCCGTGGTCCGGTCGTAACCCCACAGATCGTAACGATCCTTCTCGTCGGCGCGATTCCGCAGCAATGCGAGATAGCGCCCATCGGGCGAAAGCTTGGCCTGGCGCGGGCTCGGCCCGTCGAGCGAGGGCGAGGCAAACACGCGCTCGAAGGTCAGCTGCGGCACGGTGTCGGTCATGGCTTCGCCTTCCGCGTGGACAGGCATGGCACAGGCGAGCAGGGCAATGGCGGTGGAGGCAACAAGGCTTCGCATGACAATGACGGGTTCCCCGATGGGCTGTTGGACAAAGAAAAAGGGCGCCCCGGCATATCGCCGAGACGCCCTTCGTCAAACCTTTTGCGCGAATGCCTTATGCGTCGGCCTTGGCGTTCTCGCGGCGTTCGGCAATGCGCGCGCTCTTGCCGGTGCGGCCGCGCAGGTAATAGAGCTTGGCGCGACGCACCACGCCGCGGCGGACCACGGTGATGCTGTCGACGATCGGCGCATAGAGCGGAAACACGCGTTCAACGCCTTCGCCGAAGCTCATCTTGCGCACGGTGAAGTTCGAACCCATGCCGCGATTGGAACGGGCGATCACCACGCCTTCGAAATTCTGGATGCGCTCACGGTTGCCTTCGACAACCTTCACGCCAACGCGCACGGTATCGCCTGCGCGGAATTCGGGAATATCCTTGCCGGCCTTGGCAATTTCTTCCGCTTCGATCTGCTGGATCAGGTTCACTGGTCCAAGTCCTTCTTCTTTCGCCGCGCGCCAGAGGCAGGCTGGGCCCGAGCGCCACTATGGCGCTCCCAAAGGTCCGGCCTGCGTGACCGTGTGTCGTCTTCGCTCCGCGCCTTGCGCCACGCAG
This sequence comes from uncultured Porphyrobacter sp., assembly GCA_964500135.1. Classification (GTDB taxonomy): domain Bacteria; phylum Pseudomonadota; class Alphaproteobacteria; order Sphingomonadales; family Sphingomonadaceae; genus Erythrobacter. The sequence goes on from CAZCNF010000004.1 coordinate 5,288, forward strand.
CGATTTTCGCATGATCCCCCGATCGCAGCACTTCAGGGATCGTGCGCCCTTCCCATTCAAAAGGTCGGGTATATTGCGGATATTCGAGCAATCCGTCTTCGAAGGATTCCTCATGCCCGCTTGAAGGCGCGCCCATTACTCCGGGAAGCAGGCGAATGCAAGCATCGAGTATGGCAAGCGCGGCGGGCTCTCCGCCAGACAGAACGATGTCGGCGAGGCTCACCTGTTCGATCTGTGGACGGGCCTCGAACAGGCGTTCATCGAAGCCTTCGAACCGGCCGCAGATGATGGTGACGCCGGGGCCGGAAGCAAGTTCGCGAATGCGCGCCTGAGTGATCGGCGCGCCGCGCGGCGTCATGGCCAGGATCGGGCGCGCGTCGGCCACGCTGTCGAGTGCGGCGGCCAGCACATCGGCCTTCAGCACCATGCCCGCACCGCCGCCGGCCGGCGTGTCGTCAACCGTGCGGTGCTTGTCGCTGGCAAAATCGCGGATCTGCACCGTCTCGCAGCGCCAGTCGCCACGCTCCAGCGCCTTGCCGGCCAAGCTCAACCCGAGCGGCCCAGGGAACATCTCGGGATAGAGCGTGAGGATCGTGGCGGCGAAAGTCATTCGGCGAAATCCGCAGAAATCACCAGGCGATGCGCGTCCCACTTGGGCACGGCCGCCGGGATCATCGGCACCATGAAGGTCTTTGCGCCCTTTTCCGGAGCGGGATGCTTCGCGATCTCGATAATGTCGGTCGCACCGAAATTGTGCACCGCGATCGCACGACCGACGGTCTCGCCCCCGTCGGTCACCACCGGTAAGCCGATGAGATCAGCGTGGTAATATTCGCCTTCGCCCAACGCTGGCAACTGGCTGCGTTCGACCGTCAGCACGGTGCCCCGCAATTTCTCGGCTTCGGCACGGCCCACGGCCTCGGCGAAGCGGGCGATCGCTCCGCCCTTGCCGTCGCCGCGGATCTTGCTGAGGGTCAGCGCTCCGCCATTGAAGCGCTTGTGCCGGATCAGAGCATCCACGCCCTCGCCGAACAGCTTCAGGCGGACTTCGCCGGTCACGCCATGCGCGCCGGTGATGGCTGCCAGTTCGATCAGGTTCGCAGGCACTCTTGACGACTCCCGTTCGCGCTGAGCTTGTCGAAGCGCTGTCCTTCTATCCGCGCAACGCGAAAGAAGAAAAGCAGTCCTTCGACAGGCTCAGGACGAACGGAGAAGAGATCAACCCTCGGCCTTCTCTTCGGCGGCTTCGTCAGCGGCAGCTTCTTTAGCAGCCGGTGCCTCTTCGGCCACGGCTTCCTCGACCGGAGCAGCTTCCTCCGCAGGAGTTTCTTCAGCTGCGGGTTCTTCGGCGGCAACTTCCTCAGCCGGAGCTTCTTCGGCGGCCGCCTCTTCCACGGCTACTTCTTCTTCGGCAGGAGCGGCAGAGGCGGCCTTGGCGGCTTCCTCGGCTTCAGCCAGCTTGGCAGCCTTTTCCTCGGCGCGTTCCTTGGCGGCTTCGCCGGGCTCGCCCTTCTTCGGGTTGTTGCGCGGTGCACGCTCAAGGATGCCGGCCGCATCGAGGAAGCGATGGACGCGGTCAGTCGGCTTGGCGCCAACCGAGATCCAGTGGCGCGCGCGGTCTTCGTTCAGCTTCACGCGCTCACCCGAATCCTTGGGCAGCATCGGGTTGTAGGTGCCGATCTGCTCGAGATACTTGCCGTCACGCGGGCTGCGCGTGTCGGACACCACGATGCGGTAATAGGGGCGCTTCTTGGCGCCGCCGCGCGAAAGACGGATTGCAACTGCCATGATACTTTACCTTTCCAGTATAAACCTACGAAATTATTTCTTGTTCAATAAGTCGCGAAGCTCGGGTGGAAGCGTGTCAGGATCGACCGATGGCCCCCTGGGGCCACCCAGGCCGGGGATGCCCGCTCCTGGTCCGCCGAGCCCCGGCATGGCGGCCCCCAGGCCTCCGCCACCGAACAGCGCACCCAGGCCCTTGAGCCCGCCCATCTTGCGGATCTGCTTCATCGCGCGCGACATTTCCTGGTGCATCTTCAGCACCTTGTTGACGTCCTGCACCTCGGTTCCACTGCCCGCAGCCACACGCTTCTTTCGCTTGGCGTTGAGCAGTTCGGGGTGGGCACGCTCCTTCGGCGTCATCGAACCGATGATCGCATCCATATGCACCAGCACCTTGTCGTCCATGCCGCTTGCGGCCAGTGCCGCCTTGGCCTTCTTCATGCCGGGCATCATTCCCGCCAGCATTCCCAGCCCGCCCATGCTCTGCATCTGGCGCAGCTGGGTACGCAGATCGTTGAGATCGAACTGGCCCTTGGCCATCCGCCGCGCCATCGCCTCGGCGTCTTCTTCCTTGATCGTCGCCGCGGCCTTCTCGACCAGGCTGACGACATCGCCCATGCCCAGGATCCGGCCGGCCACCCGCTTGGGGTCAAAGGCCTCGATCGCGTCGAGCTTTTCGCCGGTGCCCGCGAACTTGATCGGCTTGCCCGTAACATGGCGCATGGACAGCGCCGCGCCACCGCGCGCATCACCGTCCATCCGGGTCAGGATCACACCGGTTAGCGGCACTTCGCCGCTGAAGCTTTGCGCCACGTTGACCGCGTCCTGGCCGGTCAGACTGTCGACCACCAGCAGCACTTCCTTGGGCGTCGAAACCCCGGCCACGGCCTTCATTTCGGCCATCAGCGCATTGTCGACATGCAAGCGGCCCGCCGTGTCGAGCAACAGCACATCGAATGCCTGTAGCCGCGCGGCTTCCATCGCGCGGCGCGCGATGTCGACCGGCTGCTGGCCCGGCACGATCGGCAGGGTCGCCACCTCAACCTGCTCGCCCAGCACCTTGAGCTGTTCCTGCGCCGCCGGCCGCTGCACGTCGAGCGAGGCCATCAGTGCCTTCTTTCCGTGCTTTTCCTTCAGCAGCTTGCCGAGCTTGGCGGTGGTTGTGGTCTTGCCCGAACCTTGCAGGCCAACCATCATGATCACCACTGGCGGTGCGGCAGCAAGATCAAGGCCGGGCACATCGGTGCCGCCCAGCATCTCGACCAGTTCGTCGTTGACGATCTTGACCACCTGCTGGCCCGGCGTGACCGAGCGCAGCACATCCTGGCCCACCGCACGTTCGGTTACGGCATCGATGAAGCGGCGGGCAACGGGCAGCGCGACATCGGCCTCGAGCAGCGCCACGCGCACTTCGCGCATCGCATCGCGCACGTCCTGTTCGGACAGCGCGCCGCGGCCGCGCAGGCGGTCGAACACATTGCCGAGGCGATCTGACAGATTGTCAAACATGCCTGTCCGTCACTCCCTTGCCGGGCGCAAGTGCCCGGAAAATGCGAAAAACGCCGGCGGACGAAAACTCGTCGGCCAGCGTGCGGAAATGTGCATCTGGTCGCTTCCCTTGCGGAAACTCCCGGACCGAAATCCGACTTGGTTCAGTTCGAGTGGTGGAGCCTAGCGGGATCGAACCGCTGACCTCTACAATGCCATTGTAGCGCTCTCCCAGCTGAGCTAAGGCCCCGAGCACTCGAAATGTGGTGCGGCCCGAAGGCCGCTCCCTTGCGGGAAGCGCCCTTTATAAAGCGCGCCCCCCTAATGCAACATGAAAATCAGGTGTCGTCCTCATCGTCGCCGGCTGCCTTGCCGACACCAAGGTCGTCATCACCGCCCAAGTCGACATCGTTGTCGGGCGAATCATCGTCCTCGTCGATGTTCTCCAGGTCGTCGAGATCGTCCAGATCGTCGTCACCGCCCAAATCGGCATCGGCTTCGACCTCTTTCTTCTTCTCGGCTTCCTCGAACGGAATCGGCTGTTTGGGCTTCAGCACCGGCTCCGGGTACCATTCCTCACCGCATTCGATGCAGGCGACCGGTTCCGACTTGCCCAGATCATAGAAGCGTTCCCCGCATTTGGGGCAGGAACGCTTGGTGCCCCATTCTGGCTTTGCCATGATTTCGTATTCCCTCGGTCGGGCCCGGATCGGTATTGGGCGGGCCGCGCAAAAAATTCTCAATCTTGATGGGTAGCAAATCCGCCCGAATCAAGAGCGCGGCGCGCCTTGCCATAGGGGCTTGGCGCTGTCAAAAGCCGCGCGCTTTCCTTTCGCCCATCTCCAGCCGGATCATCGCTTGACCAACCACCGCTTCCTTGCCCAGGGCCCGCTTGCCGGCCGCCTGCGCGTACCCGGCGACAAGTCGATCAGTCACCGCTCGATCATGTTCGGCGCGCTGGCTGTAGGCGAAACCCGCGTTTCCGGCCTGCTCGAAGGCGAAGACGTTATGGCCACCGCCGAGGCGATGCGCCAGATGGGCGCCACGATCGCAAAGCATGGCGAAGATTGGCTGGTTCACGGCGTGGGCGTGGGTAGCCTGCTGCAGCCGGAGCATCCGCTCGACATGGGCAACAGCGGTACCAGCACCCGCCTGCTGATGGGCCTAGTGGCAAGTCATGCCATCACCGCCACCTTTACCGGTGATGCCAGCCTGTCGAAGCGCCCGATGGGCCGGGTGATCGAACCTTTGTCGCAGATGGGCGCCAGCTTCGAGGTTTCGCCGGGCAGCACCTTGCCGCTGACCATGCGCGGCGCCTCGCCCGCCGTGCCGATTACCTATCGCCTGCCGGTGGCTAGCGCCCAGGTGAAAAGCGCGGTGCTGCTGGCCGGCCTCAACACGCCGGGGATCACTACCGTGATCGAGCCGGTGCCCACTCGCGACCATTCCGAGCGTATGCTGCGCGGCTTCGGTGCCGAGCTGAGCGTGGAGGAGGCTGCCGGGGAACGTGTAATCCGGATTCGCGGCGAAGCGGATTTGAAGCCGCAACAGGTGGTCGTGCCGGGTGATCCCTCGTCTGCCGCGTTCTTCATCGTTGCAGCGCTGATCGTCGAAGGCAGCGACCTCGTGATCGAGAACGTCGGGCTCAATCCAACCCGCGCGGGGTTGATCAAGGTGCTGCGCCAGATGGGTGGCCGGATCGAAGAGTTCGATCGCCGCGAGGTTGGCGGCGAGCCGGTTGCTGATCTCAGGGTTCAGCATTCGCGGCTGACGGGCATTTCGGTTGATCCCGCCATCGCCCCCAGCATGATCGACGAGTTCCCGGCCCTGTTCGTGGCCGCCGCCCTGGCACACGGCACCACGGTGACCAGCGGGCTCGACGAATTGCGGGTCAAGGAATCGGATCGCCTGGCCGCCATGGCGGCGGCGCTCACTCTGGCGGGCGCCCGGGTCGAGGAACGCGAAGACGGATTGGTTATCCATGGCACAGGCGGGGAACCGTTGGCTGGCACTGCGAACGGCGAGCCGGTGGCAACCCATCTCGACCATCGCATTGCCATGAGCATGGCGGTGGCCGGCCTTGCCAGTCGCAACGGGGTCGAGGTCGATGACACCTCGCCCATCGCCACCAGCTTTCCCAACTTCATGGCACTGCTTGAAGGAGCAACGCGGTGACCGTGCCGCTCGACTGGGCGACAATGGTGGGTTTTGTGGGGATGGCATGCATCATTGCCGCCTATGCCTATCTCACCATCAAGGACGCGCCCAACCCCTTCATCCTGCATGGCACCAACCTTGCCGGCGCGGCGTTGCTGACGGTGTCGCTGCTGGTCCACACCAATTGGCCCAGCCTCGTGCTCGAAGGGTTCTGGGCGGCGATTGCGATCTGGGGCTTGTGGAAGGCCCTGCGCGCGAGCAGGAACGCACCATGATCATTGCCGTCGACGGCCCCACTGCCAGCGGCAAGGGCACCATTGCCAAGGCCATCGCCGCGCATTTCGGCCTGCCGCATCTCGATACCGGATTGCTCTATCGCGCGGTCGGCCGGCAGGTGCTGAAGAGCGGCGGCAATCCTGATGATCCGGCGGATGCGCTGGCGGCCTGCCGGTTCGATGATGGCCTGCTCGACGATCCCGCGCTGCGCAGCGAAGAAACCGGCGGCTATGCGAGCCGGGTATCGGCCCATCCCGAAGTCCGCCGCTCGCTTTACGACCGCCAGCGCGCCTTCGCACTGCAACCTGGCGGCGCTGTGCTCGACGGGCGCGATATCGGTACGGTGATCGCTCCCGAGGCCGAGGTAAAGCTGTTCATCACTGCCAGCGTGCACGAGCGCGCCCGCCGCCGCTGGCTCGAGATGCGCGATCGTGAAATCGAACTGACACTGGACGAGATCGAGCATGACATCGTGGCGCGCGACGAGCGCGACATCGGACGCAAGGACGCGCCGCTGCGCGCCGCACCGGATGCTCACGTGCTCGACACCACTCACATGACTCGCGAAGAGGCGATCACCGCCGCGATCGCGGCGATCGCGCATAAGCGCGGCTGACCCGCATTTCCCTTGCTTTCGCGCCCGCCTTGGCCTAGGCGCCCGCCGTTCTCGCAATCGTCAGATTACCGGAACCTCTGTGGCGGCATTCGGCCTCATGGAGATGTCGGCCCTCTTGCCCCGCTGAACCCGCAATGGTGCGGGAGGCGGAGAAAGACCCCGGTAAAACCGGTGGCCGGTAGCAAATGTGAAACAGGAAACTGATCTTATGGCAACTTCTGCCAACCCCACCCGCGCCGATTTCGAGGCGCTTCTCAACGAACAACTCGGCGGCGCCGGCGAAGACGGCTTCGAAGGCCGCGTCGTCAAGGGCACCATTACCGCCATCGAAAACGGCTTTGCCGTGATCGACGTTGGCCTCAAGAGCGAAGGCCGCATCCCGCTGCGCGAGTTCGCGCGCGGCGATGACGATCATGGCCTGGCCGTCGGCAGCGAAGTCGAAGTCTTCGTCGATCGCGTCGAGAACGCCGACGGCGAAGCGATGCTGAGCCGCGACCGCGCCCGCCGCGAAGCCGCCTGGGACAAGCTGGAGAGTGAGTTCGGCGAAGGCAAGCGGGTCGAGGGCCGCATCTTCGGCCGCGTCAAGGGCGGCTTCACCGTCGATCTCGACGGCGCCGTGGCCTTCCTGCCCGGCAGCCAGGTCGATATCCGCCCGGTGCGCGATGTCACGCCGCTGATGGACGTGCCGCAGCCCTTCCAGATCCTCAAGATGGACCGTCGCCGCGGCAATATCGTCGTATCGCGCCGCGCGGTGCTCGAAGAAACCCGCGCCGAACAGCGCAGCGAGCTGATCGACAAGCTGGCCGAAGGCCAGGTGATCGACGGCGTGGTCAAGAACATCACCGATTACGGCGCTTTCGTCGACCTCGGCGGGATCGACGGCCTGCTGCATGTCACCGACATGAGCTACAAGCGCGTCAACCACCCCAGCGAAGTCATCAATATCGGTGACGTCGTGAAGGTGCAGATCGTGCGCATCAACGAAGATACGCAGCGCATCAGCCTGGGCATGAAGCAGCTTGAAAGCGATCCGTGGGATGGCGTGGTGGCGAAGTATCCGGTCGGCCTCAAGCTGCGCGGCACTGTTACGAACATCACCGAATACGGCGCCTTCGTGGAACTGGAAGCGGGCATCGAAGGCCTCGTCCATGTCAGCGAAATGAGCTGGACCAAGAAGAACGTCCACCCGGGCAAGATCGTGTCGACCTCGCAGGAAGTCGATGTGATGGTGCTCGAGGTCGACAGCGACAAGCGCCGCATCAGCCTGGGTCTCAAGCAGGCCCAGCGCAACCCGTGGGAAGAATTCGCCGAGAAGCACCCGGTGGGCAGCGAGGTCGAAGGCGAAGTCAAGAACGCCACCGAATTCGGCCTGTTCATCGGCCTCGACGGCGATGTCGACGGCATGGTCCACATGTCGGATATCGCCTGGGGCATCTCGGGCGAGGACGCGCTGGCGCTGCATCGCAAGGGTGAAATGGTTAAGGCGGTCGTGCTCGATGTCGATGTCGAGAAGGAGCGCATCAGCCTGGGCATGAAGCAGCTCGAAAAGGGCGCGCCTTCGGCTGCCGGTGCTGACACCGGCTCGCTGCGCAAGAACCAGACCGTGACTGTGACCGTGCTCGAAGTGCGCGACGGCGGCCTCGAAGTGCAGGTTGGCGAAGACGGCGCGACCGGCTTCATCAAGCGTTCGGACCTCGGCCGCGACCGCGACGAACAGCGGCCCGACCGCTTCCAGGTCGGCTCGAAGATCGACGCCATGGTGACCGGTTTCGACCGTTCCAAGAAGCCCAACTTCTCGATCAAGGCGCGCCAGATCGCCGAGGAAAAGGAAGCCGTGGCGCAGTTCGGTTCGTCCGATTCGGGCGCCTCGCTGGGCGACATCCTGGGCGAAGCCCTGAAGGCCAAGAAGGACTGATCCTTCTCCGGCCTGGCGTCACGCCAGTCAAAGGCCCGTCCGGAGCGATCCGGGCGGGCTTTTGTTTGCCTTCCCTCACCAGGAGGTTCGCTGTAGGGTCCCTGCATGCTTGAGATCCACCAGTTCCCCTGCCTGTCCGATAATTACGGATACCTGATCCACGATCCTGCCAGCGGCGAGACCGCCGCGATCGATACGCCCGATGGTGCCGAATACCTGCGCCAGGCGGCGGCAAACGGCTGGACCATCACGCAAATCTGGAACACCCACTGGCACCCCGATCATGCCGGCGGGAATGGCGCGATCGTGGAAGCGAGCGGCGCCACGGTGATCGCGCCGCAGGAGGTTGACCGGATCAGCCCGATCGACCGCGTGGTGGCCCATGGCGACACGGTAGCGCTGGGCAGCTTCAGCGCCCGGGTGATCGATGTCTCGGGCCACACCAATGGCCACATCGCCTATCACCTGCCCGAAGCGGGCGTCGCCTTCGTGGGCGACAGCGTGTTCGCGCTCGGATGCGGGCGGATGTTCGAAGGCGAGCCGAAGCAGTTCTGGAGCAGCCTGTCGCGGATCAAGGCGCTGCCGCCTGCAACCGTGCTCTATTGTGCGCATGAATACACCCAGTCGAACGCGAAGTTCGCTCTACATGCCGACCCGGACAATGCCGCGCTGCGCGACTATGCTGCGGAGATCGACGCGAAGCGCGCACAGGGCCAATGGACCGTGCCCACCCGGCTTGAGCGCGAACTGGCAACCAACCCCTTCCTGCGTGCGGATGATCCGGCAATGCAGGCACGCTGGGGCGGAAATGCCCCGCATGAAACCTTCGCTGCGCTCCGAGCGGCCAAGGACACATTCTAGCAACGATGCAGGCGCTCAGGGTCGAGGAACTGTCGGGGGACCTTTCCGGCGTAAGGCTGGCCGAAATCGCTGAGCCGCAGCGCCACCCGGGTGAGGTGCTGGTACGGGTGCAGGCCGCCTCGCTCAACTTCCCCGACCTGCTGATGACGCGCGGCAGCTACCAGTTCAAACCGGAATTGCCCTTCACCAGCGGGCTTGAACTCGCCGGTGAAGTGATCGAAGCCGATCCTGCCAGCGGCTTCGCCCCCGGCGACAAGGTCATCGGCGGCAACAAGACTGGCGCCTTCGCCGAATTTGCCAGCATCCCGGCGCGCGGGCTCGGCCAGCTGCCCGAAGGGCTGTCCTTTGCCGAAGGCGCAGCGATGGGCGCAGCCTATTCTACTGCCTATACCGGCCTGATCGAATTGTGCGGGCTCAAGCCCGGCCAGTGGGTGCTGGTAACTGGCGCCAGCGGCGGCGTGGGGCTTGCCACTATCGACCTGGCGAAGGCGCTGGGCGCGCGAGTGATCGCCGCGACCGGAGTAGCAAGCAAACGCACGCGGATCGAAGCGCTCTACGCGCCCGATTCCGTGATCTTGAGCGAGGGCCGTTTCCGCGAACAGGTGGCCGAGATCACCCGTGGCGCGCTGTGCGATGTGGTGTTCGATCCGGTTGGCGGCGATGTGTTCGACGAATGCACCCGCTGTGTTGCCTTCGGCGGGAAGCTGGTGGTCGCCGGATTCACCAGCGGCCGCATCGCGCAGATCGCCACCAACATCCCGCTGATCAAGGGGTTCTCGATCGTGGGCCTGCGCGCCGGCGAATACGCCCGACGTTTCCCAGAACGCGGCGCAGCGATCCATCGCGCCATAGCCGAACTGGCCGAAGCCGGGCAGATCCGGCCCGCGATCGACCGCGTGGTGCCGCTGAGCCGTTGGCGCGAAGGATTCGAGGCGATGGCGAACCGCACCCTGGTGGGCAAGGTGGTGTTCGAGCCGGGCCGCTAGCCCAGCAGCACGAACCCCACGAAAGCGCCCGCACCAGCCAGGCTGCTGCCGATGGTGAGGCGCCGCAGCGGCGCCGACTGCAGCCCCATCACCACGCCGCTCGCGACAAGCAGGAACAGCACGCTCGCCAGCAGCGTAGCATAAGCCTTGAAGGTGGTGCTGCCCTTGGCCTTGTGCAGCTGCACCAGCCAGCGGTGAAAGCTCGCTTCCTTCACGGTCACTTCGGCGGCCAGCGGGTCATCCGTCGCCTTGACGCTTGCTTCGCTGCGCGCACCAGTCCACTCGAGCGAAGCTGGCTCACCCGCTTCGCTGACACTGGCCGAACCGCTGGGCGCGGGAAGCCCGCGCTTGCCGAGTTCGGCGAGCGCAATCTGCTTCAGCGCGGCTTCGTCCGCTGCCAGTGGCTGGCTCAACGTCACGCTGACCGTTTCCTCGTGCCACGCGCCCTTGCTACCCCAGGTGTAGAGCGCCCCGGTAACCAGGAACATCAGCACAGCCGGGAACATGAAAGCGGCCAGGACAAGGTGAAGCTTGGTAAGGAAAAGGCGGCTCATACTGGGGGCGAATCCTGCCATATTGTTTGCGAATGCCTCGCATTAGCGGATTTTGACCATGCGCCAAGTCCTTTTCGCGCAGCAAAAAGGCGGCCACGACGGGCCGCCCTTCTCGTCTGAATGTGAGCCTGACTCAGATCGAGGCGATGACTTCGTTTGCCAATTTCCGATCGGCCTCGGCACTGTGCTTGTCGGCAATCAGCTTGCGCGCCGCAGCCGCCGCGGCCGACACCGCAGCAGCCTTGACTTGCTCGACCGCTTCACGCTCGGCCGCAGCGATCTTGTCTTCCGCCATGCGCTTGCGCCGCTCGACCATCAGCTTGCTGTCCGCTTCGGCCTTGGCGAGGATCTGCTGGGCATCGCGCTCGGCATTGGCGACCATGGCTTCGGCGTGCTGTTCGGCCTCGACCAGCTTCGCGGCATATTCGTCCCGGAGCGCCTCGGCTTCGGCGCGTAGAGCCTTGGCTTCATCCAGCTGCTCGCGGATCGCCTGGATTTTCGCGTCGAGGCCGCCGGTGATCAGGCCGGGCACCTTCTTCCACACGAAGATGCCGACAAGGATCAGCATCGCCAGCGAGACCCACTGGTAATCCTGCAGGCCCAGCGCGGCAGGTCCCTTGTGGCCACCCTCTTCGGCGGCGCCGATCAGCATGAGCAAAATGTCAGCCACGTGTCATCGCCTCCTTCACAGCCGCCTTGGCCGCAGCCGCCGTCACCTTGGCCCCGGCGAGCCGGCCCACGATGTCCTGCGCTGCTTCGGCTGCCACCGCTTCGACTTCGCCCATAGCCGCAGTGCGTGCTTCGGCAATGCGCGTTTCGGCCTCGGCCAGCTTGTCGTCGAGCCGCTTTTGCGCCGCCGCCACCTTCTTCTCGGTCTTGGCTGCAGCTTCCGCCTTGGCCTTGGCGATCAATGCCTGGGCCTTGGCGTGGTTCTCGTTCTCGCGCAGGCGCCAGCTCTCTTCCTGCTCATTCGCCAGATCGCGGGCAGCCTGGGCTGCAGCGAGATCGTCAGCGATCTGCTTGTCACGCAGCGCCACGGTGTCCATCACCTTGGGCACCATGCCGCGCCCGATGACGAAGAAGGTGAAGCCGAAAAAGATCAGCAGCCAGAAGACCTGGCTGGCATAGGTATCGGCAAGCTGCGCTATCTGAGGCATGCGTCGGGTCCGAGGTTCAATCCGCTAGGGGCAGCACCATCCCGGCCGGATCAAATCCGACCGGGCGATACTATTGATCGTCAGGCGACGAAGATCAGGATCATCGCGACGACGAAGGCCAGCAGGCCCAGAAGTTCCGCCGCGGCGAAGCCGATGAACAGGCGGCCCTGCTGGCCATCGGCTGCACCCGGGTTGCGCAGGGCCGATTCGAGGAACGAGCCGAACACGTTGCCCACGCCGATGGCGGCCATGCCGGCACCGATCGCTGCAAGGCCCGCACCGACGAGCTTGGCTGCTTCTGCTTCCATTTGAAAAACTCCTTGAAGGTAAAGCTGTTGGTTAAAAGACGAAACTCAGTGAAGGTTTTCCGCGTCGTTGATGTAAAGCGACGTCAGAAGGGCGAAAACATAGGCCTGGATGCCCGCAACCAGGATTTCCAGCGCGCTGATTGCGACCATCAGCACGAGGCTGGGCACGCCAATAAAGCCGCCATAAACCGCGCCGGCATTGACGCTACCGATCACGAAGCTGGCCAGCACCTTGAGCAGTACGTGGCCAGCCATCATCGCCACGAACAGTCGCAGCGCGAGGCTGAAGGGGCGTACGAGGAACGAGATCAGCTCAATCGCAGGGATCAGCCAGATCAACCACAGCGGAGTTCCATGCGGCACGAACAGGCTGAAGAAGTGCAGGCCATGCTTCCAGAAGCCCACGATCAGCACGATCGCAAAGCTCAGGATCGCCAGCACGCCAGTGACGGTGAAGTGGCTGGTGAAGGTGAACGGGTGCAGGCCCAGCACGCCGATCGGCAGCAGGCCCAGCAGGTTCGCGAACAGGATGAACATGAACAGGCTGAAGATATAGGGCACGTATTTGCGCCCTTCCTTGCCCACATTGGCCTCAAGCATGTCGTCGATGAAGCCGGTGAAGGTTTCCACCGCCATCTGCCAGCGCCCGGGCACCAGTTGGCGCTTCAAGCCGCCAGCCACGAATGCCCACAGCACGATTGTGGTGATCAGCATCCACAGCGCCGAATTGGTGAACGCGATGTTGTAGCCCGCGATTTCCCAACCGCCCGAGCCGAACAGCGGCTCGATGGCAAATTGCTTCATCGGGTCGACCTTGCCTTCTGCGGCTGCCACGATCGTTTGTTCCCTAACGCTTCAAAAGACCTGCGTGCCGCTATTGATCCGCTGGCGGATCGTCAGGGCGCGCGCTCGCTGCACGAATGATGTTCCTGAAGGCGACCACGATCCCGAGGAACAGCATCACCAACAGGCCCCAGGGCGCTGTCCCGGCAAAGCGATCGATCACCCAGCCGATGACAAAACCACCGAAAATCCCGCCAAGCAGATCCGCCAATACCCGGTTGCCCATGCGATAATCCGCATCGACACCCTGCACCTGCGGCCGGTTGCGCTGTTCTTCACGCTCGCGTGCGGCCTTGAGCCGCGCTTCGAGCGCGTCGATCCGCGCATCCTCGGCAATGGATTCCCGGGCGGGTTTCTCGTCGCTCATGCCAGCCTCCAGAGTGTGGAACGCGCGGCACAGGCAGAGGTGCCCGCCGAGGGCGCCGCCCCCTTAGGCGGGGGGCATGGGCAAGTCAACCGATGGATGGGGGTTTAGCGTCGCATTTTGCCGCACTGCGGCAAAAGCGCGTGCAACGGCCGTCAGGGGCAGCGCGGATCACGCTGCGGCGCGGCCGCCGTGCGGGTTTCCCAGGCACCGCCCGGCGCCTGGTACTTTTCGCCAGGCACGGTCTTGAGGATCAGCTGGCACCCCGACGTGAGGGCATATTCTTCCAGCGTGACATTGTTCTGCTGGGCCTGTTCGGCATAGACCGCGCGGCGCTTGATGTTGATGTCGTTGACCAGGCGGCGCAGTTCGGCCGTCTCGGCCCCCACGATACCGATGTAGCCGTCCATCTTCTCGCCGATCTGCCCGGCCGCGCGTGCCGCGGCATAGGCCGGATCGCGCTGCGCCAGCACAGGCGAGGCGACCATGCCCAGCGCCAGCGCGGCAGCGGCCCCCGAAACTGCGATCATGTGCAACTTGCTCATCTTACTCTCGCCTTCCTGTCAGAAGATTTCCGCATTCTCTTCAATCGTCTTGGCCGCATCCTCGGCCAACCGGTAAATCACTTCCTGCCGGATATTGATGTTGAGCTCGATCACGATCGGCTTGTCCGGCGCGCTCACATTCACGCAGCCTGACAGGCCAACGGCGATCATGCCCGCCATCCCGGCTGCCCGTGCCCTCCGAATTCTTGCCCGTGTCATGGTCATGGCACAGGCTTTGGCATTGGCGGAAGGCTTGGTCAATTTGCGTGAGTTCATGGCACGGGCTCGCTTTCCTGGCGCTGAATGGCCGGTTCATCGGATATGTCATCATCGGGCTTGGCGGCGGGCAGGCCTGGCCGGGGTTGGGCCACGAACCGCCCGTTTTCGACCTTGATCAGGCCCAGGTCGCGCGGGTCGCGCACGAAGGCCGGATCGTACATCCCGCGCAGGCTGGTGAGCAGCTCGTAGAAGGCTGCGCGGATATTGACGTTGAAACGGATCGGCAGCTTGGCGATCTGGCGCGTCACCAGATTGCTGCTCGCCCCTTCGCCCTGGCGCACTCCGTCGAACAGCAGACGGGTTATGATCTCTCCTGTCAGCGGCCCGTTCATCTCCACCATCATCTGGTTGAAATCGAGCGAACGCAGCGACTGGAAGGCAAAATTGGCAATCGCCCCCATGTCCTCATAAGTGAGGTCGCCGACATAGGAGAGATTGCCGCCTGGCGGGCGCGAAATCAGTAGCCCGTTGCGGATCTCGCCATTGCCCATCTCGTCGAACACCAGCGGCACGGTGCCGTCAAACAGTCCGGTGGCGCTGATGTTGCCAAGCTCCATCGAAGCGATGAACTGCGCGGCATCGGCACCGCTGATCTCGATGACATAACTGCGCACCTCGCTGACCGCGAGATTGAGTTCGGTCGGGCGCAATTCCATCGTTCCACCAAAAAACGGCCAGCGCCCGCCCCTGATCGAGACCTGGGTGCCTTCACGTAGGGCGAAATCGAATGTGCCGTCGAACACTTCGACCCCGGGGTTGATCGAGCCGATCCTGAGTCGCTGTGTGCCGTCGGTTGTGAGACTTAGCAGGTCGCTGAACGCAACCGTGCCTGAGACCTGCCGGACCGGTCCGAAGGCGGCCGCGAAGTCGAAATCGGCGCTGGAAAAGGCGCCGCGGCTGGTAACCCTGTCAGCATCCCAATCGATCCGCCCCTCACCGGTGATGGTGCCGTCGGCCAGCGCAATCACGCCATCGGCCAGGATCGTCAGCTGGTTGGGCTGAAGGCGATCATCGAAGCGTAGCCCGGGCACCGACAGGTCCACAAAGCCCCGCCCCGACGCGAGATCGTGCCGCAATGCCATCTCTGTTACCACCCGGTCGCTCGCCGGGTTGCGCATCGTGGCACTGGCAGTGATCTCGCTGTCGGCCATTCGCAGGACGGCATCGCGCGCGCGCAGCGGGTAGAAACGCGCAGCTGCGCCAGGCGCTGGCCGGTCGCGCAGGCTGAAACTGGCCGCGGACAGCACCAGCGCGCCGTCCGCGAAGGCCCAGTTGGCTTCCCCTTCCAAAAGATCGAGCGGCACCGCCGCCAGCCCCCCTGCGATCCCGCTGGCGGTCCCGGTGGCCGTCTCGCCGAAGCTTGCCGCGATCTCCCGCACGGAGAGCCTGCTCGCCGCATCCTCTGGCCCCAGCACCATGGCGACATCGCGCACCACCATGCCGCGGCGCGATTCGAGCACGATGCCAGCGCTGCTCGCGCGCAGCGGACTCTCCCCTACTCGCCCCGTAAGGTTCAGCGCCCCGCTGCGAGCAGCTACCGCCATGCCCGCATCGCCGCTGCGCAGGATGGCGGCTTGTCCCAAGGGGCAGACCTGCATCGTATTCCGGTCGAGCGCCAGGTCGGCGAGCTCCAGCGCATCGAAGCGCAGGGTGACGCAGCTGCGCCACAGCGCCAGTCCGCCCCGCTCCGACCAATTGCCTGACAATGGCAGTTCGAGCGCTTCGACGCGCCCGCCGGGCACAGCGCCGCTAGCCATGATCGTACCCGCGACCCCCCAGGCGCCGCTGGCGGCCTGGGCCAGCACCAGCTGCGGCACGGCGAGGCTACTGCCTCCAGCCCGGAACGGCGCCATCTGCAACCGCAGCCGCGGGTTACCGGCAAGGCCGCGCTCCATTCGGCCCGTAAGTCGCGGCAGGCCGGGGCCTTCGATCGCAAAGTTCCCTCCGAGGCGCATGGCTCCTCCTTTGCCCGCGCCGCGCGTGCTCGCCTGGATCTGCGACAGCGCCAGCACGTCGCGCCCGCCGCCGTCGCGCAGGCGCGCGGTGGGCATCACCAGCGAAAAGCCCTCGGCGCTCTGGCGGAAGGTCAGCTCGCCCGCGAGCCGGCTGCCCGGCAGCGCCCGCGCGATCCCAGCGCTGGCCTGTGCCAAAAGCGGCTCGGCAAGCGTGCCCCCTACCGCCTCGCGCCAGCCGGCCAGCGATTGTAGGATTTCAGCGTCAAGCCGCAATTCGCCGCCAGTCATCGCGGCGTCGAGATCAATCCGGCCGTCGGTGGCGCGCCACCGCAGCGCGCCCTCGGCTGTAAGCGCGCCAAGCCCGGCGGTCTCATGCGCGATGTTGCGTCCGGTCAGGCTGTAGCGAGCCAGCGCGAGGCCCTCGCGCCAGTCCAGATCGGCTGCGCCCTCAAGCGCTGTCACGCGGGCCCCGGATGCCTCAAGCCCCATGCCGTTGATCCGGGTGCGCCCGCTCAGTCCCGCCAGGTCGCGATCTGCGCGCAAATTGGCGGCAATATCGAGCGCGGCGAACCGCACCCCCTCCTCCGCGCAGGTCAGCGCGCGCAATCGCAATGGCCCGGCGATCTCCGGTTGGCGGTCGTCGATTGCAAACTTGCCCTGCAGCCTGGCATCGCCGATCCGGCAACCCCTGCCCGCGAGGTCCGGGGCCACCAGCGCGAGCAGGCCACTGAACCCGTCGTCGAGCCGCCCCGCCCCGTCCGCACTGGCCCCGATCGCCCCGTAATCGGTCAGCAAGCGCGCCCGCCCGTCAACCAGCATGAGCTTCCAGCCGGGCAGTTCGAACGGTTCGGCGCTGTCCCGCTCAAGCAGCGGATCGAGAGCCCCCAGGCTCAGCTTTCCGCCGCGATAGCTCGCCCGCAGGCGCGGGCGCACGAGTATGACCGAGTCGATCCCAGCCCCCCACCAATGCACCACCGGCACGATCACGATTCGCTCGATCGCGAGGTCGGGCCGGGCAGGATCGCCGATCACCAGATTGCGCAGCACCTGGCGGCGCGGGCCGATGGCCTCGATCTCGTAAGTCGCCTCGATTCCGAGGGCTTCCAGTTGCGCGGCGATAATGTTGTCGGCGATGCGGAAGCGTGCTTGCCATGCGATCCCCAGCACCAGCAGCACCAGCCCGAGCGCCGCCAGCAACGCTCGCCAGCGTCGACGGCGCGGCCAATAGCGCCGGCTTTTCAGGACGTTCAGGGGGGAGTCTTCGGCCTGCGCCATCAGCGCGCACTCTTGCGCGTTTCGCCGCACGAAGGCAATGCTGTCATCCGAGGGTCGTAGCGGAGGCGGTCTTGCCGCAAGCTGAAGAGAATGCCGGCAAAGCCGTACCCGATCACGGCGGCGCGGGCCACCGGGGCAGGCTGCGCGAGCGCCTGCTGAACGGCGGCGCCGAAGCGCTGGCCGATTACGAAGTGCTTGAATACCTGCTGTTCGCCGCGATCCGCCAGGGCGACACCAAGCCGGTGGCGAAGGCGCTGCTCAAGCGCTTCGGCTCACTCGCGGGCGTGCTCAATGCCGATCCGGCCGCGCTGCAGCAAGTTGAGGGCGTTGGCCAAACCAGCGCCGCCGCGCTCAAGAGCGTCGCGGTGGCGGCACGGCGCATGGCGCGCAGCGAAGTGATCGATCGTCCGGTGCTGGGCAGTTGGCAGGCGCTGCTCGACTATCTCGCCATCGACATGGCGCATCTCACGGTGGAACGGGTGCGCGTGCTTTATCTCGACACCCGCAACCGGCTGATCGACGACCATCACGTCGGTGACGGGTCGATCGACGAAGCCGCGATCCATCCGCGCGAAGTGATCCGCCGCGCGCTCGACCTGGGGGCCAGCGCGCTGATCCTTGTCCACAATCACCCGAGCGGCAACCCCGAGCCGAGTCGCGCCGATATCCAGATCACGGGCCGGATCGCCGAAGCCGGGCGGCTGCTGGGCGTGAGCGTGCACGACCACGTGATCGTAGGGCGCGAAGGGCACGTCAGCCTGCGTGCCAAGGGTCTCATTTGATGGTCGGAGCCTGAGCGATGTGCGTGGCCGCCTTTGCCTGGCAGGCGCATCCGGACTGGCCGCTGGTCGTCATCGGCAATCGCGACGAATTCCACGATCGCCCGGCCGCGCCGCTCGCCGCATGGATCGACGGCAGCGGCATCCTTGCCGGGCGCGACCTGAAATCGGGCGGGACCTGGCTGGGTATCGGGGGCGCGGGTATCGCTATACCCACCCAAATGGTGCTGGTCACCAATCTGCGCGGCTATGGCCTGCCGGATCCCGCGCGCACATCGCGCGGCGAACTTGTCGCGCGGCTGCTTGCCGGCGGGCCCGATCCGGCCGACCTGCAGGCCTACAATCCGTTCAACCTGATCCACGCCAATGCAGCAGGGGCGCGTTACCTGACCAACCGCCCTCACTCTTCGGTCAGCCCACTGGCGCAGGGAATCTACGGCCTGTCGAACGGCGCGCTGGACGAGCCCTGGGCCAAGACGGTGCAGCTCAAGGCGGCGCTGGCCTGCTGGCTCGAGGCAGACGATGCGGCGACCGATGCCTTGTTCGATGCACTGGCAAACGAGGAGCTGGGGCAGTTCGGCAGCGCCCCGCGCGCGCCCTCCGATGTGCCGGCCGAAGCCGCCGAGACCCCGGTCTTCATCCGCCATCCGCTATACGGGACGCGCTGCTCCACCGTGATCGCGGTGCGCCGCGACGGCTGCGGGAGCGTCGCGGAACGGCGCTTCGACCGCGACGGGCAAATCACAGGCGAGTCCGAAATGGCGTTTGTGTGGCGGGCATGAAGAATGCATTCGTAACTTTGAAGCCCGTCTTCGGGCAACATCCTGAGCCGCTGCCATGGACTGTGAATTTTGTTGACATGTCCCAACAGACTTGAGGCCCGCCGCCGTAGGTATTCGGCTTCTTGGCGACAGTTGCCCAGTGGGAGGGCTAAATTGCAGTCTTTAGTGCAGCGGTCGCTTCATCGCCTGTATTCGGCGTGCCCTTCGGTTCGATGAGGAGGATATGAACTTCCTCGTCGGCGACCGGCCTGTGCTCAACACCCTTTGGCACGACATAAAGATCCCCCGCCTTGAGATGCACATCGCCATCGCGCATCTCTATCCTCAATTTTCCATGCAGCACCATGAAGAAGTCATCGGTGTCGGGATGAGAATGCCACACAAACTCGCCCTTTGCCTTAACCACCATCACATCATGGCCGTTGAATTCTGTCACGATCTTCGGTGACCAGTATTCGCTAAAGGTAGCGAGTTTCTTGCCAAGTCGAACAGCGGTCAGCATCGGGTTGATTCCTTTGATTACCAAACGAGCAATAAGGGGCTTCTAATTAATCGGATCAACTCGCCATCGCCATCTCGTGGCTGAGGAATTCCGGCAAAACTCCATACCCGGATAAATCGTGTGGAAGGTTCGGCGACATTTGCTGTCTGACCGGAGGATTGCGTTCCACTCGCGCGTCCCGCGCTTGCAATATCGCGCCACTCGGCATAGCCGCGCCGGGCACGCATTCCCGCGCCCCTGCCGACCTTGCCGGAGACAGAGATGGTCCCCCGTTACGCCCGCCCCGCCATGACCGCGATCTGGGAGCCGGAGGCCCGCTATCGCATCTGGTTCGAGATCGAGGCGCATGCCACGCAGAAGCTGGCCGAGCTGGGCGTGGTGCCGATGAGCGCGGCCAAGGCACTGTGGGACTGGTGGGCAACCAATCCCGTGATCGATGTCGCTGCGATCGACGCCAAGGAAGCGGTGCTCAAGCACGATGTCATCGCCTTTCTCGACTGGGTTGCCGAACAGGTCGGACCCGAAGCGCGCTTCATGCACCAGGGTATGACCTCGAGCGACGTGCTCGACACCACGCTCAACGTGCAGCTGGCGCGCGCCTCCGACATCCTGCTGGCCGATCTCGACGACCTGCTCGCGGCGATCCGCCGCCGTGCGATGGAGCACAAGTATACGCCCACCATCGGGCGCAGCCACGGCATCCACGCCGAACCGGTCACATTTGGGCTCAAGCTGGCGCAGGCCTATGCCGAGTTCGACCGCTGCCGCGCTCGGCTCAAGGCCGCACGGGCAGAGGTCGCCACCTGTGCGATCAGCGGCGCGGTGGGCACCTTCGCCAATATCGACCCGGCGGTGGAGGAATATGTCGCCGCGCAGCTGGGCCTGACGGTCGAGCCGGTCTCTACCCAGGTGATCCCGCGTGACCGGCACGCGATGTATTTCGCCACATTGGCGGTGATCGCGGGCTCGATCGAGCGGCTGGCGGTCGAGATCCGCCATTTGCAGCGAACCGAGGTGCTGGAGGCAGAAGAGTATTTTTCACCCGGCCAGAAGGGTTCGAGCGCCATGCCGCACAAGCGCAACCCGATCCTGACCGAGAACCTGACCGGGCAGGCGCGCATGATCCGTGCCTATGCGCTGCCCGCGCTCGAGAACGTGGCGCTGTGGCACGAACGCGACATCTCGCATTCCTCGGTCGAACGATTCATCGGGCCCGATGCCACGATCACGCTGGATTTCGCGCTGGCGCGGCTGACCGGGGTGGTCGACAAGCTGCTGGTCTATCCCGAACGGATGGCACGGAACCTCGACCGGATGGGCGGGCTGGTGCATTCGCAGCGCGTGCTGCTGGCACTGACCCAGGCCGGGCTGGAACGCGATGCGGCCTATCGCCTGGTCCAGCGCAATGCCATGAAGGTGTGGGAATCGGATGGCGCGCTGTCGCTGCTCGAACTACTCAAGGCGGACGAGGAAGTGGCCGCAGCGCTTTCGCCGCACGAACTCGAGGAGAAGTTCGACCTGGGTTACCACTTCAAGCATGTCGACACGATTTTCGCGCGGGTGTTTGGCGAGGGGTAAGGAAACTGGACTCAGGGCGCAAAACCCTTAGTCTCGTGGACAAGGCGGCAACCACCGAGGGGAGAATTGATGCAGATCGTGCGGACGGTCATCTGGGTTCTGATCCTGTTCGGATTGATGGTCTTCTCTTTCTTCAACTGGGATCCGGTGGAGGTGCGGCTGTGGGACAACCTCGTGCTTGAGACCAAGGTTCCGGTGCTGGTGATCCTCGCCTTCACGCTCGGGCTCTTGCCGATGTGGCTCTATCATCGTGGTGCTAAGTGGAACCTGATGCGTCGCATCACTTCGCTCGAGAATGCGGTGCGCTCGAATGCGCTGAGCGGGCGGCACCAGCCGCCGCCCTCTGCCGCTGCCGCTCCTGCCAGCAGTGAAGGGCCCGATTCCCAGCTATGAGCAATCCGGTCTACCTCGCGCTCGACCTGCCGCAGATCGACGCAGCAAAAGCGCTCCTAACCAAGGTCAAATCGCATATCGGCGGGGTCAAGCTGGGCCTCGAATTCTTCTGCGCGCATGGCCACCACGGGGTGCATGAAATTGCCCATTTGGGCCTGCCCGTTTTTCTCGACCTCAAACTGCACGACATTCCCAACACGGTGGCAGGTGCAATGCAGGCGATCCATGTGCTCGAACCGGCGATCGTGACGGTCCATGCCGGGGGCGGCCGAGCAATGATGGAAGACGCCAAGGCCGCCGCCGCCAATGGTACCAGAGTGGTCGCCGTGACGATGCTGACCAGCCTCGACGAACGCGACATGGAGCGGACCGGGATCGCCGGCAGCGCGCATGACCAGGTGATGCGGCTGGCCGAACTGGCGCATGACGCCGGGCTCGACGGGATCGTGTGTTCGGGGCACGAGGTGAAGGCGGTGCGCAAGCAGTGGAAGGACGGCTTCTTTGTCGTGCCTGGCCTGCGTCCCGGCGGGAAGGCGACCGGCGACCAGAAGCGGGTCGTCACCCCGCGTCAGGCGCGTGACGATGGCGCCAGCGTGCTGGTGATCGGGCGCCCGATCAGCCGCGCCGACGATCCGCTGGCTGCCGCGCGGGCGATCGAAGCCACCCTCTAGCGCGAACGATGCCGGTCCAGATCAAGATTTGCGGGCTCTCGACCCCCGAAACGGTGGAAGCCGCGATTGCGGCAGGGGCCACGCATATCGGGCTCAATCTGTATCCGCCCAGCCCTCGCTATGTCCCGCTAGAGCGCGCTGTGGAGCTGCGCGAACTGGCGCGCGGCCGGATTGCGACCGTCCTGCTGCTGGTCAATGCCGATCCGGAAGCGACCGCACAGGCGATTGCCATGGTCACGCCAGAGATAGTCCAGTTCCATGGACGCGAGACGCCCGACTGGTGCGCGCTGGTGCGCGAGCAGGCCGGGATCGAGGTGTGGAAGGCACTCGGTGTGCAGGACTCCGGTTCGCTTGAACGTAGCGCCGCCTACGCCGGCAAGGTCGATCGCCTGCTGTTCGACGCGCCTGCGAAAGCCATGCCCGGCGGCACGGGAGAGACCTTTGCCTGGGAGCTGCTGCAAGGCCATGTCCATCGCACGCCCTGGGGCCTTGCCGGCGGACTGACCCCAGCGAATGTCGCACAGGCAATCCGACAAACGGGTGCGCCGCTGGTCGACACCTCCTCGGGTGTCGAGACCGCCCCTGGTATCAAGGATGTGGACTTGATCCGCGCCTTCTGCAAAGCGGCGCGCGAAGCATCTCGGGCAGAATGACCATGCAAGCCAATACCTATCGCAATCAGCCCGACGAACGCGGGCATTTCGGCCAGTTCGGCGGACGTTATGTCGCGGAGACGCTGATGCCGCTCATCCTCGATCTCGAGCGCGAATATCGCAAGGCGCAGGCCGATCCCGCCTTCCAGGCCGAATTCGACGATCTGCTTGAGCATTATGTCGGACGGCCCAGCCCGCTCTATTTCGCCCCGCGACTTACCGAGGAGCTGGGCGGTGCGCAGGTGTGGTTCAAGCGCGACGAGCTGAATCACACCGGCGCGCACAAGATCAACAATTGCATCGGCCAGATCCTGCTGGCGATCCGCATGGGCAAGACCCGCATCATCGCGGAAACCGGCGCGGGGCAGCACGGTGTGGCCACCGCCACGGTCTGCGCTCGCTTCGGCTTGCCCTGCGTGATCTACATGGGCGCGACCGACGTGGCCCGGCAGGCGCCCAATGTGTTCCGGATGAAGCTACTGGGGGCCGAGGTCGTGCCGGTAACGGCAGGCGCGGCCACGCTGAAGGACGCGATGAACGAGGCGCTGCGCGACTGGGTCGCCAATGTGCATGACACGTTCTACATCATCGGAACTGCGGCGGGCCCGCATCCCTATCCTGAGCTTGTGCGTAACTTCCAGAGCGTGATCGGCAAGGAAGCCCGCGCGCAGATGCTAAGCCGCACGGGCCGCCTGCCCGACCTGCTGGTCGCAGCGATCGGTGGTGGCTCGAATGCGCTCGGCCTGTTCCATCCCTTCCTCGACGATCCCGTTGTGAAGATGCTCGGCGTCGAGGCGGCGGGCTATGGCTTGGACGGCGACCAGCATGCGGCAAGCTTGCTGGGCGGCACGCCCGGCATTCTCCATGGCAACAAGACCTATCTGCTGCAGGATGAGGACGGCCAGATCACCGAGGGCCATTCGATCAGCGCGGGGCTTGATTATCCCGGTATCGGACCCGAGCACGCCTGGCTGAAGGAATCGGGTCGGGTCGAATACACCGCCGTCACTGATGACGAGGCGCTTGACGGCTTCCAGCTGCTGTGCCGCACCGAAGGGATCATCCCCGCACTCGAACCCAGCCACGCGATTGCGGCGGTCAAGAAGATCGCGCCGACCATGCCGAAGGATGCGATCATCCTCGCCAATCTGTGCGGGCGCGGCGACAAGGACATCTTCACAGTGGCCGAAAAGCTGGGAGTGGAGATGTGATCGACCGGCTGAGCGCTGCCTTCGCCAAGCCGCACCCTGCGCTCGTCTGCTTCATTACAGCAGGCGATGGCGACACTGCGGCCAATCTCGACGCGCTGGTCGAAGCCGGTGCGGACGTGATCGAACTGGGCATGCCCTTCACCGATCCGATGGCCGACGGTCCCGCGATCCAAGCAGCCAATCTGCGCAGTCTGGCCGCGGGCACCAAGACCGCCGACGTGCTGCTGATCGCCAACGAATTCCGCGAGCGCCACCCTGGTGTACCGCTGGTGCTGATGGGCTATGCCAACACGATGGTGCATCGCGGGGCCGAATGGTTTGCCGGCGAATGCGCTGGCTGCGGTATCGACGGGGTGATCTGCGTCGACATCCCGCCCGAAGAGGACCAGGAACTGGGGCCCGCCCTGCGCGCCGCAGGGATCGCTCCGATCCGGCTCGCCACCCCAACCACCGATGCCGCGCGGCTCCCCGCCGTGCTCGAGGGATCGGGCGGCTTCCTCTATTATGTGTCGGTCGCCGGGATCACCGGCAAGCAGCAGGCGGCGATTGAATCGATCGAAGCCAACGTCTCGCGCATCAAGCAATCGACCAGCCTGCCCGTAGCCGTCGGCTTCGGCGTGCGCACGCCCGATCAGGCGCGCGCAATCGCCAAAGTGGCGGACGGCGTGGTGGTCGGCTCTGCCCTGGTCGAACTGGTCGGCGAATATGGCAATGCGGCGCCTGCCAAGCTAAAGGAACTGACTGCGGCTCTGGCCCAGGCGGTTCGCAGCGCGCGATAGGAAGGCTCAGATGAACTGGTTCACCCGCGTCCGCAAATCCTTCAGCCGTGGCCCCAAGCGCACGACCGAGAAGGATCTCTGGGTCAAATGCCCGGCATGCTCGGAAATGCTGTTCGAAAAGGAATACAGCGAGAACCTCTCAGTCTGTCCGCGATGCGAGCATCACGGCCGGATCGGAGCGGACGAGCGGCTCGCATTATTGCTCGACCCTGGCTTCGAACTGCTACCACAACCCGAGGTGGCGGAGGACCCGCTGGGTTTCAAGGACAGCAAGAAGTACACCGAACGGCTGAAGCAGGCGCGCGCGAAGAGCCCGCACAAGGATGCCTACAGCGTCGGCAGCGGCACCATCGACGGTCGCGCTGCCGTGGTGGGTGTGCAAGATTTCGGCTTCATGGGCGGCTCCATGGGCATGGCGGTTGGCGCGGCCTTCGTGGCTGGCGCGCAAGCGGCGCTGGACCGCAAATGCGCCTACATCGTGGTGACTGCGGCAGGCGGTGCACGGATGCAGGAAGGGATCCTCAGTCTGATGCAGATGCCCAAGGCAACGGTGATGACCCGCCGCCTGAAGGAGGCCGGTCTACCCTATATCGTGGTATTGACCGATCCCACCACTGGCGGCGTAACCGCCAGCTATGCCATGCTAGGCGATGTCCATATTGCCGAGCCCGGGGCGCTGATCGGCTTTGCCGGGCAGCGGGTGATCCAGGACACGATCCGCGAGAAACTGCCCGAAGGGTTCCAGCGTGCCGAATATCTGCACGAGCACGGCATGGTCGACATGGTGGTGCATCGCCGCGAACTCAAGGCCACGCTGGCCACGCTGCTTGGTTACCTGCAGCCGCGCAAGGCGGCCTGAGCCGAGCCCATGCGTGACTTCGGGCGCTCGGACGACCCGCGCGTCCAGGCGCAGCTTGACCGGCTGGCGCTGCTTAGCGTGCCGCAGGGGCGGTTCGGGCTGGAAACGATCACTGCGCTATTAGCCCAGTTGGGCGATCCCCATCGGCACTTGCCGCCCGTTTTTCACGTCGCCGGCACCAATGGCAAGGGCTCGACCTGTGCCTTCCTGCGCGCCATGCTCGAAGCGCAAGGCTACCGGGTCCACGTCACTACCAGCCCTCATCTGGTCCGCTACAACGAGCGCATCCGCATCGCAGGTGACCTGATCTCGGACAGCGAGCTTGCCGAAGTGTTGCAGGAAGTACTCGAGGCAGGGGAAGACCTTGGCCCGAGCTTCTTCGAAGTGACGATCGCCGCCGCCTTCCTGTGCTTCAGCCGCTCGCCCGCCGATGCCTGCGTGGTCGAAGTGGGCATGGGCGGCAGGTTCGATGCGACCAATGTGCTGACGCCTGATGCTCTTGCGGCCTGCGGCATTGCCGCGCTGGGGCTTGACCACGAGCGCTTTCTGCTGGCTCCGGAAGAAGGTGTACCAATGGAACCGATGGCGCGGATCGCATTCGAGAAGGCGGGGATCGCCAAGCCAGGGATCCCGCTGGTAACGATTGTCCAACCCGATCTCGAGATGAAAGCCATCCGCGAGGTGGCCGATGCGGCGGGCGCGCCGCTGGTCGTGGCAAAACCCGTCGAGGACCTCGCGCTCGCTCTGTCAGGCCGGCACCAGCGGCTCAACGCCGGGCTCGCAGCTACCATGCTCCGGCACCAGGATTTGCTCGAAATAACTGAGGATGCCATCCGCGAGGGCCTCGCCCAGGCAAGATGGCCCGCTCGCATGCAGCGGCTCTCGCCCGGTCCGCTCGCCGGTCAACGCGAAGTATGGCTGGATGGCGGGCACAATCCCAATGCGGCTGCAGCCATCGCCGCGCATTTCGCCGGGCGGAGGCTCCACCTTGTGGTGGGGATGATCGAGGGCAAGGACCCGGGCGGCTTCTTGGCTCCGCTGAGGAGAATCGCCGGGTCAATCGCGGTGGTGCCGGTGCCTGCGCATGACTGCTTCGGGCCTGAAGCCTTCGGGCCACTTGCTCGCGGATATGCCGATGTGGGTAGCGCGCTCGCAACCCTGCCCGACGACGGCTTGCCCGTATTGATCGCGGGATCGCTTTACCTTGCGGGAGAGGTCCTGAGGCTCAACAATGAGTTGCCGGATTGAGGCTATTGCGCCGAAGCAATCGCAGGATCAGGCGTCACCACCCCTGAAGCGCGGCCAGCCCGCGCCTGCCGCCACCATTCGCACAGCACCAGCACCACGGCGCCGAGCCCGATGAATGTAGTCAGGACGAAGACGGCAAAATAGCCCTGCTCCTCGATCATTTCGCCCAATGCACCGCGGCCAAGTGTACCAATCAGCAAGGTCAGCGATGACAGCAGTGCGTATTGCACCGCGCTGAATTGCTTCGAGACGATCGACGACAGCCAGGCGACATAGGCCGCCCCGGCTATGCCGATGGCGAGGTTCTCGAACCCGATCGTGAGGGTCAGCTTGGCCAGCTTCGCGCTGCCGATCTCGGGTATCTGGCTGATCGCCCACGTGAAGCCGACCGCGTCGCTGAGCATGGCCATGCGGTGCCCGCCCACGGCAAGATCGGCATAGAGCAGGTTGGTAAGCGCGGCGAGCAAGCCGCCGATCGCCAGGGTGACCATGCGGCCGAGTGCCGTGAGCATCCAGCCCCCCAGCGCCAGACCAAGGATGATTGCCCCGACCCCGAAGAACTTTGACGCGAAGGCCACTTCATCGTTGGTGTACTGGAGTTCGCCCAAGTAGAACGGATAAGCAAAGGTGCCCCAGATTGCGTCGCAGATGCGATAGGTCAGCACTACGGCCAGGATCAGCACCAGCGACCAGCCCATCCGACCCACGAATTCAACCAGCGGCTGAACCAGCGCACGGTAGAGATGATCGAGTGCATAGGCGCCGCCACGGGCGGGTGGCGCGTCTTCAGTCAGCAGCCCCCGCCCCTGCCGTTTCTGCGCGGCCAGCCAGCCGGCGACAAGCGCGGGAAGGATGATGGTGGCAACGATGATCCAGGGGCCGAAATTGAGGGTGAAGTCGGTAGGATTGGGGCGCTGTTCGGGCGGAAAGGTCAGCGACATCACCATGAAGGTCAGCACTGTGCCGATCGCGGCAGCCCACAGCAGCCCGACCAGTGCCAGTGCCCGATGGCGCAGCTGCGGAGCGAGCTCGCCTGCCTTGCGCAAGGCATGAACTTGTTCATCGCTCGCCGCGCTGGTGAGGAAGCGGTCACCCTCGGCATTGGGTGCGAACAGGCCAAGAGCACCGGCAACGAGAAGGATTGCGCCCATCATCATATAGGTTTCCGGCCAGCCGATCCGGGCCGCGATAACGAGGCCGAGTGCCCCGCCGACAAGCGAAGAGAAGCGATAACCCATCTGGTAGACGGTTGAGAGGATATCGAGCGTTGCCACCTCGTCCGCCACATCGATGCGCCAGGCGTTGATCGCAATGTCCTGCGTCGCGCTGGCGAAAGCGCCGATCCCTGCCAGCAAGGAGAACATGCCCAATTGCGACTTGGGATCGAGCAGGCTCATCGTCACCAGGATGGTGCCCAGCAGCAGCTGCATTGGCACGATCCATTGCTTGCGTTTGCCCAGTTTGCGCAGCAGCGGCAGGTCGAGCTTGTCGATCAGCGGCGACCAGAGGAACTGGAACGCATAGGCCAACCCAATCAGCGAAAACACACCCATGGTCTCGAGGTCGACTTCGGCCTCAGTCAGCCACGCGAATAGCGTCCCCAGGAACAGAGCGAAGGGCAGCCCGCTGGCAAACCCGAAAATCAGCATGAAGCCGGTCTTGCGGTTGGTCAGCGCCAGTCCCAGCGCGCGCCAGGATGATTGCTTCGCTGTCGCCGCAGCTGCTCCGGCCATTCCCTAGCGTCCTTCCCGATCACTCGAACTTGTGCAACACTAGCTGCGGGATGAGGAGATAGGAACGCCCCGATGAACGCGGCCGATACGAAATCACCACCTTTACGCCCGACCGAGGGACAATTGGCCTTGGCGCAGGCAATCGCGCGCGGCGAACAGCGCATGGGGGGCGGGATCACGCAGGTTCCTGCGAGTGTCTACACCGACCCGGCGCATTTCGCGCGCGAAAAGGCAGGGCTGTTCGACCGGCTGCCGCAGGTATTGTGCCCCAGCGCGCTGTTGCCCGATCCGGGCATGGCCGTGCCGCACGATGCCACCGGGCGGCCATTGCTCATCACCCGCGACACGAATGGGGTGGCGCATGTCTTCCTTAACGTGTGCCGCCACCGCGGCACGCGGCTGGTCGAAGGCGATGCGGTGCAATGCACAAAGCGCCTGGTTTGCCCTTATCACGCCTGGACATACGCCACCGATGGCCGCTTGCTGGCCCTTCCCCGGCCCGAGACTTTTCCGGGCCTCGACAAGGGTAATTTTGGCCTGGTCGAACTGCCCAGCTGCGAGGCAGGCGGCCTGATATGGTTCGCACCGCTTGAAGGAGCCGATTTCGGCCATGCCCGCGAACTGGGCCATGATCTCGATGCGTTTGGCACTGCGGGCCACGCGCTGTTCCGCCGCAAGCTCCACACGGTGCGCGGCAACTGGAAGCTGATCATGGACGCCTTCCTGGAAAGCTATCATGTCACGCGGCTCCATGCGCAGACGATCGGCCCCTTTTTCAAAGACGGTGTGACCAGCGGCGACCAGATCGGCCCGCACCAGCGTTCGGCCGTGGGGCGACTGGAAGACATGGACAGCGTTGACCTTTCCGACATGGCAGCGCTGCGCCGGGTCGTGACCTTTGCCTACCAGTTGCTGCCGGCCACGGTGATCATCCCCAGCCCTGATTATCTCAACGTCATGGTACTGATGCCGCAGAGTCATGATACAACGCTGGTGGAAGATTTCATGCTGATCCCGGAGGCTCCTGCAAGCGACAAGGCGCGTGACCATTGGGAGCGCAGCTGGGCGCTACTCGACGGCGGCGTTTTTGCGAGCGAGGACTTTCGCGCCGTCGAACTGGGCCAGCAGGGCCTCGCCAGCGGAGCGATCGGAGAGTTGACGCTCGGGACCCTTGAGGGCGGTATCCTGCTCTTCCACCAGATCGTCGAAGAAGCGTTGCGCGCGGTCAATTGAGCGCCTACTCGCCGGGTCATGAACTCCGATCCACGGCCCGAGGGCGAACGCATAGCCAAGCTGCTCGCCCGCGCGGGCGTTGCCAGTCGGCGCGAGGTCGAACGGATGATCGCGGACCGGAGGATCGCCATAAACGGCGTGGTCGTTGAGACTCCGGCCACCATTCTGCAGAATCTCAATGGCATAACAGTCGACGGCAAACCGGTTGCCAAACCCGAACCGACCCGGCTGTTTGCTTTCAACAAGCCCACCGGGCTGCTCACCACCGAAAGCGACCCCAAGGGGCGCCCCACCATTTACACAGCACTGCGCAATGCATTGCCCAAGAAGACCCCGCGGCTCATGCCGATCGGCCGGCTCGACCTCAACACCGAAGGGCTGCTGCTACTGACCAATGATGGCGAGCTGAAACGCGAGATGGAATTGCCCGCAAGCGGCATTCCGCGCACCTATCGTGCTCGCACCTTCGGTGATGTAACACAGGAACAGCTCGAGGAACTGATCGAGGGGATCACGATCGACGGCATCCACTATGGCAGTATAGACGCCAATCTGGAGCGGCGCACCGGTCGAAACCAGTGGATCGAGGTGACCATTACCGAAGGCAAGAACCGCGAAGTGCGGCGTGTGCTGGAGCACCTCGGCCTGCAGGTGAGCCGTCTGATCCGCACCGCCTATGGCCCATTCGAACTAGACGACCTGCCGCGCGGCATGGCGCGCGAGATCCGTAAGGACGAATTAGGCCGGTTCCGTAGCTGGCTGAAGCGTACGGGGCCGAAGTGAGGATCATTGCCGGGGAGTGGCGTGGCCGCAAACTTGCGGTGCCCAAGGGGGACGTGACCCGGCCGACCGGTGACCGCACCCGCGAAACATTGTTCAGCATGCTGCTCAGTCGATTGGGCACTTTCGAGGGGCTAAAGGTGGCAGACCTGTTCGCCGGGTCCGGTGCACTCGGCCTCGAGGTTTTGTCGCGTGGCGCCGCGCAGTGCCTGTTCGTCGATCAGGACAAGCAAGCGATCGATGCAATCCGCGCCAATATCGCCACGCTTGGCGCACGCGATTGCTCGACAGTTCAGCATGGGTCCGTGCTGTCGCTGGGCCCGGCAAAGGACCCATTCGACCTTTTGCTGCTCGATCCACCCTACGCCACAGGTGCCGCTGCGGTGGCGCTCGACCGGCTATTGCGGCTTGGCTGGATCGGGCCCGGAAGCTGGATCGCGGTCGAGACCGGCGCAGATGAACAGGTCGCAGTCAAAGGACTGGCGATCGAAGCCGAGCGCAAGGTTGGCAAGGCCAAACTTACCCTGTTGACCCGCGCCGACTGAGCCTTGCGAGGCGCGCCAACGTTCTCTACCTGTTCACTCGCCCATGTCCGATCCCACCGCCCTTCCCGCAGGCGTCGCCGCTGTTCCGCCCTATGCCGCGCGGTTGAACCCGCCGCAGCGCGAGGCCGTGCTCACAACCGATGGCCCGGTTCTGATGCTGGCCGGCGCGGGCACGGGCAAGACAGCGGCGCTGACCGCGCGGCTGGCGCATCTGGTGGCAACCGGGCGCGCCTGGCCCAGCCAGATCCTGTGCGTCACTTTCACCAACCGGGCCGCACGCGAAATGCGCGAACGCGTCGCTGGCCATCTGGGGCAGGCGGTCGAGGGCATGCCCTGGCTCGGCACCTTCCATTCGATCTGCGCCAAGATGCTGCGCCGCCATGCCGAACTGGTGGGGCTGCAATCGAATTACACGATCATCGATACCGACGACCAGCTGCGGCTGTTGAAGCAGCTAATCACCGAGAACGATTTGGACGAGAAGCGCTGGCCGGCGCGCCAGCTGGCTGGCCTGATCGATCGCTGGAAGAACCGCGGGCTCAATCCGCAGGATCTCGATGCCGTCGAGAACGAAGCCTATGCCAATGGACGCGGCCAGCAGTTCTATCGACTGTACCAGGATCGCATGAAGGCGTTAAACGCCTGCGACTTCGGCGACCTGATGCTGCATATGCTCAACATCTTCCGCAGTCATCGCGAGGTGCTGGAGGATTACCAGCGGCGGTTCAAATACATCCTGGTCGACGAGTATCAGGATACCAACGCCGTCCAGTACTTGTGGTTGCGGCTGCTGGCGCAGGCTCACCGGAACATTTGTGTGGTGGGTGACGACGATCAGTCGATCTATTCCTGGCGAGGTGCGGAAGTCGCCAATATCTTGCGGTTTGAGAAGGATTTTCCTGGTGCGAAGGTGATCCGGCTTGAGCAGAACTATCGCTCTACCCCGCATATCCTAGGCGCTGCATCGGGCCTGATCCGAGCGAACAGCGAACGACTGGGCAAGACGCTCTGGACGGAACTCAACCATGGCGAGAAGCTCCGCGTGATCGGGGTCTGGGATGCGCCGGAAGAGGCCCGCCGGGTCGGCGAGGAGATCGAGCGACTGGAACGCGAGGGCG
The DNA here is from genome assembly GCA_964500135.1 of uncultured Porphyrobacter sp. Classification (GTDB taxonomy): domain Bacteria; phylum Pseudomonadota; class Alphaproteobacteria; order Sphingomonadales; family Sphingomonadaceae; genus Erythrobacter. The sequence goes on from CAZCNF010000004.1 coordinate 37,516, forward strand.
CGCAGCTAGACCAGGTCGTGATCCTTGTCCGTGCACAGTACCAGACTCGCGAGTTCGAGGACCGCTTCATCCAGATCGGGCTTGGCTATCGCATTGTGGGGGGCTTTCGGTTCTACGAACGCGCCGAAATTCGCGATGCACTCGCCTATCTGCGAGTGATTGCCCAGCCGCAGGACGACCTTGCCTTCGAACGCATCTACAACCAGCCAAAGCGTGGCCTGGGTGCAAAGACGCTCGAAAAGATGCACCAGCATGCCCGACGCACCGGCTTGCCACTGGCGGCCGCCGCGCTCCAGCTGGCCGACAGCGACGAATTGCCCACGCGCGCCGCCCACACCATTGGCGGCTTGATGCGGCAATTCCTGCATTGGCGCGAGCTGGCGGGACAGGTGACTCCGTCCGATCTGCTGCGGGCAGTGCTGGACGACACGGGCTACAGCGAAATGTTGCACAAGGAACGCACGGCCGAAGCCGCCGGTCGGCTTGAAAACCTGTCGGAACTGGCCCGCGCGATGGAAGAATATGCCACGCTCGGTGAATTTCTCGAACATGTCAGCCTGGTCATGGACAATGATGCTGCCAACGATGGCGAGAAGGTCACCATCATGACCATGCATGCCGCGAAGGGGCTCGAGTTCGACCATGTCTTCCTGCCAGGCTGGGAGGAAGGAGTATTCCCCTCGCAGCGCGCGCTTGACGAAGGCGGCCTGGCTTCGCTCGAGGAAGAGCGTCGGCTTGGCTATGTTGCGATCACTCGCGCGCGGCGCCGGTGCACCATCGTCCACGCTGCCAATCGCCGAATCTATGGCCAGTGGACCAGCAGCATTCCCAGCCGCTTCATTGAGGAACTGCCGGTGGAGCACATCGACCGGCAAACCACTTTGACCGGAGGGGCATCGCTTTGGCGTGCGAACTGGACCGAACAGGAAGACCCCTTCGCGCATGTCGCAACGTCGCGGCCCGAGCGATCGGCCCAGCGTGGCCCGGGTTGGCAACGCGCGATTACCACCGGCTATGAAACCAAGCCCGCCCGCGTCCGCGAAAGCACCCGCTCCGCTGCCAGTTTCGCGGCCCGTCCGCGAAGCGATATCGCGATCGGCGCGCGCGTGTTTCACGAGAAGTTCGGCTATGGAACCGTCACGGACCAGGAAGGCAACAAGCTTGAGATCGAATTCGAACTCAGCGGTGCGAAGCGGGTGATCGACAGCTTTGTAAAGCTCGCGGACTAGACCGGCTTAACCCTTCAGCGATTGGCCGAGCCGCTCGGATTCAGCTTGTTGATACCCGACCCGTGTTCAGCCGAGCGCCGAAAGATCAAGAAAACTCGGGCGGGGGCCGTTCCATTCGCCGGCAGGCACCACCTCTTCCTCATCGGTTTCGGCACGCCGTGGCTGCTTGCGCTGCGGCTTCTCTGTCTTTTCGCGGCGCGGACTGTTCGAGCGCTTTTCCTGCGGAGTTTCCTCGCGTCCTCGCGAACGCCTTGGTTGTTCCGGTTGCTGACGGGGTTCGTCAGCCTCGGGCTCGGCTGCCTTCAGCTCCACCCTTACGTCCTTCTTGCCAAACACCGGGATCGCAACCTTGGTTAGCTTCTCGATATTGGCGATCGCTTCCCCATCATCCTCGCCAACCAGCGTGAAGGCGCGCCCTTTAGCACCCGCCCTGCCCGTCCGGCCAACCCGATGGACATAATCGTCCGGGTGCCAGGGCGTATCGAAATTGAACACATGGCTCACGCCCTTGACGTCAAGCCCGCGTGCCGCGACGTCGGAAGCGACGAGGATGTTGATCTCGCCCTTCTTGAACCGGTCCAGCTCTTTCAGCCGCGAATTTTGGTCCATGTCGCCATGAATCTCGCCGCTTGAGAACCCATGTCGCCGTAGGCTCTGGTTGAGCTCGCGCACGGTCGTCTTGCGATTGGCAAAGATGATCGCGGTTTCAACAAGGTCATTCTCAAGCAGCCAGCGCAGAGTCTCTCGCTTCTGGCGGTTCTTGACCGGGATCTTGAACGCGGTGATGTTTTCGTTTGCACTCGCCGCGCGGTTCACTTCAATCCGCTTGGGGTTGCTCAGGAATTTCTTGGCCAGTTTCTCGATCGGAGGCGGCATGGTCGCGCTGAACAGCAAGGTTTGGCGCGTTTCCGGCAGCTTCGAGCAAATGAACTCGATGTCGGGGATGAACCCCATGTCGAGCATCCGGTCGGCCTCGTCGATCACCAGCAGTTCGCAGCCGTTGAGCAGGATCTTGCCCCGGCCAAACAGGTCCATCAACCGGCCCGGGGTCGCGATCAGCACGTCGACCCCTTCGTCGAGCGCCTTGATCTGATCACCCATCTGCACCCCGCCAATCAGCAGCGCCATCCGCAGGTCGTGGTTCTTACCGTATTTCTCGAAGTTCTCGGCAACCTGCGCTGCCAGTTCGCGCGTCGGCTCAAGGATCAGGGATCGCGGCATCAGCGCGCGGCGCCGCCCGTTTGCAAGCACGTCAATCATCGGAAGAACGAAACTTGCCGTCTTGCCGGTTCCAGTCTGCGCGATCCCGATCAGATCCTTCATCATCAGTACAGCCGGGATGGCCTCTGCCTGGATCGGCGTGGGCTCGCTATAGCCAGCGGCCTCAACCGCCTCGAGCAATTCGGGAGAAAGGCCGAGATCGGCGAATGTCATGCTTGGTTCGATTTCCGGATTGGCGGCATCCCGAAGGAGCCGTGCATTGTGCGACTGCGAGCAAGGCCCCGTCTCTCGCGTCGCCCTATGCCGAAAAACCGCATGAAGTCAAGAAATGGACCATCGCCGGGCGATCATGCGACGTGCCGTAATCAGTCTTCCACCGGAATGAGTTCGCGGATCCGGCTGATCTGGCAATTGGCGCCGGCCCGCGATTGCAGCTTGTCGCGCTCGACGCAGAGCCTGCCGTCCTCGTTGCGCTCCAAGTAAAAGCCGGAATAGAAATCGCGTGCCCGGCACGATTTCTCGAGCCGTGCGGTGATCATGCGTCGATCGCGCATGAACAGCAGCAACCGGTCGCCGCTGCCGGTTTGTACGCCCGCAATATCGGCGACAGACAGGCATTTGCCGATCTTGCGTTCCTGGTAGCGGGTGGGTTGCGACAATTCCGCAGATTCCGCCATCAGGCTCTGTCGCTCGATCGCGCTGCGAGGCGAAATCCGCACCGTCACGCGCCGTTCTATCCTGACCTGATGCGAGATCAGTGGTGGCAAAACCCATTGCGGTTGGCGAAAGCCGCTCCGCACTTCCGACAATTGGGAGGCTTCAGGCGAAACCTGCGGCACCACCTCCAAAGCGCAGGCAGGCGCCGAACCATTGGCGACGGACGGCACCAACAGCGCTAGAGGCGCGAGATAGGCGAGCATGCTTGGCATGTTTGCAAACAACCGGAATCCGGCCCCGTTCCCTGCCCCCTGTTCGGCTTTACCGCATCCCGCATAGCACTGCGCCTTGAACATAGGCTTAATCCGGAGCTCGCCTTACACCTGTCTGGCCAAGGGATTGGGCCTATGGCATAGCCCCGCGCCATGCCGCAAAAGAGCGAATTTGTCCGACGTGCCGCCGACCTGCTGGGCCCCAAGGGTTTTTCTTGTGACCCGGACTTAGTCGAGCCCTGGCTTACTGACTGGCGTGGGCGGTTTCACGGCAAGGCACTGGGTCTCGCGTCTCCGGAATCTCGCGAGGAAGTGGCTAGTTTCGTCCGGCTTTGCGGTGAATTCGGCGTGCCGATCGTCCCGCAAGGCGGCAACACCGGCATGTCCGGTGGCGCCACTCCCGACGAAGGCGGACAATCGGTGCTGTTGACGCTGCGCCGGATGAACCGGATCCGCAAGCTTGACCCTCAATCGCGGCAAGTGGTGTGTGAAGCGGGAGTTATCCTCCAGACCCTGCATGAAACTGCCGAAATGCATCAACTTCGATTTCCGCTCACGCTAGGCGGCAAAGGCTCGGCTACCATCGGTGGACTGGTCTCGACCAATGCCGGCGGCACCCAAGTCTTGCGCCATGGCACAATGCGAGCCCAAGTGCTTGGCATCGAGGCTGTGTTGGCGGATGGCGCAATCTATGACGGGCTGACTGCGCTCAAGAAGGATAACCGCGGCTTCGACCTCAAGCAGCTGTTGATCGGCTCGGAGGGTACGCTTGGAATCGTTACCGCGGCCAATCTGCGCTTGCTGCCTGCGATTGGCGAGAGGGTGGTTGCGTGGGCCGGGCTGGCCTCGATCGGCGATGCAAGGCGTCTTTTGCTGCATTTCGAGCAAGCCATGGGCGATGCTCTGGAAGGCTTCGAAGTCGTGCCCCAGCACTGCCTTGAGAGCGTGCTGGCCTATCTGCCCGATGCCCGCGCCCCCCTTTCCGAGCATCACCCTTGGCATGCGTTGGTCGAACTTGTCACTGCGCCTGGGGACGAGGCAGCATTGCGCTGCCAGGCCGAGGAGGCGCTTGCCGAAGCTTTCGAGACCGGCCTTTTGCGCGACGCCGTCATCGCAGCAAACGAAGCCCAGGCTGACCGGTTCTGGCTCCTGCGCGATTCGATCGCGCCGGCCGAGCGGGCGATCGGTCCAGCCATGCAGCACGACATTTCTGTGCCGGTCGACCGCATGCCCCAATTCATTGAGACTGCCATTCCCGATGTCGAGGCCCGCTTTCCAGGCGTTACAGGGGTAGCATTCGGACACCTTGGAGATGGCAACGTGCATTTCCATGTCCTGGCACCGGCCGGTGCAATACGTGGCGAATGGGAGGAAGCGCAAGGCAAAGCAATCAGTCGTCATGTTCATGACCTCGTGACCGAATGGCAGGGATCGATCAGCGCAGAGCACGGCATCGGCCAGATGAAGCGCGACGAGATGGCCCGGCTCGGCGATCCTGTCGCGCTTGCCATGATGCGCAACATCAAACAGGCGCTCGATCCGGCCGGACTGCTGAACCCGGGCAAGCTGGTGCCGCTTGCCTCGGGCAACGCGAACGCCTAAAGCGCGCTCACCCGGCCCGCTGGCTGCCCAGCGGGCCGTTTTTGAGTTTGGGATCACCTTTTCGGAGAAGTTTCATGGCCAGCGCGCCGCAGCCCCGTTTGCCCCTGTTCTACAACGACCTCATGCCGCTCAACAGCCGCGATCACAAAGGCTGGAAAAGCAGGACTTTTGCCGATGTCCGCTTTCTTGGCACGACCCATGCGATTCCTGTGACGGTCGATGAATTCATCGACGCGCAGCGCGATTTCCCGATCGTGTTCAGCGCCGGCGACAATCCAGTGCCACTGGCCTTGATGGGCCTGAATGAAGGGATCAACACTTTCGTCGATGCCGAGGGCAAGATCACCGACAACATTTACCTTCCGGCCTATGTGCGGCGTTATCCCTACATGCTCGCCAAATTGCGCCCGGACACCGACGAGCTTTCGCTCTGTTTCGACCCATCGGCAGGCGTAGTTGGCGTATTTGACGAAGGTAGCGAGCTTTTTGAAGGCGAAGGTACGCCCACCGAGTACACCAAGAACGTGCTCGATTTCTGCCAGAAGTTCGAGGAATCGGGTGCACGCACCAAGGCTTTCATGGAAGAGATCGAGAAGCACGGTCTCCTGATGGACGGCGAGATCGCCATCACCCGCAATGACGATCCCGACAAGCCGTTCATCTATCGCGGCTTCAAGATGGTAGACGAGAAAAAGCTGCGCGAACTGCCGAACGAAGTCCTCGAAACTCTGCATGGCAACGGCATGCTGATGCTGATGCATGCGCACCTGTTCTCGCTGAATCTGATGCGGGTGATCTTCGCGCGCCAATCGCAGCAGGGCAAAATACCAATGCCTGAATCGGCTGCCCAATCAGCCAATTGATCATGCCGGCGGGGGTTGAAAGCTCTCGCCTGCACTCCTAAATCAAAGAAGTCCGGTTGCGGCTTCCCTCATGGCCTGACTGGATATTGCGTCCTTTGCTGGACGCAATCCTCCCTGAACCTTGGCCACCTCGTGCTCTTGAGCGCGAGGTGGTTTTTTATGGCTCTGCTATTCGGCGGCTTGCGGCAGCTGCGCACCACGCCCGATCTCTGCAACCGCTTCGCCGAGTTCGCGGACCATGCCGGCAACGAGGCGCGCCAGAACACCGATCCTGGCTGTGGCTTCGGCCAGCCGGGCATCGAGGTAGGTTGAGCGGCAGACTTCGAGTTGCATCGCGTGCAGCCCACGCGCAGGCGCGGAATGCGCGTCAAGAACAAAGCCTCCCGCATAGGGGCGATTATGCGCCACAGGCTTGCCCTTCGCTTCGAGATAGCGAAAACCTCGACCGACCAGATCGGCATCGCACGAAGTCCCGAAACGATCGCCCAACACGAACTGCGGTGCTTCAGCCTGGCCCGCCTGGCCGCGCAACGGCGGCATGGAATGAAGATCCAGCAGCAGCGCGGCGCCCCAGCGGTCGCGGATCTGCGCGAGTTCGCGCGCTATTGCAGTGTGATAGGGTCGATGGATTCCATCAATCCGACGATCCAGTTCCTCACGTGGCAGCGGGCCGCGCCAGACCTCCCCAAAGCCCGGCAGGCGCCGTGGAACGAGCCCGAGGCCACTACGCGCACGTCGGTTGGCCTGTGAATGGCGCACGGGATGTGGACGCTGGCCAGTGATCATTTCCCAGTCGATATCATCCCGGGCCCGATTCAGATCGAGCATGGCGCGCGGGGCGTGGGCAACAATCAAAGCCGCGCCAGACAAAAGTGCAACCTCGTCGGCCACCTGATCCACCAGGCGATCTTCCAGCCTAAGGCTGGCAAAGTTTGCGTCGCGCATCGCGGCAAGAAGCGAGCCGGGATAGGCGCGCCCGGCATGTGGCACCGCAATCAGCACAGGCAAAGGCGAGGATAGAGGCGCGCGCAGCGTAAAGGCTGGCTGGCCTTCCAAACCAGGGACGGATCCGCCAGCCTCCTCGCGCATTTGTGGTGATTCGTGTTCGCTTTGGGCCATCCAGACCTGCTGCCCGTTCGGCTCGCCTGAGTCAAAGCCGCGGCATGCGAAAGAAATGACCGTTCCCTTGTCCCGAAACCGGCCAGCCTTGACGGCGGGAAAGATTTCTTAAGCGCTGAGTGTTATGCCTTGGCACATGAAAGCTTCAAGCACATTGCGGATTCTCCTCGCCGAAGACGAAGAGGCGATGCGCACCTATCTCGAACGGGCCCTTACCAACGCCGGATACGAGGTCGTTGCGGTCGATCGCGGGACAGCGGCAGTTCCTCTGCTTGAGGCGGAGCATTTCGATCTGCTCCTGTCCGACATCGTGATGCCGGAAATGGACGGTATCGAGTTGGCGCAGCGCTGTGCAGAAATCGCGCCGGGTACGAAGGTGATGTTCATAACCGGTTTCGCTGCAGTTTCGCTGAGGGCGAGCCGCGAGCAACCGCAGGCCAAGATGCTGTCGAAGCCCTTCCACCTGCGCGACCTGGTGCTGGAAGTTGAGCGCATGTTCGAGGATGTGCGCGAAGCCTCGCTCTGAAACCGGTCGAATCGCTTGATCGCAGGCATGGCTCAAGCTAAAGGGCCGCCTCTGCCGCCAGTCAGGCGGCCGTTCGATGGTTCGGGCGTATAGCTCAGTGGTAGAGCACTATGTTGACATCGTAGGGGTCGGAAGTTCAATCCTTCCTACGCCCACCATCGAAAGCCCGCCGCCTGTCGGCGGGTTTTTTATTGCCCGCGCCCTCCCTTGCGCCGACGTGCCCCTCTGCTAAAGCGCCGGGCGAACAACTCTTCCCCATTTGCAGCGAACAGGGACATCATGCAGAAAATCCAGGTCAAGAACCCCGTCGTCGAACTCGACGGCGACGAGATGACGAGAATCATCTGGCAGTGGATTCGTGAACGGCTGATCCTCCCCTATCTCGACATTGACCTGAAGTATTATGACCTGTCGGTCGAGATGCGCGACGAGACTGAAGACCGGATAACGGTCGATGCAGCCAATGCCATCAAGCAATATGGCGTAGGCGTGAAATGCGCGACGATCACACCCGACGAGGCACGCGTCGAAGAATTCAACCTCAAGAAGATGTGGAAGAGCCCCAATGGGACAATCCGCAACATCCTGGGCGGTGTGGTGTTCCGCGAGCCGATTGTGATCGAAAACGTGCCACGCCTGGTGCCGGGCTGGACAGATCCGATCGTGGTCGGGCGTCATGCTTTCGGCGATCAATACCGTGCTACCGACACTCTGATCCCCGGCCCAGGCAAACTGCGGCTGGTTTTTGACGGGCAAGACGGCACGAAGATCGATCTCGACGTCTTCGACTTCCCCAGCGCGGGCGTCGCCATGGCGATGTACAACCTTGACGATTCGATCCGCGATTTTGCCCGGGCCAGCTTCAACTATGGCCTCAATCTTGGCTGGCCGGTTTATCTCAGCACCAAGAACACGATCCTCAAGGCCTATGACGGTCGGTTCAAGGACCTGTTCCAGGAAGTGTTCGACAACGAGGGATTTGCCGAAAAGTTCAAGGAACTCGGCATCGTTTACGAACACCGGCTGATCGACGACATGGTCGCCAGCGCGCTCAAGTGGAACGGCAAGTTTGTTTGGGCCTGCAAGAACTACGATGGCGACGTCCAGTCCGACACGGTTGCGCAGGGTTTTGGCTCGCTCGGTCTGATGACTTCAGTGCTGATGACGCCCGATGGCAAGACCGTCGAAGCCGAAGCTGCGCATGGCACCGTGACCCGCCACTACCGGCAACACCAGCAGGGCAAGTCTACCTCCACCAACCCGATCGCCAGCATCTTCGCTTGGACGCGCGGTCTCATGTATCGCGGCAAGTTCGACGATACGCCCGATGTGGTGCGCTTTGCCGAAACGCTCGAGCGCGTGTGTATCGAAACGGTCGAGCGCGGTGATATGACCAAGGATCTAGCACTGTTGATCGGCCCGAACCAGAACTGGCTGACCACTGAACAATTCTTTGAGGCGATCGTGCAGAACCTCGAGAAGGAAATGGCCAGCTGGTCATAAGCGCATCGGCCAGCACGGCAGGTCACCGATCCAGCGGATGCAGCATTGACCGAATGTCGAGACGGCGCCCAGGCTGAAGCTGCTGCCGGTTCTGCCTGCGTGACAGTGCGCAACCGGCAAGCTAAGCCTTGGTCATGGCTGGAGAACTCGCCCCCTCCTCGGTGATGTCGGATGCGCTGGTGATCCTGGGCGCGGCGGGAATCGTCATTCCCGTTTTTGCGCGCTTCCGGATCACGCCGATCATCGGCTTCATCCTGATCGGCATCGCGGTCGGGCCATTTGGCCTTGGCGCGATGGTGCCGGAGATCCCCTGGCTCGCCCATGTGACGATCACCGATGTCGACACCCTGAAGCCATTTGCCGACTTTGGCATCATTCTCTTGCTGTTCACGATTGGGCTCGAGCTTTCGTTCCAGCGGCTGTGGCAGCTGCGCCGGACGATTTTCGGGATCGGCCCGATGGAACTGTTCGGCAGCGGGATCCTGATCGCGCTGGTGCTGCTGGCCCTGGGCAACTCGCTGCCAACGTCGCTGGCACTGGGGCTGGCCCTCGCGCTGTCGTCGACCGCACTGGTGTTGCGTATTGCCGATACGCGCACTCCGGTGGGTCGCGGCGCGCTGGGCACCTTGCTGTTCGAGGACATCGCCATCGTTCCGATCATCTTCTTGCTCGGTGCGATGAGTCCGGCCAGAGAAGGTACCGATCTGACAAGCCTCGTCAGTACGCTCGGGTTGGGCATCGTCGTGGTTGCCGGTCTTCTGCTGGTCGGTCGTATTGCCCTTCCGGTCCTGTTTGCTCAGGCGGCACGCACGAAAAGTCCTGAACTGTTTCTTGCCGCTTCGCTGCTGGTCGTGATCGCGGCTGCGCTGGTGACTGGTGCGGTCGGGCTTTCGCCGATAGTCGGCGCGCTGGTTGCTGGCCTGCTGATTGCCGAGACCGATTATCACAATGAAGTCGAAGCGATGATCGAGCCGTTCAAGGGCCTCGCACTTGGGGTGTTCCTGCTGACCGTGGGGATGAGCATTGACCTGGCCATGGTTTGGGAACGCCTTTGGGAAATCGCCATTGCCACCTCCGCGGTGCTGGTGATCAAGGCTGTCGTGACAGGTATCATGATGCGCCTGCACGGCGCCCGCACCGCCACCGCCACCGAAGCCGGGATCCTTCTCGCCAGCCCCTCGGAGACCACCTTGATCGTGCTGGCCAGCGCGGTCGCGGTGGGCCTGATCCGCCCCGATGCGGCGCAATTCTGGCAAGTGGTCACGGCGCTTGGCCTTACCATAACGCCTTTCCTTGCGATTCTGGGGCGCTGGCTGGCTCGCCGGGTCGAGCGCGACGACCCTGCACCCGAAACGGGTATTGATGAGGCGGTGCAGCGCGCGCTGATTGTGGGCGGCGGACGCGTTGGCCGGCTGGTAGCCGAGATGCTGGCAAGGCACGGCAAGCCCTATCTGATCGTGGAAGGAGACGCAGACCTTGTGCGGCAGATTCGCTTGGATGGCCTGGTCGTCGCGTATGCCGATGCGGCCCGGCCAGGGGCGCTTGCGAGATACAGTCCCGAGAATGCAAGCGCTGTAATCTTGACTATGGACCAGCCCGTGGCGACACAGCGACTCGTGAAGCAGTTGCGATACGATTATCCCGACCTGCCGATCATCTCCCGTGCCCGCGATGCCAGCCATGCGGCCGCACTCTACCGTGCCGGCGCCAGCCATGCCGTCCCTGAGACGCTCGAAAGTTCGCTCCAGTTATCGGAAGCGGTCCTGATCGACCTCGGCGTACCGATGGGCCCCGTCATCGCCTCGATCCATGAAAAACGCGACCAGTTCAGGTCGCAGATCATGGAGGAAGGCGACCTTGACGAGAAGCCAAAGCTGAGGACCGACAGCCTGCGCGAACGGGCCAGCTGACACCAGTCCCAAAGGCTAGGCGGTCAAGGCAGCCCTTACGGCGGCAATGGCATCCGCAGCCCTCGCTCCATCGGGCCCACCGCCCTGTGCCATGTCGGGTCGGCCACCGCCGCCCTTGCCGCCCAGAGCCTCGACTCCAGCCCGCACGAGATCAACGGCGCTGAACCGGGCAATCAGGTCGTCGGTCACGGCGACCGCGACCGCCCCTTTGCCATCGTTCACGGCGACCGCGGCCGCGATGCCCGAACCAAGCAACTTCTTGGCTTCGTCCAGAAGGGGCCGCAACTCCCTGGCATCGAGCCCATCAAGTACCTGCCCGCTGAACTTGATCCCGCCGACATCTTCGATCGCGGATTGTGCTACCCCGCCACCGCCGCCAAGCGCGAGCGCCTTCTTTGCTTCCGCCAATTCCTTCTCGAGGCGTTTGCGCTCGTCGAGCAGTGCGGCGAGCCGGGCCGGCACTTCTTCCGGAGTCGCGCGGATCTCGCTCGCAGCCGCCTTGAGTGCTTCTTCTCGGTCGACCAGCCAACGCCGCGCCGCTTCTCCGGTCAGCGCCTCGATCCGGCGCACGCCCGAACTCACCGCGCCTTCGGAAACGATGCGGAAGATGCCGATGTCCCCTGTCGCGCGAACATGGGTACCGCCGCACAATTCTACCGAATAGCTGCGGCCCCCGTCGCGCTTGCTACCCATCGACAGCACCCGCACCTCTTCGCCGTACTTCTCGCCGAACAGCGCCAGCGCGCCTGCGGCAACGGCATCATCGGGGCTCATCAGGCGCGTGCCCACCGGCTCGTTCGCACGAATTTCGGCATTCACTTCGGCTTCAATTGCGGCAATCTCGTCTGCAGCGAGCGGCTTGGGATGCGAAAAGTCAAACCGCAGGCGATCGTCGGCCACGAGCGAGCCCTTTTGCGTCACATGCCCGCCCAGCGTGTTGCGCAAGGCCGCATGGACCAAGTGCGTTGCCGAATGGTTGGCGCGGATCCGATCGCGCCGTGCGACATCTACTTCGAGGTGGACCGTGTCGCCAACTGCAACCGAACCGGTATTGATCCTGGCATGGTGCACATGCAGGCGCCCCAAGGGCTTCGATGTGTCTGACACTTCGGCCGAGAGCCCGGCAGCATTGCTGATCGTCCCGACGTCGCCGGTCTGGCCTCCACTCTCGCCATAAAACGGGGTTTGGTTGGTGAGAATCAGCGCATGGTCTCCCGCGCTGGCGCTGGCCACTTCCGTTCCGTCCTTTAGCAGGGCAACGACACGGCCTTCGCCACTGGTCGAGGCATAGCCGGTGAACTCGGTAGCGCCCTCGCGTTCGGCTATGTCGAACCATACTTCGCCCGCCGCCGCTTCGCCGGATCCCTTCCAGGCAGCCCGGGCGGCAGCCTTCTGACGGTCCATCGCCGCGTCGAAACCCACGCGATCAACGCGAATTCCGCGGGATCGCAAGGCATCTTCGGTCAGATCATAGGGGAAACCGTAGGTGTCGTAGAGCTTGAAGGCCGTTTCACCATCGAGCTCGCCACCTTCGCCCATCTCCCCAGTGGCGTCGTCGAGCAAGCGCAGGCCCTTCTCGAGCGTGCGGCGGAACTGGGTCTCTTCACGTTCGAGCACTTCCTGGATCAGGGCCTGGCCGCGCACAAGTTCTGGATAGGCCTGGCCCATCTCGGTCACCAACGCCGGTACAAGCCGGTGCATCAGCGGCTCGCTGGCACCCAGCAGATGGGCATGGCGCATAGCCCGGCGCATAATGCGGCGCAGCACATAGCCGCGCCCTTCGTTCGAAGGCAGCACGCCGTCGGCCATCAGGAAGCTGGTGGAGCGTAGATGGTCCGCGATCACGCGATGGCTGGCCTTGTGTTCGCCTTCAGCCTTGACACCGGTCAGGCTGGACGACGCAGCGATCAGCGCCTTGAACGTATCGGTGTCGTAATTGTCATGAACGCCCTGCATGACCGCCGCAATGCGCTCCAGCCCCATACCGGTATCGATCGAAGGTTTGGGCAGATCGGCAACTATCTCGTCATTGGCCTGCTCGTATTGCATGAACACCAAGTTCCAGACCTCGACGAAGCGGTCTCCGTCCTCGTCCGGGCTGCCAGGTGGGCCACCGAAGATGTGCTCGCCATGATCGTAGAAGATTTCCGAACATGGACCACATGGACCGTCGGAACCCATCGCCCAGAAGTTGTCCTTCGTGGGAATGCGGATGATCCGCGCTTCGGGCAGTCCCGCAATCTTGCGCCAAAGCTCGAAAGCCTCATCATCGGTGTGATAGACAGTCGCTGTCAGACGATCCGGGGCCAGTCCCCACTCTTTGGTCAGCAGGGTCCAGGCATGCAGGATCGCCTGCTCCTTGAAATAGTCGCCAAAGGAGAAATTGCCCAGCATTTCGAAGAATGTGTGGTGCCGGGCGGTATATCCAACATTGTCGAGATCATTATGCTTGCCGCCCGCCCGTACGCACTTCTGCGATGTCGTCGCGCGCGGAGCAGGCGGAGTCTCAAGCCCGGTAAAGGCGTTCTTGAACGGGACCATGCCCGCATTCACGAACATCAGCGTCGGGTCATTGTAGGGGACAAGCGGCGCACTTGGGATTTCGGCATGCCCATTGGCGGCGAAGTAACCGAGGAAAGAGCGGCGGATATCGTTGGTTGACGTCATGCAAGCGCAGTTAGTGCCTGGGCGCAGCAGCGGCAAGGCGTTATCGCAGGCTAGCTGGCAGAAGCCGAAACGATCCAGGCACTGGCGCCAAGGGCCACAACGCCATCGCGTAGATGGGCATGCGCCAGGCCTTCAATCCGCTCCAGCATGGCAACCCGATCGACATCGCCCATCTGAGCCAGCGCCCGGGCAGCGGGCCCGATCCGGCTGAAATATCCGACCGCATCGTTCACCGGATCCTCACCTGAACCAACAACCATGGCAAAGTCGAAGGACTCGATTGCGATCTCGCCCCATCCGGCGTTTGCTAGGATTCGCTCAACCCGCGAACTCTCCGCGAAAGCAAAGGGACCGGGCGCAAGCGGATCAGGCGCGGGAACGCGAGGATCTATTGGCACGAGCCGACCGGCTTCAGCAAACAGCGGATTGAATTCGAGGCCCCTGAAGCACGAGAACACCATCCTAGCCCCAGCCCGAGCCGACCTTTCGAGATTGACGAACGCCGCAACCGGATCATCGAAGAACATCACGCCATGGCGCGATACGAGAAGATCAGGCTCTGCCCCTGGCCCCGCTTGCCACTGTGACGCGTCGGCAAGCTCAAACTGCAAATTGGGCAGGCCTGCACCGCGTTGGCGCGCCACCTCGATCAGCTGCGGCGACACATCAACCCCCAGCACCTTAGCGTCGGTCCTTGCGCCAGCCAGAAGCAGCGAAAGTTCGCCCGCACCGCAACCGATATCGAGAACTTGCGAAAATTCTAGTGCGAGGACCCGCGCCCTTATCTGCGCGGTCAGCTCTGCAAAGCTGCGGTCCGTGCGCTGCCATTCAGTCGCCCAGGATTGTCCCACCCGGCCTTGCCACTCCTGGATATCGACACCGGCCATGATTGCTCCGCAGCTTACAGGCAGCCTCTCTGGTCTGCCTCTGCCGGATGCACTTCAAGGCCAACGATGGCAAGTGCTACCCTGTAAAACGAAAAACCGGCGTGGCCTCGCATGGGGGGTGAGGCGCACGCCGGTTTCCCGGTTTATCGGACGCGCCGGCTTATCCAGCTAGCGTCCGCTTGAGGGTCAGTCTTCAGGGTCCGCGTCCGGCCCCGTCATCATCTCCTCGACGACCTTGTCGGTGTGGCCGCGAATAGCGGTTTCCAACTTGTCGCAAATCTCGAGGTTCTCCTTCAGGTAAAGCTTGGCATTCTCACGGCCCTGGCCAATCCGGATGCTGTCATAGGAAAACCAGCTGCCCGACTTCTCGACCAGCCCGGCCTTGACACCAAGATCCAAAATCTCGCCGATCTTCGAAATGCCCTCGCCATACATGATGTCGAATTCGACCTGCTTGAACGGCGGCGCCACCTTGTTCTTCACCACTTTCACGCGCGTAGTGTTGCCGACGATGTCGTCGCGATCCTTGATCTGACCGGTGCGACGAATGTCGAGCCGGACCGAAGCATAGAACTTGAGTGCATTGCCACCGGTGGTGGTTTCCGGGTTGCCGTACATTACCCCGATCTTCATGCGGACCTGGTTGATGAAGATCACCATGCACTTCGAGCGGCTGATTGAGCCCGTCAGCTTGCGCAGCGCCTGCGACATCAGCCGCGCCTGCAGGCCGACATGCGAGTCGCCCATCTCACCTTCGATCTCCGCGCGCGGAACCAGCGCGGCAACCGAGTCGATCACCAGCACGTCGATCGCGTTCGAGCGCACCAGCGTGTCGGCGATCTCAAGCGCCTGCTCGCCCGTGTCGGGCTGCGACACGATCAATTCGTCGATGTCGACGCCAAGAGCCTTGGCATAGACCGGATCGAGCGCGTGTTCGGCGTCGATAAAGGCCGCTGTGCCGCCCGTCTTCTGCGCTTCGGCAATGGCGTGCAGTGCCAACGTGGTCTTGCCCGAACTTTCAGGCCCGTAGATTTCGATGATGCGCCCCCGCGGCAGACCGCCAATCCCCAGCGCAATATCGAGCCCGAGCGAGCCGGTCGAAATGGCTTCGATCTGCATCGCTTCCTTAGAGCCGAGCTTCATCGCCGACCCCTTACCGAAGGCACGGTCAATCTGGGCAAGCGCAGCTTCGAGCGCCTTCTGACGATCCACGGATGACTCCTTTTCAACCAGTTTCAGATTCGTCGCCATCGCATGGCCTCCCTTGCTTGCCTAGGGGCGAAAGCCGGTTATCGACTGCCCGATGCCCGGCGATGTATCGCATTTGTTCTATTAGAACAAGTAGGGAACGAAATTTTTTTGTGGCCCGGTTTGATCAGCTTACGGGACGGATCCAGAAGCGTCGTTCGGTGACTTCGCCGGGTTTTGCCCTTACGGTGACTACTTGGCTCCCATTGCGCAGCCCCAAGCCATCAGTGCGCTTGATCTGCCAGTCAGCAGGCGAGCCGAGTTCAAGTTCAAGGGTGGCGACTTCGGCCCCGGCATTCGAGATCACTGCACGCATTTCGCGCCAGCCCTTGTCGTCTTCCGGACCCTCCAGCCCTTGCCCAGTCATCGCGCATTGATGGAATACCCGGGTGCTCGGGCCAAGAGCGATCTCGACTTCTTCGCCGACCGCGTAGTCGCGTACTTTGTCTTCCCCGATCAGCAATTGGCCTGCCTTGCTGGGTTCAAACACCGTGACACCGCCGCTTGGCATGGCAATTCCAAGTCCGTTGCGCTTCGTGTTGCGTGTCCGGAACGAGAGGCTCGCTGGTTCGAATGCCAACTCCTCGCCGAAGGCCCGCCCCAGCAGGCAGGGCGCGCGATAGACAAACGAGCCAAGCACGCTTTCCTTCTCGAGAAATGCCACCTGCTTCAGCCCCTTCGCATTGACGCCGATCGGCTCGGGAATGCGAAACAGCTTGAGATCACCCAGATTTTCCTCGCCGGCCAGAATGGCAACCGGTGATCCAGCCGCTGAATTGACTTCCTGCATGCGCGCGGCCGTCACCATGATCGGGGCATCCGCCATCGGCGGAGCCGGCATCGGCGCCGGGACAGGATCGGGATAGGTTCCGGCTGCAGTGCTGCCGATCGGCCAGCATGATAGCTGCAAAGGCTCTCCGCGTGGCGGCGTAGCCAATGTCTCGAAGTCACTTTCGATATTGAGTGAGCCTGCCACTACCATGAGTTCCGCATCGGCGAAGCTTTGGCCGTTGGTGTTGACCAGCGTCAACCAGCTGAGCATCCGCATCCGCACCTGATCGCGGCCTGTCTCCTCCTGCAGGGTTGCGACGTAATGCGCCTTCCAGTCGAAGCCCCAGGCAAGATAGGTCAGCGTGATGTCATAGGTGCCGCCGTCCATGTCGCGCGTATTGATCGTGAAAGCGGGTTCTGGCGAAAGACCAGCAGGCACGCGATCAAAGGCCAGCCGCTCGGGCAGGCCCGAACAGCGGACGGCTTCAAAGCCTAGGTCAGTCTGGAGCACGATCCCGCCATCCGCACGGGTCCGCACCACCGCTTGCTCGCTGTGCTCGCGCCCTGTGGCAGGATCGGTGCGAGTAATGGTCACGCGGTTACCCAGGGTGCCATCAACCAGCGCTGCCGGCGAAAGCAAGGCGGCGTTCCGGTTCCGCTCGATCGTCCCTCCAGGCAGGCCGGAAACGATCGCGGAAATGCCGATCATGCCCTCGGCAACACCAGAAAAGCGGATCGTCGTTTCACCTGCCGGGAGAGTAACCTTGCGGGTCTCGCTGACCATCGCGAAGCCCCGTGGATTCTCGCGATCGAACTCGCCTCCCGCAGGATCGCGATAGATCGTAACCGACACCTGGTGCGGCGGCGAGGCCTCGACCACTTCGCGCGCCGCCAGCGGAGCCCCGCGCAGGGCCAGTAGAAGGCCAACCAGGGCGCGTGCCCGTCGCTTCATCTCAATACCGCGTGGCGTAGGTCACGCGCACCACGCGCTCGCCATTGGCGGGCACGGAGATTACATACTTCCGACTATCGGCGTTGATCTGCGAGCCGGGAACGTCCTCGCTGACTATGCGATAGTCGCGGCTCCACCAGCCATAGTCGAGACCAGACTGGATCAGCTCCACCTCTACCGGCAAGGATTTGGCGTTGGTGAGGGTGTAACGCATGGTGGTCGACCAGTAGGTCGTGGGCCGCTCGCGTTCGCCGGTGATCCGCTGGCCATCCGGCAGCGTGACCCGGAACCGCTCAACACGTTCCCATTCGGTGGAAGTGATCTGCTCGCGACGTTCGACTTCGGATTTCACCAAGACATCAAAGGCATCGCCGGTGCGCAGCGTGAGTTCGCTGCCCATCGGAGTGTGGTTGATCGCGTTCTCGCCTATGAACTGCGGACTGCCCTGTCGGTCGCGCTGATAGAATCTGACAGTGCCAGCGGGCAGCGCGTCCCCCAGCCCGCCAGAGCGCGATGAGCTGAACGCGATCTGGCTACTGACATTCTGCGGTTGGCTGTAATTCGCCAACCAGGCAACCGTGTGTCCGTAGACTTTCCGCGCCGACACCCCTTGCACGTCCATGAAGCTGACCTGCTTGGTCTGGGCATTGGCGATCGTGGTGCGGCCGTCGATCGGATAGAGGTAGAAATCGCCCACCTGCTCGCGACCCGCGCTTTCCGTTCCGGGGCGGTACTGCTCAGTTCCGCGCGGTTCCGGGCGATAAGCATAGGGCATGTATTGCGGTCGACCGCTGCCCGGATTGCCCGCAACCAGCAAGGTCTGGGCATTGCTGAAGGTCGTACCTGTGTTGTTGGTGAGTGTTATCCAGCCCTGCATGTCGATGGTGCCGCGCGCCTCGTCGAACAAGGCCACGTAATCGGCGCTCCACCCGAGACCTGAGGTGAGATAACGGATCGAAGCCGGACGCGAACCTGCCCGGTCGCTTTGCACATTGACCGACAGCGTCGGGCGCGCCCGCAGATTTGGCGGCACACGGTCGAAGATCACGCGTACAGGCAGACCATCATCGCGCAGCACCTCGATCCGATCGCCGATCTGGACGACAACGCCGCCGGCGGTCGAGAGTACTCTAGCCCGTTCACGCGTTTCGATTCCGGTTGCGGGATTGGTGCGGATCAGCGTCACGGTCTGGCCAACCGCCTTCTCCATCATCTTTTGCGGTGTCAGCAGATCGAAGTCGAAATTCTGCTCGACAATCGCCGCGCCGCTAGAGGCAAAACTCAGCGTCTCCGGCCTGATCTGCGCCGAAACGTCTGGAAATTCGATCTGGCTACGGCCGGCGGCGATATTGATCTGGCGCACGTCTTGCACCAGCGCTTGCCCGTTCGTGTAGATGGTCACCGAGAGGTCGCCCTGCGCGCTGACCTCGGTCTGCGAGAGAACTGCGGATCCACTCGCCAGAAAACCGCCTGCCAGAATCAACTGCCGTGAAAAATGAACTCTCGCCATGGCACTCTCCCGCCGGGTGCGTCAGATCGCCATTTCCGCTTGGGAATGTGAACCAATGCTTGCCGGGCGAAACTGCTGCATCCGGCAGGAAGCCAGCACTATTGCCGCACGAGCGCGCGCATCACACCAGCCACCTTGTCGCTGATTTCCTGGACACTGAATGGCTTAGCGAGGAAATGCATGTTGGGAATATCGATTTCGTTCCGCAGGTGTTCCTCGGCATAGCCCGACATGAACAGCACTGGCAGGTCAGGCTCTATCTGCCGGATCCCGCGCGCCATGGTCGGCCCGTCCATTCCAGGCATGACCACGTCGCTCACCACCAGATCGAACTGCTCGCCCCGCGTGATCGCTGCCAGCCCTTCCTCGCCGTCGCTGCAAGTCATCACCTCGTAGCCAGCCCGGGTGAGCGCTCGCTCTGCTACGGCCCGGACCATATCCTCGTCCTCGACAAGCAGCACCCGGCCGCCGCCCGACCATTCGCTCGACGGCTGCTCGGCAAGCTCCTTTGCGGGGGCCGGCACGGGGCCTTGATGAACCGGGAGAAAGACCGAGAAGCGGGCTCCGATGATCCGACCCCCGGTGCCCTTCACATTGTCGGCAAAGAGAAACCCGCCCGATTGCTTGACAATGCCATAGGCGGTGGAAAGACCCAGGCCGGTGCCCTTCCCCTGCTCCTTGGTCGTGAAGAATGGTTCGAACAGCTTGGGCATAACCTGAGGTGGGATACCGCCACCGGTGTCTTCGACCACGAGGACTGTATAGTCGGCGGCTGGCAGAATTTCTGACCCCATCTGCTCGACCTCGCGCATGTTGACCCGCTTGGTCATAAGCGTGATCCGGCCACTGCCGCCGCGATGCATCTGGATCGCATCGCGCGCATTGACCGCCAGGTTCATGATGACCTGCTCAAGTTGCTGGGGATCGGCTCTGACCGGTCCGAGGTCGCGATCATGCTGGACCCGATATTCGATCTTCTCACCCAGCAAACGGGTGATCAGCGGGCCAACCTCGCTAACCACATCGGGCAATTGCAGAACTTCCGGCCGCAAGGTCTGCTGGCGCGAAAATGCCAGCAATTGCCGCGTCAAGGAAGCCGCGCGGTTGGAGTTCGCGCGGATCTGCTGGATGTCGTCATAGTCGCTGTCGCCCGGCGTATGGCGCAGCAGCATCAGATCGCAAGTCCCGATGATGGCGGTCAGGACATTGTTGAAATCATGTGCAACGCCGCCCGCAAGTTGACCGACAGCCTGCATCTTGGTCGCCTGGGCGACTTGCCGTCGCAGCTGCGTCTCCTGGCTCGAATCGGCCAAACTGAGCAGGACTGCAGCTTCGCCCAGACCACGCACCCCTGCCAGACCCAACAACACGGTTTCATCGGGCGCTGAAGCCAGCCGAACAGCCATATTGGCACTGGTTGCCGGACCTCTCCCATGCCGCCGCACTGCCTCTGACAGCGCTGCCTTGTCGTCGCGCACCACCAGGTCGGTCGGGAAGGCCGGCAGTCCGCGCTCTTCGCGTTCGACCGCCCGAAGAAATGCGTCATTGGCGAACAGGAAGCGACCGTCGCGGTCGGTCATGCCAAGGCCGAGCGGCAACTGGCCCAACAGTGCCTCAAGCTGCGCCACGCCCTGCGACGAGGCTTCCCACCCGCCGCCGATACCCACTCCGCTATCGACCAGCAACATGAGCGACTGGGCATCTTCAGGCCCGGATGGCGCGGGCAGGTCCGGATCGTCGAGCGGCACGTGGATAAGGGTTTGCGGCGTGCCAGTCCGGCCTTCGCGCGCGAAATAGATTCGGTCACGGTCGTCGGTGCGCAGGAACGAGACGAAATCCTGCCCGGCCAGGGTAGTGCCAGGATCGCCCGCGGCCCGCTCGGCGAACCCGCGACTGACGCTCTTGATCGTGCCGTCGGGAGAGGTGATCGCAGCTTCGATCCCGGCGCGTGCCAGCATTCGCCCGAACGGGCCGGTCACGTCATAGCTGGCAAGAGGATCGGCAATCCTCGGTTCGATCTTGGAAAACTTCCACAGCAGGTGGTCTTCACCGCGTCCGACCCGTTCAACCTGCACCATCCAATGCCGATCACCATCCGCCCCAGTCAACCGTTCGATCTGCGCCTGCCCGTCGCGCCATGCACGACGAGCCAGCCGCATCAGGTCTTCCTGCCCTGCCCGTTCGAGCGGCAGATTGGGAGGTGCGGACTCAGCGCCGAACCATTCAACGTAACTGGAATTGCCGCAGGTGAGCCGATTGGCTCGGTCAGTGATGGCTATACCCTCGCCCGGACGCTCAATCGCGGCAAGCGTAACCGACCAGTCGGGTACCGTCATGGCAGCCGTGGCGGGGGCCAGGCGAACTCGCTGAAAGGCGAGCCCGGAACCGAGCAGAACCACAAGGCCCAGGACGAAGGCCAGTACCAGCACGGTCTCGCCGGTCGCCAGCCACAGGACCACAGCGCTCGCGAGCAGGGCAACAGCGATCGCTCCAAGCATGGCTTTCGGATCGCGCTCGATATCCTTTCCCGCGAGCCATAAGGCGGGCTTCATCCCTGACCGGCCCCCAGCCTCTGATCCAGACGCCGTTCCATCACCCGCAAACGGCGAGCACGACGGCGCGACACGATCACGCGCCAAACAGCCCCTGCAACCAGGTAACCGATCGCCGAAGTCACGATCGAAAGGACCACGAAACCGAACGCAGTAACACCAGCAACTTCAAACAGTTCGCTCAACATCGCAAAACCGTCGGTCTGGATGCCGTGCTTGGCGACGCCGGTTGTCACCGCATCGACCTTAAGCATGAATGCGCCGACCTCATTGGCAATCAGCAGCCAGAACGGCAGGGTGAAAGGGTTGGTGATGAAGGTCGCTGCTGCCGCAAGCGGCACGTTGGCGCGGGTCGGCAAGGCCAGGAACGCGGCCAGGAAGATCTGTCCGATCGGAATGATAAACGCCGTGAACAGGCCCAGAGCGATACCGCGCGGGACAGAACGGCGCGTGAAGCGCCACAATTCAGGCGAGAGAAAACGATGGGCAATTGGCGCGAGATAGCGATTGCTCTCCATCTCTTCGCGGCTGGGCATATGTTGCCGCAACTTGTCTGCCAGCCAGGTTTTCGAACGTTTTGCCATATCGGTTTCCGCCGCCGCCTTGCGCTTCAAGCGACCGATCTGCAAGGGGGCAACCCGCCTATTTCGCCAAACCGGTATCTTTGATCGATATGGGTAGCGCGGATTCCCTGACAATATGGTGAATCGCACCTTCTGACTGACGATCTGACGCCTCAGCCCCGCTCGCGCATCAGCCGCGCCTTGTCGCGCTTCCAGTCGCGATCCTTGATCGACTGCCGCTTGTCATGCGCCTGCTTGCCCTTGGCCAGCGCGAGTTCGACCTTGGCGCGCCCCGTGCGGTTGAAATAAATCGAGAGCGGGATCAGCGTCATGCCCTTGCGCTCGACCGCACCGAACAGCTTCTCGATCTCGCGTTCGTGCAGCAGGAGCTTGCGCGGCCGCCGCGGTTCGTGATTGAGCCGGTTGCCATGGCTGTATTCGGGGATGTTGGCGTTGACCAGCCAGACCTGCCCGTCGCGCACCTCGGCATAGCTTTCGGCAATTGAGGCTTCGCCGGCCCGCAGCGCCTTCACTTCGGTTCCCTGCAAGGCGAGCCCCGCCTCGAACTTGTCCTCGATTTGATAATCGAACCGTGCGCGCCGGTTCTCGGCCACGGTTTTCAGCTTGTCGAAGGTTTCCGGTTTCGGGCGGGCCATAACGCGGCTGCTTCTAGGGAGCCAAGCTGCAAAAGCAAATGGTCCTATGCCAATCCTGCATGCACCAGCGCGCGGTCCACTGCCGCACGCGCCTCTGCGCTGCAGGCTACCAGCGGCAGCCGGACGCTATCGTCGAGCCAGCCGAGCACCTTGGCCATCGCGTATTTGACCGGCGCGGGAGAAGCGTCGGTGAACAGAGCCTGGTGGAGCGGAAACAGCCGCTCGTTCAATTCATGCGCCCTCGCCCGGTCGCCAGCAAGACTGGCCGCCTGGAATTCCGCACACAGCTGCGGAGCAACGTTGGCAGTCACCGAAATGCAGCCCGAACCGCCGCCGGCATTGTATTGCAACGCCATGTCGTCATTGCCGCATAGCTGCACAAATCCTTCGCCCAGCACCAACCGATGCGCGGTCAGCCGGGTCATGTCGCCGCTCGCATCCTTGATCCCCACAATCCGCTGCGGAAAGCGACGTGCCAGTTCGATCACCGTTTCCGGCCTGATATCGGTCACTGTGCGGCCCGGCACGTTGTAAAGCACGATCGGCAGATCGACCCTTTCGGCAAGATAGCTGAAATGCGCCAGCAAACCGGCCTGGCTGGGCCGGTTGTAATAGGGCGCCACCATCAGCGCTGCGTCGGCACCAAGCGCCTTGGCCTCCTGCATGTGCCACAGCGCGGTCTGGGTATCGTTGCTGCCGCAACCGGCGATCACTGGTACCCGTCCGGCTGCCGCCTCCACGCAGACCGCAAACAGGCGATGCTGCTCATCATTGGTCAAGGTCGGCGCTTCACCTGTCGTGCCACAGGGAACCAGTGCAGCCGAACCCTGCTCAATCTGCCAGCCGACCAGTCGGCGAAAAGCGGCCTCGTCGATCGCTCCGTCCCGATAGGGGGTTACAAGAGCCGGAATGGAACCGGAAAACATTGATTTCGAGCCTTTCTCGATGGCATTGTAACAGGCGAGGGGAAAACCGGCACCAAGTGGCTTTCATCCACTGTTCAGGGCCTGATAAGGAGCAGGCAGGCAAGATGTCCAGCATGCAAAAATTCCCCAGCACCAAATATGTCGTTACCGGGATGCTTGTGGCCGGTGCGGGGCTGCTACTCGGTGCGCCGGCCGCGACGCGCGATGCCGCCAGCTGGGACATGGCGCGGGCACAACTGGTGGCCCAGCAGCCCAGCAATATCACACAGGCAATCGTGCGTTGGGAAGAGCTGATCCGCAATGACCAGCTGAGTTTCGCGGCCTATTCGGGGTTCCTGCTAGCCTATCCCGAGTTTCCCCGCGCGAGTGTGCTGCGCGCTCGCGCTGAAACGGCGCTTGAGCGGGAGGCGCCCGCGCCCGAAGCGCTGGTCGCCTATTTCGACCGCAATCCACCGCAAGGCAATCTGGCGAGGGCCCGCTATGCTTTGGCGCTTGCTACCGTGCAACGCCCCGAGGCGCGGGAAATGGCACGCTCCGCATGGCGCGGCGGACGTGTGGGCGAGACATCGGAGGCCTATCTGCTGGGTCTGTTCGCCGGTGCTTTCACGCAGGATGACAACGATGCCCGGATGGAGGCCTTACTGTGGCAAGGCGCCGATCATGCCGCCGAGCGGCACTTGCCGATGACTTCACCCGGCAAGCGCGATCTGTTTGGCAAACGGCTGGCGCTGCTGCGCGACAATTTGCCTCAGGACGATGGCATCGCCATCCCGCGCGCCACGCTCGATCAGCCCGGCGTGGTCTACAATCTGGTACGCTATTACCGCAAGAAACAGCAGCTGCAGCAAGCTGCCGCGATCCTTGCCAGCCGCCCTCGCTTCTCCTCGCTTCCGCACGATGCGACCGACCTCGTCAACGAGATGCTATTGGCAGCAAGGGCGGCCGGTCCGCGTGATGCGGCGCGGATCGCGGCGTCCGTCGATGATCTGTTCGCTCCGGAAGAGGACATCAGCGAACGCTCGTTCCGCCTGCGCGACAAATACACGGACCTGATGTGGCTGGGCGGCACCGAAGCGCTGTGGAAGCTGGGCGATGGGGCGACGGCGGCACCTTTGTTCTATCGATATGGCGCCGCCGCCAAAACTCCGCTGACCCGGGCCAAGGGCTTCTACTGGGCGGGGCGTGCCGCGCGCCAGGCCAATCGTGGCGCCGACGCCGAGCGCTATTTCGGCATGGCCGCGCAATATGCGGACCAGTATTACGGCCAGCTGGCGCTTAGCGCACTGGGTCGCCCGATGCCGCCATTTGCCGAAGTGCCGCAAGCGGCCCCCACCCAGGAGCAGCGCGCCCAATTCAACCAGTCACCGCTGGTCAAGGCGATGCGGGCAATCGCCTCGGCGCGACGGGACTGGCGCACGGAGCGTGCCTTCTTCGAGGCCTTGGCCGACCAGGCAGAGACTGCCGAAGAGATGGCGATGCTGGCGTTGCTGGCGCGCGAACTCGGGCTTGAGGAGTTCGCAGTGGTCGCCGGCTCAACCGCTCCGGAAAAGGGGCTGTCGGGCTTCGAACGATTCGCGCATCCGACGGTTGCCGTGCCGCTCACGGCGAACTGGACCATGGCGCATGCGATCATGCGGCAGGAAAGCGAATTCGACCAGCACCGCGAAAGCCATGCCGGTGCTCGCGGCATGATGCAGCTGATGCCGGGCACGGCGCAAGAACAGGCTGGCAAAATGGGCCTGGCCTATATGTCCGCCAGCCTGGTGGGCGATACGCAGTACAACATCACGCTTGGCGACGCGTACTTCCGCCGGATGCTGGATTATTACGGTGGGTCGTATCCCCTGGCTCTTGGCGCCTATAACGCCGGGCCGGGCCGGGTGAATCAATGGCTGCGCGCGAATGGCGATCCCCGCACCGGCGCGATCGATTACGTGACCTGGATCGAGAAGATCCCTGCCAATTTCGAGACCCGCTATTACATCATGCGCGTGCTCGGCAATGCAGTCACTTACGACAATATGCACCCTGATCGCGCGCCCGGTGGCAAGCCGCGCACGATCGATTACTTCCTGCGATCGTGAGGCAGCCGAATGGCAGGCGCCGTCGATCCCATCAGCCCTGCTGGCATGGCGGCGCTCAAAGCGCGCTACGACCATTTGCTGGGCATTGAACGACCGAAGATCGTCGAGATCGTCAGCTGGGCCGCCGGTAATGGTGATCGCAGCGAAAACGGCGACTATCTCTACGGGCGCAAGCGCATGCGCGAGATCGACCGCGAACTGGCCCACCTCGCCCGGCGGATGAAGGCATTGCGCGTTGTCGAGCCGGGCGCTCAAGCCGATCGCTCGCGGATCTACTTTGGCGCCACGGTGACGCTCGCCGACGAGGACGACCAGCGCAGGACGGTAACCTTGGTCGGTGATGATGAGCAGGACGCTGGCGCCGGACGGATCGGTTGGAACTCGCCCATGGCGCGCGCACTGCGCGGGGCTGCGGCCGGCGACCTGCGGAGTGTCAGGCTTCCCTCGGGAAGCAAGGAATGGGAAGTGCTGGCCATAACCTATGGCTAAATTCTACCGCCTTTCGATAATGCTGGTTGCCGCCACTGCCTGCCCCTGGCCGCTCGCAGCCAAGGAAAGCCTGGGCGTTTTCTCAGGCTGGGCGGCCTTCCGCGACCGGCAGGTCCCGCGTTGCTATGCCATTGCCAAACCCGAACCGGTCAAAACCGTGCCAACGACGGCAAGGGACTATCAGCCCTACGCCAGCATCGGGACATGGCCGAAGCGACAGATACGCGGGCAGGTCCATTTTCGCCTTTCCCGAGAACTGGCACAGGGTGCTCGCGTAATGCTGCGGCTTGGGGGACGCAGCTTTGTACTGACCGGCGGCGGGGGTGACGCTTGGGCCGTTGATGCAGCGATGGATGCGGCTATCGTGGCCGCCATGCGCTCGGCCGAAAGCATGACCATCTCGGCGGTGGCTAATGGTGGACGCCGCTTCAGTGACCGTTACCGGCTTGATGGTGCCGCCACAGCGCTTGATGCCGCGACTTTGGGATGCAGCCCCTCTGCGCTGGGCCGCAAGCGCTAGCCAAACCTCGACGCGCGCCCTATATGCGCGCGCTCCATGGCCGACACTGCACTCATGCCGATCCCCGGACAGGTGGATCCCGTTCCCGTCGCGCGTGATATCACGCCGCGAGCCGATGGCCGCACCGATCTGATCGGCTTGCCCAAGGAGCGCATCCGCAGCCTGTTCGAGGATGCCGGGCTCGATCCGCGCCAGGCCAAGTTGCGGGCCAAGCAGGTGTTCCACTGGCTCTATCACCGGGGCGTGACCGAGTTCGACGCGATGACTGACATCGCCAAGACCATGCGCCCGTGGCTGGCCGAACGCTTCGTCATCGGACGGCCGGATGTCGTCGAGGCGCAGCACTCGGTCGATGGCACGCGCAAGTGGCTGTTGCGCACTGCCGACGGTCATGAATTCGAGATGGTCTTCATCCCCGATGCGGACCGCGGCACGCTGTGCGTCAGTTCGCAGGTCGGCTGCACCTTGAACTGCCGCTTCTGCCACACCGGAACAATGAAGCTGGTCCGCAACCTTACCCCGGGTGAAATCGTTGGCCAGGTTATGCTGGCGCGCGATGCGCTGGGCGAGTGGCCCAAGGGCAGCATGGCCGGCCTTGATGACGCGGAAGACAGCGCGCATTACAGCGCCGACGGGCGGTTGCTGACCAATATCGTGATGATGGGCATGGGCGAACCGCTCTACAATTTCGATAATGTGCGCGATGCCCTGCGCCTGGTGATGGATGGCGACGGGCTGGCCCTGTCGAAGCGTCGGATCACCTTGTCGACGAGCGGCGTGATACCCATGATGGAGCGCTGCGGCGAAGAGATCGGGGTGAACCTGGCTGTCTCGCTTCACGCGGTAACCAAGGAAATCCGCGACGAAATCGTTCCGCTCAACAAGAAGTACGGGATCGAGGAGCTGCTTTCGGCCTGCGCCGCCTATCCCGGAGCTTCGAATGCACGGCGGATCACCTTCGAATACGTCATGCTCAAGGACAAGAACGACAGTGACGAGCATGCCCGCGAACTGGTCCGCCTGATCCGCGAATACCGGCTACCGGCGAAGGTGAACCTCATTCCGTTCAATCCATGGCCGGGTGCGCCCTATGAATGTTCCGCCCCTGAACGGGTCAAGCGCTTTGCCGAAATCGTGTTCGAAGCCGGGATCAGCGCGCCCGTGCGCACGCCGCGTGGTCGCGACATTGATGCGGCCTGTGGCCAGCTCAAGACTGCAGCGGCCAAGAAAAGCCGGACCGAGCGCGATCGCGAAGCTGAAGAAGCCACCTTGTCATGAAGCAGTGCTGGACCGTTGAAGCGCTGTGCGCCGGAGCTGCTCAGCCTTTGCCCGGGGGACAGCTCAGCGGGATCAGCAAGCAACCGATCGCAGGCGATGTTGCGATTGTCATGGACGGGATCGGCTCGGACGAACAGGTCGACCGCAAGCATCACGGTTACCCGCCGATGGCGCTGCATCACATGCCGGCGGAGAACCACGCCTGGCTGGTGCACCATTTTGGCGACTTGGCCCGGCTTGATGGCCCTGGCAGCCTGGGGGAAAACATTTCGACCCGCGGTCTTACGGAACACGATGTGCTGATCGGTGACCGGTTCCGGCTGGGCAGCGCCCTGATCGAAGTCACTCAGCCACGCCAGCCCTGCTCCACGATCGAGCTGCATCTCGAGGTCAGGGGCATGGTCAAGGCGATCGTCGCGGCCGGCCGATCCGGCTGGTTCTATCGCGTGCTCGAACCCGGCCATGCCCGTGCGGGCGATATCATGGAACGGGTCGAGCGCGGGCACCAGGGCTGGACCGTGGCCCGGGCGTTCCAGGCGACCTATGGCGCATTCCGCGCCTCGAACGCTGAGCTTGAAGAGCTGGCTAGCCTTGACCGCGTGTCCGATCGGCTGGTCAGGGATATCCGCAAGCGCCTGGCCTAGCGCGCTCGCAACAGTTCACCGCGCCAGACGCAACATTTCATCGCAAAGTCTGCGTTTACCGTGCACGTTCAGCTGACGTTGTGCTGAAATGAACGAAACAGGGGGCGTTCCGTCAGAACAGATACGGAAAGGACTGAAACGATGAAGAAGATCGCAATCGCATTCGCTGCCGCGACCATGGCCGTTACCGGGCTTGGCATTTCTGCTCCGGCTGCCGCCGATCCGCCGCCCTGGGCGCCCGCGCATGGCAAGCGGGCGAAGGACCGCATCTATGACAGCCGCGGTTATTACATCGAACCGCGCCGCATTACCCGCGCCAGCTATCTGTGGCGCGGCAACGACGGCCGCTATTACTGCAAGCGCGATAACGGCACGACCGGGCTCGTGATTGGCGCCGGCGTCGGCGCGCTGGCCGGGCATGAACTGGCTGGTCGCGGCGACAAGACGCTGGGCGCGCTGCTCGGTGCGGCGGTCGGGGGCGTCCTTGGTCGCGCGATCGACCGTGGCGAGCTTCAGTGCCGCTAGACTGAGCGTTCGAGTTCAGCACCCGAAGGGCGCGCTGGCTTTCAGCCGGTGCGCCCTTTTTCCTGTTCAGCCTGCCGGAAACAGCGCCCCACCCCGCGTAACCGATTGGCAGCGGCCGCCGATCCAGACGTTGCCGGTGTGATCGATCCGGCAATCGACCAGCCCGTCCGCACCAGTCATGCGGCCCTGCGCAGCGCGATAATGCCTCTGTGCCAGACCAGCCGCGAACAGATGCATGGCGACGCCGGCGTTGAAGCTTCCAGTGACCGGATCCTCGACCAAACGGCCTTGCGCATCGGCAAAGAACGCCCTTAGTTCCCAATCGATTGACTGCCCTTCATCATAAGGCCCGGCAAGCCCTATATCGGTGCCAGGTAAAGCCTTCGCCGCAGGCTCGGCGGCCAGAACGTCAGCAGCCGTACGCAGCCGCAACAGCTGCCACTTCGGGCCGTTGGCAACATGGACCGCCTCGACCACGCTGGCCGGATCGACTCCGGCAAGCCGGATCGCCTCGCTCCGTTCCGCATCGCTGAGCGGCCCGGTGCGGGTGAACGGCGGCGCACGGAATGCCAACTGGCCTTCATCCTGTCGCACCTCGACCAGCCCTACCCCGCATTCCTGGATTACCTGCCCGGCAGATTTCGGCTGCCCACCAGCCTCCAGCCAGGCATGGCAGGTTCCCAGCGTCGGATGCCCGGCAAACGGCAGTTCGCCGGCCGGATAGAAGATTCGCACCTTGTAATCTGCCGCAGGATCAGTTGGCGGCAGCAGGAAGGTCGTCTCGGAGAACCCAAGCCACTGGGTCAGCCGCAGCATCTGAGAAGCATCAAGTTGCTCAGCCCCGTGCACGACTGCGAGCGGATTGCCGCACAGCGGCGCGGAACCAAATACATCTATAAGGTCGAGTTTCATCAGCATTTCCAGTCTTGTTCCGAGCCGTGGCTAGCAGGCCCGGCTAGCCAAGCCAGTGCAATTCTGCTGAATGGCGGGAATGGACCGGCCAACTGCATTGATCACCGGAGGTGCCGCGCGGGTTGGTGCGAGGATTGTCGAAGCTTTTGCCGCTGCGGATTGGCACGTCGTCATCCATTACCGCGGGTCCGATGCCGAAGCCGGTGCCCTTGCCGACCGCTTGCCGTCCGCCGAAATCGTCCAGTGCGACCTTGCCGATGGCGATGCAGCCGTCGCGATGGTCGAACGCCTAGCTACGCGGCTTGGCGACTGGCGTGTGCTGGTGAACAACGCGTCGATTTTTTTATACGACACTGCAACCGAACTGCACGAACCGACGAACAAGTCTGCAATGCAGATCAACGCCGAAACCCCTGCACGCATGGCCCAAGCCTTTCTGGCGCACGCGCGGGCCACTACCGGACGGCGCGTGGTTCACATCACTGACCAGAAGCTCGAAAATCCCAACCCGGACTTTTTCAGCTACACCATGAGCAAGCATGCGCTGGCCGCTACCATTCCGATGCTGGCGATCGGTGCCGCCGGGCCGGCTGACCGGGTCTATGGCTTGGCCCCCGGGGCGATCCTGGCCAGCCATGACCAAAGCGAGGACGAAATCGAGATTTCGCATCGATTGAACCTGCTCCGTCGCAAGACCGCCCCAGAGGAAGTGGCGGCCGCCGTGCTGATGCTGGCAGCCGGGTATCTCCGCAGCGGTGAAACGATCTTTGTCGACAGTGGCCAGCACCTGCTCGACCAGGACCGCGACGTCATCTGGCTGGCGCGAGAAATGGAGCAGAGCCGATGAAGCGCCATTCGCTGATTACGAGGCTATGGCACTGGCTGAATGCGCTGTGTGTGATCGTGTTGTTCATGAGCGGGCTGAACATTTCCAACGCACACCGCTATCTCTACTGGGGCGATTACGGGTTTGACGGGATCGGCGCCTGGACCGCTGTGCCGCGCTTTCCCGGCTGGATGACGATCCCCGGCCATTACGATTTGGCCGGTGCGCGCGACTGGCATGTGCTGATGGCCTGGCCCTTCGCGGTCGGGCTGCTGGTAATGTGGATAGCGATGCTCATTAATCGCCACTTCTGGCGCGATCTGCGCACCACACGCGCCGAATGGAAACCAGCTGCGATCTGGCACGATGTGGTCCAACACCTTAAACTCAATTTCGAGCACGATGGGGCGAAGTTCAATTTCCTCCAGAAGCTGGCCTATGGTTCGGTGTTTGGCATCTTCCTGCCTGTGATGATCTTCAGCGGGATCGCCATCAGTCCCGGTCTCGAACCGGCCGCCCCATGGCTGGTTGAGCTGTTCGGCGGACGCCAGAGCGCGCGCTCGATCCATTTCATCATGGCCTGGGCCACCTTCGGCTTCTTTGTCGTGCATATCGCGCTGGTGCTGCTGTCGGGTCCGGCCAAACAGATTCGCGACATGATCACGGGAGGGAAGGAATCATGAAGCGCAGGAACTTGATCGCCGGGATGGCCGGGTTCATGGCTGCCGGCTGCTCGAAGGTCGCCGACAGCAAACTGGGCCAGAGCCTCTTTGAAGCCGCCGAAAGCTGGCACCTCAAGGCCCACCGGGCGCTGGCCGACCGGCAGGCGCTGGCGCCGGAGTTCACCAAGGCGGACCTCTCGCCCACTTTCAAGGGCAATGGCTCAGTCACTGTCGACAGCGCGTTCTACCGCACCCAATTGGCTGGCGGCTTTGCCGACTGGCGGCTCGAGGTGAACGGGCTCGTCGCCACCCCGCTTTCGCTCAGCCTCGAGAACATTCGCCGCTTGCCGCAGCGCACCCAGATCACCCGGCATGATTGCGTCGAAGGCTGGAGCGCGATCGGCGAATGGACGGGGCCGCAGTTGGGGTTGCTGCTCGATGCAGCAGGTCTCTTGCCCGAAGCCAAGTTCATTGTGTTCCGCTGCGCCGACAAGCTTTACGGCAAGGACTATTACGAGAGCATCGATATGGTCGATGCCTATCACCCGCAAACGATCGTGGCTCACATGCTCAACGGCGAACCGCTGCCCGAGAAAAATGGTGCGCCGCTACGGATGCGGATCGAACGGCAGCTCGGCTACAAACACCCCAAGTATCTCACTGCCATCGAAGCGGTGGCCAGTCTTGACGGCATCAATGGCGGCAAGGGCGGCTATTGGGAGGATAACCACGGCTACCAGTGGTACGCCGGGATGTAGCTGGTCAGTCAGGAAACAGCCGCACCATCGCGTCCCAGTCGGCCGCGACCATTTCTTCCAGCACTGCCATGTCCACATCCGCCAGCTTGTTGATGTAAAGGCAGCTCTTCCCCCTGGAATATTTACCCAGCCGTGCAAGCAACCCGTCGCGGTGCTGGCCAACCAGCGGATCGCAATAGCCACCCATCAGATAGATCGAATGTTTAGCCTTGCGCGGGCTGAACCCGGTGCGCATCCAGTGCACCGCGCGCCCGCTGGCATAGGTGGTGCGGTACTCGCCATAGCCGATGATTGTGGGTCCCCACATCTTCGGCGCCTCGCCCGTTACCTTGCGGAACAAGGCGTCGAGTACGCAAGCTTCCTCGCGTTTCTGCTCGGGTGCAACCCGCGCGATGAACTCTACCGGGTCCTCGCCGGTGATCTGGGTCTTGGGCTCGCTCATGACGCATCTCCCGCTGCGATTGACAGCCTAGCCCGCGATGCGCAGTCTGTCAGCGCAAATGGTGGGGAGACTTAGGTCAATGTGGTTGCTCGACAAGTTTCTGAAAACGGCGATCAAGCATGGCCAGCTGGCGGTCACAGACCATGACGGCAAGCAATATCTCTATGGCACCGATCCCGGCAGCTATCCGCCCGAACAGGGCGGGCGGCCAGGGCCTGTCCATATCCGGCTTACCCATCCCAAAGCGGCTGCTCATATCGCCCGCTATCCCCAGCTGGGCGCCGGCGAAGCCTTCATGTGGGGCTGGCTGGTGGTCGAGGAACCGCACGACATCCGCGACATGATCCTGCTGGTTACGATGAACGCGAAGCGGCTGGGCGACGAAACGCTCAAGCCGCAAGGTCCGCTGCGCAAGGCGCTCCAGCGCGTAATTGCCAAGCTCGACGGGATCAATCTGCGCGGTTCGGCCCGGCGCAATGCCGAGCATACCTACAACCTTACCCGCGAGCTCTACGAGCGGTTCCTCGACGAGGACCGCCAGTACACCATGGCCTATTACCGCGACGAGGATCCGGCTGCGACCTCGCTCGAGCAGGCACAGATGGACAAGAAGGCGCACCTCGCGGCCAAACTCTATCTCAAGCCAGGCATGAAAGTGCTCGACATCGGTTGCGGCTGGGGCGGGTTCGCGCTCTATCTCCACAAGATGTACGGAGTGGAAGTGACCGGGGTCGCGCTTGCACCCGACCAGATCGCTTTTTGCAAGGAGCGCGCGGAGGCCGAGGGCGTGGCCGACAAGGTCCAGTTCCACCTGATGGACTATCGCGATGTCACAGGGGAATTTGACCGGATTTCATCGGTCGGGCTGCTCGAACACGTGGGCACGATCCATTACCCGCAATTCTTCGCGCATACCCACCGGCTGCTGAAGCCGGACGGGGTGATGATCAGCCATTGCTGCGGTCGTGCGGGGCAGCCCGGTTTCACCGACGCCTGGACGCGCAAGTATATTTTCCCCGGCGGCTATATCCCGGCCCTGTCCGAACTCGTGAGCGAGAGCGAGCAGGCTGGTTGGCAAGTGATGGATGTGGAAGCGATGCGCTTCCATTACTCCTGGACCTTGCAGGAATGGTACAACCGCACCGTGATGCATCGCGAGGAAATCACTGCGATGTATGACGAGCAATTCTACCGCATGTGGCTGTTCTACCTGGCCGGGGCCGAGCAGAGCTTTCGCAACGGCATGATGGTGAACTGGCAGATCCAGTATGTAAAGGATCGCGCGGCGATCCCGATGACCCGCGAATACATTACCGAGGAATCCGCCCGGTTGCGCGCCTTGGCGCAGGTGCCGCGTTGGCGATTTGACCCGGATCTGCGGGAAGCAGCGGAATAGGACAGGGCTAAATCGATGAACGCCTACCGTACGCCGGATGCGCGATTTGCCACCCTGCCCGATTTTCCCTTCGCGCCGCATTACTTCGAGCTCAGTAGCGGCCTGCGCCTGCATTACCTCGACGAGGGCCCGCGCAACGGGCCGGTGGTGCTGATGATGCACGGCGAGCCCAGCTGGTGCTTCCTTTACCGCAAGATGATCCCGCCAGTGGCAGCGGCCGGCTACCGCGTGCTGGCGCCCGACCTCATCGGTTTTGGCAAGTCCGACAAGCTCACCAGCAAGAGTTCCTACAGCTATGCCGGCCATGTCGCCTGGATGCGCGAATGGCTGGAAGCAATGGATGTAACGGGCGTGCTGCTGGCCTGTCAGGACTGGGGCTCGCTGATTGGCCTCAGGCTGGTCGCGGCGATGCCCGATCGCTATGCCGGCGTGGTGCTGTCAAACGGCGGCTTGCCCGAGGGGCAGGATCCTCCACCCGCGTTTACCGCCTGGCGACGCTTTGCCCGATACAGCCCGTTCTTCCCGATCGGCGGCATATTGCAACGCGCGACCAAGACCGAGCTAAGCCCGGCCGAAGTCGCCGCCTATGACGCGCCCCTCCCCACCCGCGCAAGCAAGGCCGGCGCCCGGATCTTCCCCGCGCTGGTGCCGCTGGGCGAGAACGTCGCCGTGCCGGACCAAAAAGCGGCCTGGGAAGTGCTCGAGCGCTTCGACAAACCCTTCACTTGCGCCTTTTCGGATGGCGATCCAATCACGCGCGGTGGCGATGCGCCGTTCCTCGCGCGCGTGCCCGGTGCACAACGCGGCGCGCACCGCACCCTCAAGGGCGGGCACTTCATCCAGGAAGACGATCCGCAAGGGTTTGTCGAAGCGATCTTCGATACGGCCCGCGCTGCGGGGTTGGTGCCTAAGTTGACCGCCTTGCACCGCTGACGGCGTCAGCCCAATCTCCCGTGCGGGGCCGACAGATGTTGACCTATGTCAATCCCAAGTCCCCTGAAGTGTGTCAATTGGACCCGACACTTCAGGGAGAATCCCATGACCCGAATCCTGCTGATCCACCCCAATTACCATTCGGGCGGCGCAGAGATCGCGGGTAATTGGCCTCCCGCATGGGCAGCCTATCTGGCCGGCGCGCTGGGCCAGGCAGGCTACAAGGATGTGCACTTCATTGATGCGATGACCAATCACATCGAAGATGACGAACTGGTCCGCTTGATCGCCGAACTGAAGCCGGACATCGTCGGTGCCACTGCCATCACGCCAGCCATCTACAAAAGCGAGGAGGCTTTGCGACTGGCGAAAACGGTGTTGCCCAATGCAGTGACGATCCTCGGCGGTGTGCATGCCACCTTCATGTTCAAGCAGGTGCTCGCGGAAGCGCCGTGGATCGATGTTATCGTGCGCGGAGAAGGCGAGGAAGTACTGGTCAACCTCGTCAATGCGATCACCGAAGGCCGGTGGCCGGCCGAACGGTCGAAGATCGCCGGCCTG
Source organism: uncultured Porphyrobacter sp. (assembly GCA_964500135.1). Lineage (GTDB taxonomy): Bacteria > Pseudomonadota > Alphaproteobacteria > Sphingomonadales > Sphingomonadaceae > Erythrobacter. The sequence continues at coordinate 73,180 of CAZCNF010000004.1, forward strand.
GCGTTTACGGAGGGCGATCGGATCGTTGCCACCGCGGCGGCACCGACGGTCAAGAACCTCGACCTGCTGACCCCTGACTGGTCGATCCTGGAATGGTCGAAATACATCTACATTCCGCTCGGCGTGCGGGTTGCCATTCCCAGCATGGCACGCGGATGCCCGTTCACCTGTTCATTTTGCTCGCAGTGGAAGTTCTGGCGCGACTATCGGATCCGGGATCCCAAGGCGGTTGTCGACGAGATCGAGCGTCTGGTTGAGGACCATGGGGTAGGGTTCTTCATCCTCGCCGACGAGGAACCGACCATCAATAAAGGCAAGTTCACCGAGTTCTGCGAGGAACTGATCGCACGTGGCCTGCCTGACAAGGTCAAGTGGGGCATCAACACTCGCGTAACCGATATCATGCGCGACAAGGATCTGCTGCCGCTGTGGCGCCGGGCGGGCCTGGTGCATGTCTCGCTGGGAACGGAGGCGGCGGCCCAGCTCAAGCTTGATCGGTTCCACAAGGAAACCAAGGTCGCAAACAACAAGGATGCGATTCGCCTGCTGCGCGAAGCCGATATATTCACCGAAGCCCAGTTTATTGTGGGGCTCGACAATGAAACCCCCGAAACGCTGGAAGAAACCTATCGCATGGCGTGGGACTGGCAACCCGATCTTGCCAACTGGTCAATGTACACGCCTTGGCCCTTCACCCCGCTGTTCGAGGAGCTTGGCGACAAGGTCGAAGTCTACGATTTCTCCAAATACAATTTCGTGACGCCGATCATGAAACCGGATGCCATGGACCGCGCGACGTTACTTGATCTGGTGATGCGCAACTATCGCCGGTTCTACATGCGCAAGGCGCTGTTCCATTATCCGTGGCGTGGCACAGGGTTCCGCCGCAAATACCTGCTTGGCTGTCTCAAGGCCTTCCTGAAGGCCGGGGTGCAACGGACCTTCTACGATCTTGGCAAGGTTGGCTACTGGGGTCCGCAGAGCAAGAAGAACGTCGATTTCCATTTCGACGAAGGGCGCCGCCAGGTTGTGGGGGAAACCGCCGACTGGGCCGCAATTCACGAGGCCAAGCTGCGCGCGCGCAGCCGCAAGCAAGCCGTCAAGGCTCAGCTAGCCAGCGAAGCGGCGAACATCCGCGCCTGCGGCGGGGGTGAAGAGCAGTTCGACGCTGTGCATTGGGGGGCGTTGGAGAATGAAGCCAGCCTCAACCATTGAGCCTGGTGACCACCTGATCGGGCCCAATGCAGCGATCCAGCTTGCCCGGGTGCTGGATGCCCGTGATCGGCAGGCCACCAACGCCATTTTCATTGATGCCGGACTGGGTGACTGGCTGCTCCGACCACCAAATGAGATGATCCCCCAGGGCTCGGTCATCCGGCTACACAGCAGCCTCAGGGCGCAGCTGGGCAGCGCGGTCGCTAAAGTCGTGGCACACGAGGCGGGTCGGCGCACCGGCCATTACATTCTCACGCACCGCATTCCGCGCCTCGCCGCGATGGTCCTGCGCGTTCTGCCCGCGCCGCTCGCCTTGCCAATGCTGCTGAAGGCGATCTACGCCCATGCCTGGACCTTTGCCGGATCGGGGCAGGTTGAGCTTGGCCAGCGACGTTTGTTCATCCACGATAACCCCCTCGCCCAGGACCGCGGAGCGACGGAGCCCGCCTGCGACTGGCACACCGGCGTGTTCGAGGTGCTGATCGGATCTCTGGTGGCGCCTAGCGCGCATGTGCGGGAGACGCGATGTTGCGCCATGGGCGACAAGTGCTGCATGTTCGAGATAGAACTGAAGCCGGGCGAAGTGGCGCCACGGTGAACGGATAAGCCGAACGGCCCATCAGTGGTTCGAAAGTTGACCGAGGTGACGCGCAGCTTGCCCGATCCTGCCAATTCCACTTCGTCGGAAGAAATGGTCACTCCCGACCTATCCTTTCGCAATTGCACAAGGTCCGCGCCCCTGTTACCCGCGCCGCGATTGATGGAGGTCCGCGCGCATGTCCGACGTAAAGAAAGTGGTGCTCGCCTATTCGGGCGGTCTCGATACTTCGGTGATCGCCAAATGGCTCCAGGTCGAGCGCGGCCTGGAGGTGGTCACCTTCACCGCCGATCTCGGCCAGGGCGAGGAGATCGAACCGGCGCGCGCCAAGGCACGGGCAATGGGAATCCCCGATCACCACATCTTCATCGAAGACCTGCGCGAGGAATTCGTGCGTGACTTCGTGTTCCCGATGATGCGCGCCAATGCTCGCTACGAAGGCGATTACCTGCTCGGCACCTCGATCGCGCGCCCGCTGATCTCCAAGCGGTTGGTCGAGATCGCACACGAAACCGGCGCAGACGCGATCGCCCACGGCGCGACCGGCAAGGGCAACGACCAGGTGCGTTTCGAGCTGTCGGCCTACGCGCTCGATCCCGACATCAAGGTGATCGCACCGTGGCGCGAATGGGACCTTACCAGCCGCACCGCGCTGATCGCGTGGGCCGAAGCGCACCAGATCATGGTGCCCAAGGACAAGCGCGGCGATAGCCCCTTTTCGACCGACGCGAATCTGTTGCACACCTCCTCCGAAGGCAAGGTGCTGGAAGATCCGTGGGAAGAGACTCCGGGCTACGTCTATTCGCGCACTGTTGATCCGGAAGACGCGCCCGATACGCCCGAATACATCACGATCGACTTTGACCGAGGTGACGGCGTGGCGCTCAACGGCGAGGCGATGAGCCCGGCCGGACTTCTGGCCGCGCTCAACGAGCTGGGTCGCAAGCATGGCATCGGCCGGCTCGACCTGGTCGAAAACCGGTTTGTAGGGATGAAGAGCCGCGGGATGTACGAAACCCCTGGCGGCGAAATCTATGCGCGCGCACATCGCGGGATCGAGCAAATCACGCTCGATCGTGGTGCAGCTCATCTCAAGGACGAGCTCATGCCGCGCTATGCCGAACTCATCTACAATGGATTCTGGTTCAGCCCCGAACGTGAGATGTTGCAGGCCGCGATCGACCATAGCCAGGCGAAGGTTTCCGGCACGGTGCGGCTCAAGCTGTATAAGGGCCTTGCCAGCGTGGTGGGCCGCAGATCACCGCATTCGCTCTATTCCGAAGCGCATGTGACCTTCGAGGACGATGCGGGCGCCTATGACCAGAAGGACGCAGCCGGCTTCATCAAGCTCAATGCCTTGCGGTTGCGGCTCCTGGCCCAAAGGGATCGCCGCAAGCGCTGATCGCGAAATCATGACGGTTTCAGTCGAACTTTGCGACGAAGCGTTGACTTATCCACTCTCGTCCACAGCTGTTCTGCGGAAAAGTGGAAAACTCGGGGTTGCCAAACTTGCGCGACTCACTGGGAAGGCGCAGTCTTAACTCATCGGAAGGGAGAGGAACTCCACCGGAAATCTGGCTCTAGCGAGTTGATTTCACGAGAGTTTCTCAAACATCCGACGCGGTGGTGATTGTCCACGCGGTCTCTGAGACTGGGCATGCAGAAAGCGAGAGCCGGATGCAAGTGCGGTTGATTGAGGGGAACGCGATAGCAGATCCGCCGGTTCGGCCAGGAACCTGGTTGCCGATCGAATGAGGGGCGACGCGCAAGCGAAGTCCGGATTGAGAGAGGGAGCCGCCAAAAGGGGAATGGTCTCGGTATCGCCGGAAGGCGGGCAGAACCGGAAATGGCTTCGGCCAGGAACGGGAAGCCCGGTCGAAAGGCGGAACCGGATGCCGGTGCGAGCGCCGGTGACGACAGGCCTCCAACCCGTTGGAGGATGAGACATCGGGCGCCAAGCGCTTCTTGGAAGGTTCGCCGGAAGAGAAGACCACGCGCTGGTGAGAGTGGGGCCGGCAGCAATGTCGGCCCCATTTGCTTTGTGGTGTTGGCGGCATGTCGGCCTCTCCAATTTTTCCAGATGGTGCGCCGGGTTCAGGCATGGCTGGCCGCGTCTGCCTGCGGAAAAGCCCTTCCATTCGTCGTGTTTCCGGCACCGTTCCCGTCGAATCCGGCTCACCGAGCGCCGGAGGGGGGGCTGCGGGATTGCGCCGCTGGAGCCGAGGACTATAGCGGCGCCCCATGATACGGGATCGATCCCCTCGCGCTCGCAGGGCCGCGTCGGCTTGGCTGCTTCCGCTCGTGCTGGCGTCATCCGCCGCGCTGGCGAGCGATGCCCAGGGCAGCCCCGCCACCAGTTTCGAGGCCGGCTTTGCTGCCTATTCCGCCATTCCCGCACCGCATGCGCTTGCCGAGGGCGCGGTCGATGTCACGCAGATTGCGCCAGCCGAGGCGATCGCCGAGCTCGGCTCGGGCCTTGCGTCGTTCTATGCCAACCGCTTCGCCGGCCGTTCCACCGCTAGCGGCGAACGCTATGACCCGGCGCAGTTCACCGCCGCGCACCGCACCCTGCCGTTTGGCAGCCTGGTGCGCGTTACCAACCCGCGCAATGGGCAGCAGGTGACCGTGCGCATCAACGACCGTGGCCCCTTCGGCCATGCCCGCGTGATCGACCTCAGTCGCGCTGCCGCCGAACAGCTCGGCCTCGTGCGCGCGGGCGTCGGCGAAGTCGAGCTCGAACTGCTCGCCGAGTAGTAGCCCCACGCCCCCGGCGTTTGACATCGCCGAAGTTCCGCCCCACCCTCTGCGCTTCACAGGGGGAGTTCCGGGATGACCATCGCACCACGCCAGCTTGCCATCGCAGCCGCACTCACGCTCGCGCTGGGCGCCTGCGCCAAACCGGCGGATGAGGCCGCCGCGCCCGCCAAGCTCGCCTCCGACAGCATCACCGAAGCCAGCTTCGGCTGCATCCGCGATCTCACCCAGGTCGGCCGCTTCTATGTCGGCAACCTCGACGGCGATCTCGAGGCCACGCTGGCAGTGGCCCGCTCCGAGACCGGCGGCACCTATCCGGCTGGCTCGGTGGTCCAGCTCGTGCCGGGCGAGGCGATGGTCAAGCGCGCCGCCGGCTTCAGCAAGGCCACCCGCGACTGGGAGTTCTTCGAACTCGACGTTTCGCCCGCTGGCAGCGCGATCCGCAAGCGCGGCCATGCCGACGTGGTCAACCGCTTCGGCGGCAACTGCCTCGAATGCCACGCCAAGGCCGAACCGCAGTGGGACCTGATCTGCAGCACCACCCATGGCTGCGACCCGATCCCGATCAACGACGCGATGATCCGCGCGCTCCAGAAGACCGACCCGCGCTGCGGCGCGCCCGAGGCGCTCTCGGCCGAGGAGCAGGCAGGCCTCGCCCAGCTTCAGGCGATGACGGGGGCGTAATGTCGCCCTACCGCTGCGCTGCTTGAGGGCGGGTTGGCCGCCCTACCGCTGCGCTGCTTGAGGGCGGGTCGGCCGCCCTACCGCTGCGCTGCTTGAGGGCGGGTTGGCCGCCCTCCCCTCTTCAC
>CAZCNF010000004.1:78655-106275 GCA_964500135.1 uncultured Porphyrobacter sp.
CGCCCTACCGCTGCGCTGCTTGAGGGCGGGTTGGCCGCCCTCCCCTCTTCACTCTCCCAGTTGCCCGCGCACCGCGCCCTCGGGGAAGGCCGTGGTGTGGACATTGACGTAGTAGTTCTCCGGACGCTGCACGATCTTCGTGATCAGCTCCTTGTCGGCCGCCACGCAGATGTCGTCGCCCTTGGGCCCGGCCAGCTGCAGCGTCATCACCGGCGGGCCGTTCTCGGTCTTGTTGCCTTCGTGGATATGCGCCGCGACCACTTCGTCCAGCCCGCTCACTTCGAGCAAGTAGCACATCCGCGCGCGCTTGAGGTCGAACTCGACGCTGAAGTCGCCCATGGCATCCTTGCCCGCGCCCTCGTGGCCCACCTCGTTCTCGCCGAACAGGCTTGCCCCGGCATAGGCGAAGTCGCCGCTCTGCGCCGCCGCTGCGCCGCCCGCCCCCGCCAGCGCCAGCACCAGCGCCAGTGCCATGGGCAGCGCACCGCCCTTTCCAGTCCCGTATCGCATCATCCACTCCCTTCGCGGCCAACCCCCGGCCGCGCTGGCGCCAGTCTACGCCCCGCTGGCGAGTCGGCCAAGAGGCCCGTCCTCAAGCAGCAATCGGCCTGAAACAGCCGAAGGCGGTAGGCCAACCAACGACGCGGTAGGGCGAACAGGAACCTCTTGCTCAGTCTGCGCACCGCATGCACCACTGTTCAGAGCGCAATTTCGCGCTCGGCGCGCAGCTCCTCCAGCCCGTGATCGAAGAACAGCGCCGCCTCACGGATGCGCTTGTCCTGGCACAGGCGGTCGAGCCGGCCGAGATGGGCGAGCAGCAGGCGACTGTCATAGCGCACGCGGGTGGCCACTTCCTCGCCGTGGTAGAACACCTGCTCGACCACGCCGTTGAGCGCGCGATCGGCCAGCACCTCCTCGGCCTGCGCGCGCGCCAGCACCAGCGCGCCCTGCCACAGGTCGTCGAACCGGGCACAGGCGCGGCGCATGCGATAGCAGGTGGTGTGGTGCACCCCCGCCGCGCGCGCCGCCAGGCGGACATTGCCATGCGTGGCAAGCTGCTCGCAGAAAGTGGCCTGCCGCGCGCGGCTGAAGGCGGGGTGCGGCGGCACGGCCAGCGCGGTTTCGGCCGCGGATGCGGGGGCGGAACGTGCGGGGAGAGATGACATGCGGGGCTCCATGGCAATGTGCAGGAGCCGGACTATCTATACACATGCAGGCGTGTAGGACAGCGCGGAAAGGCGAAAAAGCTGCCGTTCGCCCTGAGCCTGTCGAAGGGCTGCGATCTCCTGTGAAAGCAAGAGTCCCGGCAAACCTCCCTCGCGCCTTCGGGAGGGGAGGTTTGCCGCTTCCTTCGCCCATCGCTATCTGCGCTACCGCTTACGCTTCTTGGGCACGATCCAGCAACGGCGCCAGTACCGCCCCGTGCAATTCGCGCGATTCCTCTGCCGCCCGCACGCCATCTTCGCGTCTTCGTGTGAACCCAAAATGCTGGATCCCGGATCAAGTCCGGGATGACGGGCTGGGATTTGGCTCCGCGTCTCCGCGACTCTGCGTGAAACAATTGCTGGTGTGGGTGCGCTCCCCCTCGATCCCCTCCCTCAAGGGCGGGGAGTTGAGCGGCCATTTCGCTCGCCCACCCCCAGCCCCTCCCGCAGGCGGGAGGGGAGCTATCCTGCCGCTTCGGTTCCTGTTTCGCTTCAGGCGCCATTAGGCGCGGCGGGCAGTCGCCCTTGCGGCACGCTGTTCGCTCGCCGTTCCAGCGCTATTCCGCCGCCTCTTTCGCGCGTTTGTTCTTGCGGTGCCGCTTACGCTGCTTGAGCGCGGGCCAGCAGCGGCGCCAGATACCGCCCCGTGTAGCTCGCGGGCACCGCCGCAACCTCCTCCGGCGTCCCCTCAGCCACCACTTCCCCGCCGCGCACGCCGCCATCCGGCCCCAGGTCAAGGATCCAGTCCGCCGTCTTGATCACATCGAGGTTGTGTTCGATCACCACCACGCTGTTGCCCTGGTCCACCAGCCGGTGCAGCACTTCCAGCAGCTTGCGCACATCCTCGAAGTGCAGGCCCGTGGTCGGCTCGTCGAGGATATAGAGCGTCTGCCCGGTGCTGCGGCGGCTGAGTTCCTTCGCCAGCTTCACCCGCTGCGCCTCGCCGCCCGACAGCGTGGTGGCCTGCTGCCCCACCTTGACATAGCCCAGCCCCACCTCGTTCAGCATATGCATCTTGTCACGGATGGGGGGCACCGCCTTGAAGAATTCCTCCGCATCCTCAATCGTCATGTCGAGCACGTCGGCGATCGAATGGCTCTTGAACTTCACTTCCAGCGTTTCGCGGTTGTAGCGCCGGCCGTGGCATTCCTCGCAGGTGACATAGACATCGGGCAGGAAGTGCATCTCGATCTTGATCAGCCCGTCGCCCTGGCACTTCTCGCAGCGCCCGCCCTTGACGTTGAAGCTGAACCGCCCGGGCTTGTAGCCGCGCGCCTGCGCCTCGGGCAGGCCGGCGAACCAGTCGCGGATCTGGGTGAAGGCGCCGGTATAGGTGGCGGGGTTGGAGCGCGGGGTGCGGCCGATCGGGCTCTGGTCGATCTCGATCACCTTGTCGCAATATTCGAGGCCGGTGATCTTGTCATGCGCGCCCGCGATCACCCGCGCGCCGCCCAGCACCCGCGCCGCGCCGGCATGGAGCGTGTCGATCGTGAAGCTGGACTTGCCGCTGCCTGACACGCCGGTGACGCAGGTGAAGGTGCCGAGCGGGATGCTGGCGGTGACGTTCCTGAGGTTGTTGGCGCGCGCGCCGTGGACGGTGAGCTTGTGGCCGTTGCCCTTGCGGCGCCGGGCCGGCACCTCGATCCGGCGGCGGCCGGTGAGGTAATCGGCGGTGAGCGAGCCTTCTGCGGCCTCGATCTCGGCCAGCGTGCCCTGCGCCACCACTTCGCCGCCGTGGACGCCCGCGCCGGGGCCGAGGTCAACGATATGGTCGGCGGTGCGGATCGCATCCTCGTCATGCTCGACCACGATCACCGTGTTGCCGAGGTCGCGCAGCCGCTTCAAGGTTTCGAGCAGCCGGTCATTGTCGCGCTGGTGCAGGCCGATCGACGGCTCGTCGAGCACGTAGAGCACGCCCGACAGGCCGCTGCCGATCTGGCTGGCGAGGCGGATGCGCTGGCTTTCCCCGCCCGACAGCGTGCCCGAGGTGCGATCGAGGTTGAGATAGTCGAGCCCGACATTGTCGAGGAAGCCCAGCCGCTCGTTGATTTCCTTCAGGATCGCGCGGGCGATCTGTCGCTGGGTCTCGGTCAACTGCGCGTCGAGGCCGAGGAACCAGGCCTTGGCATCGGCCACGCTCATCTTGACCGGGGTGGCGATGTCCGTTCCAGCCACCTTCACGCTCAGTGCCTTCTCGTTCAGCCGCTTGCCACCGCAGGTCTCGCACGGCTGCGCGGTCTGGTATTTGCCCAGCTCCTCGCGCATCCACGCGCTCTCGGTCTGCAGCAGGCGGCGGTTGAGGTTGCCGATCACCCCTTCGAAGGGCTTGCGCACAGTGTATTCCTTGCGCCCGTCCTTGAAGGTCAGCTCGACCGGCATGCCGCCAGTGCCGTGCAGGACGATCATCCGCTGGTCGGGCTCGAGCTGGTTCCAAGGCGTGGTGAGGTCGAAATCATAGGCCTTGGCCAGGCTCGCCAGCACCTGCATGTAATAGGGGCTCGGCGGGTTGGACTTGGCCCAGGGCACCACCGCGCCCTGCTTCAGGCTCAGCGCCTCGTTCGGCACCACCAGCTGCGGATCGAACAGCTGCTTCTCGCCCAGCCCGTCGCACGTGGGGCAGGCACCCTGCGGCGCGTTGAAGCTGAACAGGCGCGGCTCGATCTCCTCGATCGTGAAGCCGCTGACGGGGCAGGCGAACTTCTCGCTGAATACGATGCGGTTGGGGGGCAAGCCCGCGCCCTTCATCGCGCCGCCGCTTTCGGCCTCGCTTTCGCGGCCGGGCACCACGCCATCGGCCAGGTCGACATAGGCCAGCCCTTCGGCCAGCTTGAGCGCGGTCTCGAAACTGTCGGCCAGCCGCGTCTCCAGCCCCGGCTTCACCGCGATCCGGTCAACCACCACTTCGATATCGTGCTTGAACTTCTTGTCGAGCGCGGGCGCCTCCTCGATCGGGTAGAACTCGCCGTCGATCCGCACGCGGGTGAAGCCGGCCTTCTGCCATTCGGCCAGCTCGCGCCGGTATTCGCCCTTGCGCCCGCGCACCACCGGCGCCAGCAGATAGGCCCGGGTGCCTTCGGGCAGCGCCATCACCCGGTCGACCATCTGGCTGACCGTCTGCGCGCTGATCGGCAGGCCGGTGGCGGGGCTGTAGGGCACCCCCACCCGTGCCCAGAGCAGGCGCATGTAGTCGTAGATCTCGGTCACCGTCGCCACGGTCGAGCGCGGGTTGCGGCTGGTGGTCTTCTGCTCGATCGAGATCGCCGGTGACAGCCCGTCGATATGCTCGACATCGGGCTTCTGCATCATCTCGAGGAACTGGCGCGCATAGGCCGACAGGCTTTCGACATAGCGGCGCTGCCCCTCGGCATAGATCGTGTCGAAGGCAAGGCTTGACTTGCCCGAGCCCGACAGGCCGGTGATCACGATCAGGCTGTCGCGCGGGAGATCAATGTCGATCCCCTTGAGATTGTGTTCGCGCGCGCCGCGCACAGAAATGGTGGTCAGGGCCATGGCAGGCGTGTTCCGCAAATGTTCCGATGTGTCAAGTGAGGCGCCGGGCACGGCCCACAAGGCCGGTGGCTATATGGGGTGGAGTCGCTGTGGGGTCAAACGCGCCGGATGCGATCGGGTTTCCCTCTGTCGCCTCCATGTCGGCGGAAATGGCCAGAAACCGTTGAGCGGCGCAGATTGGCACTTCGCCGAAAGCCAACTTGCACAGCCGCTGCCCGTGCTATGGATCGCGGTGCAAATCTAGGGGGAATCATTCCGTGACATTCAAGGCATTTATCGCGCTGTCCACCGCATCGCTCGCGCTCGCCGCCTGTTCGGCCACGCAGGACCAGGCCGCCGTCAATTCGGCGTCCACCGAAGCCGCGGCAGCCGCGGCCCCGGCCTGGGCGGCCTCGCTGCCGCCGGTCCAGCAACCGCGCGACTTTGGCGCCTGGGGCTATGACCTGACCGCCATGGACAAATCGGTCCGCCCGGGCGACGATTTCGACACCTTCGCCAGCGGCGCCTGGCACGCCCGCACCGAAATTCCCGCCGACCAGAGCAGCGCAGGCGTGGGCTGGGATCTCTACAAGGTGACCGAAGGCCAGCTGCGCAACATCATCATGGAAGCCCCGGCCGACAGCCAGCTGGGCGCGCTGTTCCAGAGCTTCATGGACGAGAGCCGCGTCAATGCGCAGGGCCTCGCGCCGCTCCAGCCGCAGCTGGCCGCGATCCGCGCGCTGGGCGACAAGAGCGACTTTGCCCGCCACATGGGAGCGACCGCAGGTGGGTTCGGCGTGTCGCTGGCCTCGATGTTCCCCTATGCCGATCCCAACGATCCTTCGGTCAGCGCACTCTTCCTGGGTTCGGGCGGGCTCGGCCTGCCGGAGAAGGATTACTATTTCGACGAGCGCTTCGCCAAGGAACGCGCGGCCTATATCGATTATCTCACGCGCATCTTCATGCAGACTGGCGAGGCCGATCCAGCGGCTGCTGCCACCAGCGTGATGGCCTTCGAAACCGAGATTGCCCGGCGATTCTGGGATGTCGCTGACCGGCGCGATTTCGGCAAGATCAACAACCCGATGTCGCTGGCCGCGCTGGCGCAATATGCCCCCGGGGTCGACTGGGCGGCGCTGCTTGCCGGCGCCGGGCTGCAGCCCAGGCGCGACATCATCGTGATGGACAACACTGCCGTGCAGGGCATCGCCGCACTCTACGGCGAAACTCCATTGCCCACGCTCAAGCTGTGGCAGATCGCGCATACCGTGCATCAGGCCTCGCCCTATCTGGCCGATGAATTCGTGCAGAGCCGCTTCGCGTTCCTCAAGGTGCTCAGCGGCACCAGCGAACTGCGCCCGCGCTGGACCCGCGGGGTGACCTTGATCGACGGTTCGCTCGGCGAACTACTGGGCGAAGCCTATGTCGCGCGGCATTTCCCGCCGGCAGCCAAGGCCAAGATGGAACAGCTTGTCGCCAATCTGAAGGTTGCGATGGCAGCCCGCATCCGCGGCAACGACTGGATGGCCGAAACGACCAAGACCGCGGCGCTCGAGAAGCTGGCGAAGATGGACGTGATGGTCGGTTACCCCGCCAAGTTCCGCGACTATTCGGCGCTGGAACTGCGTGCCGACGACCTGCTCGGCAATGTCAGCCGGGTCAATGCCAACGAATGGGCCTATCAGCGCGACAAGGTCGACCAGCCGGTCGACAAGGGCCTGTTCGGCATGACCCCGCAGACGCTCAACGCCTATAATGGCGCGTTCGAGAACAAGATCGTGTTTCCGGCCGGGATCCTTCAGCCGCCCTATTTCAACCTCGCGGCGGATGATGCGGTGAATTACGGCGCGATTGGTGCGGTCATCGGGCACGAGATCATCCACGGCTTCGACGACCAGGGGCGCAAGATCGATGCCGAAGGGCGGCTGCGCGACTGGTGGAGCGAAGGCGATGCCGGGCGCTTCGAAGCCGAGGCAGAGGATTTCGGCAAGCAGTATGACAAGTTCGAAGTGGCGCCCGGGCATTTCGTCAATGGCAAGCTGACCATGGGCGAAAACATCGCCGACCTGGCCGGGCTGCGGGTGGCACTCGATGCCTATCACGCCTCGCTGGGCGGGAAGCCCGCCCCGGTGATCGACGGCTTTACCGGTGACCAGCGCTTCTTCCTCGCCTTTGCCCAGGCCTGGCAGGCCAAGCAGCGCACCGAAACGCTGATCCAGCAGGTCACGACCGACGAGCATACGCCCGATCGCTGGCGGGTGCTGGGCCCGCTGCCCAATATCGACGCCTGGTATGCCGCCTTCGGGATCGGGCCGGATTCGAAGATGTACATCCCGCCAGAAAAGCGCACGCGGATCTGGTGATGGTGGCCATGCGCCGCTTAACAACTTGAGTGCACTTGAATTTCAGGTCCGCTCTGGGGCGCAGCTATGCGCGCTACAGAAAAACTGAAGTCGCACGGCTAGGTCGAAAGCAGGACAACCAAATCCTCTTTGCGAGTCTACGAACCTAGCCCATCGGGTCGCACCAGGGCCGCAGACTTGGATCGCAAGAACTGACCGGGCATGCGCGGCAGCGTGTGCCCGGTCATGCACCAAGGTCCGGGCAGGCGACAAGGCCCGGGCGCAAGCGGCCTAGCCCGCCGCCGGGACAAGTCCCCTCGGTCCTGGCGAGCCGATCCATTGCATCGGAACCCCCCAGATGCGGGTGATCGTCTCGGCCGATAGCGCCACGGCCGGCGGGCCCTCGGCCACAACTCTTCCACCGCTCAGCACCAGCACATGGTCGGCGTGGTTCATCGCGGTCGCCAGATCGTGCAACACCACCACCACGCCCGCCCCCTGCGCCGCGGCATCATGCAGATGCCGCAGCAGTGCTTGCTGGTGCGCCAGATCGAGCGCGGCAAACGGCTCATCGGCGAGGATCCATTCGGGCTCTCCCGCCAGAACCCGAGCCAGCAGCGCGCGGGCCTTCTCGCCGCCTGACAGGTGCGAGACAGAGCGCTGGCGCAGATGCGCCAGATCGAGCGCGGCAATCGCGGCTTCCACCGCCGCATCGCCCCGGTCACGGAACGGCAGCCGCCCGAGCCGCACGAGGTTTTCGACTGCAACGTCCCAGGCCACTTCGCCCTCTTGCGGCAGGTAGCCAAGCCGTTGCGCCCGCAAGCGCGGATGGAGTGCCGCCAACGGGCGGCCATCAAGTTGCACGCAGCCCGACAAGGGAGCGAGCAACCCGGCCAACGCCATCAGCAGGCTGGACTTGCCCGCCCCATTGGGCCCGCAGATCGCCGTGAGCTGCCCCCGCGCAAGCTCCACGCTGGCGCCTTCCAGCACAGTTGCTCCGCCGCGAACAAGCGACAGGCGCTCGGCTGCCAGGGTCATATCCGCCCCCGGCGCATTCGCAGCAGCAGCCACAGGAAAAACGGCGCGCCCAGCAGGCTGAGCGCGATACCGAGCCGCAGTTCGGTGACCAGCGGCAGGATCCGCACAAGGCTGTCGGCGGCCAGCAACAGGCAGGCCCCGGCCAGTGCGCTCGGCAGGATCAGGCTCGACGGCAGGCGATCGGTCAGCGGGCGCACCAGGTGGGGCACGATCAGCCCTACGAAACCGATGATCCCCGCCACCGCGACGCTGGCGCCCACGGTGAGCCCCACCCCGCCCACCAGCAGCGTCAACAGCCGGCCCGGTCGCATGCCGAGCGACCGCGCGGTCGCCTCGCCCAGCGTCATCGCATCGAGCGGGCGGGCAGCCAGGGCGAGCAGCGTAACGCCCGCGGCGATCAGAGGCGCGGCCAGCGCCACATCGCGCCAGCTGCGATCGGTCAGCGCGCCATTGAGCCACAGCACAATCTCGCTCATCGCGAAGGCATTGGGCGCGAGCGTGATGGCCAGCGCGGTGAGCGCACCCGCCAGGCTCGCGATCATCAGGCCCGCCAGCGTGAACAGCGCGATCCCGCCGGTGCGACCGGCGATCACGGCAAGCAGCACCATGCCGGCTGCCGCCCCGGCCAGCGCCATCAGCGGCAGCAGCCAGGGGCTCGCGGCGAAGCCGAACCACAGGCTCGCGACTGCGCCCAGCGCGGCCATGGGTGCGATCCCGAACAGCCCAGGGTCGGCGAGCGGATTGCGCAGATAGCCCTGCATCGCCGCCCCCGCGGCACCGAGCCCGGCCCCGATCGCTGCCGCCAGCAGCGCGCGCGGCAGGCGCAGTTCCATCAGGATCAGCGCAGCGTTGGGCCCTGAACCGGCCATGTCGGTGGGATCGATCCACACCCGCCCCGCGAGCAGCGAGAGCGGCAGCAGCACCGCCAGCAGAAGCGCGAACAGCAGTGTGGCGCGGTTCACGGTGCCACCTCGTCGCGCACCTGCGCCAGCCGCTCCATCGCGCGGATGATGGTCGGCCCGCCGCAATAGAGTAGCGCTGGATCGAACCGCGCGATATGCGTGTGGTTCAGCCCCGCCAGTGCGGGATGACGCTGAGCCCGCGCGTCGCCCGCTACCAGCAACACGTCGGGCGGGTCTGCCAGCAAGCGCTCGAGCGCAAGGAAATCGGCCTGTCCAAGGCCGCGCGCTGCACTGTGGCTGGCAAAGCCGGCGCGCTCCATCAGCTGCTGGACCAGCGTTGCCTCGCCCGGCACGATCTGCCCCGGCTGCCACAGCACGGCGCCGAGCGGTGCCACGCCGCTCGGTGCGGCATCGGCGGCGAGCGCCTGTTCAATCCGCTGCGCCAGCGCCTCGCCGCGCGCGCGCTGTCCCACGGCCCCGGCAATTTCGCGCACCTGCGCGATGCTGTCCTGCGGCGTGGCGGCGATGCCGAAATAGCGTACGGGAATGTCCAGATCGGCAAGTGCCTGGCGCGTGGAGGGGGCCGTGAAGGTATCGGCCAGCACCAGGTCGGGGGCAAGCGCCACCACCTCCTCGACGCTGCCGCCGGTCACTGCAAAACGCGAGGCCGTGGCCGGATCGATCGAACTGGCTGCCGGATCGCGGCTGTAATGCGACAGCGCCAGCACCTGCATGGGCGCCGCAACCTCCACCAGCACCGCGTCGACACAGGGATTGAGGCTGACGATCCGGGGCAAGTCGCCCCGCTGCGGCGAAGGTGCTGCTGGCGCCGGGGCGCACGCGGCCAAGGCCAGCGGCAGCAGCGCGCAGGCCCCAAACAATCTGCCAGCGTGGAAAAACTCAGCGCGCATCGATCCCTTTCGCCAGCCCCGCGATAAAGCCCGCGCCGCGCCTCGGCAAGCGCCCGGCGCGCGGGTTTCCGGTGGCAGCGCAACGTCGCAAACGCCCGGTTAACCTTGCCGCGGAACAAAGCCTTAGGGCCGCTGCGCTATTCCCGTTGCCAGTCAAACGCCCCCGAGGTCGCACCATGCAATCCCAACTCCACGCCGCGCGCCGCTTCCGGTGCGCCCCGCTGTCGCGGATGCTCGCTCTGTCGGGCCACGCACTGCGTGCCGCAAACGACAATGGCCAAGAACCCTCCAGCGCCGCCTTGCTCGAGGCCGCCCTGCGGCATTTCGCGCGGCACGGGCTGGGCGCCGCGCGCGCGGCGCGGCTGGAAGCCGAACGGGCCTTCTTCGCCGGCGACCGGGCGGCCTATCGCTGGTGGCTGGACATCTGCCGCCAGCTCGACAAGCGGATGGCGCAGATTGCGGATCGGGAACTCGGCCGGGCTACAGATAAACTGTAGGGTCGCCGTTCGTTCGTCTGGCCCTGATCCGCGATTTTACCCGTAGCTCCTGCCATAAATGGTAAGCGTGGCGTTAACCGGAAAGTGACAGTTTGCCGGTACGCCAGCCAAGCCATGGGATTGAGCGGGCACTTTCGCGCCTTGAGCGCAAATTTGCAGCGTCGCGCACAGCGGGACAATCTGTCCGCGCGCGTGCGACGCACGCTTGTCTCGACGCTTTACACTCAGCCTGCCAGCCTCGCGATCGGCGCTTTCAACGGGATCGCTTCGACCGCCATTGCGGCATGGGTTTCAGGGCACGACATCCTCTATGCCGGGTGCATCGTCCTCACAGTCATTGCCATCGCCCGGGTCACCGCCGCGCTGGAGCTTTCTCCCGATGCCGAACGGGTCAGCACCCGCAAGCTCGAACTCGCCTATGAAGTGGGCGCCTTCAGCTATGCCCTGATGATCGGCGCAATCGCCGCGCTAACCCTCGTGCTGGAAGCGGGCACCGAGGTCGAAGTGCTGATGATCGCCAATGCCACCTGCTATGGCGTGGGCATTTGCGCGCGCAACGCGGGCCGCCCCGCGATCGCACTGGGCCAGCTCGCTCTGGTCTGCCTGCCGATCATGGCCGCGTCGCTTTATATCGGCTCGCTCGCCTACATCGCGCTGTTTGTGAACATGCTGCTGCTGATCCCCGCGATGTGGTCGATCACGCTCAACGTGTTCAAGGTGCTGCGTGATTCGATCGGCGCCGCGGAAACCAGCGCCCGCCTGGCGGACAGGATGCAGGTGCTGGCGCGCACCGATGTGGTGACCGGGCTGGCCAACCGGGCCGGGCTCAACCATGCCATGGTCGAAAGCATGATGGCGCTCGACGACGACACCCAGATGGCGCTGTTCTGGATCGATCTTGACCGCTTCAAGGAAGTGAACGACCTGCTCGGCCACCCGGTTGGCGACAAGGTGCTGGGCGAAGTCGCCGCGCGCCTGCGCGAGGTTGCCCCGCCCGGAACAACGCTGGCCCGCTTCGGCGGCGACGAATTCGTGCTTTACGGTCCCGTGGCGAACCGCAAGGAAGCCGAGCGCATTGCCAGCGAGGTCCATATCGAAATCATGCGCCCGATGCGCATCGATAACCGCTCGCTCGATGTCCGTGCCTCGCTCGGCGTGGCGCTGATGCCCGAGGACGCGCAGGATATCGACACGCTGATGCAGCGCGCCGATCTGGCGCTTTACCATGCCAAGGTGGCGGGCCGGTCGCAGACCAGCTTCTTCGCTCCTTCGATGACCCGCGATCTGGTGCGGCGGCGCGAGATCGAAGACGAGCTGCGCAGCGCGATCATGCGCGACGAGCTGTCGATCTTCTTCCAGCCGATCGTCGACCTAGAGAGCGGGCGGATCCGCACCTTCGAGGCGCTGGTGCGCTGGTTCCACCCGGAGAAGGGCGAGTTGCGCCCTGACGAATTCATCCCGGTGGCCGAGGAAACCGGCGTGATTCTCACCCTGGGCAACTGGATCACCGCGCAGGCCGCGCGCGCCTGTGCACAGTGGCCCGAAGATGTCAGCGTGGCGGTGAACCTGTCGCCGCTGCAGATCCGCGCGCCGGGGGCGGCTCTGGGCATTCTTAACGCTCTGCGCGAGGCGAAGCTTGACCCGCATCGGCTCGAACTCGAAGTCACCGAAAGCCTGTTTGTCGGTGACACGCCGGCCACCGCTGCCTTTATCGAGGAACTGTCCGCACGCGGGGTGCGCTTCGCCCTCGACGATTTCGGGACCGGCTATTCTTCGCTGGGCTACATCAACTCGTTCCCGTTCTCGAAGATCAAGGTCGATCGCAGCTTCGTTTCCGGCCCGAACGTCGGCAAGAAGAGCGATGCAATCATCCGCGCCGTGGCAGAAATGGGCACAACGCTGGGCATGGAAATCGTGGCGGAAGGGATCGAGACGGTCGAACAGGTTGTCGCCATGCGCGAAGCCGGCTGTACGCTGGGCCAGGGCTATTACTTCAGCCGTGCCGTGCCCGATTACCTTGCGGCCATGCTGCTGGCGCAAGAGCGCGAGGAAGGTCTGCCCAAGGCCTTGCAGGGCTGAGGCGAGTCGGTCAGCGGGCCGCTCCAAATTCGCGCGCCAAGCCGGCAGTCTCGCCACCGATTGGTCATCCAGCGATCGTTCCCCGCAGTCGCCAAATACACTTCTGCACGCATTTATTGCTATTGCGAATTGTTTGCGAAAATTCCCTTGAAATGAGAGATTTTCACGGTTGCATTCGCTTGCCCCCGGGCCTAGTCCCGACCGCGAACAGCCGGGCGCCTTCCGCAAGGGACGTAACGGAAGGCACCGATTTCGGCCCCCGACTTGTGCGCGTCCCGTGACGTATCAGGAAAGGACCTTTCCCCCATGGCCCGCAAGAAGATTGCGCTAATCGGCGCCGGCATGATCGGCGGCACGCTGGCCCATCTCGCCGCCAAGCATGAAATGGGCGACATCGTGCTCTATGACGTCGCAGAGGGACTGCCGCAGGGCAAGGCGCTCGACATCGCGCAATGCGGCCCGATCGAAGGTTTCGACGCCCACATCAAGGGCACCAATGACATCGCCGATATTGCCGGCGCCGATGTGATCATCGTTACCGCCGGTGTGGCGCGCAAGCCCGGCATGAGCCGCGACGACCTGCTCGGCATCAACCTCGGCGTGATGAAGGCCGTCGGCACCGGGATCAAGACCCATGCACCCGGTGCCTTCGTGATCTGCGTCACCAACCCGCTAGATGCGATGGTGTGGGCGCTGCGCGAATTCTCCGGCCTGCCGCACAACATGGTGGTGGGCATGGCGGGCGTGCTCGATAGCGCCCGCTTCGCCACCTTCCTGGCATGGGAATTCGGCGTGAGCGTAAAGGACGTCAACGCCTTCGTCCTGGGCGGCCATGGCGACACCATGGTGCCGGTGCTCGAGTATTCGACCATCAGCGGCATTCCTGTGACCGACCTCGTCAAAATGGGCAAGTCGACCAAGGAACGGCTCGACGCGATCGTCCAGCGCACCCGCAGCGGCGGCGGCGAGATCGTGGCGCTGCTCAAGACCGGCTCGGCCTATTATGCGCCTGCAACCAGCGCGATCGCGATGGCCGAAGCCTATCTGGGTGACCAGAAGCGTATCCTGCCCTGTGCGGTGCAGCTGACCGGCCAGTACGGCGTCAATGACCTCTATGTCGGCGTGCCGGTGGTGATCGGTGCGGGCGGCGCGGAGGAAGTGATCGAAATCGCGCTCGACGACGAAGCCAAGGCGAATTTCCAGGTCAGCGTCGACGCGGTCAAGGAACTGCTGGTGGCCTGCAAAAAGATCGAGCCGAGCCTCAAGTAATGGCCGTCACCCTAGCACAAACTGGGGGCTCCAACGGCACGAGATGCCAGCTTGCGCTGGCATGACGGAAAGGAAAAGAACCCATGTCCATCCTCGTCAACAAGAACACCAAGGTCATCACCCAAGGGATGACCGGCGACACCGGCACCTTCCACACCCAGCAGGCACTGGCCTATGGCACGCAGATGGTCGCGGGTGTCACCCCGGGCAAGGGCGGCACCAGCCATATCGGTCTGCCGGTCTATGACACCGTCGCCGAGGCCAAGCTTGCCACTGGCGCCACCGCATCGTGCATCTATGTGCCGCCGCCGTTCGCCGCGGATTCGATCCTCGAGGCGATCGACGCCGAAATCCCGCTGATCGTGTGCATCACCGAAGGCATCCCGGTGCTCGACATGGTCCGCGTCAAGCGCGCGCTGACCGGCAGCAAGAGCCGGTTGATCGGCCCCAACTGCCCGGGCGTGCTGACCCCGGGCGAATGCAAGATCGGCATCATGCCGGGCTCGATCTTCAAGAAGGGCAGCGTCGGCGTGGTCAGCCGTTCGGGCACGCTCACCTACGAAGCCGTGCACCAGACGACCATGGTCGGCCTGGGCCAGACCACGGCGGTCGGCATCGGCGGCGACCCGGTCAACGGCACCAATTTCATCGACGTACTCGACCTGTTCCTGAGCGATGACGAGACCAAGTCGATCATCATGATCGGCGAGATCGGCGGCAGCGCCGAGGAAGAGGCCGCCGAATTCATCAAGGACCAGGCGAAGAAGGGTCGCAAGAAGCCGATGGTCGGCTTCATCGCGGGCCGCACTGCCCCGCCGGGCCGCCGGATGGGTCATGCCGGCGCGATCGTGTCGGGCGGCCAGGGCGGCGCGGAAGACAAGATCGCGGCGATGGAAAGCGCCGGGATCCGCGTAAGTCCTTCGCCGAGCGAGCTCGGCACCACGCTCGACGCATTGCTGAAGGAACTGGCGTAACTGTGTGAACCCCCGCGCGGGCGGGGGCTCGCCGAAGGATTGAGCCATGGGTAACGAACATCACGACTTCCTGCCCGAACTGGGCGATCAGGAAGGGCCGCAACCGGGCCCCAGCTGGGGCAACCCGCGCTGGCTGGATGCCGTGGCCGATGCCGGCGCGGACCTGACCGCCGCGCTCGATCCCACCCAACTCAGGTCGGTGGTGGCGGATGCCGCGGCCAAGGCCGGCAAGCCCACCGATCCCAAGGCGATCGAACAGGCCGCGGCGGATTCGATCCGGGCGATGATGCTGGTGCGCACCTATCGCGTGCGCGGGCACCTGGCTGCCAATCTCGACCCGCTCGGCCTGTCGCAGCGCGAACTGCCCGAGGATCTCACGCCCGAATACCATGGCTTTGCCGGCGCCGCGCTGGATCGGCCGGTCTATCTCGGCGGCACGCTCGGGCTCGAATGGGCCAGCGTGCGCGAACTGGTGGAGATCCTGCGCAAGAACTACTGCGGCAATGTCTCGCTCGAATACATGCATCTGTCCGATGTCGAGGAGCGCCGCTTCCTGCAGGAACGGATCGAAGGTCCGGACAAGGTCATCACCTTCACGCCCGAAGGCAAGCGCGCGATCCTGGCGGCGGTGATCCGTGGCGAAGGCTACGAAAGCTTCCTCGGCAAGAAGTATGTCGGCACCAAGCGCTTCGGGCTCGATGGCGGCGAATCGATGATCCCGGCGCTTGAAGCGGTGATCAAGCACGGTGGCCAGGCCGGCGTGCGCGAGATCATCTACGGCATGGCCCACCGCGGCCGGCTCAACGTGCTCGCCAATGTGATGGGCAAGCCCTATCGGGTGATCTTCCACGAATTCTCGGGCGGCAGCGCCAACCCCGATGATGTCGGCGGTTCGGGCGATGTGAAGTATCACCTCGGCACCTCGACCGATCGCGAGTTCGACGGGATCAAGGTTCACATGAGCCTTGTGCCCAACCCCAGCCACTTGGAAACGGTCAACCCGGTTGTGCTGGGCAAAGCGCGCGCGCAGCAGGCGATCCGCGACGATCTGGGCCCGCACGAGCAGGTGCTGCCGGTGCTGATCCATGGTGACGCGGCCTTCGCCGGCCAGGGCATCGTGTGGGAAACACTGAGCTTTTCCGGCATCCCCGGCTACAACACCGGCGGCTGCATTCATTTCATCATCAACAACCAGATCGGCTTTACCACCGCGCCCAAGTTTTCGCGCGGGTCGCCCTACCCGTCCGATGTAGCCAAGGGTGTCCAGGCCCCGATCATCCACGTCAACGGCGACGATCCCGAAGCCGTTACCTTCGCCTGCAAGCTGGCAACCGACTATCGCCAGACGTTCAAGCGCGACATCGTGATCGACATGTGGTGCTATCGCCGCTTCGGGCACAATGAAGGTGACGAGCCGAGCTTCACCCAGCCGCTGATGTACGCGCGCATCCGCAGCCATCCGCGCGTCAGCGAGATCTATGCCGCCAGGCTCGAAGGCGAAGGGATCATCGCGCCCGGCGAAGCCGACAGGGTACGGGCCGATTTCGACAATCTCCTGAGCGAGGAGTTCGACGCCGCCAAGGGTTACAAGCCCAACGAGGCGGACTGGTTCGGCGGCCGCTGGGCCGGGCTGAACAAACCGGCCGATCCCGAAACCGCCCGCCGCAATATCGACACCGCGATCGAGAAGAAGCTGTTTGAAAGCCTTGGTCGCACGCTGACCACGGTTCCCGACAACATCACCATCCACAAGACGCTGGCGCGAGTGCTCGACGCCAAGAAGGCCATGTTCGACAGCGGTGAGGGATTCGACTGGGCCACCGCCGAGGCGCTCGCCTTTGGCAGCCTCGTCACCGAAGGTTTCGGCGTGCGCCTGTCGGGGCAGGATTCGGGCCGCGGCACCTTCAGTCAGCGACACGCGGTTTGGGTCGACCAGACCGACGAGCACAAGTACATCCCGCTCACCACGCTGCCGCATGGCAAGTTCGAGGTCTATGACAGCCCGCTGTCCGAATATGGCGTGCTGGGCTTCGAATACGGCTTTGCCATGGCCGATCCCAAGACGCTGGTGCTGTGGGAAGCGCAGTTCGGCGATTTCGCCAACGGCGCGCAGATCATGATCGACCAGTACATCGCTGCAGCCGAAGCCAAGTGGCTGCGCGCCAACGGCCTCGTCATGCTGCTGCCGCATGGCTACGAAGGTCAGGGTCCGGAGCACAGCTCCGCCCGGCTCGAGCGTTTCCTGCAGCTATGCGCCAACGACAACATCCAGGTCTGCAACATCACCACGCCGGCGAACTATTTCCACGTGTTGCGTCGGCAGATGCTGCGGCCGTTCCGCAAGCCGCTGGTGATCATGAGCCCCAAGAGCCTGCTGCGCCATCCGCTTGCCAAGAGCAGCGCCGCCGAGTTCCTCGGCGAACATCACTTCATGCGGATCAAGTCCGACATGACGGCGATCGAGGACAGCAAGGTCCGCCGGCTGGTGCTGTGCAGCGGCAAGGTCGCCTATGATTTGATGCAGAAGCGTGACGAGGAAAAGCTGGGCGATGTCTCGGTGGTGCGGCTCGAGCAACTCTATCCCTTCCCCGGCGAACCGCTCAGCTTGCGGCTCAAGCGGATGACCAATCTGCGGGAAGTCGTCTGGTGCCAGGAAGAGCCGAAGAACAACGGTGCCTGGTTCTTCGTCGAGCACCGCATCGAGGCGGCGCTGGCCGATGCCGGGCATAAGGGTATGCGCCCCTCCTATGCCGGGCGCGATGCCTCGGCCTCGCCGGCGACCGGCTTTGCCTCGAAGCATGAACAGCAGCAAGCGGCGTTGGTGCGCGCGGCGCTGGGCCTCGGCGATGCTTCTCAATCCACCACGTCCCCCAAGACGAAGGCCTGAGGAAACAAATACATGGCCACTGAAGTTAAAGTTCCCGCACTGGGCGAATCGGTCACCGAAGCCACCGTTGGCGAATGGCTCAAGCAGCCCGGCGATGCGGTCGCGCTCGACGAACCGATCGCCAGCCTCGAGACCGACAAGGTCGCGATTGATGTGCCTTCTCCGGTTGCGGGCGTAATGGGTGAGCACCGGGTCGCAGTTGGCGACACGGTCGAAGTCGGCGCAGTGATCGCGCTGATCGAGGCGGGCGGCGCTCCGGCGGCAAAGCCTGCAGCGGCCAAAGAAGCGGCCCCCGCCCCTGCCGCACGCGAGGAGGCGCCTTCAGGAGATGCCATCACGATGTCGCCGGCGGTGCGGCGTGCGGTGCTCGAGCATGGCGTCGATCCGACTACGATCAAGGGCACTGGTAAGGATGGCCGCCTGACCAAGGAAGACGTGCTGGCGGCAGCTAAGGCCAAGGAAACGGGCGGATCCGCCCCCGCGCCTTCGCCCGCTGCTGCTCCAGCGCCCGCGGCAGCACCAGCTGTGGCCGGTTCGGGCCGCAACACCGAGCGCGTCAAGATGACCCGGATGCGGCAAACCATCGCCAAGCGTTTGAAGGGTGCGCAGGACAATGCCGCGCTGCTCACCACTTTCAACGATGTCGACATGTCGGCGGTGATCGAGGCGCGCAACAGGTACAAGGACCTGTTCGCCAAGAAGCACGATGTGCGGCTCGGCTTCATGGGCTTTTTCGCCAAGGCTGCCTGCCTCGCGCTGAAGGACGTACCGGCGGTCAACGCCTATATCGAGGGCGACGAGATCGTCTATCACGACTATGTCGACATCTCGGTCGCGGTATCGGCACCCAATGGGCTGGTGGTGCCGGTGGTGCGCGATGCCGACAAGAAGAGCTTCGCCCGGATCGAGAAGGACATTGCGGACTTCGGCCAGCGCGCCAAGGAAGGCACGCTGACCATGGAAGACATGAGCGGCGGCACTTTCACCATCTCCAACGGCGGCGTGTTCGGTTCGCTCATGTCGACGCCGATCATCAATCCGCCGCAGAGCGCGGTGCTGGGTCTGCACCGGATCGACGAGCGGCCAGTGGTGGTGAACGGCGAGATCGTGATTCGCCCGATGATGTATGTCGCGCTGTCTTATGACCACCGCCTGATCGACGGGCGCGAAGCAGTAACTGCGCTCAAGATCATCAAGGAAGCGATTGAGGACCCGACCCGGATCCTGATCGATTTGTGAACCAGGCACTTATCCGTTCGGGCTGAGCTTGTCGAAGCCATCCACCTTCAAGGGAACCGACGGACAAACAGCAATACAGCCCTTCGACAGGCTCAGGGCGAACGGAGTTAGATATGGCGGACTTTGACTACGACGTCCTTGTCATCGGAGCCGGACCTGGCGGCTATGTCGCCGCGATCCGCGCGGCGCAGCTAGGCCTCAAGGTTGCCTGCGCCGAAAGCCGCGCTACGCTCGGTGGCACCTGCCTCAACGTCGGCTGCATCCCGTCGAAGGCGATGCTGCACGCCTCGGAATACTTCGACGCGGCGGCCAATGGCGCGATGGCCGAAATGGGGATCGAGGTTACTCCCAAGCTCAATCTCGACAAGATGCACGGCCAGCGCCGCGATGCAGTCGACGGCCTGACCAAAGGCATCGAGTTCCTGTTCAAGAAAAACAAAGTCGACTGGAAGAAGGGCCATGCCGCTTTCGTAGATCCCAATACGGTCAGGGTCGGTGCCGACACGGTTACTGCGAAGAACGTGGTGATCGCGACCGGCTCCAGCGTTACCCCTTTGCCGGGTATCGAGGTGGATAACGACAAGGGCGTGGTGGTGGATTCCACCGGCGCACTCGAACTGCCCAAGGTACCCAAGCGAATGGTCGTGATCGGAGGTGGCGTAATCGGGCTGGAACTCGGCAGCGTGTGGCGCCGACTGGGCGCCGAGGTGACGGTGGTCGAATTCCTCGACCAATTGCTGCCCGGTATGGACATGGACGTCCGCAAGGAAGCCGCAAAGATCTTCAAGAAGCAGGGCATGGCGCTCAAGCTTTCGACCAAGGTCACTGGCTGCACGGTCAAGGGCAAGAAGGCGACGCTTACGCTCGAGCCAGCCGCTGGCGGTGCCAGCGAAACCATCGAAGCGGATTGCGTGCTCGTCTCGATCGGGCGGCGACCGAATACCGCAGGTCTAGCGCTCGAGAGCATCGGGCTTGAGCTCAATGCGCGCGGACAAATCGAGACGGATCACGAATTCCGCACCAAGGTCCCGGGCGTGTGGGCCATCGGCGACGTGATCCCGGGCCCGATGCTGGCTCACAAAGCGGAAGACGAAGGCATTGCCGTGGCCGAGAACATCGCCGGGCAGACCGGCATCGTGAACCACGATGTGATCCCCGGCGTGGTCTATACCTGGCCCGAGATCGCGGGCGTGGGGCTGACTGAAGACCAGGCCAAGGAACGCGGACCGGTCAAGGTCGGCAAGTTCCCGATGATGGCCAACAGCCGCGCCAAAACCAATCACGAGCCCGACGGCTTCGTGAAGGTGATTGCCGAAGCCGACAGCGACCGCGTTCTGGGCGTATGGTGCATCGCTTCGGTTGCAGGCACGATGATCGCACAAGCCGCACAGGCGATGGAATTCGGCGCCACGAGCGAGGATATCGCCTATACTTGCCACGCCCACCCGACGCATTCGGAAGCAGTCAAGGAAGCGGCGATGGCGGTAACCGGCAAGCCGATCCACATCTAGTGGCGGGGCATCGTCGAATTCGCGTTTGATCGCGCCCGCTTGGCTCCTTAAGACGGGAGCCAAGGGGAGTATGACTTGGCCTATCCGAAGCTGACCGACAAACCGGGCGTGCTGGCAACGGCAGCGGCAATCCGCTCGGGTAAATTGAGCCCGCACGAAGCGGTGGAAGACGCTGTAGCCCGGATCGAGCATCTCGACGTCCATGTGAATGCCGTGGCCGTGTGCGATTTCGAACGCGCGATTGCCGCGGCCAAAGCCATGGACAAGCAGCAGCCCGGGCCCGACCGGCCGCTGTTCGGCGTGCCGATGACGGTCAAGGAAAGCTTCGATGTGGCGGGGTTGCCGACCACCTACGGATACGCCGATTGCGCTGACAATATCGCCACCGAGGATTCCGAAGTTGTCGCGCGGCTGAAGGCGGCCGGCGCGGTGATTGTCGGCAAGACCAATGTGCCCGAAGACCTGACCGACTGGCAAAGTTTCAACCCGGTGTATGGCCGCACCAACAATCCGCACGACCACGCGCGTTCACCAGGCGGTTCCTCCGGCGGATCGGCAGCGGCTGTAGCCAGCGGAATGGTGCCTGGCGAATTCGGTACCGATGTTGGCAGTTCGATCCGCGTGCCGGCGCATTTCTGCGGTGTATTCGGGCATCGCACCACCTGGGGCGTTGTCAGCAAGCGCGGGCACCAGTCGCCGCGCCATCCGGGCCTCG
Organism: uncultured Porphyrobacter sp.; assembly: GCA_964500135.1. Taxonomy (GTDB): domain Bacteria; phylum Pseudomonadota; class Alphaproteobacteria; order Sphingomonadales; family Sphingomonadaceae; genus Erythrobacter. The sequence continues at coordinate 99,714 of CAZCNF010000004.1, forward strand.
CGCATGACAGCGCATTGTCGGTGGCGGGGCCCTTCGCCCGCAATGCCGACGACCTGGCGACGCTGCTGAAAATCGCTGCACGCCATCCGCTCGCCGTATCCGGCAAGCCCTTGCGCCAATGCCGGGTGCTGGTGCTGCTCGATCATCCCATGAGCTCGCCAGACGCCAGCGTGCGTATCCCGATCGAGGCGGCGCTAGGAGCGCTTGAGGCGGCCGGCGTCAGGATCGTCCGGCGCAGCACGTTGTTGCCCGACCTTGCAGCCCAGCACGCGGATTATCTGCGGCTGATGAACACCTCGATGGCGCGCGGCGCGCCCTCTCCCAGCGGCAAACGGTCCAGCGCCACCGACTGGTTCGAAATGCTCGACAGACAAGCGCAGAACCAGCACGCGTGGGAAGCCGTGTTTGAAGAGTTCGATTTCGTGCTTGCCCCGCCGGCTCCCGTGCTGGCGGTGCCGCATAGCGAGACTTCGGTGTTCAAAGGCACCCTTGCGATCGACGGACTGGAAGTGACCGGCTCGACCGGACTGGCCTGGGCCGGCCTTGCTACCTTCCCCGACTTGCCAGCCACCGTGGTGCCGATCGGCAGCAGCCCGATGGGCGGCACCGAGCTGCCGTGCGGATTGCAGGTAATCGGCCCGCATCTCGCCGATCTCGACTGCATCGCTGCGGCAGGGGCGATCGACGCGATCGTGAACGGCTAGGCAATGGCCTCCGCACCCTTGATGCAACGCGTTGCCAAATGGCACATCTGGCTGGGTTGGCTGGTCGGTGTGCCGATCCTGATGTGGCTGGTCACCGGCCTGTTCATGGTGTCACGCCCGATTGAGGAAGTGCGCGGCAACCATTTGCTCCGCGAGCGCGCGGAAGAGCCGCTGGTGCTGCCCGGCAGCACCCTGGCGAGCGCCGAGTTCCCGCTGCGCGAGATGCGCGCCGTGATGCAGGACGGCCGCGCAGTCGCCATCCTAACGGGAATCGACGGGCGCGTGCGGCGCATCGACATGGCCAGTGGCGCTGCCTTGCCCCCGCTAACCGCAAGCGAAGCACGCCGCCTCGTCGCTAAGCGAATCGAGGGAGGCAGCTCGGTGCGCAACGTTACGTCGTTCGAACCCTCGGACGTCCCGTTCGATTTCCGCCGCGAGATGCCAGTGTGGCAGGTCGTGCTGGAAGGGGGCACGCATGTCTATGTCGGCCGCGATACCGGCGAGATCGAAGCCGTCCGCACCCGCTGGTGGCGGGCGTTCGATTTCATGTGGGGCCTCCACATCATGGATCTGGAGACGCGCGAGGACACCAGCCACCCGGTGCTGATCCTGTTTGCGGCGCTGGGTGCGATTGGCGCACTGCTCGGCTGCGTGCTGATGTTCCGGCGTCGCAAGGCGCGGATCAGCGCGACGTGAACGGTACCGAAGTCCTCACCCCGCTGCTCGACGCGCTCGACACGCTGGGCCTCGCAATCTTCGCACTGACCGGCGCTCTGCTGGCTGCACGGATGCGCCAGACTTTTGTCACGATGGGCTTCTTTGCGCTCGTGACCGGCGTCGGGGGCGGCACTGTGCGCGACCTGCTGATCGGGGCGCCGGTATTCTGGATGACCGATCCCTGGGTGGCCGCGATCTGCCTTGGCACCGCGCTGATCGCCTGGTTCACGCCGACCGCCTGGTGGGAAGGCAAGCTGCTCGACTATGCCGACGGTGCCGGTCTGACCGCCTATGCTGTGCTCGGTAGCGCCAAGGCCGTGTCATATGGGGTTCCGCCTGTTCCTGCCGCGCTGATGGGCGTGATCACCGGATGCGCGGGCGGGATCATCCGCGACGTCGTCGCAGGCCGGCCTTCGATCATCATGCGGCCCGAGCTCTATGTCACGGCCGCCGCCGTATCGGCCGCGCTCACCGCCGGCGGGATGGTGCTGGGCCTTAGCGACCCGCTGGTCTGGAGCGTGGCCTTTCTGGCGGGCTTTGCATTGCGCAGCGCCGCCATCCGCTGGCAGATCGCCCTGCCCTCCTATGCAGACCAGGGGGGCAGGCGCGACTGAGCGGGCCGTTCAGGTGACCGGCGCGTCTGCCATGTCATAGCGATCATCACCCGTCGCAGGTTCAAGATCACCGTCGACCGGCCCACCGGGATAGGCCGGCAGCGGTTCGGCATTGCCGCCAGAAGGTGCCGGTGCTGCTGCCTCTGCCGCATCGACCTGCGCCCAGGCGGCGCGATAGCGCTCGTCGCTGTGCTGGCTTCCGGCAGGCGCTGTGGCGGCCGCGAAACCATCGCCATAGTCGACCCGCTCGATCCGCCCATCTGGGCCGATCTCGCACGTGAAGCGATCGCCGTTGAAGATCGTGCCGTTGACACGCCAGCCATCACCGTCGCGATCGACGCTGTCGACGGTGTCGATCCGCACATCGCGTTCGATCTCGGCCACGCACATATTGACAGCCCGGTCGATCCCCCGCGCCCCGTCAGAACGGCGGCGATCGCCGTCGCCGCGATAATCCGGCCGGACCTCGCGGTCATAACGGTAATCACGTTCGCGATAGCGCTCATTACGCTCGGATTTTGCGGCCGCATTGGCGATCGCGGCGATCCCACCAATGATCAGCACTCCCGCCAGCACATCGCCGGCATCGATCCGGTCGCGATGGCGCCAGTAACGATGCCGTTCAGCCTTGAGTGAATTGACGTCGAACACAGCGAACTTGGGAATGGCGGTGGAACTGGCAGGCGCAGGCGCTGCGAAGTCGGCAGCAGCAAGCGGCGTGGCTGCCATCGATAGCGCGGCCAGCAGGCCGATGCCGGTGGCAGCACTTTTGAATCGGGTCATCGGGTCCCCTCCTGTTGAGGCGAGCGTCCACCACCGCTCAAACTGCTGCATGGCTAGGCGGTCCAGGCTTGCGCAAGCCTGAACCGCCTGTGTTGCGGAGTATTGGGTTACCAGTTCAGGCCGGGAATGCCGCGATAATCGATTCCGACCACCCGGCCACGCTGGATCTCGCATTTGAAGCTACCACGATCGGCACCGCGATGGCGTGCGTCCCGATAATCCCGGTCGCGATAGTCGCCGCGATAGTCGTCATAGCCGATGCGATAGCGGTAATCGTCGCGGTATCCGTCACGATGGCCCCAGCCACGCTTGCCGTCGACCACCAGGCGACCAGTCACTTCCCAACCACGCCGCTCGCGATCGACATCGCGGATCTGCGTCACCTCGGCAAAGCGGTATCCTGCCCGGCGCGCGTCGCGCTCGACGGTGCGGACGCAGCGTTCGACCGCCGCCCGCGAATTGCCATGGCCATAGCGGCTTTCGCGATAGCGGTAGCCATCGCCGTAGCGTTCCTTACTGGCAGCGCTGGCAATGGCGGCGATCCCGCCAATGATCAGCGCGCCGGCAACAACGTCGCCCGCATCGATTCCGTCGCGGTCGCGAGCCTGCGCCGGGCTTGTTCCGGCGAGCGCCATCGCGCCCAAAGCTGCAGTTGCGATCCCACCCTTCGCAATGGTCTTGGTCATGTTCATCTGAGGTGCTCCTCATCCGGGCCGTGGCGGGATTGCCCCGGCGGTGAGAAACGGATTAGGCGATTCGCCATGGAGCATGGCTGAATCGCCATGACAGCCATTGTTCATCTAATCATCGATGTTTATGAACATCTCCAGCCGGCAGAACGAGCCCGGTGTAATGTGCCAGGAAGGCCAGCACATCCGCGCCTTCGGCAATCTGCTTTTCGGTCGGCTTGCCTGCACCATGCCCGGATCGCGTCTCGACCCGCAGGACTTGCGGCTTGCCCCCCGGGTCCGCTGCCTGCAGCGCCGCCGCATATTTGAAGCTGTGGCCGGGCACGACACGGTCATCGCTGTCGCCGGTCGTGACCAGAATTGCGGGATAGGCCGCGCCAAGCCGCACATTGTGATAGGGAGAATAGGATCGCAACACGCGGAAGTCCTCTACCCGCGCGGGATCGCCATAATCGTCGACCCAATAGCGGCCGGCGGTAAATCGATCGAAACGCAGCATGTCCATCACGCCTACCGCCGCATGTGCCGCCGCGAACAGTTCGGGTCGCTGGTTGACCACTGCCCCCACCAGCAAGCCGCCATTCGATCGCCCTTCGATCGCTAGGCCACCCGGGGTGGTGTAGCCTTCTGCCTTAAGGAACTCGCCCGCAGCTATGAAATCGTCAAAGGTGTTCTGCTTGTTCGCACGCCGGCCAGCTTCGTGCCAGGCATCGCCGAATTCTCCGCCACCCCGGATATTGGCAAGCGCGAACACCCCGCCCGCTTCGAGCCAGGCCATGCGCGTGGCCGAAAATCCGGGAGTAAGCGAAACGTCGAACCCGCCATAGCCATACAACAGCGTGGGTGCGGGCTTGTCGCTTTGTGCCAGCGTCTTGCTGCGCACGATGAAGATAGGCACGCGCGTGCCATCCTTTGAGGAATAGAAGCGCTGCTCGATCTCGTAGCGATCAGGGTCAAAGGTCAGTTCGGGCGCGGCAAATATGCTGCTTTCCCCACTCGCCAGATCAAGCCGGTAAACCGAGGCCGGCCGGTTGAAGCTGGTGAAGCTGTAAAAGGTTTCCGAATCCGCTGGCGAACCACGAAAGCCGCCAGCCGCCCCCATTCCGGCAACCGCGAGCCGCCCGACCGCCTGCCCTGCCGTATCGAATACCATTGCCGTGGTATCGGCATCGTTCACATATTCGACCACCAGCCGTTGCCCCACGATCGAGGCACCCGAGATCTGCTCACCGGTCTCAGCCACGACTTCGCGCCAGCGAGGCCGCCTGCGATCAAGGTCCGCCGCCAGGATACGCTGGCGCGGCGCGCCCTCGTCTGTGACGAAATGCAGCTGCCCGTCGAGCGATTCGACGAGCCGCCAGCTATGCGCAAAGCCGGTGACCAGCGGCCGCGCTTCCCAGCGATCCTTGCCTCGGCGAGCCAAGTCAAGCAGGTGGATCTCGTGCCGGTCTGCCATCCCCACCGAGCTGGTGATCACCGCCCAACGACCGTCATGCGTGGTGCGCGCGACATGACTGCGCTCGGGATGCGATGGGGTGGCGAACACCATCCGATCCGCGGCCTGCGCAGTGCCGATCCGGTGGAACCAGACCGCCTGATCGAGGCTCACCGCACGCAGGTCCTCTCCTGCGGCAGGCTCGGGAAAACGCGAATAGAGAAGTCCCTCTCGCCCAACCCAAGCGATCGAGGTGAATTTGGCCCAGCGGATATCGTCACCCAGCTGGCGACCGGTCGCGACGTCGATCACCCGGATCGTACGCCAGTCGCTACCCGCCTCCTGCACGCTGTAGGCGAGCAGCTTGCCGTCAGGCGAAGGCTCCCATGCTGCCAGCGCTGTCGCCCCGTCGCTCGACCAGAGGTTGGGATCGAGCAGCAGGCGCCGCTCGCCATCAAGCCCAGCCTGGACATAGAGCTGCGCCTGGTTGAGCAAGCCGGAATTTCGGGTGAAGAAATAGTTGGTGCCCGCCTTGCGCGGAATGCCGAAGCGTTCGAAATCCATCAGCCCCGCGATGCGCTGCGCGAACCAGTCGCGCCCCGGCAACTGCTGCATTAAACTCTCGGTCGCCGCGTTCTGGCGCGCGATCCAGTCAGCCACCTCGGAATCGCTGCGGGCATCGTTCTCAAGCCAGCGATAGGGATCGGCGACCTCCTCGCCGAAGATTTTCTCAACGAGTGGCTCGGCTCGGGTGGCCGGAACGGATGGTTCCAAAAGGACCTGTGCGATCGCGTCAGAAGCAGTGAGCAACAGAATTGAGGCGAGCGCCGTACGGATCATGGCTGCAAACCTAGTGGTCCCCGGACAAAAGAAAAGGGCCGGCGGATCGCTCCCCGGCCCTTGTCGTGCATCTCGAAGCCCGGCTTACGCGTCTTCGAGCTCGTCCGCATTCATTACCGGGCCCGAATCCTGGCCCTTTGCGTCGGTGTCACGCTCGACGAACTCGATCACGGCCATCGGAGCTGCGTCGCTCGCACGCACGCCAGCCTTGATCACTCGAGTGTAACCGCCATCGCGACCAGCATAACGCTCAGCCAGCACGTCGAACAGCTTCTTCAGCTGAGTCTCGTCGCCCAGGCGGCTCATTGCCAGGCGGCGGTTCGAGAGACCGCCGCGCTTCGCCAGCGTGACCAGCTTTTCGACATAGGGCCGCAGTTCCTTGGCTTTGGGGGCCGTGGTCGTAATCTGCTCGTGCTTGATCAGCGCAGCAGCAAGGTTGCGCAGCAGGGCATGGCGGTGGCCGGTCTTGCGGCCCAGCTTGCGCTGCTTCATTCCGTGACGCATTTTCTCATTCCTTCAGTTTGCAAAGGGGCCGTGCAAGGTACCCCAGTTCTGGTCCGGATATGGGGCCCGGACCTTCGCCCTCATGATCTCCCGCGAATGCAGGAGTGCAAGGACTCCGGGGTTTAAGCCCGGAGTTCGCAAGCCATCAGCCCAGCAGCTCCTGTTCGAGCTTCTTGGCCATTTCCTCGATGTTCTCGGGCGGCCAGCCCGGGATATCCATGCCGAGGCGCAGGCCCATGCTCGAGAGCACTTCCTTGATCTCGTTGAGCGACTTGC
>CAZCNF010000005.1:0-35316 GCA_964500135.1 uncultured Porphyrobacter sp.
CCGCTGTTCGGCTTCTGGGGCAAGTTCGTGGTGTTCCAGGCGGCGGTCGAGGCCGATTTGATCGCGCTCGCCGCGCTGGGCATTGCTGCCAGCGTGATCGGTGCCTTCTATTACCTCAAGGTGTGCAAGGTCATCATGTTCGATGAGTCGGCAGGTGTCATCACCGGCAAGAGCAATGCCAGCCACTGGGCGGTGCTGGGGATCACCAGCCTGATCATTTCGCCGCTCGGATACCTGCTCACGCCATCGCTGGGCGACCTGGCGGACAAGGCGGCGAGCGCGCTGTTCATGGTCAATTGATCCAGATCGTCGACGAAACCGGTTCGACCAATGCAGGCTTGCTGGCGCGATTGGGCGCCAGCGAGCATGTCGCCGAGGGATACTGGCTGGTCGCACGCCGCCAGACCGCCGGACGCGGCCGACAAGGGCGCCAGTGGTTCGACGGTGCGGGCAATTTCATGGGTTCGACCGTGGTTCGCCCTAGTTCGGGTAATCCGCCACCACCTAGCCTGGCGCTCGTCACCGGTCTCGCGGTCTACGAGACGGTGCTGCCTTACTGTCCCCAGCCAACGCAACTGATGCTGAAATGGCCCAACGACCTCCTTTTGGGTGGAGCGAAGCTGGCCGGTATCCTTCTCGAAGCCGCACACGGTGCCGTCGTGATCGGGATTGGCGTGAACCTCAAGGCGTCGCCCTCTTTGCCGGATCGTGCAACCACGGCCCTGGCCGAAGTCGGGATGCCACCCACCCTGGAGGAATTTGCGGGGCAATTGAGCCGTGCGTTCGCTGAAGAGCTGGTGCGGTGGCGCAGCCATGGCCTCGAACTTCTGCTCCGCCGCTGGCTGGCGGCGGCACACCCGCTCGGCACGCCGCTGCTGGTGCGCGACACTGGCGGAGAGCCGCTGGCCGGAGAGTTTGCCGGGCTCGATTCCAGTGGCTCCTTGCTGTTGCGGACCGCCGATGGCAAGACGCTGCCGGTTCGCGCCGGTGACGTGACGCTCGATTAGGGGAACGCGATGCTGCTTGCAGCCGATGTCGGAAACACCAATGTGGTCTTTGCCCTGTTCGACGACGGGGCAATCAGGGCGCGCTGGCGAATAGCAACCGATCCGCGCCGCACTGGCGACGAATACGCCGTTTGGCTGCTCCAGCTGCTGGCAATCGAAGGCATCGACAAGAGCGAGGTGACCCAGATCATTATCGGTTCGGTGGTGCCTCGTGCGGTCCACAACCTGACCGTGCTGAGCGAGAAGTATTTTGGCGTCAGTCCGCTGATTGCAGGGCAGGGCAATGCCGAATGGGGGATGGTGGTGGATGTCGATCTGCCCAGTTCGCTGGGTGCGGATCGTGCGCTCAACGCCATCGCGGCGCATGCCAAATACTCCGGTGACCTTATCGTGGTCGATTTCGGCACCGCGACCACCTTCGACTGGGTCGATGCCAAGGGCGCCTATCGTGGCGGGATCATTGCACCCGGGATCAATCTGTCGCTCGACGCATTGGTCAGCAACACCGCCAAGCTGCCGCGCATCGCGATCAGGAACCCCGGAAACACCAATGTGATCGGACGCAACACCGAAGACCAGATGCTGATCGGCGTGTTCTGGGGCTATGTCGCGATGATGGAGGGGCTGATCGCCCGGATGCGGGCGCAGATTGGTGGCCCGGCACGCGTGGTGGCCACTGGCGGGCTGGCGATCCTGTTCGACGAGCACACCGAAATCTTCGACGCGGTGGACACCGACCTCACGCTTGAGGGCCTGGCACGCCTCGCCGCCCGCGTTGTTGCCTGAGCCGGACCGCTGCATGAAAAAGGATTTTACCCCCGAGAACGAACTGCTGTTCCTTGCCCTGGGCGGATCGGGCGAGATCGGGATGAACGTCAATCTCTATGGCTGCCAGGGCAAGTGGCTGATGGTCGACCTGGGGATGACCTTCTCGGGCGACGAATACCCGGGCGTGGAACTGGTGTTCGCTGATCTCGAATTCATCGAGGAACGCGCTCAAGACCTGCTGGGCATCGTGCTGACCCATGCGCACGAGGACCACATCGGTGCGGTGCCCTATTTCGCGGCGGACCTTGGCGTTCCCCTCTACGCTACGCCGTTTACGGCAGAGCTCGTCCTGCGCAAGCTGGAGGAAGCGGGGCTGGTCGACGAGATTGAGCTGCACATCATCGAGGACGATCACGGCCCGTTGGCGATCGGTCCGTTCACTGTCCGCTATGTTCCGCTCGCTCATTCGATCGCCGAAGGCAATGCGCTGCTGATCGACACGCCCTATGGCCGGGTGTTCCATACCGGTGACTGGAAGCTCGACGAAGAGCCGATCATCGGAGAGCCGACCACGGAGGAGGAACTGCGCGCCATGGGTGATGTCGGAATCCTGGCTCTGGTGTGCGATTCGACCAATGTTTTCAATCCGAACCCCAGCGGGTCGGAAGGGGCGGTCTATCGCGGCCTGATGGACGAAGTGGCGCGCCATAAGGGCAAGCGCGTCGTCGTCACCACCTTTGCCTCTAACGTCGCGCGGCTCCAGACGCTGGGCGATGTCGCACGCGAAACCGGGCGCCAGCTGTGTGTGGCGGGCCGATCGCTCGACCGCATTATCGAAGTGGCACAGGCCAGCGGCTATCTTCAGGAGTTTCCCGAGACGGTCGATTTCGATACCGCCATGAACTTGCCGCGCGGGGAAGTGCTGATCCTCGCTACGGGGGGGCAGGGCGAGCCGCGCGCGGCATTGGCCCGGATCGCCGAGGGCAACCACCCGATCGAACTGGTGGCGGGCGATGTGATCCTGTTCTCAAGCCGCCAGATTCCCGGCAACGAACTGGCCATCGGACGGGTGCAGAACCAGCTTGCGGCGCGCGGGATCGTGATGGTGACCGACCGCCAGAGCGCAATCCATGTGTCGGGCCATCCCGGCCGGCCCGAACTGGAAGCGCTCTACAGCTGGCTACGGCCGCAGCTGCTGGTGCCGGTCCATGGCGAAATGCGCCACATGCATGAACAGGCGCGCGTCGGCCGGGCGACCGGCATCCCGGCGGCAGTGGTGCAGGGCAATGGCGACATTGTCCGACTTGCTCCGGGGGAACCGGGCAAGCTGGCGCAAGTGCGGGCAGGGCGGCTCGTGCTCGATGGCGACATCATCGCGCCGGCCGACGGTGAAGCGATGACGATGCGGCGCCGGATTGCGCGCGACGGGTTGGTGGTGGTTGTGCTTGACGGCAATCGGACGCCGGTAGTCGAGGCGATCGGCTTGCCGCTTGACGAGGACATGGTCGGTTTCGTCGCCGAAGCCGCCCAGGATGTCCGCTCGGCGGTCGGCGCGCTGCGGGGCGGGCAGGCACGCGATCCGGCGACGGTTCAGGAAACGGCACGCCTGGCTGCGCGCCGCGCGGCCCAGCGCTGGTCGGGCAAGCGGCCGCAAGTGCGGGTGATCATGCTTGAGAGTGCAATGTGATGGAATGGACCTCGCTTCTGGCAATCTACGCCTTGTTCTGGGTAATGACCGCCTTTGTGATGTTGCCCTTCGGCGTGAAGACGCATGACGAAGCGGGGATCGCCAAGGTTCCGGGGCAGGCCGACAGTGCCCCGGCGAATTTCCGGCCTGGCCGCCACGCCCTGCGCGCCACTTTCGTGGCGGCCATTCTGACCGGGCTCTATGTGCTCAACTACCAGTATGGCTGGATCACGGCGCAGGACATCAATTTTTTCCCCGCACCACCCGGTGTCAACTCGCCGGCGAGCTGATCAGTCGCGCAGGCGCTCGATCGCCTGGGCGAGAGCGACATAGAGCTTGCCCATGTCGGAGCTGAGCAGGGTGACGCCCAGGGCATTCCCGTCGCGGGTCGACAGGACGGTGCGCAGCATGCTCTCGAAATCGTGGATGTAGCGACTGACATGGTCGCGGAAGGTCGTGTCTGTCTCGTAAAGTTCGAGGATCTCGCGGGCTTCCGCATTGTCGACCAGCCGCACGGCGCGGCGCGTGAAGATGCCGCGATCGCCCTTGAGATAGGACGTCCAGGCGGTGTCGGTCACATCCGATGACAGCGCCTTGGTGATGTCGATCGCATTGGAATTGAGGCTTTCGGTGATCAGCGCCATGCGCCGGGCGAAGTCATTGTCGACCTGTTCCTGCGCCAGTTCGCGTGCGCGGGCCACCCGCTGTTCGAGATTGGCGGCGAGTTCGTTGACCCTGGCCAGCTGGTCGCGCAGCGCAGCTGCGGTCTCGCGACCGGCACCCGTGGCTCTCGCCGTCGCAGCCTCCAACCGCGCGACAGCCGCCCCGGATTCGGCTTCAAGCGAACGCTCGATCGCCGCGGCGGCGCGTGCGCCAATCTCGCCGGCCAACTGTTCGATCCGGCCATTCGCGCCGGCCTCGATCGCGGCATAGGCGTCGCGGGCGGCAGCCTCGAGCTGGAGGATCGCAGCGCTGAGGTCTTCACCCGACCGGGTAGCGACCCTCTCGCTGTCCTGGCCCAGTGCCCCCACCGCCTCGCGCAGCGTGGCGATACGCGCCAGGGTGTCGGCGGCGTTCTGCGCCAGCCGTTGCTGGAACCCGTCGAGGTCCTCGCTTGCCTGAGCCACGTTCTGCCGGGCGGCGATTACGTAATCGTTGAGCCCGCTGCCCTGCGCATTCGCCGCCACGACCGTACCCTTGAGCTCGGTCGCGCGGCTCTCCAGCTCGCTGAGGCGCGCGGCAGCCTGGTCGATCGCCCGGGGCAGCGCTTCGCGCGTTTCGCGCGCACCGGACTGGATGATTTCCAGCAGGCGAATCCCTGCTTCCGTGAGTTCATTGAGCGATTGGCCGGTTGCAGTAAGCTCGCCACGGCTGTGCGACAGCTTGTCGGACAGTTGCCCCATGCCATCCCCGAGCCTAGCCTGGGCCTGCTCAGCCTGCGCACTGATCGAGACCAGCAGTTCACCCAGATCCTCGGCCTTGGCCGCGACCAGCCCGCCTTGTTCGACCAGCTGCTGCAACTGGGCGATCTGGGCCTGCTGGCGTTCCGCCAGCATGTCGTCGAGCTCCGCCAGCCGCTGCGCCAGGATCTCGCTCGCCTGCGCTTCACGGGTGTCGAACTCATCCTGCCTACGCGCCACGCTCTCGGCAAACTGCGCATCGCGCGCGGCCATGCGCGCATCGATCTCGTCACCTTCCTGCACGAAGCTTTCCATCCGGCGTCGGCCGGCGGCAACGGCATGCTGGTCGAGCTGATCGATCCGGGTCACGATCGCCGCGATATCGCGGTCCAGCCGCTCGCGATGTCTCTCGAATGCGCTCACTGCCGAGTCCTGTACCGCCTGCAGCGAGGTGGCAACCGCGGTGCCATTGTCACGCAGATGCTCGATCTGGCTCTTCAATGCGGCGAGCCCGGTTTCGCCCTGTTGTGCCAGTGCGGCTGCGAGGTCTGCAATCGACCCGCGCAGCTCATCGGCACGAGCGCGCATGGCGGCAAGGGCGTCGATCTCGCGCCCGTCAAGCTCGACGCGGAACGCTTCGCTCTTCTCGGCCAGCACCGCAAAGCGGCCTTCCGTCATCTGTTCAATCTGCTCCAGCTGGGTTTCGAACCGCGTCAGCGTGGTCTCGATCTGTTCGCTGAGCATGCCGACCTGGCGGCCGCTGGCCTTGCCGAATTCGTTGAGGCGTTCGAAGCCTAAGACAAGCTTTTCGAGCTGTTCCTGTGCGGTGCGGCCAGCCTGGCCGATCTGGTTCGAAACATCGCGCGCGGAATTGGCAATGACCGGCAGATCATCGCGCAATTTCCCCATATTGATCATGGCTGTATCGCTCACACTTGCGATCGCCTCGACCTGTGCGCCATTGCTCTGGATAAGCGACTGGAGCGATTGGGCATGGGCTGAAATCCGCTCGCTGGCAATGCGCCCCAGCGATTCGAGTTCGCGCGACTGGCTGCCCAGGAATTCACGTGCCAGCGAGAGCTCGCGATTGACGATTGCCAAGCGGGTCTCAAGCGCTTGCGATTCCTGCCGCAGCAGCAAGGCCGCGTCGCCGAACCGGCTCGCTTCCCGGTGGCTGAGGCGCATGGCGAGCAGCCATAGCGTGGCGACCAGCAGTACCGGCACCGTCCAGTCGATCACTGCCGAAATCCACGCCTGGGGACTGCTGGCGAGGCTCAGTTCGCCGCGCAAGGCCCATCCGAAGAAGGCGGTCCACCCGGCAATCGCCATCAACGCCAGCGTGGGGACGAGCCAATCACCAATCCGTCGGTGCGGCATGTGGGCGGGATCGGAAACCTCCTCCGTCCACTCTTCAAGCAGCATGACGGGCTCGTCGCCCGCCTGTGCCTGTTCCACCACGGGCGCATCCTGCGCGGCTTCCGGCCCAACGGCCCGGATATGAGGTCCTCCGGTCATTGCCCGAGCCTAGCCGATTCTGGAAAAGGATAAACCCCGCTTTAACCCTTTGCTCCCTATGCGCAGTCCATGGCTTACGAAAGCGGAACTCTTGATGCCACACTGGCCGCAGCCGCAGGGCAGGATCTCGCCTTGCTGGCCGAATTGCGCGCAGCCCTGGTAGAAAGCGCCGAACGCCAGCTCGACCTGTTACGCCGGGCGCGATGCGACGGAAACTGGCAGGTTGCTGCAATGCGGCTTAAAGGGCTCGCTGCAAGTTTCCATGCCGAAGACCTGCTGGTTGCGGCCGAAGCGGCCTTAAGTGCCGTTCCGGGCGAGCCGGGTGCGCTCCGCGAGATTGAGCGCGCCATCGGGAAACTGCGCGGCCATTGACCCGGTCGCCCTGCGCCACTGGCGCGGGTGCTATATGCCATAAACTGCGACTTGGCAGCGGCGCCCTGCTCCGCCTATGAAAGACCCACCGCAACAGGGGGATCGGCCGTTTTGCGCACGGCATTGCTATCGGCGCTCGACAACACCGACGATGGCCGATTGCGTGCCTTCGAGCGGCTTGGCGGGCGCAGCCTGCTGGCCTGGCAGCTCGACCTCGCCAAGGATCTTGGATGCAGCCGGATCATCTGCCTGTGCGAGCGCGACAGCGATCTGCTCGACGAAGTCCGCCGCCAGGCCGAGCAGCAGGACCTCGAATTCCGCTGGATCGGCAGCCCCATGCCCTTGATCGGGCTACTCTCGGCGGACCAGGATCTGGTGGTGCTGGCAGACGGCTTGGTGGCTGATCGCGGCCAGTTGGTGCGGGCGCTTGGCGACCGGCGCGGCGTTCTGGCCTTCTCGGACAGGGCAGGCATAGCAGCGGGCTTCGAGCGGATCGATGCAGCACATGCCTGGGGCGGCGCGCTCGTGGCGCGTGGGCAGATTGCGCAGGGACTGGCGGAACTACCGCCGGATAGCGACGCCATTTCCGCGCTGCTGCGACTGGCCTTGCAGGCTGGCACCCCGCTCGTCGCGATTGATGACGAATTGCTGGCCAGCGGCGAATGGCTGCTGGTGCGCGAAACCGGTGCATTGGCCGCGCGCGAGGCCGTGCTGCTGGATCGCAGTGTCGAGCAGGCGCTCTGGCGTGCCCCTGGCACCGCGCTCGGTCGCAGGCTGGCGCGCCACCTGGCGCCCCACTGGCTCGAACAAGGTCCATCTGCTGCGTCGCTGCTAGGTGCCATCGGGCTGCTTGGCGCGATCGCGCTCGCATTCCTTGCCAAGCCGGTCGCCGCGCTCGGTGTGTTGCTGGTCGGCTCGCTGGCACTTGGCACTGGAGAGGCGCTGGCGGCGCTGAGGGCCGGTTTGCGCGGGATTGGGGAGCGGCCCGGCCGCTCGCTGCTGCGCCGGGCGCTGGTCGATCTGGCCTTGCTGGCAGTGCTGGCCCTACCCATCGAAACGCCGGCTGCGATGGAGCGGCTGTTTCTGCCGTTGATGCTGCTTGGCCTGTTGCGCCTTGCAGCTGCCAATGCCCCCTTGGCATGGCGGGCAAGTTGGGATGACCGCAGCCTGCTTGCAGCCCTGCTGCTGGGGGCTGCCTGGTTTGGCGCGCTGCAACCGGCGCTGGCGCTGCTATGCCTGTCGGCGCTTGGATTTTGCCTGTATTCGCGCCGGGAATTGCAGATAACGCAGGCTTAACCATGGCGCGCTATGGATGCGCGATGAACGAGGCTTTGATGGACCCTCAGCACACGATGCGGGCAGGCGATGCCCTGCGCCAGGAACTGGCGCGGGGTGATATGGCCTTGGCCGGTGTTGCACCAGTGCTCAGCCATCTGCTCTCCTCGCCCGGGCAAGCCTTGGTCAGCGAAGACGTGTTGGCGCGCATGCGCGGCATGCTGGGCGATCTGGCTCGCCAGTTGCTGGTCGCGTACGCAGAGGCGGCTGGCAACGCGAGCCCCCCGACGACCGAAGCCCGTGCTGCGCTGGCTTCGGTGCTCGCCACCAGCGGCATCCTGGTCAGCCATTGCTATGCCCTGGCCATGGAGAGCCAGTTGAGCGAAAGGCTGGAGCAGGGCGGGGCGATCGATCAGGTGTTGACCCCGCTGCTGCAGGAACTGATCGCATCGCCGGAAGAAGCGGTGGCCGAGCTGGCCATGGCCACGATGAGCGCCCAGGCGCGCTTCGTTCAGGCACAGCGGCGCATGGACCTGCCGCTGGGCGAGCTACCGGCAGAACTGTTCCTCGAGGTGCTGGCACTGGCTCGCCAGACGGATGGCGTGTCGGCAGAGGACAAGGTGCGGGCCGACCAGCGCCTGCGTGCGCACTATGACGAAAGCACCGGCCGCCTCGGCCTGCTCACGCGCTTGGTCGGCGGTCTCGCCGGCGGGATCAGGGCTGCGCTCGATCTCGATCATGCCGGGGTGGCGCTTTTTGCGACGACGCTGGCACGCGCCACGCGCCAACCGCGCGAACTGGCAATCCTGTCATGTCACGAGCGCCAGCTTGTCCGACTGGCACTGGGGCTGCGCAGCGCCGGGCTCAAGCCCGCCGATGTGGCACGCCAGTTTGTGCTGATCCACGGCGATATGCCGGTGCCTGAAGGACTGGCCGAAATCGCCCCCGAAGAAGCACTGGCCTTGCTCCAGGGCGCAAGCAGCGGGCGCGGCGGCTAAGGCGATGGTGGCGCCCACTTCCCTGCTGGCCGCGCGTGGCCTGACCGATGGCGAGGATCGCCTGCTGACGGCCGACCAGCCGCTGGCGGAGCTGCAGCAGCGCTGCGGTGGCAGGATGCCCGGCAAGCTGGCAGTCCCCGAACTCCTCGAACTGGTCCAGCAAGGGCGGCGCATGGGCCTGAGGATTGCTCGTGAATTCTCCGCGATCGACGGCGAGGGGAGAGTTTCGGGCTTCGCGCGCATCCAGCCGCAGGGCGGAGGCGGCGGTGAAGGCTGCGAAATCCTGATCGAGAACTGGCGGCGGGAAGCCTCGCCGGGTGAGGACGATCGCGAAGCAGCCGCGCGGCAGGACGCGATCGATCGCGCCACGGCCGAGTTCACCGCACGGCTTGACGGTCGGCAGCGGCTGCTGGCGGGCGAGGGCACCGCCCCCGACCTTGCCGAATTGCTTGATGCGACGCGCAAGCAGGCCGGCAAGCCCTGGGTCGATTATGTCGAGCTGGTCGGCATCTCGCATCGCCAGCCGCTGCATTGGCGACTGCTCGACGGCGCCAATTGCCGGGTCGCTGGTTCGGTGCGCGACTGGCGGGCGCGGCTAATTCCGCTGGGCACTGACCAGGTGGTGCCGCGCGGGTTCGAGCTGCTGCTGGTGGCGCGGCAGCCGGTGCCAAAGACGCTTGAACGCGACGCGTCGGGGGATCTTGCGGGTTCGGGCCTGATCGGCGAGGCCTTGACCCCGGCGCTGCGCCAGCCGGTGGCCCGGATCATCGCCAATTCCGAGACCATCCGCAATCGGCTCGCCGGGCCACTGCGGAGCGAATATGTCGGCTATGCTGCAGACATCGTCGCCGCTGGCCGTCACCTTTCGGGCCTGCTCGACGACCTGGGCGACCTCGAGGCGGTCGAAGCGCCGGGCTTCACGGTGATCCGGCAGCCGATAGACCTGGGCAAGCTAGCTGGCGAGGCTTGCGGAATGCTGGCTGCGCGGGCGCAGGCCAAGCGGCTCGAGCTCGCACTGCCAGCGGATCAACCAGCCGTTCCTGCACTCGGCGAGGCGCGCCGTGTGCGGCAGATCCTGCTCAACCTGATCGGCAATGCGATCAACTATTCGCCGGAAGCGACACGGATCGACGTGCAGGCTGGCCCCTGGCGGGGCCATGCCGTGAGCGTCAGCATTGCGGACCAGGGGCCTGGGCTGACCCGCGAGCAGCAGCAGCGCCTGTTCGGCAAGTTCGAACGGCTCGGGCGCACGGGCGATGATGGCACGGGCCTTGGACTTTACATTTCACGCAGGCTGGCCCGCGCGATGGGGGGTGACCTGGTCGTCGAGAGCGAAGCGGGCCGTGGCGCGCGTTTCATCCTGACCTTGCCGGCAATGAAGCCGGGCGACAGTTAGGCGGGATGATCCCCGGCGTCAGCTACCTAGCCGCCCGGCGCCCCACAACATGATGGCGCCAACCACGACGGTGATCCCGCCATAAAGGGCCCAGCTGCGATCAGCCAGCATGAAGCTTTCTGCAGGCCACATCACGATGCCAAGGCCCTGCAGCGTCCACAGGCCACCCGACAGGATGAGGGCCACGCCGAGGACCTGAAGCACGACCCGGAACAGACGCTTTGCCATTTCTCGCGCCCCCGCTCAGCGCTGGCCGAGCGGAACGTAGTCGCGCTCGGTCGGGCCGGTATAGAGCTGGCGCGGACGGCCGATCACCTGCCCGGGATCGCTGATCATTTCGTTCCACTGGGCGACCCAGCCAACGGTGCGTGCCAGCGCGAACAGCGCGGTGAACATGGTGGTCGGAAAACCGATCGCCGAGAGGATGATGCCCGAATAGAAGTCGACGTTCGGAAACAGCTTCTTCTCGATGAAATAGTCGTCGCTCAGCGCCAGTTCCTCGAGCCGCAGCGCGGTCTCGAACAGCGGATCCTTGACCTTCAGTGCTTCGAACACCTCGCGCACGGTCTTCTGCATTACCGTGGCGCGCGGATCGTAATTCTTGTAGACGCGGTGGCCGAAACCCATGAGGCGGAACGGATCGTTCTTGTCCTTGGCGCGCTCGATGAAGTGCGGGATCCGATCAGGGGTGCCTATTTCCTTCAGCATGTTGAGCGCGGCCTCGTTGGCCCCGCCATGCGCCGGGCCCCACAGGCAGGCGATGCCAGCCGCGATGCAGGCAAAGGGGTTCGCGCCTGACGAACCGGCCAGGCGCACGGTCGAAGTGGACGCGTTCTGTTCGTGATCGGCATGGAGGATGAAAATCCGGTCCAGTGCCCGCTCGACCGCCGGGATTACTTCATACTCCTCGGCCGGCACGCCGAAGGTCATGCGCAGGAAATTGCCGGTGTAGGACAGCCGGTTGTCTGGATACATGAAGGGCTGGCCGACCGAATATTTGTAGGCCATCGCCGCGATCGTCGGCATCTTGGCGATCAGCCGGTGCGAGCTGATCTTGCGATGCTCGGGATCCGAAATGTCGGTGCTGTCGTGGTAGAAGGCCGACAGCGCGCCGACCACGCCGCACATCACCGCCATCGGGTGCGCATCGCGGCGGAACCCGCGATTGAACTGGATCAGCTGCTCATGCAGCATCGTGTGGCGGGTAATGGTGTAGGTAAAGTCGTCGAGTTCGGCCTGGGTGGGCAGCTCGCCGTTGAGCAGCAGATAGGCGACTTCCATGAAGGACGAATGCTCGGCTAGTTGCCCGATCGGATAGCCACGATGCAGCAGCACGCCTTCGTCGCCGTCGATGTAGGTGAGGGCGCTTTCGCAGCTTGCGGTCGACTTGTAGCCGGGATCGAAAGTGAACGCGCCGGTCGCGCCGTACAGCTTGCGGATGTCGATCACATCCGGGCCAACGCTTCCTTCAAGGACAGGGAACTCGTAGGTCTGCCCCCCCAGTTCGAGCTTTGCGAGCTTGTCCGCCAACGTCAATCTCCTTCAAATCCAGTCTCGCCGACCCCCAGCAGTCACTCTGCTGCAGCCGCCTGTGCATCGATCCGAGCCAAGGCTTCCTCCCGTCCCAGCAGGACCAGAACATCGAAGATACCGGGCGAGGTGGTCGATCCGGTAAGGGCTGCGCGCAGCGGCTGCGCGAGCTTGCCAAGACCCAGTTCAAGCTCCTCGGCAAGTGCTTTCGTAGTGGCTTCGAGCGCCTCGATTGTCCAGCTATTTTCGGCCCGCAACCGTGCCGCCACGAGCGCCAGGCGCCGGCGTGACTCGGCATCGAGCAACTCGGCCGCCTTTTCACTGATTTCAATCGGATGGCGCGTGAACAGAAAGTTAGCGCTTTCAGCGAGTTCTACCAGGTTTCTGGCACGCACTTTGAGCACGGGCATGGCCCGTTCCAGCAGCTCGAGATCAACCTTGCCGCCGATCATGGAACCGCACAGGCGCGCCAGGCGCGAGTCGTCGGCTGCGCGGATGTAATGCCCGTTGAGATTTTCCAGCTTCTTGAGGTCGAAACGCGAAGGGCTCTTGCCCACGCCGTCAAGATCGAACGCCGCGATCGCCTCTTCGCGGGTGAATTCCTCGCGGTCGCCATGGCCCCAGCCCAGCCGCAGAAGATAGTTGAACAGGGCCTCGGGCAGGATGCCGAGCTCGTCGCGATAGGCCTCGACCCCCAGTGCGCCATGCCGCTTGGACAGCTTGGCACCGTCCTGGCCATGGATCAGCGGGATATGGGCATAGACCGGATCGTCCCAGCCACCCTCGATCTGGTTCATCGCGCGATAGATCGGCAGCTGGCGAAAGGCGTTGTTGAGATGGTCGTCACCGCGGATCACATGGGTCACGCCCATGTCGTGATCGTCGACCACCACCGCCAGCATATAGGTTGGCGTCCCGTCCGCACGCAGCAGGATGTAGTCGTCGAGTTCCTCATTGCGAACGGTGACCGCGCCCTGCACCCGGTCGACGATGGTGGTTTCGCCTTCCTCTGGCGTCTTCAACCGCACCACGAAGGGTGCGCCCAGCGGCGCTTCGGACGGATCGCGATGGCGCCAGCGGCCGTCATAACGGATCGGCTGTTTGGCGGCGCGCTGCGCGGCACGCATTTCCTCAAGCTCTTCCTGCGTGGCGAAGCATTTGTAGGCAAAACCGTTCGCCAGTAGCGTCTCGGCCACTTCGACATGGCGCGAACCGCGCTCGGACTGGAACACCGGAGTGTCGTCGAAATCAAGGCCAAGCCAGGCAAGACCGTCGAGGATCGCGTCGATCGCGGCCTGGGTCGAGCGCTTCTGGTCGGTATCCTCGATCCGCAGCAGTACCCGGCCACCGTGATGATGTGCGTAGAGCCAGTTGAAAAGTGCGGTGCGTGCGCCACCGATATGCAGGAAGCCCGTGGGGGAAGGGGCAAAGCGGGTGACCACCGCACCGGTCCGCGCGCCGCTTTCGCTTGCCATAAGCCTCTGATTCCTTTCCAATGCGATCATGGCGACGCCGCAAACGCCATTCGTGCCCCTGGGGGACGGCGCCGACGCCGGAGATGCTGCAGTGCAGCGCCCTTGGCGCATGGCACCGCGCATGTCCAGCCTCGCAGAGAATGCCGAAAGATTTCTCGCCACGGCGGGGTTCGACCGGGGACCCTGGCTGGTGGTGGCCTTCGGAGGCGGGATAGCGGCTTGGTTCGTGCTAGATACGCCGTGGCAATGGTGCGCGGCAATCGGCCTCGCCCTGCTCACCGCCATCGCGGCCATGGCGTTGTGGCCGCGGGGCGAGGCGCCGGGCGGCGCGGGGCGGGCTTATCTGCGGCAGTCGCTGGTGGCTCTGGCGCTGATGTTCGCCGCCGGGATGGCTGTGGTGTGGCTCCGCTCGACAATGGTCGGGGCGCCGCCGATCACCTATCCAAGGGCGGAGATCCTGCAGGGGTATGTGCTCGAGCGCGAGGAGCAGCCGGCCGAGGGGCGGATCAGGCTGACCCTTGCGACGCGCGATGCGGAAACCGGCGTAGCGCGCAAGGTGCGGGTCAATGTCGAGCAGACCGAGGCCACCGCGGCCATGGCCGAGGGTGCCGTTGTGCGCCTGCGCGTCCGCTTGATGCCCCCGGCGCCGCCAATGCTACCGGGTAGCTACAATTTCGCGCGTGCAGCCTGGTTCCAGGGGCTGGCGGCCACCGGCAGCGCGATCGGCCCCATCGAAGTCATGCGCCCTGCACTTGGGGAGAGCGGGCTTGCCGGGTTGCAGCGCCAGTTATCCCAGCATGTGCGAGCGCGACTGGACGGCGCACCTGGCTCGATCGCGGCCGCCTTTGCCAGCGGCGATCGCGGCGCGATCTCGGAACGCGATGAAGATGCGATGCGCGATGCCGGCCTGACCCACCTTCTGTCGATCAGCGGGCTGCACGTCAGTGCGGTGATCGGCGCAGCCTATATCATGGCGCTCAAGCTGCTGGCGCTGTGGCCAGCGCTGGCCTTGCGGGTGCGGCTGCCGCTGGTGGCCGCCACGACAGGCGCGCTCGCCGGCGTCGGCTACACGCTGCTGACCGGGGCGGAAGTGCCTACGGTGCGCAGTTGCGTGGCCGCGCTGCTGGTGCTGGCCGCGCTGGCGCTAGGGCGCGAAGCGCTGTCGCTGCGGATGGTGGCGGTGGCCGGCTTTGCGGTGTTGTTGTTGTGGCCCGAGTCGCTGGCGGGGCCGAGTTTCCAGATGAGCTTTGCCGCGGTGCTGGTGATCGTGGCGCTGCACAATTCGGCGCCGCTGCGCGCGTTCCTGGCCCCGCGCGAGGAAGGTTGGCTGCCTTGGGCAGCGCGGCGCGGGCTGATGCTGGTGCTGACGGGCGTGGTGATCGAGCTGGCGCTGATGCCACTGGTTCTGTTCCATTTCCACCGGGCGGGGGTTTACGGCGCGCTCGCCAATGTCGTCGCGATCCCGCTTGTGACCTTTGTCACCATGCCGCTGATCGCATTGGCGCTGGCACTCGACCTGGCGCAGCTCGGCGCCCCGGTGTGGTGGCTGGTGGGCCAATCCCTCGACCTGCTGCTGGCCATTGCCCACTGGACGGCGGACCAGCCCGGCGCGGTGAAGCTGATGCCGCAGATGAGCGGAACGGCACTTGCGCTGTTTGTGGCCGGGGGATTGTGGCTGGCGTTATGGCAGGGGCAGAGGCGGCTGTGGGGGTTTGCCCCGATAGGATTGGCCACGATCCTGCTGCTGACGACACCGGTGCCCGATCTGCTGGTGTCGGGCGATGGGCGCCATGTCGGGATTGTCGTGCCCGCCGAGAAGGGCCAGCCGCGGCGCCTTGTCAGCCTGCGCGAGAGCCGGTCGGCCTATTCCCGCGACAACTTGCTGGAACTGGCCGGGGTTGCGGCTGAACCGGTCCTGCTCAGCGATTGGCCTGGCGCCAGCTGCAGCGCCGATTTCTGCGTGGTCGCGCTGGAGCGGGGCGGGCGCGAATGGCAGCTGCTGCTCGCCCGCAACCGTGTCCAGGTCGAGGAGCGGGCGCTCGCCGCTGCATGCGAGCGTGCCGATATTGTGGTCGCCGACCGGTGGCTACCAGCATCGTGCCGACCGCGCTGGCTGAAGGCGGACCGGCGGTTCCTAGAGCGCTCTGGCGGGCTCTCGGTCAATCTGTCGGAACGCCGGATCGCGACAGTGGCCGAGCATCAGGGAGACCACGGTTGGTGGCGCGCCGAAGCCGGGGGTTGACTAACCGCCCAACACTTCGTCGAACAGGCCCAGCATCGCCGCCCAGCTTTGGCGGTCGGCGCTGGGATCAAAGTCGACCGCAGTGTTGCCCGGAGGCGGATTGGGATTGGTGAAACCATGCTTCACGCCGCTATAGGCGTGGAAGTGCCAATTGGCTTCGGCGCGATCCATCTCCTGCCAGAAGCCAACCACCTGCTCGCGCGGCACGAGCGGATCGGCATCGCCATGGCACACCAGGATCCGCGCCTTGACGGCGCCGGGTTCGGCGGGACTGCCGGTCTCGAGCAAGCCATGGAAGCTTACGACGGCGCCGAGTTCTGCTCCGTCACGGGCAAGCTCCAGCACGGCCTGACCGCCCATGCAGAAGCCGATCGCCAGCAGCGGCAGTTCCGGTTCCAGCCGATGTAGCGCCGCAACTGCCGCATGGAGCCTGTTGCGATAGGTCGAAACATCCGACCTGAGGCCTTCGGCCCAGGCCATGGCCTGCGCGAAATCAGCGGGTGCTGCGCCGTAGAAATCGCCGATCAGGGCCACATAGCCAGCCTCGGCCAGTGCCGTCGCCTTGGCCTCGACCGCCGGGGTCGGATTCATGATCGTGGGGAACACCGCCACTGCCGCCCGCGGCTTGCCCGCAGGGCGGGCCAGCAGTCCGGTAAGGGCGGTGCTACCGTCGCGATAGCCGATCCGTTCGAATGTCATTCCACCGGCAGGAAATCGGGCACCGAGAGATAACGCTCGCCGGTGTCGTAATTGAAGCCGAGGACGCGGCTGCCGGGGGCAAGCTCGGGCAGCTTCTGGGCGATCGCCGCCAGCGTCGCGCCCGATGATATTCCAACCAGCATGCCTTCCTCGGCCGCGGCGCGGCGCGCCATCGCCTTGGCATGCTCGGGATCGACCTGGATCGCGCCGTCGATCGACCTGGTGTGAAGGTTGCCGGGAATGAACCCCGCGCCAATGCCCTGGATCGGATGCGGGCCAGGCTGCCCGCCACTGATGACAGGGCTCAGCGTGGGCTCGACCGCATAGGCCTTCATTCCGGCCCAGTGGCGCTTGAGCTCTTCCGCGCAACCGGTGAGATGGCCGCCCGTGCCTACGCCCGTGATCATCACATCGATCGGCGCATCGGCAAAATCGGCCAGGATCTCCTTCGCGGTGGTCCGCACATGAACGGCGACATTGGCCGGGTTGTCGAACTGGCTCGGCATCCACGAATTGGGCGTTGCCTCGATCAGTTCATGGGCCCGTTCGATCGCGCCCTTCATGCCCTTTTCCTTGGGCGTGAGATCGAAGCTGGCGCCATAGGCAAGCATCAGGCGCCGCCGCTCGAGCGACATCGATTCGGGCATGACCAGCACCAGGCGATAGCCCTTGACCGCAGCCACCATGGCAAGGCCGATGCCGGTGTTGCCGCTGGTCGGCTCGATGATGGTCCCACCGGGCTTGAGCGCGCCCGATGCCTCGGCATCCTCCACCATCGCCAGCGCGATCCGATCCTTGATCGAGCCGCCGGGATTGGCCCGCTCACTCTTCACCCAGACTTCGTGATCGGGAAACAGGCGGGCCAGCCGGATGTGCGGTGTGCTGCCGATCGTCTCGAGGATGTTTGCGGCTTTCATGTCAGGGCCTCCTTTCGGGCGGATTGCAGGTCGCTGCCTTCGGGCAGGAATTCGGGGGCAAAGGTCTTGGCCTGGCGCAGCTGCGGGAAGAGCCAGGCCCACACGATGGTTACCACTATCGCACCAGCCCCACCGAACACAACCGCTCCGGTTGCGCCCAACACGGCAGCGGCGAGGCCCGACTGCATCTCGCCCAGCTCATTCGAGGCCGAGATCGCAAGGCCGGAGATCGACGAAACCCGGCCGCGCATCCGGTCGGGGGTGTTGAGCTGCACCAGGCTGGAGCGAATGAACACCGACACCATGTCGGCCGCGCCCAGCAGCACCAGCATCGCCAGCGACAGCGCGAAATCCCGGCTGAGGCCAAAGGCAATGGTCGCCGCCCCGAACACCACCACTGCCCACAGCATCTTCGGGCCGACATTGTTGGCAAGCGGGCGCCACGCCATCCACAGCGCCACGGCCGAGGCACCGGCAGCGGGCGCGCCGCGCATGATGCCGAGCCCTTCGGGCCCGACCATCAGGATATCGCGCGCAAACACGGGCAACATGGCGGTCGCGCCTCCCAGCAGCACCGCGAACAGATCAAGCGTAATGCAGCCGAGCAGGAACTTCTGCCGCCAGGTATATTGCGCCCCTTCGATCATCTGGCGCACCGGGTGCGCGGGCGTGGCATCCTGCGGCGCGCGGACCGGGCGGACCGAGCGGATCAGGATCGCCGAGCAAACCAGCAAACCGGCCGACAAGGCATGCGGCAACCATTCCGACTCGGCGAACAACAGTCCGCCAGCGGCCGGACCGATCACGCTGGCCACTTGCCATGCGATGCTGGAGAGGGCGATGGCGCGGGGCAGCAACTCCTGCGGCACGATATTGGGGGCAATCGCGCTCATCGCCGGGCCCACGAACACCCGTGCGGCCCCGTGCAGCGCCGCCAGCACGAACAGGATCGGCAGGGTCAGCCCGTCAGACCAGGTCAGGAACGCGAGCAGCGCAGCGACGGTGCAATCGATCAGATTGGCGATCGCAGCCACGCTGCGGCGATCAAAGCGATCGGCGGCCCAACCTGCAACCGGCGTCAGCAGCAGCAGCGGAACGAACTGGGCCAGGCCCAGCAGGCCCAGCAAGAATGCCCCTTCGGCGGTGGAATAGCCATAATCGCTGCGAGCGATGTCATAGGCCTGGTAGCCGATCAGCACTACCATCGACATGGTGGCGAAAACGGCGAGGAAGCGGGCCGTCCAGTAGCGGCGGAAATCAGGGATCGCGAGCGGCGTGCGCGGGGCGTCGGGCAGGTGGCTGGCGGCTGTGCTCACGCGGCAGCCATGGCAGCGGTGCGGGCCGCTGCCAAGGCATCAAAATCTAAAGCTGTTCGAAGTTGGATTTGTTCAGCGCAGCCGGCGCAGGCGGGGGTTGGGCTGCAGCTCGTCGATGATCGCGAGGAAATCGTCGAGGCGGATGATCCGTTCGAACTGGAAGCCGGCGCGCTCTTCGCGCGACCAGATGACATAGGCCTCGAGCCGTCCGACCACCGGCAGACGGATGATCACGCGGTCGCCGCGCTGCAGGTTGGCGGCATTGTCGACCATGAAGCCATGCGCCGAAATGTTCGCGACATGCAGCTTGAGGTCGCCCAGCCGGCGATGCTCCGCGATGACCGGAAAATCGACCGGGTGCCGTGCAGCACGGCGAAGATCGGTTACGCTGAGATTGGCTCCGGCACTCACGGTACAACCCTCCAAAGTGTTCTTTGAAAGAGGGATGCCCGTGAAAGGCTGATATTTGGTTAAGGCCGAATGCCAGCGAACAGCGGTTATCGGCGGAGATGCGGGGGTCGGTCGGCGCTGACACGCAGATTTGTGCAGCTTACGGCGGTTAACGCGTGACCACGGCGTGCTTCTTCTTGCCCAGGCTCAGTTTGAGATGCGCGCCCTCGGGAACTTCGACCAGCAACGCCGGATCGCTCACGATCCCGTCACCGAGCTTGACCGCGCCCTCGGCGATCTTGCGCTTGGCTTCGCCATTCGAGGCCGTGAAGCCCAACTCGGTCAGCACTGCGCCGATCCGCATGCCATCTGCACCCACGGCGATCGATGGAAGGTCTTCCCCTGCGCCACCAGCGGCAAAGGTCGCGTGTGCAGTCGCTTCAGCCGCGCGGGCGGCACCATCGCCGCGCACCAGCCGCGTCACTTCATTGGCAAGCACGATCTTGGCCGCGTTGATCTCCGCACCTTCGAGCGCTTCGAGCCGGGCGATCTCGTCTAGCGGCAAATCGGTGAACAGGCGCAGGAACTTGCCCACGTCGCGGTCGTCGGTGTTGCGCCAGTATTGCCAGAAATCGTAGCTCGGCAGCTGGTCTTCATTGAGCCACACCGCGCCGGCGGCGGTCTTGCCCATCTTCGCCCCGTCGGCCGTGGTCAGCAGCGGGGTAGTCAGCCCGAACACCTCGGTCCCATCCATCCGCCGGGCCAGCTCGATCCCGTTGACGATGTTCCCCCACTGGTCGCTGCCGCCCATCTGCAGCCGCACGCCCAGGTCTTGCGCCAGGTGCCGGAAATCATAGCCCTGCAGGATCATGTAGTTGAACTCGAGGAAGGTCATCGGCTGTTCGCGCTCAAGCCGCAGCTTGACCGAATCGAACGCCAGCATCCGGTTGATAGTGAAATGCGTGCCGACCTTGCGCAGCATCTCGATATAGCCGATCCCGCCCAGCCAGTCGTAATTGTCGACCATCACCGCGTCGGTCGGGCCATTGCCGAAGGTCAGGAAGCGCTCAAAGACCTTGCGGATCGAAGCGATATTGGCCGCGATCGTCTCTTCCGACAGCATCTTGCGGCTTTCGTCACGCCCCGACGGGTCGCCGATGCGGGTGGTGGCGCCGCCCATCAGCACCACCGGCTTGTGCCCGGCCTGCTGCAGGCGGCGCAGCATCATGATCTGGACCAGCGACCCCACGTGCAGCGAAGGCGCGGTGGCATCGAAACCGATATAGCCTGGCACGACCTGGCGGCCAGCAAGCTGGTCGAGCCCGGCCGCGTCGGTGACCTGGTGGATGTAACCCCGCTCGTCGAGCAGGCGCAGGAGATCGGATTCGTAGGTGCTCATTTCGCGCTGGCCCCTAGCAGCGCTTTGCCCGCAGCGTAAGCCTCTTGCAGCACGGCGCGCGCAGCCATAGGGCAGCGCGGATGCAAACGCTCTCGCTCCACCCGGACTGCTTAGCAGGCCCGATCCGTTCCGTGACCGCGAATCTCCGGGCGGCGCCGGCCGGATGCCAGGCCGAATTCCGGCTTGAGGGCGACATCGCCGCGATCAAGGTCCCGCCGATCGCCCTGCCTGAACGGCGCGATTTCCTGTGGCAGACGACCTGTTTCGAGATTTTCTGGCAGCCCCACGGCGGGACCTGGTACCGCGAGTTCAACCTATCGCCCTCGTCGTGCTGGGCCGCCTATGATTTCGACGACTTCCGCCTCAACTCGCGCGATGCGCCGGTCGATGCAATCGCAGTCGCCTGCAGTTGGAGCGGATCCGAACTGGTGCTGCGCGCCGACATTGCTGCCGAACTGCGCGATCCGGCGCAGGTGGCGCTCAATGCGGTTGTTGAGGAGCATTCCGGCAACATACAGTATTGGGCGCTGGCGTTTCCGCACGGGAAGCCCGAGTTCCACAGCGAAATCTGCCGCCAACTGCAGGTGGAGCGCGGGGCATGAGCGTGCGCTTCGGGATCGACCTGCTGCTCGCGGACGCCAGTCTGCTGCGCCAGCTTCACGGTCGGCGGGTCGCGCTGGTGGCGCACCCGGCATCGGTCACGGCTGACCTTAACCACAGCCTCGACGCGCTGATTGCCGCTGGAGTCAATGTGACCAGCGCGTTCGGCCCGCAGCATGGGCTGAAGGGCGACAAGCAGGACAATATGGTCGAGACCGCAGACGAGCTCGACCCGCATTACGGTATCCCGATCTTCAGCCTTTACGGCGAAGTGCGCCGCCCCACCGGGCAAATGATGTCGAGTGCCGATGTGTTCCTGTTCGACCTGCAGGACCTGGGCTGCCGGATCTACACCTTCGTCACGACCTTGCTTTATCTCCTGGAAGAGGCGGCCAGGGCAGGCAAGGAGGTCTGGGTGCTTGATCGGCCCAATCCGGCGGGGCGCCCGGTTGAAGGCACGCTGCTGCTGCCCGGGCAAGAGAGCTTTGTCGGCGCCGCAGCCATGCCGATGCGTCATGGCCTGACCATGGGCGAGATGGGCAACTGGTTCATCGATCACTTCGGCTTGCAGCTCGAATACCGGGTCATAGCGATGCAGGGCTGGGAGCCCGACGGGGCAGGGCATGGCTGGCCCGGCAGCCGGATCTGGATCAATCCATCACCCAATGCCGCCAATCTCAACATGGCGCGCGCCTATGCCGGCACGGTGATGCTGGAAGGCACCACGCTAAGCGAGGGGCGGGGCACCACCCGCCCGCTCGAAGTGCTGTTCGGGGCGCCCAATATCGACGCCAAGGCAGTGTTGAGCGAGATGGAGCGCCTCGCGCCCGATTGGCTGGCGGGCTGCGCCCTGCGCGAATGCTGGTTCAGCCCGACTTTCCACAAGCATGCAGGAAAACTCTGCAACGCCCTGATGATTCACGCGGAAGGCGGTTTCTACGACCATGCGGCCTTTCGCCCCTGGCGGCTCCAGGCGCTTGCCTTCAAGGCCATCCGGCGCCTGTATCCGGATTATCCGATCTGGCGCGATTTTCCCTACGAGTACGAGTTTTCGCGGCTTGCCATCGATGTCATCAACGGCGGGCCGGCCTTGCGCGAGTGGGTCGACGATTCTTCCGCGCTGCCCGACGATCTCGATGCGCTGGCGGCGCATGACGAAGCGGCGTGGATCGCGCAGGCGCGGGGTGTGCTGCTTTACTGATCCGGCTCACGGATCGGTTGCACCAGTGTCACCAGGACGAAACTGATCAGCATCAGCAGGTACCAGCTGCCCAGCTTGGTCCAGCTGACCATTTCCCAGCCATCTTCCTGCCCGGGATAGCTCCAGGCATTGGCAAAGGTGGCGATGTTCTCGGCAAGCCAGATGAACATGGCGACCAGCCCGAAGCCGAGCAGCAGCGGCATCCAGCGATGCGCCCGGAAATTGCGGAAGTGGACGGGTGTACGCCAGAACAGCCAGCCGGTCATCGCGAACAGCAGGTAGCGCGCATCCGGCAACCAATGGTGGGCGAAAAAGTTCACGTAAATCGCGAGGGCCAGCAACCAGGTCGCGGCTTTCGGAGGATAGTGGCTGAAACGGAAATCGAAAATGCGCCAGACCCGCGCGAGATAACTGCCGACGCTGGCATACATGAAGCCGGAGAACAGCGGCACCGCCCCGATGTGTAGCACGCTTTCCTCGGGATAGGTCCACGATCCGGCCGCTGTCTTGAACAATTCCATCACGGTTCCGACCACGTGGAAGACCAGGATCACCCGGGCTTCCTCCCAGGTTTCGAGCCGGAACGCCAGCATGCCGGCCTGGATCGCGATCGCGCTTAGCGTGAGAAAATCGTAGCGGTGCAACGCCGCGTCGTCAGGGTAGAACAGGTGCGTTGCCAGCAACAGCGCCAGCAGCAATGCCCCGAACAGGCAGGCCCAGGCCTGTTTGAAGCCGAACAGCAGGAATTCGTAAAGCCAGAGCCTCCAGCCGTCGCCCGGATCAAGGGCCTCAAGGCGCTGGCGGACCCGCTGGAAGCGGGAGTGCGTGGGGCTCAATGCCCCTGTTTCCGGCTCAGTTCGCGCATGGCGTCGTCCAGCCCGTCGAGCGTGAGCGGGTACATCCGGTCACCCATCAGCTGCTTGATGATCTTGGTCGACTGTGAATAGCCCCACTGCTTCTCCGGCACGGGATTGAGCCAGACGCTGGCCGGATAGGTATTGGCCATGCGCTGCAGCCATACCGCGCCGGCTTCCTCGTTCATATGCTCGACGCTGCCGCCCGGGTGGGTGATCTCGTAAGGGCTCATCGCGGCATCACCCACAAATACGACCTTGTAGTCATGCCCGTATTTGTGGAGCACATCCCAGGTCTTGGTGCGCTCCTGCCAGCGGCGCCGGTTGTCCTTCCACACGCCCTCGTAGAGACAATTGTGGAAGTAGAAGAACTCCATGTTCTTGAATTCGCTGGTGGCGGCGCTGAACAGTTCCTCGCACAGCTTGACGAAGGGATCCATCGAGCCGCCCACGTCGAGAAACAGCAACAGCTTGACCGCATTGTGCCGTTCCGGCCGCATCCGGATGTCGAGCCAGCCCTGCCGCGCGGTGCCGTCAATCGTGGCATCAAGGTCGAGTTCGTCGGCAGCGCCCTCGCGCGCGAACCGCCGCAAGCGGCGCAGCGCCATCTTGATGTTGCGGGTGCCCAGTTCCTTGGTGTTGTCGAGATTCTTGAAGTCGCGCTTTTCCCACACCTTCAGCGCGCGCTTGTGCTTCGATTCTCCGCCGATCCGCACGCCTTCGGGATTGTAGCCCGAATTGCCGAACGGACTGGTGCCGCCGGTGCCGATCCACTTGTTGCCGCCCTGGTGGCGCTTTTCCTGCTCCTCGAGCCGCTTCTTCAGCGTCTCCATGATCTCGTCCCAACTGCCCAGCGACTTGATCTTTTCCATTTCCTCTTCGGACAGGAACTTTTCGGCCACCGCCTTCAGCCAGTCCTCCGGGATGTTGACCGGGTTCTGGCCGTAATCCGACAGGATGCCCTTGAAGACCTTGTTGAACACCTGGTCGAAGCGGTCGAGCAAGCCTTCATCCTTCACGAAGGTGGCACGCGAGAGGTAGTAAAACGCCTCGGGCGTCTGCTCGATGACATCCTTGTCGAGCGCCTCGAGCAGCGTGAGATGCTCCTTGAAGCTGGCGGGAATGCCCGCGGCGCGCAATTCGTCGACGAAGTTGAAAAACATGCCCGCAGCCATAGCGTCCGTGCCGGTCCGACGCCAGCATCTCTGTCCCGGCTATCGAAATTAACGGGACGCTAACCATGGGCAGTTACTGACCCGCTTACGCAATATCCGGGGACGCCGAAACAGATGAACGAGCTTGCGATCGACACCGCCGGGGCCATGGCCCTCGAACGGATCCCGGAAAGCTGCGGCGATGTGACGGTTGGCTGCACCGATGTGGCGGGCATTGTCGAAGCGGTGATCAAATCTTCGGCCGCGTTGCGCGCCGAGCACGAAGCGCTGCGCGAGACAGTGACCGCGCTTGAAGCAGACCAGGCCAAGGTGGCCGAAGCCAGCGACGAGGCCCGGCTGCTGTCGGAACGCGCGATCGAGCGCCTGGGCGAAGGCACGGCGTTGATCCATGGCTCGCTGCTGCAGATCAACGAATTGCTCGAACTGGTGGCCGCGCTGTCGCAGCACGTAACGGGTTTCGCGGCCGCGATGGAACAGGTGCGCCGCAGTTCCAAGGACATCGAACAGATCGCCGAGACGACCAATATCCTCGCGCTCAACGCCACGATCGAGGCGATGCGCGCGGGCGATGCCGGGCGTACCTTCGCGGTTGTGGCGGGCGAGGTGAAGAGCCTGGCGAACGACACCCGCAAGGCGACCGAGGAGATTACCGCCACGATCGATGCACTGGGCGGAGAGGCTGCGCGCGTGATCGAGCGGATCGAGGCGGGCAGCAAGGCGAGCAACGAAGCCAAGGCTTCGGTGGCGCAGATCGAACGCACGATTGTGAACGTCGGACAGCTGGTGGAAGAGGTCGACAAGCAGAACGACCAGATCGCGCGCTCGACCACCACCATCAGCGACCATGTCGTACGGGTGCAGGACGTGCTCGACAGTTTCGATCTCGCCGCGCGCGACAACGAGGGCAAGCTCGAGGTCGCCTACAAGCGGATGGAAGAGCTCGAGCTTACCGCCAGCGACATGTTCGACAAGCTGGTCAAGGCCGGCCTTTCGCCGCAGGACAGCCTGATGGTCGAAAAGGCGCGCGAATTCGCCTCTCGCCTGATCGAATGTGCCGAACAGGCACTCGAACGCGGCACGCTGACCATGGAGCAGCTGTTCGACCAGGACTACCGCCCGGTCGCTGGCACCAATCCGCAGCTTTACCGCACCAGCCTGAGCGACTGGGCTGACAGCAACTGGCGCCCGATCAATGACGCCGTGGTGGCCGAAGGCGGAGCGATCATCATGTGCTCGCAGGCCGACATGAACGGCTTTCTGCCGACTCACGCCAGCCAGCATTCGCGCCAGCCGATCGGCGAACTCGCGCATGACACGAAATATTGCCGCAACGGGCGGATCATCCTTGAAGGCGTCGATCTGGTCGCAAAGTCGACCAGCGATCCCTACACCATGGCGGTGTATCGCCAGGAAGGCGACGGCAAGAACTACATCGTGGTTCGCAACGTCTATATCCCGGTGGTGATCAACGGGCGCCGCTGGGGCGATTTCGAGCTGGCCTACAGCTTCGGTTAAGCGGCGATCAGCCCGGATTGCGCCGGGCCATGAACGCCAGCCGTTCGAACATCATCACATCCTGCTCGTTCTTGAGCAGCGCGCCATGCAGCGGCGGGATCGCGCTGTTGGGATTGGCATCCTGCAACACTTCGAGCGGCATGTCCTCGTTCAGCAGCAGCTTGAGCCAGTCGAGCAACTCGCTGGTCGAAGGCTTTTTCTTGAGGCCGGGGACCTCGCGCAACTCGTAGAAGATATCCATCGCCTTGCTGACCAGGGTCTTCTGGATGCCGGGATAATGGACCTCGATGATCTCGCGCATTGTCTCGCGATCGGGGAACTTGATGTAATGGAAGAAGCAGCGCCGCAGGAAGGCGTCCGGCAGTTCCTTCTCGTTGTTGGACGTGATGACAACGATCGGGCGTTCCCTGGCCTCGATTCGTTCCTGCGTTTCGTAGACATCGAAGCTCATCCGGTCGAGTTCCTGCAACAGGTCGTTGGGAAACTCGATGTCGGCCTTGTCGATCTCGTCGATCAGCAGCACGGGCAACTCGGGCGAGGTAAAGGCTTCCCACAGCTTGCCCTTCTTGATGTAGTTGCGGATGTCATGGACCCGCTCTTCACCCAGCTGGCCATCGCGCAGGCGCGCCACCGCGTCATATTCGTAGAGGCCCTGCTGTGCCTTGGTGGTCGACTTGACGTTCCATTCGATCAGCGGGGCATTGAGCGCCTTGGAAATCTCGTGTGCCAGCACGGTCTTGCCGGTGCCGGGCTCGCCCTTGACCAGCAGCGGGCGGCGCAGCGTGACCGCAGCGTTCACCGCGACCTTGAGGTCGGCGGTCGCGATGTAGGAACTGGTGCCTTCAAAGCGGTTTGGATCGGTCATCGGTTTTCCCTTGCAACTTTACGTTCGCGTTAGGCGGCGGGCCGAGCGAGTGCAAGAGGCCGCAAGCTATCGAATTGGCGAGGCGAGGCGCTCTTGCCGCAAGTCAGTTCAGGCAAGACCAGAGAAAGGACTTGAATTCCGAGCGATCTGCTCTTATTCAAATTGGGCGGACCGGGCCCCTCTGGCGCGGCAACTGCAGGCAAAACGCCTTCGGATGCCACGTGATGTCGGACCGCATCGGATGATACCGATGCATGGGTCCGGGCTTCTCCCCCTTTCCCTTTGTCCAGGCCGGTGCATCGGTCATCCGATCGAACGTCAATTCGTTTCGATAGGGAGCAATGCAATGTCTGACCGAGTCTTTCGCCTGATGGAACATCATCGGCGGCTGGACGATCACCTGCGCCTGGCACAGGCGCGCCGAATTCCCGACCCGTTTGAAGTGATGCGGCTGAAAAAGCTGAAGCTGGCGGTCAAGGATCGGCTCACGCGCCTGCTGCGCAAGCGCGCGGTATCGGCGGGCACCAACTAGCCGGCAGCGCGAGCCGGAACCTTTGCGGGTTCCGGCTCGTTTGCGGCATCTACCGTTCAGGGACATACACCATGGAATTTCTCTTCGCCGACTGGCTGGGCACGCCTGCCTGGTTCTGGCTCGTCTTTCTCGGCCTCGTGGCCGCGCTCACCGCCTTCGACCTTGGCATCCTGCACAAGGAAGACCGCGAGATGGGCATTTCGGAATCGCTCAAGCTCAGCGCCTTCTACATCGGCATAGCGCTGCTGTTCGGGGTCTGGATCTGGATCGAGCGCGGAGCCGATCTGGGCATGAAATACTACACCGGCTTCTTCATCGAAAAGGCGCTGTCGATCGACAACGTCTTCGTGATCAGCCTGATCTTCACCTATTTCGCGATCCCGCCCAAGTACCAGTACCGGGCACTGCTGTGGGGGATCATGGCCGTGATCGTGCTGCGTGGCTTGATGATCGCGGGCGGCGCGGCGCTGGTCAGCCAGGCCTATTGGGTGCTCTATATCTTCGCGGCTTTCCTGATCTTCACGGGGATCAAGATGTTTTTCGCCGGGGACGAGCCGATGGACGTGGCCAAGAACCCGGTGGTGCGCTGGATTTCCACGCACATGCGGGTCACGCGCGAACTGCACGCCCAGCACTTCTTCGTGAAGGTGCCGGACGAGAAGACCGGCAAGCTGGTAACGGCGGCGACCCCGCTGTTCCTGGCCCTGGTCGTCATCAACCTCGCCGACCTCGTGTTTGCGGTCGACAGCGTGCCGGCGATCTTCGCGATCACTACTGACACCTTCATCGTCTACACCTCGAACATCATGGCGATCCTGGGCCTGCGGGCGCTTTACTTCGCGCTGGCGGCGATGGTGCACCGGTTCCATTACCTCAAATATGCGCTGGCCGCCGTGCTGGTGTTCATCGGCTCGAAGATCTTTGTCGCGGACTTCCTGATGGGGGGCGACAAGTTCCCGCCGGTGCTCAGCCTCGGCGTCACCGCCGCGCTGATTGCCGCAGGGATCTTCTACTCGCTGTGGAAGACACGCGGCCAGCCCGAGCCCAACTGGCCGAAGGAAGAAACCCCGGCGCAGGTGCAGGCGCATCTCGACGACCTGGCTGACAACAAGCACTGAGCCATTAGGCCGGAAATCGATGAGGGGCGGATCGCAAGGTTGCGGTCCGCCCCTTTTCAATGCCCGCCGCGCGCGGCCGGATCAGGCGTCGATCAGTTCGCGATCGACATCACTAGCGTGGTTCTGGATAAAGTTGAAGCGGTGCTCGGGGTTGCGGCCCATCAGCCGGTCGACCAGTTCCTTCACCGCAAAGCGCCCCTCGTGGTGATCGGGGAGGGTGATCCGGATCAGCGAGCGCGTCTCCGGGCTCATGGTTGTTTCGCGCAGTTGCTGCGGGTTCATTTCGCCGAGCCCCTTGAAGCGGCTGACCTCGACCTTCCTGCCCTTGAATACAGTGGCTTCCAGCTCGGCCCGGTGCGCGTCGTCGCGGGCATAGCGGGTCTCCTTGCCGCTGGTCAGCTTGTAGAGCGGCGGCTGGGCCAGATAGAGATATCCGCCGCGCACGATCTCGGCCATTTCCTGGAAGAAGAAGGTCATCAAGAGCGTGGCGATATGCGCCCCGTCGACGTCCGCGTCGGTCATGATGATGATGCGGTCATAACGTAGGTTCTGCGGGTCGCAGTCCTTGCGCGTGCCGCAGCCCAGCGCCAGCGACAGATCGGCGATTTCCTGGTTGGCGCGGATCTTGTCGGCGGTGGCGCTGGCAACATTGAGGATCTTGCCGCGGATCGGCAGGATTGCCTGGCTCTTGCGGTCGCGCGCCTGCTTGGCGCTGCCGCCGGCCGAATCGCCTTCGACGATGAACAGCTCGGTCTCGCGCTCGCCTTCGCCGCTGCAGTCGGTGAGCTTGCCGGGCAGGCGCAGCTTCTTGGCATTGGTCGCAGTCTTGCGCTTGATTTCACGTTCGGCCTTGCGCTTCAGCCGCTCGTCCATCCGCTCCATCACGCTGCCCAGCAGCGCGCGCCCGCGCTCCATATTGGCCGTGAGGAAATGGTCGAAATGGTCGCGCACCGCATTCTCTACGAGCCGCGCGGCTTCGGGCGAGGTCAGCCGGTCCTTGGTCTGGCTCTGGAACTGCGGGTCGCGGATGAACACCGACAGCATGACTTCGCAGCCGTTCATCACATCGTCTGCCGAGATGTCCTTGGCCTTCTTCTGCCCGGTCAGTTCGCCAAAGGCCCGCAAGGCGCGGGTCAGGGCAGTGCGCAGGCCCTGCTCATGCGTGCCGCCATCGGGGGTCGGCACGGTGTTGCAGTACCAGCTGGTCGAGCCATCCGACCACAGCGGCCAGGCGATCGCCCATTCGACGCGGCCTTTGTCCTCGGGGAAATCCTGGCTGCCGGTAAAGGGCTGGGTGGTCACGCATTCGCGCGTGCCAACCTGTTCGGCGAGATGATCGGCGAGGCCGCCGGGGAATTTGAACACCGCCTCTTCGGGCACATCCTCGCTCGCCAGCGATGCCGCGCATTTCCAGCGGATCTCGACCCCGGCGAACAGATAGGCTTTCGAGCGCGCCAGCTTAAACAGACGGGCGGGCTTGAACTGGCGGTCGCTGAAGATTTCCGGATCGGGCGTGAAGCTGACCGTGGTGCCGCGCCGGTTGGGCGTGGGGCCAAGCGGCACAAGCGGGCCAAGCGTCTGCCCCCGCGCGAACTCCTGCGCATAGAGCTGGCGGTCGCGCGCCACTTCCACCCGGGTGTGGCTCGACAGCGCGTTGACCACGCTGACGCCCACGCCGTGCAGGCCGCCGCTGGTGGCATAGGCCTTGCCCGAGAACTTGCCCCCTGAATGGAGCGTCGAAAGGATCACCTCCAGCGTCGACTTGCCCGGGAACTTGGGGTGCTCGTCAACCGGGATGCCGCGCCCATTGTCGCTGATCGACAGGCGATTGCCTTCGTCAAGCCGCACTTCGATCCGGCTGGCATGGCCGGCCACCGCTTCGTCCATCGAATTGTCGAGCACTTCGGCAGCGAGATGGTGCAAGGCGCGGTCATCGGTCCCGCCGATGTACATACCTGGGCGGCGGCGGACCGGCTCAAGCCCTTCGAGCACCTCGATCGCCGAGGCATTGTAATCGCCGCTGGAAGCCGGCGTATTGGCAAACAGGTCATCGGGTGCGCTTTGGGACATGGGGCAAGCCTATATGCTGCGGCTCGTCGACCGCACAAGCAGCGCGGCGGGGTTTTGCTCAGTCGGCGAAGCGGGCCGGGGCCGGATCGACCACGGTAACATCGCCGGCCCTGACCTCGCGCACTTCCATGGCGCGTTCGATCGTGCCGTCGGCATTGAACCGGAATGCGCCGTCAAGCCCCAGGAACCCGTCGCGGGCGATCAGCTGGCTGGTGGGGAAGGGGCGCCCGAAGCGCCACTCGCGCGCCACCCGCAATGTCAGCAGCACCGCGTCATAGCCCAGGGTCGAAATGCGATAGGGGGCGGTGCCGAACCGCTGCTGGTAACTGTCGCGGAAGCGCTGGTAGCGCTGGTTCGATACCGCTGAGAACAGCGCCCCGCGCAGCGCGGTGCTGCGGGTGATCGCGCTCTCGCCGCTCCACAGTTCAGTCCCAAGGATGCGCGGATTGGCGCCGCCTCCCTTAAGCGCGCCGGCGCCCTGGCTGGCGAGTTGCACGCCGTCGGCCACCAGCACAGTGTCATAGCCGCCAGCGCTGCGCAGCCGGTTGGCCGCGCCGATCACCGCACTGCCGCGCTCGTAGCGCTCGGTCCTGACCAGCGAACCGCCAAAGCTGCGCAGCGCATTCTGCAAGGCGCTGGCCGAGCGGTCGCCATAGTCGCCGGTGGGGAGCAGGGCGGCAAACCGGCTTGCACCCTTTGATCGGGCATAGGCAACCGAACGCTCGATCGACTGCTCGGGAATGTGACCCATCACGAACACGTCGCGCTGCGCCACCGTGGTGCTGTTGGAGAAGGTGACCAGCGGCACCCCGGCCCGCCGCGCTTCGC
Source organism: uncultured Porphyrobacter sp. (assembly GCA_964500135.1). Lineage (GTDB taxonomy): Bacteria > Pseudomonadota > Alphaproteobacteria > Sphingomonadales > Sphingomonadaceae > Erythrobacter. Next base: position 31,145 of record CAZCNF010000005.1, read on the forward strand.
CCAGCACCTCGGGCACATCCTCGGCCAGCATCGGGCCAAGGATCAGCTTGTTGCCGTCGGCCACGGCCTTGGCCGCAGCGGCGCGCGGCCCGGTTGAAGTGTCGTAGGTCGTGATGCGCAAACTCTCTGCGCTGGTGTCGATCACGGCCATGTTGGCAGCATTGGCGATCGATTGGCCGACCGCGCCATTGCGGCCCGTCATCGGCACGAGAATCGCAATCCGGTGGCGGGTTTCATCCGTGGGCAGGGTGGTGGCGCTGGGTTCCGGCGTCGGCGTAGGAGTGGGCACCGGCGTCACCGGGCCGGTCTTGGGCACGATCTGGCAACCTGCCAGCAGCAGTGCCGTGCCCCCGATCACGAGGTTGCGCCGATTGAACAAAATACGCTGCATACTTGCCGACCCCATCCCGGCTGTTCCAAAGAGCGTTGCGTGAACAGCAATGCCCCTGAATCCAGCCTGTCTGATCCTCTTCCTGCAGGTCTCTATATCGTCGCCACGCCGATTGGCAATTTGGGCGATATAACGTTGCGTGCCATCGACGTGCTGCGCCGCTGCGACGCGGTTGCCTGCGAAGACACGAGGGTGGCCGGCAAACTGCTCAAACATCTGGGCATTTCGCGCCCGCTGCTGCGCCATGACGATCATGCAAGTGAGGCCGCCTGCGAGGCGCTGGTGCAGCGCATGCGCCGCGAGGCGGTGGCACTGGTGAGCGATGCGGGCACGCCGCTGATCTCCGATCCGGGCTATCGCCTCGTGCGCGCGGCCCGCGCCGCGGATGTGGCGGTCACCACGCTGCCGGGGCCCTGCGCTGCGGTGGCAGGGCTGACGCTGGCGGGATTGCCGACCGACCGCTTCCTGTTCGCAGGTTTCCTCCCGCCCAAGGACAAGGCTCGCAGCGAGGGCTTGCAGAGACTGGCGGGCACCGACGCGACGCTGGTGTTCTACGAGAGCGGCCCGCGGCTCGTGAAAACGCTGGATGCCGTCGCGGAACTGTGGCCCCGCCGCGAAGTGGCGGTCGCGCGCGAACTGACCAAGCTCTATGAAGAGTGCCGGGTCGGGACTGCGGCTCAACTGGCCAGCCACTATGCCGCCAATCCGCCGCGCGGCGAGATCGTGCTCCTGGTCGGGCCTCCGGCCGAGGATGCGCCGACAGTGGATGTCGACGGACTGCTGCGCGAGGCGCTGGGCACCCTCAAGGCTTCGCAGGCGGCGGCGCAAGTTGCCAGGGCCACCGGACTGGATCGCAAGGCTCTCTATGCCCGCGCGCTGGAACTGAAGGACGAATGAAGCGGCAGCGCGCCGAGCGCGAGGGGCGCAAGGGCGAATGGCGCGCGGCCGCCTGGCTGAAGCTGAAGGGCTGGCAGGTGCTGGGCACAAGGATCAGGACACCCCGCGGCGAGATCGACCTCGTGGCCCGGCGCGGCAGCATCGTTGCCTTTGTCGAGGTGAAGTGGCGCCAGCGGGCCGCCGATCTCGACCATGCGATCGATGCCTGGCGCCTGCGGCGCGTGGCCGATGCGGCCGAATGCGTGGCGCATGAATTCGCCCGCAATGGCGAAGATATCCGGATCGACGTGATCCTGCTTGCGCCGGGCGCTCTCCCACGCCACATCGTCAACGCCTGGCAGCCTTGATCCTGCGACAAGTTATGGGCGAACGGAGTTAACGACATGTCCCTACGCGTAGCTGTCCAGATGGACCCGATCGAAAGCGTCAACATCGCTGCCGATTCGACGTTCGCTCTGGTCGAGGCGGCGCAGAAGCGCAGGCACACGGTGTTCGAATACCATGTCGAAAGCCTGACGCTGGACGCTGCAGACCGGCTCCATGCCCTGGCTCGCCCGGTGACGGTGCAGCGCGTGGTGGGCGCGCATGTGACCCATGGCGAAGCGGTCCGGCTCGATCTCGGCCGCGATGTCGATGTCGTCCTGATGCGGCAGGATCCCCCCTTCCACATGGGCTACATCACCGGCACCCACCTGCTTGAGCGCATTCGCCACGAGACGCTGGTGGTCAACGATCCGGTCAGCGTGCGCAACGCGCCGGAAAAAGTGATGGTGCTCGATTTCCGGCAGTTCATGCCGCCGACGCTGATCACCCGCTCGGTCGACGAAGTCCGCCGGTTCATGGCCGAACATGGTTCGGTGGTGGTCAAGCCGATCCACGGCAATGGCGGGAAGGCGATCTTCCGCGTGCCCGAAAGCGGCGAGAACCTGTCGGCCCTGTTCGAAGTGTTCAACCAGATGTGGCCCGAGGCGCATATGGTGCAGCCCTTCCTCCCCGAGGTCGCGGAAGGCGACAAGCGGATCGTGCTGGTCGACGGGGTGGTGGCGGGCGCGATCAACCGCATCCCGGGCGAAGGCGAGTTCCGCTCCAACATGGCCGTGGGCGGCAGCGCGCAGGCGACCCAACTGACCGAGCGCGAACGCGAGATTTGCGGCGCGCTCGGACCCGTGCTGAAAGAGCGGGGGTTGATCTTCGTGGGGATCGATGTGATCGGCGGCAAATATCTCACCGAAATCAATGTTACCTCGCCCACCGGAATCATGGCGATCGACCGCTTCAACGGCACCGACACCCCGGGCATGATCTGGGATGCCATCGAAGCGCGCCTCGCGCGCCAGTGAACGCTGACGAAATCGGAACCCCATGAACCAGTTCATTCTCGATGCGATCGCAGAGGGCGGCTACCTTGGCCTGTTCGTGCTGATGGCACTCGAAAACATCTTTCCGCCGATCCCTTCCGAAGTGATCATGGGTTATGCCGGCGTGCTGGTCGCGCGCGGCGAGATGGCCTTCTGGCCGGCCTGGATCATCGGCACTTTGGGCACGGTGGCAGGCAATTATGTCTGGTACTGGCTGGGCTTCCGCTGGACCGAACCGCAGCTGCATGGCTTCATCACCCGTTACGGCCGCTGGCTGACCTTTGAATGGGACGATTTTGAAAGCGCGCGGGCGAAGTTCCGCAAATATGGCGACTGGATCGTGTTCCTGCTTCGCTTTTCCCCGTTCCTGCGCACGATCGTGTCGCTCCCTGCGGGCCTGGCCCGGATGCCGCATGGGCGGTTCCTGGTTTTCACCTTTCTGGGTTCGCTGATCTGGAACGGCATGCTGATCGGCGGCGGTGCCGCGCTGGCAGACCTCATCGCCCAGTACGAGCATGTCGCCGAACTGGCGATCGTCGCCTTCGTGGGCGGCGGGGTGATCTGGTATCTCTACCGCGTGGTTACATGGCGCGACAATGGCGCGCGCAGCGGCAAGGGCGGAACCGAGGACTAGGCCTTGTTCGCCCGCGGATGGGCGTGACGATAGTTTTCCAGCAGCGTTGCCGCATCGACCTTGGTGTAGATCTGCGTCGAGCCGAGCGACGCATGGCCGAGCAGTTCCTGCAGGCTGCGCAGGTCGGCTCCCGCTCCCAGCAAATGCGTCGCGAAGCTGTGGCGCAGGGCGTGAGGGGTGGCCGTTTCGGGCAGGCCCAACGCGCGGCGCGCCTGCGCCGTCGCCTTCTGGATCAGGCCCTGGCTCAAGGGTCCGCCCTTGGCACCGCGAAACAGCGGGCCGGCCGGGTCGAGCGGCCAGGGGCACAGCGCACAATACTCCGCCACTGCCGCGCGGGTGACCGGCAGGATCGGGACCATGCGCTGCTTGCCGCCCTTGCCGGTGACCTGCAGGACATCGTCCAGTGGCGCGTCGCGCCCTTTCAGCGACAGGGCCTCGGCGATCCGCAAACCCGAACCGTACAGCAGCAACAGCACCGCACGGTCGCGCGCACCGATCCAGTCGGCAGCGGCATTCTCGCCTACCAGTTCGGCAAGGTTGCTGGCCTCGTCGGGCGTGACCGGGCGCGGCAATCCCTTCTTCACCCGCGGCCCGCGCAGGCGGGGCGCAGCCGGTTCAGGATCACCAGCTTGCGCGCGGGCGAAGGCGATGAACGCCTTGAGCGCCGACAGCTCGCGCGCGGCGCTGGTATTGGTCAGGCCTTCGGCGCGGCGCTCGGCCAGGTGGCGGCGCAAATCATGTGCCTCAATCCCGGACACACCGCCCCAGTCTGCGATGCCCCGCGCGCTCAGCAGCCGGGCGGCGCAGGCCAGATAGGCGCGTACCGTGTGCGGGCTGCGCCGACGGCTGTCGCTCAGCTCGGCGCGCCAAGCCTCGAGCAGGTCGGCTGTGT
>CAZCNF010000005.1:35416-99415 GCA_964500135.1 uncultured Porphyrobacter sp.
CGCCGACGGCTGTCGCTCAGCTCGGCGCGCCAAGCCTCGAGCAGGTCGGCTGTGTTGCTCACGCGCTGACCAGCCCGTCGGCCACGATCTCACCGAGCAGCGCATCGAGCAGCGGCATGCCAGCGCGGGTCACGGCGATGCGGTCCGCCTCGTAGCGCACCAGGCCCAGGCTGACATGCAGGTCAATCCGTGCCTGGTTGACGAGGGCGGCACGCCCGATCCCGAAGCGGTGCCCGATGGCTGCCAGATCGACGCCCTCGGCCAATCTGAGACCCATCAACAGCGCCTCAGACGCCTGTTCGGATTCGCTGAGGTTGCGTTCGGTCCTGATTCCGTGCCGCTGTGCTTCGGTGGCGGCGAGGTAGTTCTCGGGCTTCTTGTGTCGCTCTGTGGCCGCCTTCTGCCGCCGTCCATGCGCGCCGGGGCCAATTCCGCAATAGTCGTGATAGCGCCAGTAGGTGAGATTATGCCTGCTCGCCTGGCCCGGGCGGGCGTGATTGCTGATCTCGTAGGCGGGCAGCCCCGCGGCCCCTGCAAGTTCCTGAGTCAGCGTGAAAAGATCGGCTGCGGGATCGTCCTCGAGCGGAGCGAATTCACCGCGCCTGACATCGGTGGCAAAGCGCGTGTTGGGCTCGATGGTCAGTTGGTAGAGCGACATGTGATCGGTCCCCAGCGCCAGCGCGCGGGCCAGCTCGGCCTGCCACGCGTCAGGCGTCTGGCCAGGGCGCGCATAGATCAGGTCGATGCTGACCCGGGCGAAATGGCGCTGCGCAGTGGCGACGGCGTGCAGTGCTTCCTCCGCCCCGTGGAGCCGCCCGAGAAATTGCAAGCTATCCTCTTCAAGTGACTGAATACCAAGCGAAACGCGAGTGACCCCCGCAGCGGCGAGCGCGGCGAAATTGCCGGCTTCGACCGATGACGGATTGGCTTCCAGCGTGATCTCGATCGCGGGATCGAAGCCCCACAGGCGTTCGGCTTCCGCCAGCAGATTAGCAACCAGTGCGGGCGGCATGAGCGAAGGCGTGCCGCCGCCGAAGAAGATCGAATCGAGGGGTTCGCCCGCCGCGATCTCCGCCTCGTGCCGCATGTCGGCCAGCAAGGCTGCCTGCCACAGACCGATGTCCACCCCATCGCGGACATGGCTGTTGAAGTCGCAATAGGGGCATTTCTTCAGGCAGAAGGGCCAGTGAATATAGAGCGCGCGTGCCACCCGGTGGCTATTTCACGCTCTGTTAAGCGCTGCAAGTCAAGCTTGGTGCCATGCGCAGCTTGCTCTTTCCGATCGTGCTTACCGCAGCAGCCGTAGCTAGTGCTGCCGCGGCCAATCGCGACAACACTGGCGAACGGCCGTCGAACCGGTTCGCAGCCGAACTGCTCCAAACGCACAACGACGCGCGGGTCAGTTTTGGCGCCCCGCCGCTGCGTTGGAGCCCGAAGCTGGCACACGAGGCGCAAGCCTGGGCGAACCTGCTAGCGAGCGAAGGCCGGATGCGCCACGCGTCGATCGACGAACGCGGCGGCGCGGGCGAGAACCTGTGGATGGGCAGCGCCGGCGCCTATTCCGCGCAGTTCATGGTGAGCGCCTTTGTGGAAGAGCAGCGGCACTTCCGTGGCGGAACCTTCCCGCACATCTCCATGACCGGCAACTGGCGCGATGTCGGTCATTACACGCAAGTGGTGTGGCCGGGCACACGCGAACTGGGCTGCGCGGTGGCGCGCAACAGAAGCGATGATTTCCTCGTCTGTCGCTACTGGCCGGCCGGAAACACTTATGGGGTGGAGATCAGGCCGCTCGGCTAGGCGCGATCACGGCGCGAACTGGTCGGCCACCAGCTTGGCAAAGGCATCGGCGCGGTGGCTGATGCGGTGCTTTTCCTCAGGGTCGATTTCGGCGAAGGTCTGAGTGCCGCCCGCAGGCACGAACACGGGGTCGTAGCCGAAGCCGAGCGTGCCACGCGGCGGCCAGGTAAGTGTGCCGGCACACCTGCCTTCATAGACTGCCTGCTCGCCATCGGGCCAGGCGATCGCGAGAACGCAATGGAACGCGGCAGTGCGGTCGACGGCGGGTCCGCATTCCTGCAACATGCCTTCGACCTTGCCCATCGCCATGTACCAGTCGCGGCCCGGCTCGCCTTCGAACCATTGCCGCTCGGCCCAGTCGGCGGTGTAGACGCCGGGCCGTCCGCCCAGCGCCTCGACCGAAAGTCCGCTGTCGTCGGCCAGGGCGGCCAGTCCGGACGCCTCTGCCGCGGCTCGCGCCTTGAGCAGGGCGTTCTGGACAAAGGTCGTCCCGGTTTCTGCCGGCTCGGGCAAGCCCAACGATCCGGCCGACAGGCATTTCACGCCAAAGGGCACGAGCAGGGCGGAAATCTCCTTCAGCTTGCCCGCATTGTGCGTGGCAATCACCAGCGATCCACCACCCAGCTTGCGGTTCACTTCACGGCATCCATCTGCGCTGAAAAGATACGGTCGCAGCCGATCCGGGCGAGCCGGAGCAGCCGCAGCAGCCCTTCCTCGTCATAGGTTGCGCCCTCGGCGGTGGCTTGAACCTCGGCGATCTGCCCGCCGCTGATCAGCACGAAATTGGCATCGGCATCGGCGCTCGAATCCTCGTCATAATCGAGGTCCAGCACTGGCGTGCCCTTGAAAATGCCGCAACTGATTGCGGCGACCTGGCCGGTGATTGGATCGTCCTTGATGTCGCCAGCGGCAATCAGGCCGTTGACGGCGAGGCGCAGGGCAATCCAGGCGCCTGAAATCGAGGCCGTGCGCGTGCCGCCATCAGCCTGCAGCACATCGCAATCGAGCGTGATCTGGCGTTCGCCCAGCTTCCTCAGATCGACCACGGCGCGCAAGGACCGGCCGATCAGGCGCTGGATTTCCTGCGTCCGCCCGCTCTGCTTGCCCTTGGCCGCTTCGCGCTGGCCGCGGGTGTGAGTGGCGCGGGGCAACATCGAGTATTCGCCGGTAACCCAGCCTTCGCCCTTGCCGCGCAGCCATGGCGGCACATTGCGTTCGACGCTGGCTGTGCACAGCACGCGCGTATCGCCAAAGCTGATCAGGCACGAGCCTTCGGCATGGCGGGTGAAACCGGTTTCGACAGTGATTGCGCGCATCTCGTCGGGCGCGCGGCCGGAAGGTCGCATAGCTTGCTCCAGGTGACGCCCCGACCCGCTCGCCCTGAGCCTGTCGAAGGGCCGCTTTTCTCTTGTGGCCTGGCGCTATAAGGAATTGCGGTGCTTCGACAAGCATGACCTGAGCCCGCCCAAGGGTTCAGCACGAACTTAAGTTGATAAAGACCCGAGGAAGCCTCAGCACTGTCATGTCGTCACTGCCCATCTCCGAGCTGACCGAACGCGCGCGCGAGATTTTTCGCCTGGTGGTGGAAGGCTATCTCGAGAGCGGGCAACCGGTCGGCTCGAAGACGCTGGCGCAGGACAGCGGCGTCAACCTTTCGCCCGCTTCGATCCGCTCGGTGCTGGCCGATCTCGAATCCGTCGGATTGCTCGCCGCGCCGCACACCAGCGCGGGGCGGATGCCGACCGAAAGCGGGTTGCGCCTGTTCGTTGACGGGATGATGCGCGTGGCAGAGCCGACGGCCGAAGAACGCGCCGCGATCGAAGCACGGCTCAACGGCAATGGACCGATCGAGCAGGCGCTGGAGCAGACCAGCGCGATCCTGTCGGATCTGTCGGGCGCAGCGGGCATGGTGATGGTGCCCACGCGCGAGGCGCGGCTCGCCCAGTTCAGCCTGGTGGGTATCGGGCAGGGCCGGGCGCTGGCGGTGCTGGTGAGCGATGACGGCGCGGTCGAGAACCGGGTGCTGCAGGTGGGGGCCGACGTCTCGCCTTCCACGCTGGAACAGGCCAGCAATTACATCACCGCCAGGCTGGCCGGGCGCACGCTGGCCGATGCAGCGCGCGCGATCGCGCGCGAGATCGCCTCGGGCCAGTCGCAACTCGATGCGGCCAGCCAGGACCTGGTCGAACGCGGGCTGGCGATCTGGAGCCGCGATGCCGCGCAGCGCCCAGTGCTGATCGTGCGCGGGCAGGCCAATCTGCTCGACGAAGCCGCGCTGCACGATATCGAGCGCGTGCGCAGCCTAATCGAAGACCTTGAAAGCAAGCAGTCGGTGGCCGAACTGCTCGAAACAGCGCGCGAGGCCGAAGCGACCCGTATCTTCATCGGCAGCGAGAACCGGTTATTCGCGCTATCCGGCTCGTCCGTGATCGCTTCGCCCTATCGCGATCGCGAGGGCAGGGTGGTCGGCGTGCTGGGGGTGATTGGCCCGACTCGGTTGAATTACGCGCGCGTGATCCCCATGGTGGATCTGACGGCCCGTTCGCTGGGCAAGCTTATCGGATAGCTTTGGAACACTACGACATGACGGAACAGGGTAAACCGCGCGACGAAGCGGTGGAGAAGGAACTCGAAGGCGTGCCGGAGGAATTTATCGACCGCACGGACGCCGAAACTGCCGAACAGGAAACCAGCAGCCTCGACCAGGCGCTGGACCGGCTGCGCGAAGACCTCGAAGTGGCGAAGCAGGAAGTGCTCTATGCCAAGGCCGAGACGCAGAACGTGCGGCGCCGGATGGAAAAGGACATTGCCGATGCGCGCACCTATGCCGCCACCGGCTTTGCGCGCGACATGCTGAGCGTGCTCGACAATCTCGAACGTGCCACTGCGGCGATCCCGGTCGAATTGCGCGACGACGAGAAGATGAAGCCGCTCGTCACGGGAATCGAGGCGACGCTGCGCGAACTCGAAAAGGTGTTCGGCCTGCACGGAATCAGCCGGATTGCCGCGATGGGCCTTCCGCTTGATCCGAACCAGCACCAGGCGATGATGGAGATCCCCAGCACCGAGCATGCGCCGGGCACGGTGATCCAGGAAATGCAGGCGGGCTATATGCTCAAGGACCGGCTGCTGCGCCCGGCGATGGTAGGGGTGGCGAGGAAGGCGGAATAGTTAGATTTTACGCAGTTCGTCGGCTATTTCATGAGTTTGCTTCGTGACTGATCTCAAACCTTCGAGTGTGAACAGGCGCGCAGTTTGGCTTCCGCTCATGCAGTGACGCGTGTTGGTAAAGCAGGCTCGAGTTTCTTCACCCAATTCTGCAATCTGCATGCGCGAATGAACGATGTCATTGCGTAGCTCGCTAATGTGTTTGCAACGCGGCAAAGCCGATTGCACTGCCTGAATGCGCGTTTTCGAAAACTGTGAGTGCGCCTTTGCCTTGGCCAACAGTTCCAGCTTTTGCCCGAAGGTTTCAACTCCGCAGGTTTGCTTTAGAGCCGTCAATGTCGCAATGATTGCTTCCTCAAGAGAAGCAAAGGCATCGATGCATTTGCTTCGTTCTTTATGAAAAGCATCTGCTCCCGGCTTGGTAGGACTGTTGCTAGCCATAAATGACTGTTTGCCGTCCAAAGTATTAAAATCAAACAAATAGAAAATTCGTCTCGAACCACTCACGTTGCGACAGCATCACTGAGATCCTTCGGATGTCGAACTAGCGGCATGCTGTCGAATGCCGGTTAAAGCTCCAGCACCATCTGCAGATTACAGCGGTCATAGGGCGTGGGCCAAAGCTCGTCCGGGCCCAGGATGCGGAAGCCATGGCGCTGGTAGAGCGCGGTCGCCGCTTCCAGTTTCGCATTGGTTTCCAGCCAAATCGCATCCGCGCCTTGTTCGCGCGCGAATTCGAGCAGCCGCTGCATGATCGCTGTCCCGATCCCGCTGCGCTGCGCGGCAAGATCGGTCGTCATCTTGATCACTTCGAACCAGTTCCGGCCGTCGCCGGGCGGGCGTGCAGCGGGCAGGATCGCGCCGGTTCCCACCACCCAGCCATTGGCATCGGCGATGGCGATGAACCCGCCCTTGTCGAGGATTGCCGCCTGGGGATGTTCGAGCTGGCGCAGATCGGACTCTTCCAGTTCGAACAGCTCCTCGATCCAGCGCTTGTTGAGCGCGGCAAAGGCCGGCGCATCGGCGGGGCGGAACGGGCGAATAATCCAGTTGTCGATTTTCATGGCCCGCTCCCTTCCGTAAGGCCTAGAAACTCTCGTTCACGAAATCGATCTCGCGCACCCCGCGCTCGCGCCGTGCGGCATCGACCAGTTCACGCAATTGCTCGCGCCGTTCCTGTGCCATCGGCACGTGGCGCAGCACCAGCTGGTGATTGCGCGTGGTCTCATCGCTCGAGGTGATCTGGATGGTGCCGATCCCGGCTATCTGGTTGAGCAGGCTGAAGTCCATCCTTATGTCCTTGACGCGGTAAAGCTCGACCTCGTCGATGCTTTTCATGATGATACCGCGCCGCACCACCAGCCGCTGGTTGGTGAGCTCGAACTTCTCGCTCATCACCTGCAGCCATTTCCACAGCACGATCGCCAGCGCCAGCGCGCTCAGCAACAGCGGCCAGGGGCCCATGTCACCCGCCGTTCCCACCAGCAGGGCAAAGCCTGCGATGCCCAGCAGCACAGTGCCAAGCCCGGCCGAAGTCCCCACCAGCCAGCGCCCGAGCGAAGAACGGAACGAGTCGTTGATAGTTTGCATGCACTTCTCCCGGTACCTGTTCTATTCGGTGCCGGGGAAATTCACCAGCAGATCATACGCGGCCGGATCGCCGACGCCCGCCAGCTTCCAGCCGCGCCGCAGCAGAAAGGCATGGCGCACGATTTCGGCCTGCTGTTCGATCCCATAGCGCTCGAGCGGCCACCCGGGTTTGAGCGTATAGTCGTAGCGGGCCCAGGGCCTGCGGTTGAGCACCAGATACCAGTTCCCGCGCTGTTGCACCTGCCAGACATGCACCAGTTCATGGATGAACAGCCCCTGGCGTTCGAGGCTGGCCGCGGCGAAATCCTCGCAGTAGGCATCGCCCAGCGGATGGAAATGCAGGTGTCCGCGCGGCGCCATGGTGATGTGGCGCGGCTGGAACGGAAACCACTTGCGCCGCCTTATGCGGACGGCGGAATATTCGATCGCGGCGCCGAACACCGACCGGGCCAGCGCCACCTCTCCAGGAGTGAGCCCGCGCTCACCCACGACGGGGCAGGGTTGCAAGGCCGGACTTGCCGCAGGAGCGGCGTCGGTTTCGATCAGCGTTCATCCCCCGCCGCGCGCACCTCGGCCTCGAACGAGTATTTGTCGCCGCCCGAAACCGTCAGCGTGACTTCGACCTTGCTGCCGGGCCGCACCTCGGGGGCCAGTTCGAACGCCATCACGTGATAGCCGCCGGGCTCGAACGCGATCTTGGTGCCTTTGGTCAGCGCGATCGGCATCGATTCCCCCATCTGCATCATGCCGTTATGCTCGGCATAGGCGTGCAGCTGCGCTTCCTTGGCCTGGCTCACATCCGCCCGGCGGATCGACAGGCCGCGGTCGCCCTCATAGGCGAGATCGAAATAGACTGCTGCCGGATTCCCGGCGACCGGCGGCAGCACCAGGCGCGCATTTTCAACCGAGAGGCCGGGGATGCCTTCCGGCGCGGTTTCAGCCACCGGTTCGGCCGACTCGTTGCAAGCTGCCAGCGCCAGGCTGGAAGCAGCGAGCAGGGCAGCGGCAAATCGCGTGAGTTTCATTGCGGGATTCTCCTGTTGGGACAGGCGCAAAAACTAGAGCCGCGCTTCCCTTGTGCCAAGCGAAACCGCTCCTATATCACCCGCATAATACACCGGACGGACTGAGCCGCCGAGCTGCTTTGCCTCTTATCGGAAAGCACAATGCGCGGTGTCCAAGAACTGAATGGATGGGAATAGAATGGCCAAAGTTATCGGTATCGACCTCGGCACCACCAACTCCTGCGTGTCGGTCATGGACGGGGGCAAGCCCAAGGTAATCGAGAATTCGGAAGGCGCGCGCACCACGCCGTCGATCGTCGCCTTCACCAAGGATGGCGAACGCCTGATCGGGCAGCCGGCCAAGCGCCAGGCAGTGACCAACCCCGACAACACCATTTTCGCCGTGAAGCGCCTGATCGGCCGCCGGTTCGACGATCCCATGACCAAGAAGGACATGGAACTGGTCCCCTACAACATCGTGAAGGGCAAGAACGGCGACGCCTGGGTCAAGGCCGGCAACGAGGATTATTCCCCCAGCCAGATCTCGGCCTTCATCCTGCAGAAGATGAAGGAAACCGCCGAAAGCTACCTCGGCGAAAGCGTGACGCAGGCCGTTATCACCGTGCCTGCCTATTTCAACGACGCGCAGCGCCAGGCCACCAAGGACGCGGGGCAAATCGCAGGCCTTGAAGTGCTCCGGATCATCAACGAGCCGACCGCGGCCGCGCTCGCCTATGGGCTCGAGAAGGACGATGGCAAGACCATCGCGGTCTACGACCTTGGCGGCGGCACCTTCGACGTCTCGATCCTCGAAATCGGTGACGGCGTGTTCGAGGTAAAGTCGACCAATGGCGACACCTTCCTGGGTGGCGAAGACTTCGACAGCACGATCGTCGAATATCTGGCCGACGAGTTTAAGAAGAAGGAGAACATGGATCTCCGTTCCGACAAGCTCGCGCTCCAGCGGCTCAAGGAAGCAGCCGAGAAGGCCAAGATCGAACTGTCGAGCTCGGCCCAGACCGAAATCAACCTGCCTTTCATCACTGCCCGCATGGAAGGCGGCAGTTCGACTCCGCTACATCTGGTCGAAACGCTGACCCGTTCGAAGCTCGAACAGCTGGTGGGCGATCTCATCAAGCGCACGCTCGAACCCTGCAAGAAGGCGCTGGCCGATGCTGGGATCGACAAAGGCGCGGTAGACGAAGTGATCCTGGTGGGCGGCATGACCCGCATGCCCAAGGTGCGCGAAGTGGTCGAGGAATTCTTCGGGAAGAAGCCGCACACCGGCGTCAATCCCGACGAAGTTGTCGCCATGGGCGCGGCGATCCAGGCTGGCGTGCTGCAGGGCGACGTCAAGGACGTGCTGCTGCTCGACGTGACTCCGCTGTCGCTCGGCATCGAGACGCTGGGCGGGGTGTTCACTCGCATGATCGATCGCAATACCACCATCCCGACCAAGAAGACGCAGGTCTATTCGACCGCCGAGGACAACCAGCAGGCGGTGACCATCCGCGTGTTCCAGGGCGAGCGCGAAATGGCGGCCGACAACAAGCTGCTCGGCCAGTTCGACCTGGTTGGCCTGCCCCCGGCGCCGCGCGGCGTGCCGCAGATCGAAGTCACTTTCGACATCGACGCCAATGGCATCGTCAATGTCTCGGCCAAGGACAAGGGCACGGGCAAAGAACAGCAGATCCGGATCCAGGCCTCGGGTGGTCTCAGCGATGCGGACATCGAGCAGATGGTCCGCGATGCGGAGAAATTTGCCGAGGAAGACAAGAAGCGCCGCGAAGCTGCCGAAGCGCGCAACCAGGCCGACAGCCTGGTGCATGCGACCGAAAAGCAGCTGCAGGAGTATGGCGACAAGATCGACGCCGATACCAAGGCTGCTGTCGAAACGGCACTGGCCGAAGCCAAGTCGGCACTTGAGGGTGACGATGTGGCGGCGATCACCGCCAAGGCGCAGGCTCTGACCGAGGCGGCCATGAAGATGGGCCAGCAGATCTACGAAAAGGAACAGGCTTCAGCCGCCGCTACCGGCGAGGCAGGTGCGTCGGAAAAGCCCGCCGACGAGGACGTGGTCGACGCCGAGTTCTCCGAAGTCTACGAAGACAACAACAAGGGCTGATGCCCCGATGAAGACCTTTCCCGCCATCGGTGCGCCATGCGCCGGTGGCGGCTAGGTTTGGCAAGGGCTGAGACCTATGGCTTCAACCGACATCGACTATTACGAACTGCTCGAGGTCAGCCGTGACGCCGATGGCGCCGCGATCAAGAGCGCCTATCGCAAGCTGGCGATGAAGTATCACCCGGATCGCAACCCCGGGTGCCAGGACAGCGAAGCGCGCTTCAAGGACATCAGCGAGGCCTATGACTGCCTCAAGGATCCACAGAAGCGCGCGGCCTATGACCGCTATGGCCATGCCGCGTTCAAGCAGGGCATGGGCAACGGCGGCTTTGGCGGCGGGCGCGGGCACGGTGGTTCGGAATTCGGCGACATCGGCGATATCTTCGAAACCATCTTCGGCAGTGCCTTTGGCGGTGGCGGGCGGGCGCAGCCTCGCCGCGGGGCAGACCTGCGCTATGATCTCGAAGTCACGCTCGACGAAGCGTTCCACGGCAAGACCGTGGAACTCGAAATCGAGGTCTCCCAGAACTGCGACAGCTGCGCGGGTTCGGGCGCAACGCCGGGCACCGGCGAGCGCGAATGCCGCATGTGTGACGGTCACGGCAAGGTGCGCGCCAAGCAGGGCTTTTTCGTGGTGGAACGGCCTTGCCCGACATGCCACGGGCGCGGCGCGGTGATCGAGGATCCGTGCAAGACCTGTCGCGGCGAGGGTCGGGTCGACCGGCCGCGCGCGCTCGAAGTCGAAATCCCGCCCGGGGTCGATACCGGCACGCGTATCCGGCTTGCCGGCAAGGGCGAGGCCGGGCCGCGCGGCGCGCCTGCAGGCGATCTTTACATCTTCGTGCATGTGAAGCCTCACGCCGTGTTCCAGCGCGAAGGCACCACGCTGGCGACCCGCATTCCGATCAGCTTCACCACTGCCGCCCTCGGCGGTACGGTCGAGATTCCCGACCTGGCGGGCAAGTCGAATACGGTCGAGATCCCGGCCGGGATCCAGTCGGGCAAGCAATTGCGGGTGCGCGGGGCCGGGATGCCGATCCTGCAGGGGCGGGGCCGGGGCGACCTGGTGGTCGAGATTGCGGTCGAAACCCCGACCAGGCTGTCAAAAAAGCAGAAGGAATTGCTCGAGCAGTTCCGCGAAACCGAGACCGGCGAGGAATGCCCCGAAAGCAAGGGCTTCTTCGATCGGCTGAAGGATGCCTTCGGCGGCTGAGCCGCGGTTGCAACTCGACACGATCGGCTGGCGGTTCTAGGTTCCCCGCAAACGGAGGGGATTGTCCATGAAACGCATTGCAACGCTCGCGCTTGGTTCGACCGCGCTGGCCCTTGCTGCACCTGGCCTGGCGCAGGGGAACTTCGACAAGGTTGAAATCAAGGCGGAACAGGTGGCGCCGGGCGTTGCAGTGCTGTTCGGCGCGGGCGGCAACATCGGCGTCAGTTTCGGCGAAGACGGGACGGTGCTGGTCGATGACCAGTTCGCGCCGCTGACCGAACGGATCCTGGCGGCAGTGGCCGGGCTGGGCGCACAGCCGGTCAAATATCTTGTCAACACTCACTGGCATTTCGATCACAGCGGGGGGAACGAAAACCTCGGCAAGGCCGGCGTCACCATCTTCGCGCATGACAATGTCCGCGTGCGCCTGGCAGCGGGTGGCACGGTGGCGGGCAATGAGACACCGCCTGCCCCGCCGGCAGCCTTGCCCGTCGTCACCTATGAGCATGGCATCAGCTTCCATCTGAACGGTGACCGGATCGACGCGATCACCACCGGCGGCGGGCACACCGATGGGGATACCGCGCTCTACTGGCGCAAGGCCAATGTGCTGCACACCGGCGACCTGATGATGAACGGCATGGGTTTCCCGTTTGTCGACACGAGTTCGGGCGGCAATGCACTGCGTCTCGTCAAGACGCTTGACCATCTGGTCAAGGTCACCAATGCCGAGACCAGGGTGATCCCGGGCCACGGGCCGGTCTGCTCGCAGGCCGAGCTGATTGCATGGCGCGACATGATCGCCAACTCGGTCGAACTGGTCCGCGCCCGCAAGGCCGGTGGCGCCACGCTCGAAGCGGTATTGGCAAACAATCCGCTCAAACCAATGGAGAAGCCCAACGCCTTCATTTCAGCCGAGGCTTTTGCCCGAGCGATCTGGGCCAGCCTTGACGAGGGGCACCACCACCATAGCAAACACCACGATGGCGGCCACCAGCACCCCTAGCGCTTGAGCACTTCCTCGCGAATCCCGGCGACCAGCGCCGGGTCGGCGCGCAGGCGCGGCGCCTCTTCATCAAGGATGGCCAGGAACGCGGCGCGCTTGAATTCGTGGCACGCAGCGCCGTCGATCCCGTCTCCCAGCGTGGAGCATACGAGGTCGATCATCCGTTCGGCCCCGTGCAACCGCCCCCACAAATAGTCATTCTCGCGATAGGCGCGGCTGAAGAAGGCACCGAAATTGTAGAACTCGATGCCGCGCAAGGTGGCGCGGGCCCCGCCCTCACGGATCGACCTGGCATCGTCTGGGGAGACCCGGTCGACCTTGATCGGATCGAACTCGGTGAAACCCTCGTGCGGCAGCAAGGGCAGGGTTGCGACATCATAAAAGGGGAAACCGAGATAGGTCAGCAGCATGCGCCGCCGCAACGATCTGGGCATCAGGCCAAGTGCTTCGGACAGCAGCATCTCGGCATGGATATCGACCGAAGGAAGCAATCGGCGCTTGGCCAGGTAATCCAGCAGTGCGCCGGGGTCTTCCATCACCTTTTCGGCGAGGGCGGGAAACTCGGGCCCCAAAGCTTCCTCCCGGTCCCGATCGAAATAGAGGCCGAGAATCTGGTAGATCCGCTCACGCGCCTGGTCGAGCGCCTCGTCCGAGATCTCGCTCTCCTGGTCGCCGTCGCGCGTCAGGCGGCGCGCCAGCAGCCGCAGCCGCCGGATGCGGAAGCTGATGTCGTGCGCCCGGAAAAAGGCAATGGCAGGTTCGCTGGCTCCGCCCGATGGGTCGGACAGGCTTTCCAGCCCGCGCTTCTCGAGTTCGAGGCGCAGCGCATGCTCGATCGGCCGACAATCGGTCAGACCCAGGTGCGGCGCGGCATCATGCGCAAGCTGGGCCAGCCGTTCGATGATCCCGATGAACTTGGCCTGCGCATAGGAATGGAAGGCATAACCGGCGCGCTCGGCGGCGGCCTGTTGCGCCTTGGCCCGCCAGCTGGCGAGACGCCCTGGGGTAGGGCTGTCGAGAAAGAACGTCCGCCCGAACAGTTTCTCGACCGCGCGGTCGACTTCGGGGCGCAACCTCGCAACGATCCGCTGGAGCCGCGCCGCATCGCGCGATTGCCGCTCCAGCTGTTCGAGATTGTCGCGGATCGGCTGTTCGCGCGGCAGGGCGGAAATCGATCCGAAGATCGCGGCGAAAAAGCCCACCGGCCGGGTGTCGCCGTCCTTGATCGTGGCGATACGGTCTGGCCGGGGATCGATATAGACGAAGCGCCGGTCCACCTCGCGCTGCACCGGCCGGCCATGCAACGCCGCGATCGCGCCTTCGAATGGCGCGTTGACCAGCACCGAACCGTCGATCAGCGCGACCTGGTCGGTGGTGCCGCGATGCTGGTGGACAGGCATGATCCGCTGCAGGAAAGCATCGCGCGACGCCCAGTCCTGTCCGCGCCGCTCACCCAGTCGATCGATCTCGGCCAGTTCGAGCGCGGGGAAGGCCCCGGGGAAACTGGCCGTCGCCCGCGCTGCCAATGTGAGCTCAAGCGGATTGGCAAGTCCTTCCGCCGTGCTTTGCGGCGCCTGTCCACGGAAATGGATCGGCAGCCGGTGCTCGCTTTCCTCAACCACGGGCGGGCTGTTAAGCCGCAGCAATTCGACATGGCCGCGAAAATCGGTCGTGGTTACGAATAGGTCGAGCGGATAATGCGGTGGCAGCAGCGGTGGGCCGCGCTCGCCCTCGCGCATCGCGGCCAGCGCATCGAACAGCAGTTGCGAGAAATTCTCGCCCGAGAACGGCGGCTCAAACCAGCGCCCGCGGATAAAGCGCGAGACCTTGCGCCGCACTTCGCTGCGGGTTTCGGGTGCCACGCTTTCCGAGACCACATTACCCGGCCGGCGGAACAGCCACCAGGCGATCGGCTGCGCCCAGAACTTGGCGAATTTCCACACTGGCCGGGCGTCGGGATCGAGCAGCCGGTCGACATCGGCGTTTTCGAGCCACAGTTCGGTCAGCGGTTCCAATGAGTGGCCGGCATAGATCGCCTGCGACAGGAACACCGCGTTGATCCCGCCGGCGCTGGCCCCGCTGAGGATATCGGGCAGCACGCGCAGCCGCGTGCCGCGGTGCTCTTCGATATGGGCAAGGAGACGGCGATAGACCCCGGCGACCCCGCCCGAAAGTTCGTCACCGGCGTGAAAGGCCCGGCTGGCGCGCGCCAGATGCCACAGCTCCTTGGTGACGCCATGCATGTAAACCGCCAGGCTGACGCCGCCATAGCAGACCAAGGCAATGCGCAATTCCTTCTGGTGCATGGGCTTGTGATGCCCATGATATTGCGCGAAGGCAATTGCGTTCTATCTATGTTCTGTTTATCGCTGGGCCATGGTCAAAACCAAAAAGCGTTACGCCTGCCAGGCCTGCGGCAGTGTATCCCATCGCTGGCAGGGGCAATGCCCTGATTGCGCGGAATGGAACACGCTGGTCGAAGACTTGCCGGCCACGGTCTTTTCGCAGAAGCACGATCTGTCGCGCGGGGGGCGCGCGGTGGAGTTCGCCCCGCTCAATGCCCCGTCCGAACTGCCGGTGCGGCGGGGGACCGGGCTGGCCGAATTCGACCGGGCGCTGGGCGGCGGGCTGGTGCCCGGGTCCGCCATCCTGATGGGCGGCGATCCGGGGATCGGGAAGTCCACCCTGTTGCTTCAGGCCGCAGCGGCGATCGCGCGCAGCGGCGCCGATGTGGTCTATGTCAGTGGCGAGGAAGCGGCAGGGCAGGTGCGGATGCGCGCGGCGCGGCTCGGACTGGGCGATGCGCCGCTGCGGCTTGCGTCTGAAACCTCGGTGCGCGACATCCTGACCACGCTGGGGCAGCTGGCTCCGCCCGCGCTGTTGGTGATCGATTCGATCCAGACGATGTATTCCGACACGATCGAGGGCGCGCCCGGCACCGTCAGCCAGGTGCGCGGCTGCGCCTTCGAACTGATCCGCTACGCGAAGGAAAACGGCGTGGCGCTGGTACTGGTCGGCCATGTCACCAAGGACGGCACCATCGCCGGGCCGCGCGTGCTTGAGCACATGGTCGATGTGGTGATGAGCTTCGAGGGCGAACGCAGCCACCAGTACCGCATCCTGCGCGCGCTCAAGAACCGCTTCGGCGCGATTGACGAGATCGGAGTCTTCGCGATGGCCAGCGAGGGACTGGAGGAAGTTGCCAACCCATCGATGCTGTTCCTCTCGGGGCGCGACCAGCCCCTGGCGGGCAGCGCGGTGTTCCCTGCGATCGAGGGCACACGCCCGGTGCTGGTCGAGATCCAGGCGCTGATCGTGCGGTTGCAATCGGGCGCGACGCCGCGCCGCGCGGTGGTGGGCTGGGACAGCGGGCGGCTCGCCATGCTGCTGGCGGTGCTCGAAGCCCGCTGCGGGCTCAATTTCAGTTCGGCCGAGGTCTATCTCAACATCGCTGGCGGGTATCGCCTGTCCGATCCGGCGGCCGACCTCGCAGTCGCCGCCGCGCTGGTTTCGGCACTGGCGGACCGGCCGCTGGCCGAAGCTTCGGTGTGGTTCGGCGAGGTCGCGCTATCGGGCGAGGTACGCCCGGTGGCGCATGGCGCCTTGCGGCTCCGCGAAGCGGAAAAACTTGGCTTCTCGCGTGCCTTCGGGCCGGCCGACGCGGGCCAGCGGATCAGCGGGCTCGACTATCGCAGTTTGGGACAAGTCGCTAACCTCGTTGACCGGGTCATGGCAAAGCCATAGGCTAGCCCCGATGAACGTGTTCGACATCATCGTCCTGGTCGTGATCGGCGTGGCGGCGGTCGGCGGCTTCATGCGTGGCCTGGTGCAGGAGGTCTTCTCGCTCGCGGCCTGGGTCTTGGCCGCAGCGGCGATCTACACGCTCCACACTCCAGTCACTGAAGTGCTGCACGATTTCCTGGATACCGATCCGGCGGCTTCGCTGCTGGCATTCTCGCTACTCTTGCTGATCCCCTATGCCGCGATGAAGGTCATCGCGAACAATGTCAGCGGCGCTTCGGCCGGTTCGATCATGGGGCCGGTTGACCGGGTGCTCGGGTTCGGTTTCGGCATGCTCAAGGGCGGCCTGATCATGATCTTCGCCTTTTCGATCCTGGCCCTCAGTTTTGACGAGGGATGGGGCTACAAGGGCCGGCCGACCTGGATAACCACCGCCAAGAGTTACCCGATGATCGACACCAGTTCGCGCGCGCTGGTCGAAATCATTGCCGAGCGCCGCGAACGCCTGCGGCGCGAAGCGGAAGCGATGGAATGACCGCAAGGGCTGCGGGCAAGCTCTACACTCCCGAACTGCTGGCACTGGCTACCGAGCTCTCGGCTTTCCCCCTGGGCGAGGGTTGGCAATTGCAGTCGGCTGCGCGCTCGCGGGCTTGCGGCAGCCATCTGACACTGGGCCTTGATGTGGACGAGCGCGGCCGGGTGCGCCGGATCGGCCTGAGCGTTGCAGCTTGCGCCGTGGGCCAGGCGTCGGCCGCAATCTTCGCGCGCGGAGCCGCCGGGCAGAACGCCGCGGGCGTGGCTGCCGCGCTGGTCGAGATCGAGCTTTGGCTGGGCCAACCTGATGCCGATCTGCCGCAATGGCCGGGCTTCGCTGCACTCGCACCTGCGCGTGATTATCCCGGTCGGCACGGTGCCCTGCTGCTGCCGTGGAAGGCCGCGGCCGATGCGCTTTGCAAGGGCGAGATCACAGGCTAGAGCCGAACCGCGTCACGATTGGGGAGAGCGCGAGAGCCATGACAGAGGTCGCAAGTCCATCCATGCGCGAGCCGAGCGAAAAGGAAATCCGGCTGGTGATCGGAGCCAGTTCGGCCGGCACGATCTTCGAGTGGTATGACTTTTTCATCTACGGCACGCTGGCCTATATCCTCAAGGACGCGTTCTACGAGACCGACAACGAAACGCTGGGTCTGCTGCTGGTCTGGTCGACCTTTGCGGTCGGCTTTGCCTTCCGCCCGATCGGTGCCGTGCTGTTCGGCTATCTCGGCGACAAGCTGGGCCGCAAATACACCTTCCTGGTAACCGTTACGCTGATGGGCATCGCCACAGCGGGGGTGGGCTTCATTCCCACGGTCGACACCATCGGCATTCTGGCGCCCATCATCGTGATCATCCTGCGGATCCTGCAGGGCCTGGCGCTGGGGGGCGAATATGGCGGGGCGGCGATCTATGTCGCCGAGCACGCGCCGCCCGAAAAGCGCGGCTTCTATACCAGCTTCATCCAGGCCAGCGTGGCTGGCGGTTTCGTGCTCTCGATCGGCGTGGTGCTGGCGTGCCGCGCGTTGATCCCGGAAGACGACTTCGCCGCCTGGGGGTGGCGCGTGCCGTTCCTGCTGTCGATCATCCTGCTGGGCATTTCACTGTGGATGCGGCTCATGCTGTCCGAAAGCCCGGTGTTTCAGGCGATGAAGGCCGAAGGCAAGATCGCAGCCAATCCGTTCGTCGAAAGCTTCACCTATCCGGGCAACAAGAAGCGCATCTTTGTCGCGCTGTTCGGCGTGACCGGCATCCTCACCACCATCTGGTACACCGCATTCTTTTCGGGGATGAGTTTCCTGCGCGGCCCGATGCATGTCGACGACCTGACCGTGGAGCTGATCCTGTTTGTGTCGGGCCTGATCGTCATGAGCTTCTATGTGATTGTCGGCAAATGGTCCGACCGGGTGGGTCGGCGCAAGCCGATCATGATTGGCGCGGCGCTCACGCTGCTGTTGCTGTTCCCGGCGTTCTGGGGATTGGGTAGTCTGGCAAACCCCGGCCTGGCTCAGTCGGCCGAGGTCACCCCTGTCAGGGTCGAGGGGCCGCAATGCACGACCGATCCCTTTGCCGAACTGTTCGGCCGCGACCAGACCGATTGCGGCAAGGTTCTCGAAACGCTGACGGCGTCAGGCGTCGCCTATTCGGTCGCGCCGGGCGAAGCGCTGCGTGTGACCGTGGGCAGCGAGGAGATCGGGCTGGAAGAAGGCTGGTTCGAGGATGGCACCGCACGGCGCGACGGCTTGCGCGAGGCGCTGAGCGAATACGGCTTCGATTTCTCGAAGCAGCAGCCTGCCGCTGCGAGCATTCTTGGCATCATTTCGATCCTGCTCGGGCTCGGCATGCTTTCGGCGCTGACCTATGGCTCGGTCGCGGCACTGCTGTCGGAAATGTTCCCGCCCAGCATCCGCTACAGCTCGATGTCGATCCCCTATCATATCGGTGCGGGCTATCTGGGCGGGTTCCTGCCGCTGATCGCCGGGGTGATCGTCGCGAGCACCGGCGATATCTACGCTGGCCTGTGGTACACTTGGGCGGTGGTGGCTTTCGGCCTGCTGGTTCTGTGGTGGGGGGTGCCTGACGGTCCGCCGCGTGACTTCGAAGATTCGCATGGCTGACACACCGCCGCCAAGCCTCCGGCTCAAGATCGACCGCGAGGCACTGGCAAGCAACTGGCGCGAACTGGACCGGCTTTCGGGCGCTGCCCGCGCCGGGGCCGCAGTCAAGGCCGATTGCTATGGCCTGGGCATCGAGCAGTGCCTCCCGGTCCTGCGCGAGGCAGGCGCACGTGATTTCTTCGTGGCGCATTGGAGCGAGGCGGCTGCAGTGGTGCGCCATGCACCGCCAGGCAGCATTTCCGTGCTGCACGGGCCATTGACCGATGCCGACGCCGCCTTCGCACGCGGATTGGGCGCCGTCCCGACGATCAACTCGCTGGCGCAGGCAAAGCGCTGGATCGCCAGCGGCGGCGGCGCCTGCGACCTGATGATCGACACCGGCATCAACCGGTTGGGCCTTGCTCCCGACGATGTCGGCGACCCGCTGATCGGGCAGCTCGAGGTGCGGAATCTGATGTCGCATCTCGCCTGCGCCGACGAGGATAGCCCCATGAACGAGCGGCAACTCGTGCGCTTTCGCGAGATCGTGCCGCTGGTGCCGCACCAGTCGGTCAGCCTGTGCAACAGCGCCGGGATCGCGCTTGGCGCGGCGTACCATTTCGATCTGACACGGCCAGGACTCTCGCTTTACGGCGGTTTCCAGCGGGCCGAGCTTGGCAGCGCAATCCGCCAGGTGGCCTATCCCGAAGCCGCCATCATCCAGACCCGGGCCGTCGCAGCGGGTGACAGCATCGGCTACAATGCCACCTTCACGGCCACCGCACCGATGCGGCTTGGCGTCGTGTCGCTGGGCTATGCCGATGGCTATCTTCACCTGTGGCGCGAGAAGGGCGCATTGATGCACAGCGGGCGACGCCTGCCGGTGCTGGGCAAGGTGTCGATGGACATGGTGGTCCTCGACCTCGGCCAGGCACCCGATCTGGTCGAGGGCGACTGGGTGCAACTGCCCTATGCCTTGCCCCAAGCCGCGCAGCAAAGTTCGATCCCTCAATATGAATTGCTGACCCTTTTGGGACAGCGCCTGAAAAGCGGGTAGCGCCGTGTTGCGCTGCACATTGTGCAAGTGCTAAGGCGCAGCATTGTTCCATCAGGATTGCAGCAAATGGCCAGGAAAAACGCCGGCGATGGCGACACTGTCATCGTCAAGAAATACGCCAACCGGCGGCTCTACAACACCGCAACCTCGAGCTACATCACGCTGGAAGATCTCGCCGGAATGGTGCGCGAGAATATCGAGTTCCAGGTGCTCGATGCCAAGACCGGGGAAGATATCACCCATTCGATCCTGACCCAGATCATCATGGACGAAGAAGCCAGCGGCGAACAGATGCTGCCGGTCAGCTTCCTGCGCCAGCTGATCAGCATGTACGGCAATTCGATGCAGGCCATGATGCCGAGCTATCTCGAAGCCGCCATGGCCAATTTTCGCGAGAACCAGGGCCGCATCCGCGAGGCCTTCGAAAAAGGGCTCGCCAACAGCCCGATTGCCAAGATCCATGAAACCAACATGGCGATGATGCGGGCCGCGACCGAAGCCTTTCTGCCCGGTGCCACGCGGCGGAGCGAGAAGCCCGCCGCAGACACCTCGCGAGACGAGATCGCCGCGCTGCGCCAGCAGATGGCGGAGATGCAGAAGAAGCTGGACGAGCTGAGCAAATAGCGCATAGGGCGCCGCCACGCCGCGAGCCCCGATCATCTTACAGGAAGTATCCGTGTCCCAGTTCCGCCATGCGCTGACAGTGAAGCGCGACGATGACTTTGCCGCCTGGTATCAGGAGGTGATCTCCGCCGCCGACATGGCGGAGGAATCGGGTGTGCGCGGCTGTATGGTGATCAAGCCCTGGGGCTATGGCATCTGGGAACGGATCCAGCGCCTGATGGATGACCGGATCAAGGCAGCCGGCGTCCAGAACTGCTACTTTCCGATCTTCATCCCCTTGCGTAATTTCGAGCGTGAGGCCGAGCATGTCGAAGGCTTCGCGAAGGAAATGGCGGTGGTCACGCATCACCGCCTGATTGCCGACGGCAAGGGCGGGTTGATGCCCGATCCAGAGGCCAAGCTTGAAGAACCGCTGGTGGTGCGCCCGACTTCGGAAACGATCATCGGCGATGCCATGGCGCGGTGGGTGCAAAGCTGGCGCGACCTGCCGCTGCTGACCAACCAGTGGGCCAATGTCGTGCGCTGGGAAATGCGCACCCGCATGTTCCTGCGCACCACAGAATTCCTGTGGCAGGAAGGCCATACCGCACATGCCACGCGCGAGGATGCGCTGGCCGAAACGCATCGCGCGCTGGAAATGTATCGCGCTTGCGCCGAGGAAGATCTGGCGCTGCCGGTGATCGCCGGCGAAAAGCCCGAGAACGAGCGGTTCCCCGGCGCGGTCGAAACCTGGTCGATCGAAGCGATGATGCAGGATGGCAAGGCGCTGCAGGCCGGCACCAGCCATTACCTTGGCACCAATTTCGCCCATGCCGCCGGGATCAAGTACCAGGATCGCGAAGGCAGCGAGCAATATTGCCACACCACCAGCTGGGGCGTGTCTACCCGCATGATCGGCGGCGTGATCATGACCCATGGCGATGACGACGGGTTGCGCGTGCCGCCCCGAATCGCGCCGCACCAGGTGGTGATCCTGCCGATGCTGCGCGAGACGCCCGAAGACGAACCATTGCTGGCCTATTGCGAGGAATTGCGCGCCGGGCTGGCCAGGCAATCGGCTATGGGCGAGCCGGTCCGCGTGCTGCTCGACAAGTCGCCGGGCAAGGCGGCGGCAAAGCGGTGGGATTGGGTGCGCAAGGGCGCGCCGGTGGTGATCGAGGTCGGCCCGCGCGACATGGCCGAAGGCAAGGTCGCGCTGATCCGCCGTGACCGGCTGTGGAACCAGGAAACCGCCAAGGTGGCGTTCCAGTTCGTTGCATGCGAAGAAGCGACTGCATCGATCGGCGCGTTGCTGGGCGAAATCCAGCAATCGCTGTTCGACGAGGCAGCGGCGCGGCGTGATGCCAATATCACGCGCGGCGTCACCTCGCTGGCCGAGGTTGAGGCGTTCTATGCGGGTGGCGCCAAGTTCCCGGGCTGGCTCGAAGTGCAATGGTCGAAGCCGACCGGGGCCGCGCTCGACCAGGTGGTCGAAGTGCTCAAGGGGATGAAACTCACCATCCGCAATGTGCCGCGCGGGTCTGCGCCGGCCGATGGCGCGTGCCTGTTCACCGGCGAACCGGCGGTCGAGCGGATCCTGATCGCGCGGGCATACTGACTTGGCCAAGCGGCCCGCCAGGCATCCCCAGGGTCTTCCCAGTCGCGAGCAGGTGCTTGAATTCCTGCAGTCCTCGCCGACCCCTGCGGGCAAGCGCGAACTGGCCAAGGCTTTCGGGCTGAAAGGGCAGGAAAAGATCGCGCTCAAGCGCCTGCTTAAGGATATGGCCGAGGAAGGACTGATCGACGGCAAGCGGACCGCCTATCACCGGATGGGCGGCGTGCCTAAGGTGACGGTGCTGCGGGTGATCGAGATCGAGGACGGCGAAGCGATCGCGGTGCCCGATGCCTGGTCGCCCGATGATGCCTCGCCCGCGCCGCGGCTGGTGATGCGCGAGAGCCGGGGGCGGGGCGGCAAGCAGGTGCCCGCGCTGAAGCGCGGTGACCGGGTGCTGGCCCGTACCGAGGAGACCGAACGGGGGTGGATCGCGCACCCGATGAAGAAACTGCCCGCGCGCACCGAGGGTTTGCTGGGAGTGGTCGAGGTCGACGGCGCCGGCAAGGCGTGGCTGGCGCCGATCGACAAGCGGGTGCGCAATGCCTCGCCGATCGCGGATCTTGGCGAAGCCATGGAGGGCCAGCTGGTGATCGCCGAACGGGTCGGCCGCTCCGACCGCGCCGGCGTGAAGGTGATCGAGGTCGTCGGCGATCCGCTCGCGCCGAAAAGCTTCAGCCTGATCGCGATCGCCCGGCACGGCATCCCGCACATCTTCCCCGAACAGACGCTGCGCGAGGCCGAACTGGCCACGGAACTGCCGCTGAGCGCGGACCGGCGCGAGGACCTGCGCCACCTCCCGATCGTGGCGATCGATCCGGCCGATGCCCGCGACCATGACGACGCAATCTGGGCCGAGCCCGACGGGGAAGGTGGCTTCCGCGCCATCGTCGCGATTGCCGACGTCAGCTTCTATGTGCGCGCAGGCGGCGCCATCGACCGCGAGGCGCGCAAGCGGGGCAATTCGGTCTATTTCCCCGACCGCGTCGTCCCGATGCTGCCCGAAGTGCTCAGCGCCGATGTCTGCTCGCTGCGCGAAGGCGAAGACCGCGCCGCGATGGCATGCCACCTGCGGATCGACGAGCACGGCAATGTCGCCAAGTTCCGGTTTAGCCGCGCGCTGGTGCGGATCGCGCAGAACATCGCCTATGAAGATGCGCAAGGCCTGATCGATCGCGGCAATGCGCCCGAGCACCTGCGCAACCTGTGGGCCTGCTGGCACGCCCTGGCGCGGGCGCGGCAGGCGCGCGACCCGCTCGAGCTAGAACTGCCCGAACGGCGCGTGATGCTGGACGAGCAAGGCCGGATTGCCGAAATCGCCATCCGCGAACGGCTCGATGCCCACCGCGTGGTCGAGGATTTCATGATCGCGGCCAATGTCGCGGCGGCGCGTGCATTGGAAGCGAAGACAGCACCAGTGGTCTATCGCCTGCATGAAGCGCCGGGGCGCGAGAAGCTGCTTGCGCTGCGCGACTATCTCGCCACCTTCGGCCGCAAGCTTGCGCTGGGGCAGGTGATCACGCCCTCGCTGTTCAACCGCATGCTCAAGGATGTGGTCGACGAGAGCGAGAAGGCCCAAGTAATGGAAGCGGTGCTGCGCAGCCAGATGCAGGCCTATTACGGCCCGGCCAATGTCGGCCATTTCGGCCTGGCGCTGGGCAGCTATGCGCACTTTACCTCGCCGATCCGGCGCTATGCCGACCTGCTGGTCCACCGCGCGCTCGTCGATGCCTACAAGCTCGAACAACCAGCCCCCAAGTCGAAGCACCTGCCCGAGGCGACCGGGCTGTCCGAGCGTGACCGCGCGAGCCTGCAACAGGTGAGCGATGCGATCAGCCAGGCCGAGCGGCGCGCGATGGAGGCCGAACGCGAGACGATCGACCGCTATGTCGCCGCCTGGCTTTCGGCGCGGGTGGGCGAGCAGTTCGACACCCGCATCACCGGCGTCCAGGCCTTCGGGTTCTTCGCTACGATCGTGGGTCTGGGGGGAGACGGGCTCGTGCCGGTCTCGACGCTGGGCCGCGAGCGGTTCCGTTTCGAGGAAGCAGCGCAGGTGCTGGTTGGCGAGGATAGCGGCACCCGCTATGCCATGGGCGACCGGCTGCGGTTGAAGCTGGCCGAAGCCAATCCGTTGACAGGCGCGCTCAAGTTCGTGCCCGTCGACAGCGACGGCATGGCGATCGAACCGCGTGGAGCACGCCCGGCGCCACGCCGCGCCGACAAGCCGAAGGGCAAGCACCAGGTCGGCAAGCGGGGCCGACCCGCCAACATCCGCCACCAGGGGCGCGGCAAGCGCTAATGGCGCCTGCCGCTAGCTGGACGGATCGTCAAAATCTTGCGGGATGATGTAGAGCGGGCAGGGCAGGGTGCCCGAACTGGCCGAGAAATGCGTCACCAGCGGGCCGGGATCATTACCCTTGGCCGCGCCCAGCACCAGCGCCGCGACTTCCGGATGCGCATCGAGGAATTCACGGATCACCTTGGTCCCGTTCCCCAGCATCACGGTGATCGCAGGCATGATCCCCATTTCGGCCAGCAGGCTGCCCGCCGCCCCATGCGCCAGCATCTCCGCACGGTCGCGCGCTTCCTGCTCGATCGTCGCCTGCACGCCGCCGAAGGCACTGATGTTGTGGATGGGTACCAGGGCGAGGATATGGACCGCGCCGCCGATCGCACCGGCGCGGCGCGCGGCGAAGCGCAGGGCCGAACGCGCTTCGTCGGTTTCGTCGATCACGACCAGATAGACCCGCATGACCCCCAAGCTCCTTTGCGCTCGCGGTATCATCTGAAAACGTATTCTTCGCAAGGTTCTTGCCCGACGGGCATGAATTCGGCACAGGCTGACGCTGCGTCAAGGGAAAGGGAATCTCTTCAGCGATGCCGATCGAAATCAAGATGCCTGCGCTCTCGCCCACCATGGAAGAGGGAACTCTCGCTCGCTGGCTGATCAAGCCGGGCGACCAGGTCCGCGCCGGCGACATCATGGCCGAGATCGAGACCGACAAGGCCACGATGGAGTTCGAAGCGGTCGACGAAGGCACGCTTGTTTCAATCGCCGTCGCCGAAGGCAGCGAGAATGTGAAGGTCGGCACGGTGATCGCGCTGCTGGCCGAGGATGGCGAGGATGCCAGCGCACCCGCCGCCGCACCCCCGGCGGCAGCACCTGCCGCAGCTCCCGCCAGCGATGGCCCGCCCGCAACCCCCAGCGCACGCAAGCTGGCCGCCGAAAGGGGCGTCGACCTCAACACGATCACGGGCACCGGCCCGCAAGGCAAGATCACCAAGGAAGATGTCGAGGCGGTGGCCGGCGGCTCGCAAGAGACCGTTCCTTCAAAGCCTGTCGGCGGACATGCACCATCGTCCGGCAGTTCGTCCAGTTCCCCGCGGACGGATGATGGTGGGGCGCGTATGATCGCCTCGCCGCTGGCGAAGCGCATCGCCGAGCAGAAGGGCATCAGCCTGGCCACCATTGCCGGCTCTGGCCCCAATGGCCGGATCGTGAAGGCCGATGTCGAAAGCGCGCAACCCGGCGTTGCTGCGCCTGTTGCTGCGGCCCCTGCTGCGGCGGCGGCAACCGTTGCGCCCGCACCCTCGATCGCGCCGGAAGATGGCGGCGCGCCTTACGAAGTGCAGAAGCTGGGCAATGTCCGCAAGGTCATTGCCCGCCGCCTGACCGAAGCGAAGCAGACCGTGCCGCATTTCTACCTCACGGTCGATGTGCGGCTCGATGCGCTGCTCAAGCTGCGCAGCCAGCTCAACGCCGCGCTTGAGCCTGACGGGGTGAAGCTTTCGGTCAATGACTTCCTGATCAAGGCGCTGGCGCGCGCGCTGCACCGCGTGCCCAAGTGCAATGTCAGCTTCCAGGGCGACACGCTGCACCAGTACACGCGCGAGGATATCTCGGTGGCGGTGGCGGCGCCATCGGGGCTTATCACCCCGATCATCCGCGATGCGGGGCGCAAGGGCCTGGCCCAGATCAGCAGCGAGATGAAGGAGCTGGCGGCCAAGGCGCGCGACGGCAAGCTGCAGCCACAGGATTACCAGGGCGGCACCGCATCGCTTTCCAACCTCGGCATGTTCGGTACCAAGCAGTTCGACGCGGTGATCAATCCGCCGCAAGGCATGATCCTGGCTGTCGGCGCCGGCGAACAGCGGCCCCATGTGGTCGATGGCGCGCTGGCGGTGGCAACCGTGATGAGCGCGACCGGCAGTTTTGACCATCGCGCGATCGATGGCTCGGACGGCGCGCAGCTGATGCAGGCGTTCCAGCAGCTTTGCGAAAACCCGATGGGGCTGGTGGTTTGAGGCATTTGCCGATCGCCCCTGTCCTACAACCGGTCAAATATGCGATGAAGGCGGCATGATCCGTGCACTGTTCCGCCAAATCTCCAGTCGTTCCAAGCCGCATCGGCCGCGCGCACATTTCCACGTCTGGACTGTGGTGCAGGCGGTGCGTGCCAACAACATCAGTCTGAGGTAACTCCGCAATGTCAGCTACATACGACGTCATCGTGCTCGGTTCCGGACCCGGCGGCTATGTCGCGGCGATTCGCTGCGCGCAGCTGGGCCTCAAGACCGCGATCGTCGAGCGCGAGAACCTGGGCGGCATCTGCCTCAACTGGGGCTGCATCCCCACCAAGGCTTTGCTGCGCAGTGCCGAGATCAAGCATTACATGGACCATGCGGCCGCCTATGGCCTGAAAGTCGCCGGCACGATCGAGGCCGATCTCGCCGCGGTCGTCGCGCGCAGCCGCGGCGTCGCCAAACAGCTCAACCAGGGTGTCACGCACCTGATGAAGAAGAACAGGATTGCGGTGCATATGGGCGAGGGCGTGCTGACCGGCCCGACCAGCCTGACCGTGACGTCGGACAAGGGCGAGGAAAAGCTCACGGCGAAGCATGTGATCGTCGCCACCGGCGCCCGTGCGCGCGACCTGCCCTTTGCCCCGGCCGATGGCCAGCGCATCTGGACCTATCGCCATGCCATGACCCCGCCCGAAATGCCGGGCAAGCTGCTGGTCATCGGCAGCGGCGCGATCGGGATCGAATTCGCCAGCTTCTACAACGATATGGGCGCCGAAGTTACGGTGGTCGAGATGCTTGACCGGATCGTGCCGGTGGAGGATGCGGAAGTTTCCGCTTTCCTTGAGAAGGCGCTGACCAAGCAGGGCATGACGATCATGACCGGCGCCGGGGTCGAGGATCTCAAGGCTACGGCCAGCGGCGTGAAGGCCAGGATCAAGGACAAGGCCGGCAAGGTCAGCGAGCAGGATTTCAGCCATTGCATCGTCGCGATCGGGATCGTGCCCAATACCGAGAATATCGGGCTCGAGCCGCTGGTCGATCTCGACCGCGGGTTCATCCAGATCGATCCCTATGGCCGCACGAAGGCGAAGGGCCTGTGGGCGATTGGCGATTGCACGCCCGGCCCGTGGCTGGCGCACAAGGCAAGCCATGAAGGCGTGACCGCGGCCGAAGCGATCGCGCAGGAACTGGGCAACAAGGATGTCCACCCGCACCCGCTCGATCGCAACAACATCCCCGGCTGCACCTATTGCCACCCGCAAGTCGCCAGCGTGGGCCTGACCGAGGCCAAGGCGAAAGAGGCCGGATACGAGGTGAAGGTCGGCAACTTCCCCTTCATCGGCAATGGCAAGGCGATCGCCCTGGGAGAGGCCGAGGGCTTCATCAAGACCGTGTTCGATGCCAAGACCGGCGAATTGCTGGGTGCGCACATGATCGGCGCCGAAGTGACCGAGTTGATCCAGGGCTATGTCGTGGGCAAGCAGCTCGAGACGACCGAGGCCGAACTGATGCAGGCGGTATTCCCGCATCCGACGCTGTCCGAAATGATGCACGAGAGCGTGCTCGGCGCTTACGGGCGGGCACTGCATATCTGATGGCGCCGGTTGAGGAGAGACGATGACCGAATTTCTCCTCCTCGCCTTCATCCTGCTGATCGCCGGGGTCGTCGCGGTTCCCGTGGCGACCCGGTTGGGACTGGGTTCGGTGCTTGGCTACCTGCTGGCCGGCATGGCGCTCAGCCCGCTGCTGGGCCTGCTCGGGGTCGATGTGGTGCAGTTGCAGCACTTTGCCGAATTTGGCGTGGTGATGATGCTGTTCATCATCGGGCTCGAGCTCGAA
Source organism: uncultured Porphyrobacter sp. (assembly GCA_964500135.1). GTDB lineage: Bacteria > Pseudomonadota > Alphaproteobacteria > Sphingomonadales > Sphingomonadaceae > Erythrobacter. Next base: position 63,110 of record CAZCNF010000005.1, read on the forward strand.
CCGAAACGCCTGTGGGAGATGCGGCGGCGGCTGATCGGGCTGGGCGGCGGGCAGGTCGTGCTCTCCAGCCTGCTGATCGCCGGAATCTCCCTGCTGCGCGGCGATGACTGGCGCAGCGCCTTGGCGATCGGGATGATCCTGGCGCTTTCCTCCACCGCGATCGTGCTGCAAACGCTGGAGGAGAAGCGCCTGCTTAAGACCCAGGGGGGCGAGGCCAGCTTTTCGGTGCTGCTGGTGCAGGACGTAGCGGTGATCCCGATCCTGGCGATCCTGCCGCTGCTCGCGATCCCGGAACTGGCGGCGGCGACGGGTGCGGGGGCGGATGAGGGGCATGGCACGCTCAGCCTGGTAGCCCATCTGCCCGGATGGCTGGCTGGCCTGGTGACGCTTGGTTCGGTCGGGCTGGTGGTGCTGGTGGGCATTTATGCCACTCGGCCGGTGTTCCGCACGATCGCCATCTCCGGCCTGCGCGAACTGTTCACGGCGGCAGCGTTGATGTTCGTGGTCGGAATCGCACTGCTGATGCTGCTGGTGGGCCTCTCGCCTGCGCTCGGCGCCTTCATCGCCGGCGTGGTGCTGGCGAACAGCGAGTATCGCCACGAGCTGGAAGCGGACATCAACCCGTTCAAGGGGTTGCTGCTGGGCCTCTTCTTCATCACCGTGGGTGCAGGCATCGACTTCGCGCTCGCGCTGGGCCAGTTCGGCTCCGTGCTGTTCTGGACGGCAGTGCTGATCGCCACCAAGATGGCGGTCCTGTTCGCGATCGGAAGGGCCTTCCACCTCCACGGGCAGGATCGCTGGCTGTTCAGCCTCGGGCTGGCGCAGGCCGGCGAGTTCGGCTTTGTCCTCATTGCCTTTGCCCTGGGCAATTCGGTCCTGCCGCCAGAGACGGCCAGTCTGCTGATGCTGGTGGTGGCATTCTCGATGCTGGTCACGCCGCTGCTGTTCATCTTCCATGACCGTGTGATCGTGCCACGTTACGCGCTCGGCGGTGAGCGCGAGGCAGACGCCATCGATGAGGACAATGACATCATCCTGGCCGGGCGCGGCCGGGTGGGCGGGATCGTCGACCGGATCCTCGATGCGGCCGGCTACAAAGCAACGGTGATCGACTATGATTCGCGCCACATCGAGCAGCTCAAGAAGTTCGGGGTGCGCAGCTATTTCGGCGATGCCACCCGGCCCGACCTGCTCGCCAGCGCCGGAATTGCCAAGGCGAGGTTGCTGATCGTCGCGCTCGACGAGAAGGAACAGATCGACAGGCTGGTGGACCATGTCGTGAAGACCTACCCGCAGGTTCACATCGTGGCCCGCGCGATTGATCGCGACCATGTCTACAAGCTGTGGGCGTTGGGCTGCCGCGACATCATCCGGGAGACCTATGACGGATCGCTGCGCATCGGCCGCTCGGCGCTCGAGGCTTTGGGGCATGATCGGCAGGCGGCACAAGCCATGGTCGATGCCTTCGAGGAAATGGATCGCAGCTCGATGCGGGCCCTGGCCGATCTCTATCAAGTCGACGTGCCTGCGCACGAAAACGAGGCCTTGCTGGCCAAGATCCTCGAGCTGCGCGCCGAGTGGGATCCCAAACTGCGCGAGCAGATCGACGAGATCGTGAAGCGGGGGCGCTGATGGCCGGAGGCGTTATGGCGGACAGGGTGGGATTCGAACCCACGGTGAGCTTGCACCCACGGCGGTTTTCAAGACCGCTGCCTTAAACCACTCGGCCACCTGTCCGCTCGCGATGCTCGCTAGCGCGGCCCGCGCGGCTTGTCACCCGCATTCCAGCGGGCGATGCGGGACGGATCGAGGGAAAAACACTGCTGCCATCATGGACCATTCAGGGCCCGCATGGCACAAGTTGGCTATGATGCTGGAACGGCTGGTTATTGCAGGGTTGATGGCAATTGCAGCGATGGTCGCTGCAGGTCCCTTGCAGGCACAGGAGCCTGCGAACCGGCCGGTTGAACTCGGTCCGGTTTCCTTCGATGCCTATCTGCAGCTGCTGATTGCTCGGGCGCGGGCAGAAGGTGTTAGCGAGGCAACGATCCAGCGGATGACGCAGGGGCTCACCCCCAATGATCGCGTGATCCGGTTAGACCGGGCTCAGCCCGGCACGCCGTCTAACAGCGGTTTCCCCCCGGTCTCGGATTACATTGCAACGCACGTGAACGATGCGAGAATCGCGGGCGGCCGCGAAGTCTACAGCGAAAACAGGCCAACGCTTCTCGCGGTCGAGCAAGAGTATGGCGTGCCGGCCAGCGTCATTGTCGCAATCTTTGGGCATGAAACCAGCTACGGCCGGGTGAAGGGCAACTTTGATCTTGCCCGCTCGCTTTCCACCCTGGCGTGGGAAGGGCGCAGGCGCGAACTCTTTGCCAAGGAGTTCATTGCCTTGCTCAAGGTTGCCGACAGGGGCTATGAACGCAAGGAACTGGTCGGAAGCTGGGCCGGTGCCTTCGGCAACCCGCAATTCCTGCCGAGCATCTATCTCAAGCTGGCGCGCGACGGCGACGGCGACGGACGTGCCAACATCTTCAGCAGTCGTGCCGATACATTTGCATCGATCGGCAATTACCTGCGCTATGCCGGTTGGAGAAAGGGCCAGCCCTGGGGCGTGCGTGCCATGATTCCATCCGGCTTCGATTGGCGTTCTGTCGAAACAAAACTGGTCTCGCCGGTCTGCCCCCGGGTGCATGTGCGCCATAGTCAATGGAAAACCGTGGCCGAATGGCGCGCGCTTGGGGTCCAACCCCAAAAGGTGCTTGGCGACAAGGTGCTGGCATCGTTGTTCCAGCCCGACGGCCCTGGCACGTCGGCCTGGCTGCTGACCTCCAACTACCGCGCGATCCTGGAATACAACTGCTCGAACTACTACGCCATGAGCGTGGGCCTGCTGGCCGACGAGATTGCCCGATAATACGCAGGGTCCGGAAGGGGATAGTTCGCTCTGCGGCGCTCGCCTTGGCGCCGGTCGCCCGCTATGGCACAGGGCGCGTTGAAAGGAGTGTGGATTGAGGCGGCTTTTCCTTGTGGCGACGATCTGGCTAGGCCTTTGCGCCATGCCGTTGCAGGCCCAAGCGCAGCGTTCGGCTGCCTATCGCCCGCCGTTGCCGCAAGAAGCGCCGATCGCGCTGATCGTCGACCTTTCGAGCGGGCAAGTGCTGCATCAGCGCAATGCAGACCGGCGCTTCGTGCCGGCCTCGATCACCAAGGTGATGACCGCGTTCCTCGCGTTCGAACTGGTCGAACAGGGCAGACTCAAGTTCGAGCAGCGCTTCCGCTTTTCCCGCGCGGCCTTTGCCGAGTGGGGCAACAATGGCTCGACCATGTTCCTCAGCGCCGGGGACGAGCTTTCGGTGTCTGACCTTTTGCTGGGGATCAACACCGTCTCCGCCAACGATGCCGCAGCAATGCTTGCTGAAGGCGCCGCAGGGTCGCTGCCGACATGGACCGGAATGATGAACGCAAAGGCAGCCGAGATCGGCATGACGGACAGCCACTTCGGCACCCCCAATGGCTTGCCCGATGAAGGCGCCACCTTTGTCACCGCGCGCGATCTCGTGACGTTGGGCAGCACATTGATCCGCCGTCATCCCGAGCTGTACTCGCGCTACTTCGGCCATCGTCAGCTTACCTACAAGGGAATCACGCAGGCAAACCACGACCCGATGACCGGGCATGTAAGCGGCGGCGACGGCATCAAGACCGGTTTTACCAACGAAGCGGGTTTCGGCGTGTTGGGTACGGCAAGGCGTCAGGGACGCCGGCTCATGGTGGTGGTCGCGGGCTCTGACCGGGCGAGGGTGCGCGATAGAGCTGCTCGAGCCTATATCGAATGGGGCTTCCGCGCCTTTGACAGCCGCCCTCTGTTCGACGCTGGCATCAATATCGGATCGGCCCGTGTGCAGGCCGGTGGCAGCCGAAGTGTGCCGCTGATCGCAGCTGGCGAGATCGCCGCAGCCATGCCTCGCGGGAGCGACCGCAAGGTTGCACTGGCCATCCGCTATGATGGACCGCTGCGCGCTCCGATCGCGAAAGGGCAACATGTGGCCGACCTGGAGATCACGGTTGCAGGGATGCAGCCATCGCGCGTGCCGCTGCTGGCTGGCAATGACGTGGCCGTGGCCGGACCATTCGATCGCCTCATCAACGGTGTGATCGGGTGGTTCACGTGAACCGCGGCAGGTTCATCGCATTCGAGGGGGGCGAAGGCGCGGGCAAGTCCACCCAGGCACGGCTGCTCGCCGACGCGCTGGCCGCGCGTGGACTGGCAGTCGATCTGACACGTGAACCGGGTGGCACGCCGGGGGCGGAAGCGATCCGTGCACTATTGCTCGATCCACCAGGCGAAGGTTGGGGCCCCGAAGCTGAAGCGCTGCTGTTCGCCGCGGCCCGCGCCGACCATGTGGCCCGCCGGATTCGTCCCGCGCTCGAACGGGGTACCTGGGTCATTTCCGATCGCTTCGTCGATTCGAGCCGAGCCTACCAGGGCGGGGCGGGGGCATTGGGTGATGCCGCCATCACCGCCTTGCATGGCATCGGTAGCGGTGGATTGCGGCCCGATCTGGTGATTTTGCTCGAAGCGGGCGAGGAGGCGGCCGCCGCCAGGTTGCACGCGCGCGATGGCGATGCATCCGATGCCATAGGGGGGCGCGATGCTGCCTATCACCAAAAGGTGGCCGCCGCGTTCAGGAGTCTCGCCCAGGCTGATCCACAAGGGTTTGCCTGCATCGAAGCTTCGGGTACTCCGGAGCAGGTTCATGCGCAGGTGATGGCGGCGCTTGCCCACCTGCTGGAGCAGGCATGAACACCTGGCCCAACCACGACGCGGCCTGGCGCGAATGGCGCGAGGCCATACGCGGCAACCGCATGCATCATGGCTGGCTTCTCGCTGGCAAGGCCGGGCTTGGAAAGCATGACTTTGCGCTCGCCGCTGCCCGTGAACTTGTCGCCGAAGTCGGCATCTCTCAGCCCAAAGGCGATCACCCGGACATCATCGTGCTGACCCACTTGCCCAAAGACGACAAAGAGGAAAGGAAGCGCGAAGAGGGCAAGCCGTTCGAATTGAAGCGCAACATTTCCGTGACTCAGATCCGCGCGATGCAGCAGCGGCTGACAACGCGTCCCACCCTTGGGCAGCGGCGCGCCATCATAATTGATCCCGCCGATGACATGGAGCGCGGTGCCTCTAACGCCTTGCTCAAAAGCCTCGAAGAGCCCCCGGTCGGCACATATTTCCTGCTGCTTGCCCACCGCCCATCGGGTCTCCTGCCGACAATCAGGTCACGCTGCCGGATGCTCCGCTTTCCCGAGCTTTCGCCTGCCGACATGATGCGGTGGCTTGAAGCGGAAATGCCTGCTGCAGGAAGCGCTGAACGCGAGGCGGCGGTGGCGCTAGCCGGCGGCTCGCTGGGCGCAGCGCGAAAATTTCTCGAATTACAGCTTGGTACCGTAGCCCAGGTGATGCAGCGGATCGTGCATGATGCCGGCGCCGGGGCCGCTGCAAGCTTGCAGGCTGCTCTGGTGGAGGTGATCGGCCAGCGGCCCGATCGCGAACGGATACGCGCCGTGCTCGATCTGGCGCGCAGCACGCTGGCGCAGGCCTTGCCCGACGCAAAGCCGGGCGAAATCCCTGGATTGATCGAGGCTCATGGGGCGCTGGTCGAACTCACGGCGCAGGTACCGACCTATAACTTCGATCCCGGGCTGCTCGTCGGGGAAATCGCCAGCTTGCTTGCCCGCGCCGCTGGCGCTAGCGAACCGGCCCATGGCTGAACCCTTCTACATCACGACTGCGATCAACTATCCTAACGGACGCCCGCACATCGGCCACGCCTATGAAGGCGTTGCGACCGATGTGATTGCGCGGTTCCAGCGGATGCGCGGGCGAGACGTGCGCCTGATCACGGGAACAGACGAGCATGGTCTGAAAATGGACCAGACGGCTCGCAAGGCCGGGCGTACGACGATTGATCTTGCAACCGAAATGTCCGGCTATTTTCGTGAGATGTGCGCGAAGCTTGACATATCATTCGATGATTTCGTGCGTACCACGGAGCCGCGTCACTACGCCGCCAGCACCGAACTGTGGCGTAGGATGGAAGCCAATGGCGACCTTTATCTGGACCGCTATGAGGGCTGGTATTCGGTGCGCGATGAAGCTTTTTACGACGAAGCGGAACTGGTCGAGGGGGAAGGGGGCGTGCGCCTCTCGCCGCAGGGGACCCCGGTTGAATGGACCGTGGAGGAAACGTGGTTCTTCCGGCTCTCTAACTACCAGGACCGGCTCCTAGCGCATTTCCGCGACAACCCTGATTTCATTCGCCCCGAAAGCCGCCGCAACGAAGTGCTGCGCTTCGTCGAAGGTGGCCTGAAGGACCTGTCGGTCAGCCGCACAAGCTTTGACTGGGGCGTGCCGGTCCCGGATAGTCCGGGCCATGTGATGTATGTCTGGGTCGATGCACTGACGACCTACATGACCGCGGTCGGTTTCCCCGAAACCGACGGCGACATGTTCCAGCGCTATTGGCCCGCCGATATCCATATGATCGGAAAGGACATTGTCCGTTTCCATACGGTCTATTGGCCGGCCTTCCTGATGAGCGCCGGTTTGCCATTGCCCAGGCAAGTGTTTGCACATGGCTTCCTGCTCGCGCGCGGCGGTGAAAAAATGAGCAAGAGCGCGGGCAATGTGGTCGACCCCATGGAGCTGGCTGAGCGGTTCGGGGTCGATCCGCTGCGCTATTTCTTCATGCGTGAGATCGCCTTTGGGCAGGACGGCAGCTATTCGGCCGAAGCGATTGTCACCCGCGCCAATGCCGAACTTGCCAACAGTTTCGGCAATCTGGCCCAGCGCACGTTGGCGATGATCTTCAAGAATTGCGACGGGCGGCTGGAACTGGCTTCGCCCCAAACAGCGGACGTTGAACTTGAAACGCTCGTGGCCGAGGCCTGTCGCATCGAGCTGCCGCGCGAGTTCGAAACACTGAACTTCAGTGCCGGGCTCGAGGCCTGGATGCGCGCGGTGTTCGCCTGCAACCAGTATGTCGACGAGCAGGCGCCATGGGCACTGCGCAAGACCGATCCCGACAGGATGGTTGCCGTCCTGATGACCCTGTTCCGCTGCTTGCGCGACCTCGCCATCGCAGTGCGCCCGGTGGTGCCAAGGTCGGTCGATCGGCTGCTTGACCAATTGGGAATCCCGCAGGCTGAGCGTGATTACGCCGCGCTCGATGATGGTGGCTGGTTCGCACGCCTTGTCGCAAGCGGCTTCACGCTGGGGCAACCACAGGGCGTGTTCCCGCGGCTCGAACTGCCCGAGGCCGAGAACGCCTGATGCTGGTCGATAGTCACTGCCACCTCGAGTACAAGGGCCTGGTAGAGGACCAATCGGCCATACTCGAACGTGCCCGGGCTGCCGGTGTTGGCCAGTTCCTCAATATCTCCACCCGGCAGAGCGAATGGGCCCAGGTTATCGCTACGGCCGAGCGCGAGCCTGATGTCTGGGCCAGTGTCGGCATCCATCCCCATGAGGCAGACCAGCATGCCGACCTTGGCCGCGAGGCATTACTGGCGGCGGCGGCGCACCCGCGCGTGATCGGGATCGGCGAGACTGGGCTCGACTACTATTATGATCGGTCGGATCGTGCGACGCAGCGCGCGCTTTTCCGGATGCATGTCAGCGTGGCGCGCGAAACCGGGCTGCCGCTGATCATCCACACCCGCGATGCCGAAGAAGATACGCTCGAAATCCTCGAGGACGAAACCCGGCAGGGCGCTTTCCCTGCATTGATCCACTGCTTCACGGCATCGGCGGATTTTGGCCAGCGCGTGCTGGCCTTGGGGCTCAGCATTTCGTTGTCGGGCATAGTAACGTTCAGGAATGCCGTTCAACTGCAGGAAATCGCGAAGGAAGTTCCGCGCGAGCGACTGCTCGTAGAGACCGACAGCCCGTTCCTCGCTCCGGTCCCGCACCGCGGCAAGCCCTGCGAGCCAGCCTTTGTAGCAGACACCGCGCGGTTTCTGGCCGGACTGCGTGGGGAACCCGTTGACGAGCTGGCCCGTTACACGACGGCGAACTTTCGCCAATTGTTCAGTAAGGCGGCATCTTGAAGCTGATCGTCCTCGGATCGGGCACATCGACGGGCGTTCCGCGGGTAGGGCACGACTGGGGTGATTGCGACCCTGCCGAGCCCCGCAATCGGCGCAGCCGCGTTTCAATCATAGTCGAAAGCGACGAGGGCAGCCGATTGCTGGTCGATACTTCGACCGATCTGCGCCAGCAGCTGCTCGACAATCGGATCGACCGGATCGACGGGGTGTTCTGGACGCATGATCATGCTGATCATTGCCACGGGATCGATGACTTGCGGGTGCTCCGCTATGGCCGTGGCGCGCCGATCCCCGCGTTCGCCTCGGAAGATACCGCGTTCCGCCTGCGGCAACGGTTCGGCTACGTCTTTGCGGGCCAGCACGGTTATCCCACCATCGCCACGCTCGAGGTGCTCGGACGGCTACGGCTCCATGCCGGCTTTGCCGTGGACTGGTGCCAGATGCCGCACGGGCCCAGTGAAACGACCGGCTTTCGGTTCGAAGCGGATGGCAAGAGTATTGCCTATGCTACTGATTATAGTGCGATTACTGATGAGATGGTCGATCTCTATGAGGGCGTCGACATTCTGGTGAGTGACTGCTTGCGGCGCGAGCCTCATCCGACACACGCTCATCTGGCTATGGCGTTGGAACTGGCCGAACGCTGCAAGGCGGGCCGCCTGGTGCTGAGTCACCTCGACAAGAGCATGGATTACACGACTCTTGAGTCGGAGACGCCCGAACATGTGGTGGTGGGCTATGACGGGCTGGAGTTGGTCGCATGAGCGATGCCTCGGTGGTCCAGATCGTTTCGCTGGTGGGGTTCTTGATCCTGGCGCTGAGCGCGCTCGCATCGCATCGTTTGAGCTCCGGCAAGGCTATGCGCATGGGGTTGATCTGGGCCGGTATCTTCATCGGTGTGGTGCTGCTGTTCAGCATTGTCGGGCCTCGGGGATGAGGACCCTAAACACAGCGATATCACTTCCCATTTTACATAATATATATTATCAATCTTTTGTGGCGGCTTGCAGGGATGTCCGGACATGATCTCCCCCATCGACAATATTACCCGCTTGCTCGCAATCATGGCGCGCCTGCGCGACCTGGTACATGGTTGCGAATGGGACCTGGCGCAGAACTTTTCGACCATCGCACCCTATACGGTTGAAGAAGCTTACGAAGTCGCAGACGCGATTGAACGTGGTGACATGGCTGACCTCAAGGAAGAACTTGGCGATCTCCTGCTTCAGGTCGTTTTTCACGCGCGCATGGCCGAGGAAGCCGGACACTTTGATTTCGATGATGTTGCGGCGGCAATCTCCGACAAAATGGAAACCCGTCACCCCCACATATTTGCGAACGAACCCGGAACGATGGGCGAGGCGCGCTGGGAAGCCCTCAAGGCAACAGAGCGCGACCGCAAAGGTGCCACAAGCGCACTTGATGGGGTTGCAGGCTCTTTGCCGGCCCTCATGCGTGCGCAAAAGTTGCAAAAGCGCGCTGCTCGGACCGGGTTTGACTGGCCGGATCCCAGCGGACCCGCGCAGAAGATCGCCGAGGAAATCGATGAACTGGGTGCTGCCAAGACCGCAGCCGAGCGGTTCGAGGAGGCTGGCGACTTCCTGTTCGCAGCAGTCAATCTGGTGCGGGCCTATGGCGTTGACGCAGAAGACGCGCTGCGCGCAGCGAATCGCAAGTTTGAACGGCGGTTTCGGTCGATGGAGCAACTGGCTGACGGCCGCTTCGCCGCGCTCGACCTCGAAGCCCAGGAAGCGCTCTGGCAGGAAGTGAAGCGCACCGAGAAGAATTTATAGCCTGGCGAATTGACCGGCTTGCTTCGCAGTAAGGCGCACGGTCATGCGCCGCATGGGCCTGGACTCTTCCTCGCCCGCTTCCACGTCGCCAAGAACTTCGCCATGCGCGTGAAGCCAGGCACGCCGCTTGCCATCTGCCGCCGGCACTTCGAATTCGAACAGTCGCGCTTCGCGGGTCAATAATTGCGCAATCTGCCCCAGCAGTTCGCCAACCCCCTCACCCGTGTGTGCGGAAATCACCACCGCGTCGCCCTGCAGCCTCGCCATGGCGCGCAATTCATCCGCCCGTTCGGGTGAAACGAGATCGACTTTGTTCCAGGCCTCGATGATCGGGATCCGGCTGGCACCCCCTTCCCCGTCGATCACGCCGAGTTCGGACAGCACGCTCAACACCTGCTTTTTCTGCGCGTCGTGCGCCGGATTGGCCATATCGCGAACGTGCAGGATCACGTCCGCACCGGTGACTTCCTCCAGAGTCGCGCGGAATGCCGCGACCAGCTGGGTCGGCAAGTCCGAGATAAAGCCCACTGTATCAGACAGGATGGCCTTCTCCACCCCGGGCAGCTCGATCGCCCGCATGGTGGGATCAAGCGTCGCGAACAGGAGATCTTCCGCCATGACCTTGGCACCGGTCAAGCGGTTGAACAGCGTGGATTTTCCGGCATTGGTGTAACCGACGAGCGCGATCACCGGCCAAGGCGCGCGCCCTCGCCGCTCACGGTGCAGGCCGCGGGTCTGACGCACCTGGTCGAGCTCCTTGCGCAACCGTGCCATGCGCTGGCGGATCATGCGGCGGTCCGCTTCGATCTGGGTTTCGCCGGGGCCACCGAGAAAGCCGAAGCCGCCGCGTTGCCGCTCGAGATGGGTCCAGCTGCGCACGAGGCGGCTTTGCTGGTAGTCAAGGTGGGCCAGTTCGACCTGCAAGCGCCCTTCGGCCGTGGCCGCGCGCTCGCCGAAAATCTCAAGGATCAACCCGGTCCGGTCGATCACCTTGCGCTTGAGCCGCTCTTCCAGATTGCGTTGCTGGATCGGGCTCAAGGCTCCGTCCACAATCACCAGCTCGGCCTCGTGCAGCTCGCATTCGGTGGCAATCTGTTCGACCTGGCCCGACCCGAACAGGGTCCCCGGCCGCATGTTGCGCACCAGCACCACGCGCGCTGCGGCAATCACCACGCCGATCGCCAAGGCCAGCCCGCAAGCTTCCTCAAGCCGCTCGGCCGTGTCGATGGCATAGGCCTGTCCGCGAATGTCGGGACACAGCACCAGCGCCCGCGCACCGCGCGTTACCTCACCCAGCAGGTTGTCGTCAAAGCTCAGTCGTCGTCACCTTCCCAGTCGCCATCGCTCAGGTCCACCGGCGAGGCGGGCTGGATGGTCGAGACCGCGTGCTTATAGGCAAGCTGGACGAAGCCGTCGCGTTCGAGCAGCACGCAGAACAGGTCATACGCGGCGATGCGCCCCTGCAGCATGACGCCGTTCACCAGGAACATCGTGACCTGCACCTCGACATCGCTGACGCGGGCCAGGAACACGTCCTGCAGCAGGCGCTGCTTCCCGCTACCGGTCTGGCTGCCAAACTGGCCGGCATCGATCGGTTGACCCGGCATGATGGTCGAAATCGCGTGCTTGTAGACCAGCTGCGATTGCCCGTCGCGCCGCAGCAGCAGCGAGAAATTGTCGAACCACGTCACAATGCCCTGGAGCTTGACGCCCTTGACCAGGAACACCGTTACCGGGGTCTTGTTCTTGCGCAGCAGATTGAGGAAGGCGTCCTGCAACTTGGCTTGCGGCTGCTTGCCCGCATTTTCCGGCGGGGCAGCCTTTTCCGGCCGGGGACGCGCTGAGAGGGTTCGTCCATTGGACATGACTTGGTCTCCTTTTCTTGGCGGCCGCCTTTGCAGTCCGCAATCTGGCTCTCACGCCGGGACGCGAGAAGCCGTGTTATTCCTGTATCATGACGGTTTTGCTTGCGAGGGGCAATCCCGTTTCTCGGCTGTTTCCGGCGCGGGGACGGGGCCGCTTACTCGTCGCGATCGGTCATTCCCAGAAGCTTCAGCTTGCGGTGCAATGCCGATCGCTCCATCCCGATGAAGGCGGCTGTTTTCGAGATATTGCCCGAAAACCGGCGGATCTGGACTGACAGGTATTCGCGTTCAAAACTTTCCCGAGCCTCGCGCAAAGGCACACCCATCACTCCGGCAAAGTTCGATACCGCCGTATCGCCACCTGAGCCGTTGATCTCGCCGGGCAACATGTGCGGTTCGATCGTCTGGATCTCGTCTCGCGGGGTCATAATGATCGTCCGCTCAACCAGATTACGCAATTCGCGCACATTCCCCGGCCAGTCATAGGCCTGAAGCGCGGCAACTGCCTGTTCCGACAGATCGGGCGGCGGCAAGCCTTGCTCGGCCGCATAGCGGGTAAAGAAATGTTCGGCCAAAGCCGGAATGTCATCGCGCCGCTCGGCCAGCGACGGGATCGAAACTGGAACAACATTGAGCCGGTAGAACAGGTCCTCGCGAAAACGCTTCTGCTCCATTTCAATCGCCAGGTCGCGCGAGGTGGAGGAGACGACCCGCACATCCACTCCAACCTGACGGCTACCCCCTACCCGTACGAAGCTTTGTTCGGTGAGCACCCTGAGGATCCTTGCCTGCGTGGAGAGCGGCATGTCGGCCACTTCGTCGAGATAGAGCGTTCCTCCGTCGGCCAATTCCAGCAAGCCCGGCCGCACCAGCTTGCCGTCGATCTCTTCGCCGAACAGTTCCTGTTCGAACCGTTCGGGAGTGATGCGCGCGGAATTGACGATCACGAATGCGTGTTCGGCCCGTGGGCTCCAGCTGTGAAGCAGCCGCGCGGCCACTTCCTTGCCGGCTCCGGCAGGTCCGGAAATCAGCACGCGGCTGCCGGTGCTGGCCACCCGCTTGAGCGTGGCGCGCACCGCATTGATCGACGAGGAATTGCCGGTGAACTCCTCGCCCCGGGAAAAGCCTTCGCGCAGCTGGATATTCTCGCGCCGCAGCCGCTCGGTTTCGGTCGCGCGCTCGACCAGCAACAAGAGCCGCTCGGCCTCGAACGGCTTCTCGATGAAATCCATTGCACCCCGGCCGATTGCCGAGACCGCGGTATCGATATTGCCGTGACCGGAGAAGATAATGACCGGAAGCTGGGGTTCGCGCGCCTTGATCGCATCGAGCACTTCCAGCCCGTCCATGTCGCTGCCGTGCAGCCAGACATCCAGCAATACCAGGCTTGGCCGCCGCTCGTCGATCGCCGCCAGCGCGCTTGCGCTATCGCCAGCGGTGCGGCAGGCGTAGCCTTCGTCGCTGAGTACGCCAGAGACGAGTTCGCGGATATCGCGCTCGTCGTCCACGATCAGTATCTCGAGTGCCATTACGGCAGCTCCTCCTTTTCAACGCTGTCGATGTCCTGAGCCTTGCCACGGCCAAGCGGGTCACGCGCGAACCGCAGCACCACACGGGTCCCGCCATCCTTGCCATTGGCAAAGCGCATGTCGCCACCATGTTCGTCGATGATCTTGTTGACGATCGCAAGGCCGAGGCCGGTGCCCTTCTCGCGCGTGGTCATATAGGGTTCAGTGATCCGGTCCCGTTCGAGGGGCAGCCCCACGCCATTGTCCTCGACCTCGATCGTGACAAAGGATGCGTTGCTCGCCATCGTGACGGCAACCTTGCCGCGAAAATCCGGTTCGGCATTACGCCCGCGCGCCTCGACCGCTTCCACCGCGTTCTTGATGACATTGGTCATCGCCTGGCCGAACTGGTGCCTGTCACAGCTGAGCATCCGCGTCTGCAGCTGCTCGGTGGCGAGCGCGAAGTCGATTTCCGGATGCGCGACTTCCTGCAGGAACAATGCCTGGCGAACCAGGTCGAGCGCGTCTTCCTGGCGGAAGTTCGGCTTTGGCAGGCGCGCGAACGAGCTGAACTCATCGACCATTTTCCTCAGGTCGCCGACCTGCCGGACAATCGTGCTGGTCAGTTCGTCGAACAATTCGCCATCGCTTTCGATCTGCCGCCGATAGCGCCGCTTGAGCCGCTCGGTGGCCAGCTGGATCGGGGTGAGCGGGTTCTTGATCTCATGCGCGATCCGCCGCGCGACATCAGACCAGGCCGCCTGCCGCTGGTCGAGCAACTGGCGGGTAATGTCCTCGAACGTGATGACCTGCCCATCCTTCTCGGGTGCAATCTTGACCGCGAGCGTCAGCAGGTCGCGCCCTTTGGAATGGGTCACGATCCCGCTGTGCAGGCCTGTCTCGATCATGGCCGCGATCTGGGGCGAAAGTTCGGACAGGGCCATGCCCACCGCCGCGCCGTGCCGCTCCGCTTCGAGCAGAAGTGTCTGGGCCGAGCCGTTCATCAGCAGCACGCGGCCGTCAGCTCCGACCGAAATGATCCCCGCGGTGACGGAGTCGAGCACGGCCTCCATGAACGCCCGTCGGTCGTCGATCTGCCGATTGGCGCGAACCAGTGCCTGGGTCTGCTTTTCCAACTGGGCTGTCATCCGGTTGAAGGCGCGATTGAGCAATCCGATCTCGTCGGCGCCGGTGCGCCCCTCGACCCGCAGCGCAAAATTGCCCGCGCCCACCTTGCGCGCCGCCGCCACCAGATCGGTCAGGGGCTGAACCTGCCGGTCAGCAAAGCGCAGCGCGAACCATACCGCCAGGCCGACCAATGCCAGACTCACCACGAACAGCGCCAGGTTGAAGCGCAATTGCAAGGCGCGGGCGCGATTGGTCAGCAGTTCGTAAGTGGCAGAGACGGACTGTGCCTTTTCCCAATAATTGAACGATGCCTCTTCGGGGCTGCGCGCATTGTAGAGATAGATCCCGGCATCGCGATCGATCGGTGCCAGCGCAGCAATCCGCTCCGGGCTGCCCTGCACCCAGACCATCTCGCCAGACTTAAGCTGGGGCAGTCCGGCTTCGATGAACCGGTTGGGCTGGTTGCCTTCGATCGGGTTGAGGATGGCAGCGGTGCGCAGCGAGCCGTCGGGCAATTGCTGCACGATCGCGCTCTCGGAAATTTCGCGACCCTGGGCCTGGAGCGCATAATAGTCGGCAAACCCGGCATCGGTGACCGAGCCGCGTTCGAGATAGTAGCGCATATCGCCAGCCATGGTGACGGTTTCCTGCGCCACATCGCGCTGGTTCTGATCGTAATAGCCTTGCGCCAATTCGTTGGCATTGCGCATCAACCCGCGGGAGTCGTCGGAAAACCAGAAATCGACGCCAGACTGAAACAGGAACGCGGCAAAGCCTGCCACCAGCAGGGTTGGCACTGCGGCAATCATCGAGAAGAAGAACACGAGCCGGACATGCAGCCGCGCGGTGCTCCCGGCGGCTCGGCGCAGGGCCAACCTACGCCCGATCAGCACAAGCAGGCCCATCGCCGGGATCAGCGTGCCCACCAGCAGGAATGAGACCTGCGTCGATGGCAGCAACGTCCCGTCAGGCGGCGCGCTGGTAAAGGCGAACCACGTGCTCCAGACCGCGATCACCAACGCAACCGTCGCTGCCACTTCGAGCCAAACGAAGATGTTGGCTCGTCGTGCCGCAAGCGAGAAGTGACGCCACCAACGCGGTGAGCGTGCGGCAGTCATTGCTGGCGGTTTCGGCATAGTTGCAGATATACAACGGTGTTGTTGCAATTATGCAAGCGGATTTTCCGCGACCGGATCAAAGTGGCCGCACGTACCGATCGGCATTGATCCCGAGTTCGCCCAACCGCTTGCGCAGGGTGTTGCGATTGATGCCCAGCAGCTTTGCGGCACGAAGCTGATTGCCCGAGGTTTGTGCCAGCGCATATTCCATCAGCGGCTTCTCGAAAGCGGCCAGCGCGCTATCGTAGAGCAAGCCAGGCTGTGGATGATTGGCGGCGAGCCAAAGTTGCAGTGCACCGGCAAAATCCAGCGCCTGGCTGGCAGGGTTGCCGTCGCGTTCGGGGCCGATGATGTCATCGAGCGCTTCGACCTCGATCACGTCGTCGCGGGCCAGCAGGGCCAACCGGTAGATCACATTGCGCAATTCGCGCACATTGCCGCGCCAGCGACGCTGCTCGAGCCGCGCAACGGCCTCGCGCGAGATTTGCCGACGCGGCAAGCCATCCTCTGCGGCAAGATTGAGGAAATGCTGGGTCAGCACCTCGATATCCTCGCGTCGTTCGCGCAGGGGCGGCAGTTCGATCGGCACGACATTGAGCCTGTAAAACAGGTCCTCGCGAAACCTGCCCTCGGCGATCATCGGGGCCAGATCGCGATTGGTGGCGGCAATGATGCGAACGTCGACTGCGATTTCCTGCCTGCCCCCGACCCGCCGGATCCGCCCCGATTGCAACGCCCGCAGCAAGCGGGTCTGCGCTTCTGGCGGCATGTCGCCGATCTCGTCGAGGAACAGCGTGCCGCCATTGGCCTGCTCGAATTTGCCGATGGCTTGCGTGACAGCGCCGGTAAAAGCGCCCTTTTCGTGCCCGAACAGCTCGCTTTCGATCAGATCTGACGGGATCGCAGCGGCGTTCACCGCCACGAACGGGCCAGACTTGCGCGCGCCAAGCTGGTGGATGGCCTCGGCCACCAGTTCCTTGCCTGTGCCCGATTCGCCGGTAACCAGCACCGTCAGATCGTTGCGCAGCACTCGGGTGATCATGCGGTAAACGCCCTGCATCGCCTGGCTGCGCCCGACCATCGGCATGCCGTCACCTTCGGCAACCGGTGCCACGTCGGTGCCCGGACGCTGGCCTGCCGCCTGCTTCACCGCCCTAACCAGTTCGTCGAGATCGAACGGCTTTGGAAAATACTCGAAGGCCTGCGTCTCGCTGGCGCGTACGGCGGTATCGAGGGTATTCTGGGCCGAGAGCACGATGACTGGCATGTCGCGATCCACCGCGCGCACGGCATCGAGAGTGGCGATGCCGTCACCATCGCCCAGGATCACATCGGTCAGCATGGCGTCGAACCGGCGCTCGGCCAGCGCCCTGTCGCGCGCCGCGATGCTTTCGCAATGATGCAGGACGAAGCCCTCGTCTTCCAGCGCCGTCGTGATCACGGTGGCGATGGCACGATCGTCCTCGACCAGCAGTATGGACCCGCTCATACCGGCTCTTCCTGCTCTGCAATCGCGAGGTGCACGCGGAAGTGGGTCAGGCCGGCCCGCGTGTCCCGTTCGTGCCCGATCCGTCCCTTCATGTCGCGCACCAGCTTGCGCACCAGCGCCAGCCCCAGTCCCTGCCCCGACTTCTTGGACGTGACAAATGGCTCGAAGATATGATCGCGCAGCGCCTCGTCGATCCCGCCACCGTTGTCGGTGACAGTGATCTCGATCGGTAGCCGGACCGTGCGGCCAAGGTGCACGGCGCTGAAGGCAAAACCGCTGACGAAGCGGGTGCGAACCGTGACCCTTGGCCGATCCGTCGAGCTTGAGCGCAGGGCATCGCTGGCATTGGACAGCAGGTTGATCAGAACCTGTTCCAGCGCATCGCGATTGGCGAGTACCGGTGGCAGGGACGGATCGAACTCCTCGACAATCTCGATCCCGCCGCTGCTGGCCGCGCGCACCGTTGCGATCGCCGAGCGGATGGCTTCATGCAGATTGGTGGGACCCAGCACTTCCGGACGCGAGCGCCCAAGCTGCTGCATCCGATCGATCAAGCGGGCGATCCGGTCGACCTCGTCGGTGA
Organism: uncultured Porphyrobacter sp.; assembly: GCA_964500135.1. GTDB lineage: Bacteria > Pseudomonadota > Alphaproteobacteria > Sphingomonadales > Sphingomonadaceae > Erythrobacter. Next base: position 80,709 of record CAZCNF010000005.1, read on the forward strand.
TCATCCGCGCCAGGCCGCGGTCGGCCGGGTCGAGCTTGCGCGCGGCCAGCTGCGCCGCCCCGCGGATCGCCGCCAGCGGATTGCGGATCTCGTGGGCGAGGATGGCCGGTGCCCCCAGGCTCGCCGCTTCACCCTCCTGTTCGCGCGCGGTATCGTCGCGCCCCGCATCGGACAGGGTCACCACCCGCCAACCCGGAAAGGCGGCCAGGGGAGATATCGTCAGGTTCACGCGGTGCTCCTGCCCGTCCACCAACAGGCGGATATCGCGCGCGATCAGCGAGGCGTCAGGTCGCCCGGTAAGCTCGATCACGCGCTCGTCGATCATTTCCACGACATCGCCCAGCGCCTGGCCAAGCAGGCGCTTTTCGCTTTTGCCTAGCAGCATTTCAGCGGCGTGGTTGGTTTCGGCAATCCGGCCATCCTGGTCGAGCAACAGCACCGCAAAAACCAGGCCGCCGATCAGCGCAGCCGGGTCGGGGCGCCGTTCGATCGGGTCAGCCGCCGCGGTCACGCTGCCTGACGCCTCAGGAACGGGTCGTAGAAGCGTTCAAGCTCACCCAGCACCTGGTCTGGATCGTCGATGAAATTGACGAAATTGCGGAACTCGGCCGAACCGCGCAAACCCTTGGTGTACCAGCCCAGATGCTTGCGGGCGATCTTGACGCCGGCTTCGCGCCCATAATGCTCAAGCATAGCGCGATAATGTTCAACCAGCACCTGGTATTGCTCGTCAAAGTCAGGGCAGTCGAGGAGCTGGCCGGTGCGCCACCAATGCATCACCTGCCCCAGCAGCCATGGCTTGCCATAAGCTCCCCGCCCGATCATAACGCCATCGGCTCCCGACTGTTCAAGCGCTTGCGCCGCGTCCTCGATCGTGCAGATGTCGCCGTTGACGATTACCGGGATCGAGACCGCATCCTTGACCTTGCGGACAAAGGCCCAATCGGCGTGGCCCTTGTACATCTGGTTGCGGGTGCGGCCGTGAACCGTGATCATCTTGACCCCAAGATCCTCGGCAATGCGCGCCATTTCCGGCGCGTTGAGGCTGGCATGGTCCCAGCCCATCCGCATCTTGACCGTAACCGGGACCTGCACGGCCTTCACCGTCTGTTCCATCAGTCGCGTTGCCAGCGGAACTTCGCGCATCAGCGCACTGCCGGCGAACTGCCCCACCACTTTACGCACGGGGCAGCCGAAATTGATGTCGATGATTGCGGCGCCCTTGCCTTCCTGCAGCTTGGCCGCTTCAGCCATGCTGTAAGGATCGCAGCCCACCAATTGCATCGACACCGGTTCCTCGACCGGATCCCACTCAGCCTTCTGGATACTGATCCGGGTTTCACGAATCGCCGCCTCGCTGGCGATCATTTCGGTCACGTTGAGGCCCGACCCATAGCGCCGTACGAGGCGCCGGAACGGCAGGTCCGTGACGCCCGTCATCGGCGCCAGAATCACCGGCGTATCGATCCGGACCGGACCGATGTCGATCGGCTTCAATGCCGGGGGAGAGGGAAGCGAGGACATGTTTGCGTGCAGGTGCCTAAAATTTGGGCAGCGCATAGTGGATTGCGCTTGTCCCGTCCACCCCTTAAGCGCGGCCCCCTTGGATCGAGGACAGCGTGAGCGACAGCACTCCCCTTCCCCCCTTTGCCGCCCTAGTCGTCGCTGCCGGCAAGGGCCTGCGCGCAGGTGGCACAGTTCCCAAGCAATTCGCGGTGTGGCGCGGCAAGCCGCTGCTGCGCCATTCGGTCGAAACGCTGCTCGCAGCCGGCGCCGCGCCGCTCGTCGTCGTGATCCCGGCCGACGCGGCAACCGAAGCCGCCAATGCGCTGACCGGCGTTTCCGGTGTGGCGTTCGTGACGGGCGGCGCAACGCGCCAGCAATCGGTGCGTAACGGACTGGAATCGCTCGCCCCATCTGGAGCGCGGCACGTGCTGGTGCATGATGCCGCCCGGCCCGATCTCCCGCAGGACGTGATCCGTCGCCTGCTGACCGCGCTCGAACAGGCACCAGGCGCGATCCCGGTGCTGCCGGTCGTTGACAGCCTGGCTCGCGCTGATGGCCAACGCATGGTCGGCAAAGCCGATCGCGAGACGCTGCGCCGGGTGCAGACACCACAAGCATTCCGCTTCGAGAGTATCCTCGCTGCGCACCGGGCTTGGCATGGCGCCGCGGATGCGGGCGACGATGCCCAAGTGCTTAGCGCGCACGGCGGCGAGGTGCTGCTGGTGGAAGGGGACGAACGCCTCAGGAAAATCACTTTCGCGGAGGATTTGGTGAACGAACTACCGGCAATCCGGGTCGGAACAGGCTTCGATGTCCATCGTCTGTCCGAAGGCGAGGAACTGTGGCTGTGCGGCATCCACATCCCCCATGACAAGGGCCTCGCGGGCCATTCCGATGCCGACGTCGCGATCCATGCGCTGGTTGATGCGCTGCTCGGCGCGATCGGCGAAGGCGACATCGGCACCCATTTCCCGCCCAGCGATCCGCAATGGAAGGGTGCCTCTTCACCGCTGTTTCTGGCGCATGCGGCGCAACTGGTCGCCGAGGCCGGTTATGCGATCGGCAATCTGGACCTCACCCTGATTTGCGAGGCACCGAAAATCGGCCCGCACCGCGAACGGATGCGCGCGAAACTGGCCGAGCTGCTGCAGATCGACCCGGCACTTGTGAGCATCAAGGCAACCACCACCGAGCGGCTCGGTTTCACCGGCCGTGGCGAAGGCATCGCGGCGCAAGCTGTGGTAAGCCTGTTGCGGCAATGACCGACGGAGACGAGTCGATGGAGCACGCACGCCTGCTGCCGGGCGATATCGAGGAACTCGCCCGCAAGGTCGTCGAAGCGAACATCGCAGCCGGGCGCAAGGTGGCGCTGGCCGAAAGCTGCACCGGCGGACTGGTTGCCGCCGCGATCACGGAAATCGCAGGCTCATCCGCCGTGCTCGACCGCGGCTTCGTGACCTATTCGAACGAAGCCAAGATCGAGAGCCTGGGGGTATCGCCCGACATCATCGACACCTTCGGAGCGGTTTCGATCGCCTGCGTCTGGGCCATGGCACAGGGCGCACTCAAACACAGCCGGGCCGACGTCGCTGTCGCCATCAGCGGCATTGCAGGTCCGGGCGGCGGCACCCCGTTGAAGCCCGTGGGAACGGTCGTGTTCGCGCGCGCCACGCGCAACGATGGCGCCAAACCCGAAGGCGAGCTCAAGCTTTTTGCCGATATGAACCGAGCCGAAGTCCGGCGTCAGGCGGCGCTCTGTGCACTGGAACTGCTGCTCCCGTAGACCTCAGCCGCGCGCGCTTCGAACGCTGCCACCATCTTGTGGAACGCGCGGTCGAAATATTGCCCGGCGAGCTTCTCGAAAACCCGGTTCTTGAAGGCGAATTCGACCGTGAAGTCGATCTCGCAACCGCCATCGGGATGCGGCCGGAAGATCCAAGTGTTGTCGAGATCGCGCAGGGGCCCGTCGACATAATGCACGTCGATCATGCGCGGACGTTCCTTTTCGACGCGTGAGGTGAACTTCTCGCGCAGCGACTTGAAGCCGACCACCATGTCAGCCACCATCTCGGTCGCGCTATCCGACCGTACGCGCGTGGCTACGACCCAGGGCAGAAATTCGGCATAGCGCCCGACGTCTGCGACCAGGTCGAACATCTGCTCCGCGCTGTAAGGCAGCCGCCTCGTCTCGCGAATGCCGGGCATCAGGCCTTGAGCTTGGCGAGCTTTTCGGCGCGCGCCGCCCTCATCTGCGCGAAGTCCTCGCCCGCGTGGTAGCTCGAACGGGTCAGCGGGCTGGCTGCAACTTGCAGGAAGCCCTTGGCCCGCGCGATCGCACCATAGGCCTTGAACGCGTCCGGCGTGACGAACTCTTCCACCGCCGCGTGACGCGGCGTAGGCTGGAGATATTGCCCCATGGTCATGAAGTCGACCTCGGCGCTGCGCATGTCGTCCATCACCTGGTGCACCTCCAGCCGCTGTTCCCCCAGCCCCAGCATGATGCCGGACTTGGTGAAGATCATCGGATCGTGGCGCTTCACCTCTTCCAGCAGCCGCAACGAGGCATAATAGCGCGCGCCCGGCCGGATTGTGGGATATAGGCGTGGCACGGTTTCGAGGTTATGGTTATAAACGTCTGGACCGGCTTCACAAATTGCCTCCACCGCCGGGCGCATCTTGCCCCGGAAATCAGGCGTCAGAATCTCGATCGTCGTGCCGGGAGTCTCGCGGCGGAGTGCCTTGATCACTTTCACGAACTGGCTGGCCCCGCCGTCCGGCAAGTCGTCGCGATCGACGCTGGTGACGACGATATGCTCGAGTCCCATCTTGCCCGCCGCGATCGCCACGTTTTCCGGCTCCATCGGATCGACCATGCGCGGCATGCCGGTCTTGACGTTGCAGAAGGCACAGGCGCGGGTGCAGACATCGCCCAGGATCATCACCGTCGCGTGCTTCTTGGTCCAGCATTCGCCGATATTGGGGCAAGCTGCCTCCTCACACACCGTGTTGAGGTTGAGCTCGCGCATCAGACGGCGAGTCTCGTTATAGCCCTCGCTGACGGGTGCCTTGACGCGGATCCAGTCAGGCTTGCGCTGGCGCGGCAGGCGCGCTTCGGGAGCGGAGGACAGGTCGTTCATCGCGCCCATCTAGGCAAAGCCTGTGCATGGCGCAATGGCCCCGCTTGCCGAAATCCGCTTGCTCGCCTAACGGCCTGCGCATGGACGCAAGTACGCTGCAGACCTTCACTTCGCCGGTCATCCTGTTCTTCGTGCTTGGCATGCTGGCCGCCTTTGCTCGCTCCGATCTTGCCATTCCCGAAGCCATCGCCAAGGGCATGTCGCTCTACCTGATGGCGGCGATCGGCCTGAAGGGCGGCGTGGCAGTGGCCAAGTCGGGGATTGACAGCACCATCCTTGCCGCCTTGGCCACTGGCATTGCCGCAAGTTTCCTGATCCCGTTCGCGGCCTATGCGGTGCTCAAGGGGTTTGGGCGGCTCGACCGGATCAACGCCGGGGCGGTGGCTGCGCATTACGGCTCGGTGAGCGTCGTCACCTTCGTGACTGCGGTCGAGATCCTCGATGCGCAGGGCAAGCCGCCGGGCGGCTTCATGGTGGCGGTGATGGCGGCGATGGAAACCCCGGCCATCCTGACCGGCCTGATGCTGGCGCGGGGCCTGGGCGGCAGCAACCAGCAACCCAAAGGCGAATTGCTGCATGAAGTGTTCTTCAACGCCTCTGTGGTGCTGCTGCTGGGCGCATTCGCGATCGGGATCGTGGCCGGCGCAGGCGGGTTTGCCGAGGTCCAGCCGTTCTTCGATGCCGGGTTCAAGGGGGTACTGTGCCTGTTCCTGCTGGACATGGGGCTGATCGCCGCGCGCCGGATCATGGATGCGCGGGCCCTGACCTGGCGGCTGGTCGTGATCGCGATTGCCATGCCGCTGGTCAATGGCATGATCGGGACAGCGCTGGGTACCGCGATCGGGCTCGATGTCGGCTCAGCGGCAGCGCTCGGCGTGCTCTGTGCCAGCGCCAGCTACATCGCGGTCCCCGCCGCCTTGCGACTGGCCCTGCCCGAGGCCGACCCCGGGATTTACCTCACCATGTCACTCAGCATCACCTTCCCGTTCAACATTCTCGTCAATATTGGCCTGATCAGCGCCGCCGCGAGCCTGCTGGCAGGTATGGGAGGCGCAACGCCATGATCGAGACTGTCACCCGCAAGCGCATCGAGATCCTGACCGACGGGGTCTTAGTGAAGCGCGTCACCGACGCGATCGACCGCGCAGAGATTACCGGCTGGACGGTCACCCCGGTGACATCGGGCAAGGGCCGCGAAGGGCGCTGGCGCGAAGAGCGCGTGATGGGCACCGACAAGGTGCTGGTGCTGACCATCGCGCCGGAAGAAAAGGCCATGCGACTGGCCGAAGATCTCGCCCCGATCCTGACATCGCATGGTCTCTTGCTAAGTATGTGGGACGTTCAGGTGATCCGCGGCGAGCGCTTCTAGCGCCGCCTGGAACTCGAACCATGCCCGAATTTGCCGAACTCCTCAAAGGATACCGAAGGTTCCGCAGCGATGGCTATCCGCGCCAGCGCGACCGCTATGACCGGCTGGTCGCCGAAGGCCAGAGCCCGAAGCTGATGATCATTGCCTGCAGCGACAGCCGGGTTGACCCGGCGCAGATCTTCGACGTCGATCCGGGCGAGATCTTCGTCGTGCGCAATGTCGCGGCACTCGTTCCGCCGTTCGAGAATACCCCCGGTTACCATGGCGTATCGGCAGCGGTCGAATTTGCGGTGCAGATGCTCGAAGTGAGGCAGATTGTCGTCATGGGCCATGGCATGTGCGGCGGGTGCAAGGCGGCCTTGACTCAGGATCTCCACGGCAATGAGCCTGGCGCTGGTGGCTTCATCGCCAACTGGATCCACTTGCTCGACGAGGTGCGCGCTCCTGTTGTGGCAAGCCATGGTACCGAAGGCCGGACCGCCGAGCGCGCGATGGAAATGGAAGCGGTCAAGCTCAGCCTGGCAAACTTGCGCACCTTTCCATGGGTTGCGGCCAAGGAAACGAGCGGGGCCCTGAAACTACGTGGCGCCTTTTTCGCGATATCCGAGGGGGTGCTGCATGTGCTGGACGAGCGATCAGGAAGGTTCGAGCCGGTCGAATAAGGCCTTGCCGCAACGGCACGATGGCTTCAAGTACCTCGCATGACTGAGGCCAATGCCAGAAATATCGCTTTGTTGATCGATGCCGACAACGTCGATCCTGCCGGGATCAATGCCGTTCTTACGGTGCTCGCCGAACTGGGGCAGGTCAATATCCGCCGGGCCTATGGGAACTGGGCGAAGGATGCGCTCAAGCGCTGGGGAGCCATCACCAACCGCTACGGGATACGCCCGCACCAGCAGTTCGATCTGACCCGGGGCAAGAACGCTACCGACATGGCCATGACGATCGATGCGATCGACCTGCTCTATCAAGGCAAGGTCGACGGCTTCGGGATAATGAGCAGCGACAGCGATTTCACGCCTTTGGTCACGCGCCTGCGGCAGGATGGTTTGCCGGTCTACTGCTTTGGCGATGACAAGACGCCGGAAGCCTTACGTACCGCCTGCACGCGTTTCATAGAGATCGCCAAGCTGTTGAAGGCCGACAGCCCCGGAGCCGGCGGTACTAGCGCAGCACAAACGCCCGTTGATGAAGAAATAGTCGATCTGCTCGGCGCCGCGTGGAAGGCTGCGAAGCGCGACGAAGACGGCTTCGCGCGGCTGCAGGAGATCGGTCAAATCGCGGGCAACCGGTCCAGTTTCGACGTTCGCAATTTTGGCTTCAGACGATTGTCCGAGTTGATCGGCTCGCTCGACCGGTTCGAGCTCAAGCGCGGCACCGACGGCCAATATTACGCGCGCCGCCTGCGCTAAAGCCGATGCGCAAACGAAAGGCGCGGCCCCGGCAAAGGGACCGCGCCTTGCATTCGGTGAATTGCGCGTCGATCAGGCGCCCGTGGTGGCCGCAGAAGCGACAGTCGGTGTCGCAGCCATTTGCTTCTGTTTCACATAGCCCGTCCACATCTGCGCGATCGGCGCGCGCTTGCCGGTGATCTTGGCGAAGGTGGCCAAGGCCTCCCCATGCTTGCCCTGTTCGGCCTGGGCAATCCCGAGCCGGGTCAGCGCTGCCCCGCTATCGACGCCAGGCATCGCCAGCGCCTTGGTGTAGAACTCTTCCGCCTTGGCATACTGGCTGTAGCTCAGGAACGTGTCCCCCGCCGCCATGACGGTGCGCAAAGCCGCCGCCGGCGCACGGGCGTCGCGCTCGAAGGCCGGCAATTCGGCCTCGTCGGCCGCGAGCCTCGCGTTGGCGGTCTTCAGTGAATCGGACAGATAGATATCGTCCTTGCTCACATGGCCCTTGCTGTAGGCGAGGTCGATAACGCGCTTGACCTCTTTGGGCAGCCGGCGCGCATCAGCCGCTTCGACATAATCGGAATACTCGTATTTTTCCTTCAAGGCATCGACCCGCAGCGACAGGCGCAGCAGGTCAAGCATCTCGGCGCTGTCAAAGGTGTTGAGGTTGCGCGCGATGTTGATCGCGTCGCGCCAATTGGTGGCGCTGGGATAATCGGCCACCCAGTTGGTTGCGAAATCATAGACCTGGGGCATGACCTTGTTGTTGTAGCTTACGCTCAGACCGCGCCGGTACCAGCTCTCGTCCACCTTGCGGCCGGCTGCCTTGGCCTCGGCAATGGCGCGGCCAAGGTAATCAATGCCTTCGGCAAAGCGCTTCTCGGCGATGAAGCTTTCCGCCATGGCGATCTGCATGTCGGCCATGGTGACGCCGGTGGTGGTGAAATTGTTCGCCATCGCCTGCTGCAGGTAATTGCGCGAGGCGGCATACTGCCCCTGCGCGTTCGCCAGCTGATAGGCGATGAAGTTGAAGCGCCCGACCTGGTCGGGCGCAGTCTTGCCGCTCTCCAGCATCAGTTTGAGGCCCTGCAGCTGCAGCACCTGGTCGCCCAGCTTGGCGCCGGCGTTGTAGATCAGCCCGCCCGCAGCGTTCTTCTCGTCGGTCGAGATCGCAAGCGCGGCCAGCGCGGGGATCTGCCCCTTGACCGAGGCTACATCGCCGCCCTCGGCATTGACGATGGCCTGCATCGGCTGGAAAGCGGCGACGAATTCCTTGGAGTAGACCGCCGCTTCCGGCTTCTTCTTCTCCTTCTTCTCGCGCTGCGCCTGGGCCGGTTCAGCCACCAGGCCGCTCAGCAAGGCACCGCTCGTGGCGAGCGCGATCGCCAGCACCATCTGCGACGCGAAACCCTTGCGAGCGCGCGGGTTGGAAACGGGAAAAAGCATCGACATGTCTCCTGGAAACAAACTCGGGACGCCCCGCTCGGGACAGTCCCCACTCCTTGCGCGGCAGCATTGGCCTGCTTGCTCGCAATTTGCAATTCCCCCTATGCGGGGCGTGCTGAACGGGCTTTGAATGGAGTTTGCTGGCCGGCTTCATGACTGCACCGGCGAACCGGCCGCTATGTGTGGAAAAAACGGCCATGTGCGCGGTCTGGGCCCGACCCAAGGTGGCGAAACATGCCGCCCTGCCCTACATGGGAGCAAGCCTCCTTTTTGACCAGAACCATCACTGGATCGGACCCGTTTTGAGCGACGACACCGAAACCCTGCCCCCTTCCCACCCATTGGGTGAGTTCGAACGCGTCGACATCGTCGACGAGATGAAGACGAGCTATCTCGATTACGCGATGAGCGTGATCGTGAGCCGGGCCCTGCCCGATGTCCGCGACGGCCTGAAGCCCGTCCACCGCCGGATCCTGTTCGCCAGCCAGGAAGGTGGCTTCGTGGCGGGCCGGCCCTACCGCAAGAGCGCCAAGATCGTCGGCGACGTGATGGGCAATTACCACCCACACGGCGACAGCGCGATCTATGATGCGCTGGCCCGCATGACGCAGGACTGGTCGCTGCGTGTCCCGTTGATCGACGGCCAGGGCAATTTCGGCAGCATGGATCCGGATCCACCGGCCAGCATGCGCTACACCGAGGCACGCCTGGCGCGGGTGGCCAACTCGCTGCTCGACGATCTCGACAAGGATACGGTCGACTTCATCGACAACTATGACGGCTCGCGGCGCGAACCCACAGTCCTCCCGGCGCGCTTCCCCAACCTGCTTGTCAACGGCGCGGGCGGGATCGCGGTGGGGATGGCGACCAACATTCCGCCGCACAATCTGGGCGAGGTCATTTCCGGCTGTCTGGCGTTCATCGACAACCCGGCGATCACCACCGAGGAGCTGATCGAATACATCCCGGGTCCGGACTTCCCCACGGCGCCGCTGATCCTGGGTCAATCGGGTAGCCGGGCGGCCTATACCAGCGGGCGCGGCTCGATCCTGATGCGCGCGCGTCACGAGATCGAGGCCGGGCGCGGAGACCGCCAGTCGATCGTGCTGACTTCGATCCCCTATCAGGTCGGCAAATCGGGCCTCGTCGAGAAGATCGCGGACGCGGCCAAGGAAAAGCGGATCGAGGGCATCTCCGACATTCGCGACGAATCAAGCCGCGAAGGCGTGCGCGTAGTGATCGAACTGAAGCGCGATGCCACCCCCGAAGTGGTCCTGAACCAGCTGTGGCGCCACACGCCGGCGCAAGCCAGCTTTCCTGCCAACATGCTGGCTATCCGCGGGGGCCGGCCCGAGGTTCTGTCGCTGCGCGACATCATCCAGGCCTTCATCCATTTCCGCGAGCAGGTCATCACTCGCCGCACCAAGTTCGAGCTCAACAAGGCACGCGAGCGGGCCCACATCTTGCTGGGCCTGGTGGTGGCGGTATCGAACCTCGACGAGGTGGTCGCGATCATTCGCGGCGCATCGAACCCGGCGCAAGCGCGCGAACGCCTGCTGGCGCGCGAATGGCCGATCGGCGAGATCGCGCAGTATATCCGGCTGGTCGAAGCGATCGATCCGTCCGCGGATGAGGAAGGCGGAACATACCGCTTGAGCGAACGCCAGGTAAAGGCGATCCTCGACCTGCGCCTGCACCGTCTCACCGCGCTCGGTCGGGACGAGATCGGCGAGGAGCTGAAGGAACTCTCGCTGGCGATTGAGGAATATCTCTCGATCCTGGCCGACCGCGTGAAGCTGTATCAGGTAATGCGCGGCGAACTCGAGGAAATCCGCGCCACCTATGCCACGCCGCGCCTCTCCGAGATCGCTCCTGCATGGGACGGGATCGAAGACGAAGACCTGATCGAGCGCGACGACATGGTGGTGACAGTCACCCTCGACGGCTACATCAAGCGGACCTCGCTTTCGACCTTCCGGGCACAGCACCGCGGCGGCAAGGGCCGCGCCGGCATGTCGACCAAGGACGAGGATGCCGTCGCCGAGATGTTCGTCACCTCGACCCACAATCCGGTGCTGTTCTTCTCGACTGCGGGCAAAGTCTATCGCCTGAAGGTATGGAAGCTGCCCGAAGGGGGGCCGAACACGCGCGGACGCCCGATCGTCAACATGCTGCCCGCGCTCGACGAAGGCGAGACAATCCGGACCGTGCTGCCTCTGCCCGAGGATGAAGACAGCTGGGGCGCGCTCAGCGTGGTGTTTGCCACGGCCAAGGGCAATGTCCGCCGCAACAGCATGGATGCATTCGCCAACATCCCTTCGAACGGCAAGTTCGCGATGAGGTTCGACGAGGGTAGCGATGATCGCCTGATCGGTGTCGCTTTGCTGGAGCCGAGCGACGACGTGCTGCTGGCCACCAAGCAGGGCAAGGCGATCCGGTTTGCCGGTGATGATGTTCGCGAATTCCAGTCGCGCACTTCCACCGGGGTGCGGGGCATGACGCTCAAGGGCGATGACGAAGTCGTCTCGTTATCGATCCTGCACCGGGTCGGAATGCGCGACCAGGAAGAACGCGACGAGTATCTGCGTTTTGCCGCCTGGAAGCCTGAGAAGGAAGGCGAGATGGGCGATCGGGAGCGATTTGCCTATCTGCAGGAGCGTGAACAGTTTATCCTCACTGTCTGCGCCAATGGCTATGGCAAGGTCTCGTCGGCGTATGAATACCGTCGCACCGGGCGCGGTGGCCAGGGTATCACCAATATCGACAACATTGCCCGCAACGGCCCGGTAGTGGCGAGTTTCCCGGTGCGCCACGGCCAGCAACTGATGCTGGTGACCGACCAGGCCAAGCTGATCCGCCTTCCGCTCGACCTGCGCCATCTGACGCAAGACGAGGACGCGGCCGAAAAGGCCTTCCGCATCATCGGGCGCAGTTCGGCCGGTGTAAGGTTGTTCAACGTGGCCGACGACGAGACCATCGTCAGCGCGGTGCGGATCGAGGAAAGCGCCGAAGCGGACGAAGCGCCTGCCAATGACGAAGCTGAAGCCTGAGAGGGAGAGCGGGGAAGCTGGCTTGGCCTAGGCGACTTCGTCGTCTTCCTCGGCCAGCTCGTGCCGCAGCGTGTGGATCACGCCGGTCGCGATCAGGAATTGCCCGGCGTAGTAGAGCGGCCAGATCAGGTAATCCGGCAACACGCCCAGGTCGAAATTGCCCATGCGGCTGAAGATGAGCCAGTCCGATACGACGAACAGCGCCGCCCCGATCCCCACGCGGTAGCGGGGGAAGCGGCTCATCCAGGCGCTGGCCGCCATGCCGCCGAGCGCCAAGGAGTAGAGGGTCACCAGCAGGTCGTGGCTGAGGAACCAGCTGATCAGCGGCGTCCCGACCACCAGGGCGCCCGCCAGCATGGTCTGGCTGATCGCGTGGTGTTCGCGTGGATTGCGCAGGTATAGCCAGATCGCAATCAGGTGCCCGACCAGAAACAGGCCACCGCCGAGGCCGAAATCGAACTCGATCGCCATGTCTCCCAGCGCGCCGAACATCAAGGCTGCCGCAATCAGCGTGGCGCTGGTGCCCGAACCGCGCCGGATGGCATAAAAGGCGAGGCATCCGACAGCCAGCCCCTTGACCGCGACCTGCCAGATCTCGCCGATCGGCCCGCCATGCAGCAAGTAAAAGGCGAGCGCGGCGACGATGCTGGCAAACAGCCAGGGCCGGTGTTCGATCAGCGCGCGCTTGGGCATGGTTCCCCCTTCCCGCAATCTCTTGGACTTGAACACAATGGCAGGCAAGCACTAGGAGCGTGGCGCGATGATGCAATCCACCGCTCACGACGTTCACATTATCGGAGGCGGGCTCGCTGGCAGCGAGGCCGCCTGGCAGCTCGCGCGCCGCGGCTTTTCCGTCCGCCTGTCCGAAATGCGGGGCAGCGGAGAGATGACCCCGGCCCACCAGACCGACGGGCTGGCGGAACTGGTGTGTTCGAACAGCTTCCGGTCGGATGATGACGAGCGCAATGCCGTCGGCCTGCTGCATCACGAGATGCGGCGGCTCGACTCGTTGATCATGCGCGCGGGCGAAATGGCGCGGGTTCCTGCCGGGAGCGCGATGGCGGTCGATCGCGATGTCTTTTCGGCCGAGGTCACCCGCCTGCTTGGCGAACAGCCCAGGGTCAAGATCGTGCGCGAGCGGATCGACCGGCTGCCCGATGCCGGCATGACGATCATCGCCACGGGTCCGCTTACCGCCCAGGCACTGGCGCAGGACATCGTGGCGCGAACGGGTCAGGAGCGGCTGGCCTTTTTCGACGCGATCGCGCCGATCGTGCATCGCGACAGCATCAACATGGATGTCGCCTGGATCCAGTCACGCTGGAACAAGCGGACCTCCGCCTCCAATGACGAGGGCGACTACATCAATTGCCCGATGACGAAGGAGCAGTATCTCGCCTTTCACCGCGGCCTGATCGAAGGCGAAAAGACCGAATTCCGCGAGTGGGAAAAGGATACGCCTTATTTCGACGGCTGCATGCCGATCGAGGTGATGGCCGAGCGCGGAGTCGATACGCTGCGGTTCGGTCCGATGAAGCCGGTTGGCCTGGACAATCCGCGCGATGCCACGCCCGAGTTCCCGCAGGGGCGCTGGCCCTATGCCGTCGTCCAGTTGCGGCAGGACAACAAGCTGGGCACGCTTTGGAACATGGTCGGCTTCCAGACCAAGCTCAAATACGCCGCTCAAGTCGAGCTTTTCCGCACTATTCCCGGCTTGGAACACGCCGAGTTCGCACGCCTCGGCGGCCTCCACCGCAACACGTTCCTCAATTCGCCGCTGGTGCTCGACCGGCAATTGCGGCTGCGCGAAGCACCGCATATCCGCTTTGCCGGACAGGTGACGGGCTGCGAGGGCTATGTCGAATCGAGCGCGGTGGGACTAGTCGCGGGCCTGATGGCGGCGTGCGAAATGGCCGGGCGCGCATGGCAGCCCCTGCCCCGCACCACCGCCATGGGGGCCTTGCTGAGCCACATCACCGGCGATGCGGAGGCCGAAACCTTCCAGCCCATGAACGTCAACTTCGGGCTGTTCCCGCCGCTGCATGAGATTGGCAAGAAGGCGCGCAAGGAAGCCTATACCGCGCGGGCCAAGGCGGATTTCAGCACGTGGCTTGCCGCATCCCCAACCACCGCGATGCGGGCGTGATCCTCAACAGGCGCAACCAGCCTTGCGGGCCGCCGCCTTGGGAGCAGTGACCGCAAATTCCTTCGCCGATAGCCGTCCGTTGCGATCCGCATCCGCGGCATCGAAACGCTGCGCCGTGGTGACGGCCCATTCCTCGAAGGTCAGCAGATTGTTGCCGTCGCGGTCGAGCTGGCGGAAGGCATCGCTGCGGGTCGAAAGCATCTCGTTGCGGGTGATCTCCAGATCACGGTTTCGATCGTAGCGAAAAAACCGGCGCTGCTCGCGGGTCAGTTCGCTCGCCTCGGGTGGTTCGGGGCCGGTCAGGCCCGCACCATCAGCCAGCGGCAAGGTGTCGGGCACCGCCGCGACCTCGGGCGGTGGCGGCGCATTGGCTTCCACCTCGGCGCGGCCCTGCCACCAGTACAGCCCGACGCTCGCAAACACGAGGCCCAGGAACAACCCGAGTAGAACGCGTGACATACGACCCTCCTGCCTCGCCTGCGCGCAGGATAGACGCGTTTCAGCGACCGAGCAAACCAGCACGCAGTGCAACCAGCGCTGCACCTCGGCCCTCAAGCAGCGGCCGCCCGCCTCGGCTGAGCGCGCGCAGGGCCAACGCCTGCAGCACAGCCAGTCCGCGCAAGCCAGGCTCGATTGAGCCGCGAATGGCCAACCGCGCCAGCCCGGTTTCCACGAATGCGGCACGTTCACGGGCGTCAGCGCTATGCGCCGCCGCATCCGCCAGCGCCCAGTGAAACGCAGCGGCTGCCACCCGCTCTTCGGCAACCTGGCCATCTGCTTGTCGTAACGCGCCAAACGGGGCTGCCCGCCCCTCGCCGAATTCCTGCATCTGGTTCCGCGTAAGCATTTCGCCAGGAAGCAGGATTTCCCAGCCATCCACCATGGCAACCAGTTCGCGTTCGCGCCCAGTCCAGTGACGGCCCAAGGCGTCAAGCACGGCATCGCCCGCGGGCCGCACGGATACCGGCATGCCTAGCATGTCGCGCCACCAGGCGAGCCGCATCTGGCCCAAGAGCGGCTCTGTGGTCTTGGCCACAATCTGGGCCATCCGCCGGTCGAAGGCGAACAGGCTGGCCAGTGCCGGGCGCATCGATCCAGGCGAATAGGCGATCGCCAGCCGCTGCTCCTCGGCAAGGTCGCTCTGATCGGGGCCATCCATGGCGGCACGCTAGCCTGCGCGAGCGGGCGCGTGTCAACCATAAAGCGGCGCGGATAACCGAGTGTCGGGGAGACACCGACAGGCCGGAAAGCGAACCTCCTGTTAACCATGCAGGTTGACGGACCGCTTACGCTGCATCGCCTATGCGCCCTCTTTGGATAGATCGCATTCCTGGGGAAGTTGAGATCATGGGAGCCTTTCGCAATTTTCGGCGGCGGTTGAGCCAGTCGACGAGCGGCAACGCGACGCTGCTGGTCGCCTTGGGTATTCCCGCGCTGATCGGCGGCACCGGCTTCGCCGTCGATACCGCGCAATGGTACATGTGGAAGCGCGAGATGCAGTTCGCCGTTGACCAGGCGGCAGTGGCCGGCGCCTGGGCGCGTGCCGACGAGGAAACCGAAGATACCTACCAGACCCGCGCGGCGCAGGAATTCGACGCGAACATCGACAAGACGGACACTTTTGTATCAGCTCCCACGGTGATCCTTGCCGACTACGCGGGCGGCAACGACAACAGCGTGGCCGTGAGTGCCACCGCCACCCGCACCCTGCCCTTTTCGAGCTTCCTGACCGGCGAAGGCGTGACCATTCGCGCCTATGCGCAGGCCAAGTTCGAGGACGGCGCCACCTTCACCAGCTGTCTCGTGGCAGTTGACGAAGATGACGATGGCGCGATCACCATCGGCGGTAACGCGGTGCTGACCGCCAATTGCGGCCTTGCCGCGCTCTCCACCTCGGACGAGGCGGTGACGGTGAACGGCAGCCCCACGATCGATGCCGGCTGGGTGCTGGCCGCCGGGGGGATCGACGACTGGTTCAACGAGAACACCGACGACACCGTGCTGGAATATCTCGACGGGCTGGTGGATCCCTTTGCGGGAGTGGAGCCGCCCAACCCGGTGGAAAGCCAGACCGCGCGAACCTATAGCTGCTCCAAGAAATCGGCCGACATTACGACGGCTGACATCACGACGACGCTGATTTACAGCTATAATTACTACAAGGGCAATGCGAACAGCACCACGCCCACCGGCTGGGCCAATCCCAAGGTTGGATACACGGTCGGGCCGAACACGCAGGATGACATCGTCGTGCCTAACGGCACGGCTGCGGGCAGCACCTCCGAAACCACCACTACCCGCACTCTGCTCCAGGGATCAGGCAACAACCGCATCTGGGAAGTCGAGACCAAGCAGACAAACATCACCTATTCCGACATCAAGGTGACACCCGGCACGGTCGGTGCAGCACTGGTGCCCGGAACCTACACCGATCTGAAGATCAGCTGCCCCACCACCTTTGCCACCGGCGTCTACATCCTTGACGGGGGCGATCTCGACATCTCGGGCCAGTATGAAGTGACCGGCTCGAACGTGATGTTCGTGCTGAAGAACGGGGCCGGCTTCAAGATCAACGGTGGGTCTAACATCAACCTCACGGCAATCCAGGCCTCCGACCTGATCGCACGCGGGGTGCCGGCCGACCAGGCCAATGAACTCGCCGGGATGCTGATCTTCGAAGCACGCGATTCCGAGGGCAATCGCGAAAACATGATCAACGGCAATGCCGATACGGTGCTCAACGGCGCGATCTACACCTCGATCAGCGGCATTTCGATGGCCGGCACCGCCAGCGTGACCAGCCAGTGCCTGATGATCGCCGCGCGCACGATCAACCTTACCGGTACACTCGACATGTCGACCTTCTGCCCGGTGGGCGAGAGTATCGACAATGTCGTGGCCGTAACCCAGCCGCGCGTGAGGCTGGTGGCATGAGCGCGCGCCTGCACCAGTTCAGCCGTTCGCTTGCGCAGGATGCGCGCGGGGCGATGGTGATCGAAACGGCCATCGTCGCGCCGGTGCTGCTGCTGCTGGCGCTTGGCGGGTTTGAATCGAGCCGCATTGTCGCGCGCCAGACCGAACTCCAGACCGCCGCTGCCGAAGCGGCCGCAATCGTGCGCGCCTCGCCGCCCACCACGGCAGCCCACCGCACCACGGTGCGCGATGTCGTGAAGACCTCGCTCGGCCTGCAGGATGCGAATGTCACGGTGACCGAGAAATACCGCTGCGGCGATGCCGAAGCGATCGTGACCGACAAGACCACTTGTGGCGCAGATGACGCGGTTGCCACCTACATCGAAGTGGTGATCACTGACAGCTACGTCCCGGTGTGGACCAGCTTCGGCGTGGGCAGCACGGTCGATTACCGGGTCGATCGCATGGTGTTCATCTCGTCATGAGTGCGCTTCGCCAACTCGCCGCGCGCCTGCGCGCTGACCGCAGCGGTTCGGTGGCGGTGGAATTCGCCCTGCTTGGCGCGGCGTTCCTGACCATGCTGCTTGGTGTGCTCCAGGTCGGCATCGGCATGCAGAACTACAACGCCATTCGCAGTGCCTCGGCCGATGTCGCGCGCTACACGATGGTGCAGTACGAGACGGGCAACAAGCTCAACATGACGCAGATCCGCAACTATGCCCTGTCCGCCGGGCAGAACGCGCCGTATCTGCTCGATTTCGCCCGGCTCGACGCCACGGTGGATACCGCCGATGTCCAGCGGGTCGACGGCGCGACCGAGCTGACGCTGGAAATGACCTACACGGTGCCGATCATCATCGGCTTCCTGGGGATCGACGAGCCGCGCATCGTCTACCAGCGGCCGATTTTCCTGCTCGACGAGTAGGACGCAGTCCGCCGCAGCGGCGCTGCGGCCTGCATGCCATCAAGCGCGATAACAGACCTTGCGCGCTGCTGCCGCGATACGGGCAGCATCGATCAGTGCCAGCTTCTCCAGATTGGCCGCGTATGGCAGCGGCACATCCTCGTTGCAGACCCGCAGCACCGGCGCATCGAGATGATCGAAGCCTTCTTCCATGCAGATGGCTATCACCTCCGAGGCGATCGAGCAGACCGGCCAGCCCTCTTCGGCCACCACCAGGCGATTGGTCTTGGCCAGCGAGGTGAGGATGGCCTCCTTGTCGAGCGGACGCAGTGTCCTGAGGTCGATCACTTCGGCCTCGATCCCTTCGTCCGCCAGCTGCCCCGCCGCATCAAGTGCGAGTCCAACCCCGATCGAATAGCTGACGATGGTGACATCCTTGCCTTCGCGCACGATCCGCGCCTTGCCGATCGGCAACACATAGTCATCCACATCGGGCACATCGAAGCTGCGGCCATAGACCAGTTCGTTCTCGAGGAAGACCACCGGGTCCTCGCTGCGGATCGCGGCCTTCATCAGCCCCTTGGCATCGGCGCTGTCATAAGGCGCGATCACGATCAGGCCGGGAACCGAGGCATACCAAGGCCCGAAGTTCTGGCTGTGCTGCGCGGCAACGCGGCTGGCCGCTCCGTTCGGCCCGCGGAACACCACCGGGCAACGCATCTGCCCGCCCGACATGTAGTTGGTCTTGGCCGCCGAGTTGATGATGTGGTCGATCGCCTGCATGGCGAAGTTGAAGGTCATGAATTCGACGATCGGCCTGAGGCCGCCCATCGCGGCAC